>NZ_CP008887.1:1200000-1800000 GCF_000769655.1 Thermococcus eurythermalis | reverse complement strand
GCTGAGATTTCAATCTTGTCGTCCACTATGCCGAAGACGAGGACGGTCGTTATGCCTTCGAGGCGGAGGAGAAAGTCCGCGGCTTCTGCCAGGGCGTCGCGGTTCGTGATGAAGCCCACGTTGCTTATTATGACGTTCTTGTAGATTTTCCTGTGCATTATTGCCCTCGCGAGGATTTCCGCGGTTTCTGTGCTTATATCTGGGTGCTCAATCTTGTCGAGGAGCTCGTAGTCAACCTTTCCCGCCAGGAACTCAATCGCCTTGAGGTCGACCGGGCTCAGCTTTGAGAACCTCTTCGTGTCCACGTAGATGCCGTAGAAGAGTGCCGTTGCGAGGGACGGCGAGATGGGTATGTTAAGTCCTCTAAGATACTCGACGAGGATTGAGGAAGCCGAGTTGACCTCGGGCCTTATGTCTAGGAACGCGTCCTCTGGAATAATGTCAGGGAGATGCTGGAGTATCTGGTGGTGGTCTATGATGATTTTAATCCGCTCGTAGTCCAAGCTCTCAAGGATTGTGATGTTCCCGTTCGGCTGGCAGTCAACGAGCGCTATGAACGGGTAGCGCCTTATCTCGTAAGAGCCCCTTGAGATGCGCGTTACGTCAATGCCAAGGAGGTTGATGAAGGCCCTGTTTTCGTGGTGGGTTATTTCGCCCCCGTGGACGATTTTCGTCTTGAATCCGAGCGTCTGGGCTATGACGCTCAGCGCGGCGGCGCTCGCGAGTGAGTCCGGGTCTGGGTTGTCGTGCATGGCGATGAGGAGGGAGTCACCCTCATTTTTCAGCTCGAGGAGCTTTTTCACGAGAAGGTTTACGTTCTTCTTCTCTCCTATCTGCTTTACCATATCAATGAGCGCGTTCTTGAGTGCAGTTCTTGGGGATATGGCGTAGTCAACCTTAACATCGGCCTCGAAGCTCTCTTTTATGCTCTCGGTGAGCTCGTCCAGCCCGATATCGTCCGGGAGTACTGTCATGATTGGGACGTCCTTGTTGTTTGTTCTGATCACGTATATGGTCTTTTTTATTGTATCCACGTTCATAGTGGTCATCACAACAAGTTCGGACTTCTCGATTCCGGCCTTTAGGAGCGTGGCCGTGTAAGAGAAATCTCCCTGGACAACGTGAAAACCGCTCTCCTCAAGGGTTCTGGCGCGGATTTCATCCTTCTCCACGATAACCACATCGAACTCTCCCTTGAGGGCTTCGGCTATTGAGCGTCCAAGGGCCCCACCACCCAGGATAAGGACTCTCATAAGCATCACCCGTGTCCTGCACAACAATGTTTAAATAGGGGCTCTGGTATACTAAACCGTGACATCGCCCTAAGTTCTTTATGTGGATTCGGAATGGGGAGTATATATAGCTAATGGTGGTGGGGATGCAGTTACCTGACAAGACCCCATTAGTTGAGAACGTGGTGGTGACATCAAAAAAAGACCTCACTGAGCTGGCCAAAAAAGCCCTCAGTGAAGGGAAGGGAGCCTTTCTCAAAGTATTCGCCAAGGATCAGCGCGGCAAGTACTACATAACAATACTCCTGGACAGCTCAAAGGTGCTGGCGGCTGAATGTCTCGTCGTTGATAATAAGCAGACACTCGTTGGAGAAGACGCATTAAACCTCTTTAAGGCCCTTCTTGGCAAGCCCATGGTAGTTGATGCTTATTCACTCGACGAGATTGAAATGAAGCTTTCAATAGCCGAAAACCTCGACGTTTATTCAGAGACTCCTAAGATTCCCCTTGATGAGCTGTTCTCAGGTTCGGCGGTACAGGTTAGGCCTAAGGAGGTACCGGAAGCAAAAGAGCCTGCACCTAAGCCCGAGCCGGTCCCAGAGCAGAAACCCGTGGCCGAGAAAAAGCCAGGAGAAAAGGCTGTCCCCAAGCCTGCTCAGAAGTCGGGAGGAAAACCGGAGATAGTCGTCAGCTTCACCGGTGGCAAGCTCCCGGAGGAGGCATTCAAAAAATACGCCGAGCACATAGTTCGAGAAGTCCGCAAGATGAAAGGAGTTTCCATAGACAAGATCGAGTTCGACGCCAACGTTGGAGAGGGCGTCGTTTACCTCAATGTCCACGTTTACGGAAGCGCTGGGACAGGGGATAGGCGGAACCTCGAGGTGGCCGAAAGGAGAATCCTCCACATAGTCAGCAAGCACGCGCCCGTGATCCTAAGGGAAGCGGAGCACAAGCCCATACTCAGAGACATAAGCGTTGTCCTCAACGGTGAGGAAGCGAGGCCACAGGAAATAACCTTAAAAGATGAGAAAAAGACAGGGGCAGTAACAAAGGACGGAAGGGTTAAGCTTTCCGTCCTCAAAGACGTCTGGCCGTACTTCAGCAATTTTGCAAGAACTGTGGTACAGGAACTCGAGACGGCTGGGATTAAAGTGGACAGCGCGTACTTTGACGTTAAGGGGTGGAGAGAGTTCGAGGTAAACCTTTCCATTGTCGTTGAGAGCCCGTTTGACAGGGCAACCACAGAGAAGACCATTAGGACCGTCCTTACCAGGCATGTTAAAGAGCTCTCGCGTTCAATAGGCCGCTACATCACAGTCCACAGTGTTGAAGTGGAGCTCGTGGAGAAGCCTTCCCTGGGGCACGCTCCTGCGAAGAAACCGGTTGCATCAGGAAAGGCCGCAGAAGTCCTGGCCAAAAAGGCGCTCCTTGAGAAGGAGGTTGAGAAGCTCCTTAAGGAGGCCGGTATAGATGAGCTCGCCCCGCTTACCGAACAGAAGAAGAAGGAGGCAGAGGAAACACTGCTGAAGAGCAGGGTGGAGCCGGCCATTGAAACGCTAAAGAACAGGATACGCGCCGAGCTCAAGCTGATGCCGAGGGTCATCTTCAAGTGGCTTAAGATTAACCACGAAGTACATGGTACGACAGTTTACATAGACGTTGAGGCTTCCTTTGTTAAAGAGAACGTTGGTGGGCTCTTTGGTGCCTACTCTGGAGTCTCGGACGAGAAAATAAAGAAAGACGTTGTGGACGTCATAAACAGAATAATCCGCGAGGTGTCAAGCGAGTACAGCGTTGCAATAAAACCAAGGAGCGTAAACGTAATCCTCCGCTGAGTCCTTTCTCCGCTTATATTTTCAGCACTCAAGATCCTCATCATCCTGGCGTCAGCTCTGCCGAGGTCATCATCGCAGAGGGTTCGGTAGGGGCTATTAAGGCCTTTTTCATATATTCATCTAAACGCTAAAGCATTAATTTTTTAAGAGTTGCCTCCGAGCAGGAGCATGCAGGAGCTAGTCCTTGGGATCTTCGCGGCACTGCTGTCGGCCTTTTCGTGGGCCTCAGCGACGATACTGGTGAGGGCGGGCTTGAAAAAGCTCTCACCTGTAGGCGCCAACATATTGAGGCTGTACGTCGCCTCGACCCTTTTCCTGACAATCTTTGCCTTAACTGGAAATCTGGGTGTTTTCAGGCTGCCCGTTAAACTGCTTGCCCTCGCGTTCATCTCCGCCCAGTTCGGATTCGTCATAGGGGACTACTTTTACTTCGGCGCCCTCAAGAGAATGGGAGTTTCTAGAACTGTCCCGATAACTTCAACATACCCGCTCTGGACAATCTTATGGGCTATACTCTTTCTGGGTAAGAAGGTCGAGCCCCACGTAATTATCGGTGCCGTTCTCGTTGTCCTGGCCATAATAGTGGTGAAGAGGGCCGAAGAAGAGGAGCATACAGACCGGCTCGGTTTTGTCTTTGCTTTTCTGGCCCCGATATCATGGAGCATCGCCATAACAATAATGGAGCACCTCTCCAGCAGTATCCCCACCATCCAGCTGGCTGGAGTCAGGATAGTCTTTGCCTCCATTGGGATTTCGGCGTTCCTGCCGAAGTACGGAAGGGAAGTGAGAGGAGTAAGCAGGAGAGAGGTCGCAGTCCTCGCGGGTGCGGCCGTTCTCGGGCTGGTGCTGGGGCAGTACCTCTTCGTGTATTCGGTAACCCTCGTTGGCTCCCCAATAGCGGCGCCGGTCTCTGCGATAAACCCGGTAATAGCGTCACTTCTCGCGGTGGTGCTCCTTGGGGAAAAGCCGAACGCGAAGATATTCGAGGGGCTGGTCCTGGCCGTCCTTGGAGTTGTCCTGATATCCCATCGGCTAAAGCTTTTAAGCCCCTTTTTCTATCTACTACTGCCGACAGCGAGGGGACAATAAGTCTCCTCGCACGGGCTCGGTTTTCCCGCCTCCGTGAGGTACTCGGGTTCGATGAACGGAGCGTGCTCACGCCGAGCCCACAGGGCCGGGAGCATCCACCCGCGTGAGCGAATGAGCGCGGGCCTCTGTGCCCGGCCCACAATTCGACGCCCTTCTGAGGAAGGCTTATAACCCCCTCGTTGCTTCAATAACTGGTGGTTATTTATGGTAGTCATTCCCCGGCCGATTGACCCCAGGGAAATCAAGCGAATTCGAAAGGAGCTCGGCATAACGCAGGAAGAACTTGCGAAAAAAGCCGGCGTAACGCAGGCCTACATCGCGAAGCTTGAGGCGGGTAAGGTAGACCCCCGTCTGTCAACGCTGAATCGAATTCTCCAGGCCCTCCTCGAGTGTAAGAAGGCCCAGCCCAAAGCAAAAGACGTCATGTCATCGCCCGTTATTTCAGTCAAACCCTACGAGAAGGTGGAGCGCGTTATCAAGCTGATGAACGAGCACAACATCTCCCAGATTCCCGTCGTCTCTGGGAACAAGGTCGTCGGTTCGGTGACCGAGCGAACCCTCGTGAGGCAGAGCCTTGAATACGAGGACATCTACGACCATAAGGTCATGGAAGTGATGGAGGAGCCCTTCCCGATAGTCAACGAGGACGAGGACTTGGAAGTCGTTAAGTACCTCCTCGAGGACCATCCAGCGGTTCTCGTCCAGAACAGGGAGGGCAAGATAGTGGGGATCATAACGCGGGTTGACCTCTTCAGGGTCGGCAAAACCTGACTTTTCTCCCAGACCACAACTTTAAAAACCCTTCCCTCTCAACACCCTTGGACATTTAATCCGGACAAAACGTCCAGGTGATGGCAATGAAAAGGAGTGCACTCATTGTCGTCCTGCTCCTGCTGGGAGCCGTTGTAGCAACGGGCTGTATCGCCTCAAATGAGAGCACGAGCTCCACATCGTCTCCCTCGGCAATATCTACAACCACACCCGCCACCCCAACGACGAATCCCCAAACCTCGACATCACCGACGACATCAAGCACGCCCCAGACCGAGAAGGGCTACTACCCGATAACGATTAAAGACTTCGCGAACAGGACGGTCACAATCAAGGCGGAGCCAAAGCGCGTAATTTCACTGGCCCCAAGCTTAACCGAAGACCTCTACTACCTCGGCCTGCTCGATAGGGTTGTGGGTATTACCGGTTACGAGGACTGGCCGCCAGAAGCCGTGAACATAACGTCCGTTGGGGGCTACGGCGCCTATGCAAATCTTGAGACGATAGCAAGCTTAGGGCCAGACTTAATCATAGCTGACAACGCCGTGTTGTACAAGGAGGGCTTCCTTGAGAACCTTGAGAAGATTGCCCCCGTTGTAGTCGTCGCCCCCAAGAGTCTCAATGAAATACCCCGCGCGATAGAGCTCCTCGGGGAGGTCTTCAACAAAAAGAATAAGGCCGGAGAAGTTGTTGAAGAGTTCAACGCCAAAATCAGCGCAATGAGGGAGCTTATGGAAGACAAGCCAAAGGTCAAAACCTTCTACGTTGTCTGGAACGACCCGCTGACGACTGCCGGCGGCAACACATTCATAAGCGACGTAATCAGCATCGCTGGAGGAGTGAACATTTTCAACGACGCCTCAAACTGGCCGCAGGTAAGCCTTGAGGAGGTAATAGCGAGGGACCCCGAGGTCATAGTCCTGACGCCCCACTGCGGCATGACGGTGGAAGACGCTTACAAGCTCTTCGCCGGCACAACCGCAGTCAAAAATGGGCGCGTTTATATGATAGACAACGAGAACGACCTTATTCACCCCAGCCCGAGACTTATCCGCGGAATCGAGACGATGGCAAGAATCCTGCACCCGGACGCATTTGAGACCAGCTACCCGCTTACCATCACCGACATGGCCAACCGGAGCGTCACAATCCGGGAGGAGCCTGTGAGGGTCGTCTCTCTTGCACCCAGCATCACCGAGACGATATTCTACATCGGGGCGGGTGACAAGCTCGTCGGCGTTACCGATTACGCGGACTGGCCCCCGGCCGTCAAAAACATAACAAGGGTGGGAGGCTACGGCGCCTATGCCAACCTCGAGGAGATTGCAAAGCTCAACCCCGACCTGATTATAGCGGACAACGCGGTCTTTTACAAGCAGGGCTTCCTTGAAAACCTTGAGAAGATTGCGCCGGTTGTAATCGTCAATCCGGAGAGCATTGAAGGCATTTATCAGCAGGTTGAACTTCTCGGAAAGGTTCTCAACAGGGAGAAGCAGGCTTCCCTTGTAATAGCAGAGATGAAGGCCCAGATAAGCTACATTGAAGGCCTTGTCGCCAACGCTAGCCGGCCGAGCGTTATGTACCTCGTCAGCACCTACAACGGCTACTGGGTAGGAGGGAAGAACACCTTCGCCGAGGGCATAATCAGGATTGCCGGCGGTAAGAACGCCTTCGGAGACGTTGATGGCTGGAAGGCCGTCAGCGCTGAAGAAATCGTTGCAAGGAATCCAGACGTCGTCATCATTGCCTCGGCCTACGTTGACCCGAGTGTGTTCTGCTCGGAGCCGCTCTCGACGATTAAAGCCGCCACCGAAGGAAAGGTCTACACCGTGAGCAACCCCAACGTCTTCCAGAGGCCCAGCCCGCGGATTGTGCTGGCGATTAGGGAGACGGCGGAGCTCCTCCACCCGGAGCTCTTTGACTACCAACCAGAACCGCTCACCTGCCCTGTCGGTGAGACTGCAAACTCAACCGGCTGATTTTTAAGCCCTTCTCCTTTTTCTTTTCCGGTGGTTGCATGGAACGGAAGACGCTCTACAGGATTATGCTTGTGGTTGTTATTGTGCTCGCTATAATCTTCACGCTCGGAGTTGCTGGAATAGTTCCCTTTGTCTGGAGCGAGTACATAACGGTCTTCATGGTAATCCTGTTCTTCGTCCTTCGTCTCAATAAAGGCCTTCGAGCCTGGAGGTTGACAGGTAAATGAAGACCATGGCCAGCAGGAGCAGGACGAGGAAAGAGTACACTGGATTGACGACGTCGTAGTAGTGGAGCATCGCGAAGCGGACACCTTCAACCGCGTAGGTCATCGGCGTGAGCAGGCCGACCGCAATGAACCACCTCGGGAAGAGCAGGAGGGACACTATCGCCCCGCTCGTGAACATCATCGGCAGTCTTATGAGGTTGAGCCACGTCATTGCGTTTATCGGGTTCTCGGGCACGAGGGAGACGTAGAGGCCAAAGGCAGAGAATACAACCGCTGAAATTGTCAGAAACAACACTAACAGCGGAATGTTCCAGATTGGATAGACCATGAAAAAGTGGAGAAAGGTAAGGCTGACGAGGCCCACAAAGATTCCAAAGGCCGATGCAACCAAAACTTTGGCAAGGGTAATCTCCAGGTAGCTAACGGGCGCGACGAGGAGCCTTTCAAACGTCCTAAGCCGTCTCTCGAAGACTACGGAGGAGGACACGAAAGATGTCGTCCCGAAGAGAACCGAAATCGTGAGCAGACCCGGTGCCAGGTGGTCAACGTCCCCAAAGCGCACCGCGAAGGCGAGGGTAAATACGAGCGGAAATATCACTCCCCAGCTTATTGAACCCGGCTTAAGGACGTATTCTTTGAGCTCCTTCTCGGCTATCGCCAGAACCTTCAAAGCGGGCACCCCCCGCAGGAACAGCCCTTTGTCAGCTCGACGAAGACCTCTTCAATGCCGGGAATCTCGGTGCACAGCCCCTCAATTCTGAAACCGAGCTCAGTTTTGAGAGAGTATAACTCATCGAGGAAGGCATCAACATCATCTACCTCAAAAACGAGTCCCTCCTCTTCAAAGGAGGGGTTGTAACGCTCAAGGGCCCTCAAAAGGGACGACGTCAGGGGCTCAACCGAGAGTTTAACAATCTTTTTCTTCCCAACCAGCTTCGCCAGTTCGTTCCTCTTTCCCTCGGCAACTATCCGGCCGTCCCTCATTATCGCTATTCTCTGGGGTATTGTCTCGGCTTCAACCATGTTGTGGGTTGTTATGAAAACTGTCATGCCCTTCTTATTGAGGTAGCGTATCAGGGCTCTGACGGCCTTGGCGGAGTGGACATCGAGCCCGTTGGTGGGCTCGTCGAGGAACAGCACCTCCGGCTCGTGGACGAGGGCAGCTGCGATCGTGGCCCTTCGCTTGAAGCCCGTGCTCAGCCTGCCGAACTTCCTGTCGGCTGGGAGCTCGAACTCCTTTATCAGCTCGTCCACTCTGCTTGGTGGGGCATCGTAGAGCTTGGCCATGAAGAGCAGGTTCTCTCGGACCGTCAGCTCGTCGTAGAGGTTGGAGACGTCGGGGACAAGACCTATCGAGCGCCTCACCGCGAGCTTCTCCCTTTTGACATCGAAGCCGTTCACGTATGCCTCGCCGGAGGTAATTGAAGTCAGTGTCGTCAGCATCTTTACAGTGGTTGTCTTCCCAGCCCCGTTCGGGCCGAGGAGGGCAAAGGCTTCCCCTTTTTTGACCGTAAAGCTTATCCCCTTCACGGCCTCGAAGTCGCCGTAGCGCTTGACGAGGTTCTTCGCTACGACCGCTTCCGCCATAACAGTACCCCCATAAGAACCACGAGGGCGATAAGACCCCCTGTGATGCACGGGTTAACGCCGGTCTTTCTATTAGATTCTTGCGCCGTAACTGTGGGGGTTCCGGTGAGGGCCCATGCGTCGATGGTGCCGTAACAGTTCTGGACGTCATGGGAGCCGTGTTCCGTGAGAAAGTAACCCTTTGGAGAGAACGCGACGTGATAAACCGTTCCGTTGAAGCGCTCGAACCAGACGACGGTTCCGTTGGGGGCTATTAGCTCCACCGTCTTTCCATAGCCCACCACTGTATATTTTTTCATCGTTGCGACATCGTAGGCGTAGCCGATCAGTGGTTTCGAGTAGAGGAGTTTTCCATCAATACTGAAGAGGGTGACGTTCCCAAAGTTTCCGGCGACTGCGATGTTTTCCCCATCAGTGTCGACGGCCCTTGCGTATCCAGGAAATCTGTACCGCCAGAGGATTTTCCCGTTTAGATCAAAGGCAACCAGCTCGCTCCAAGACTCGGATCTGGGGACAACGAGGGCTACCACCACATCGTCGGCTATCGAAGTCTTTCTCACGGGCCCGGGATTGGTGTCCCAGATTAGCTCCCCTTCTGTTGAGAAGACTGAAAGGCCATTGTTTGAACCAACAAAGACTTTTCCGTCCTGGAACACAACGGCCCAGACATAGTCGCTGATCTTTTTCTCCCACACAAGGTTTCCATCTTTAAAGAAGTAGACCCAGCCCGATGCGTCGCCGGCGACGGCAAAATCTCCGTTGGGACTTATTGAGACGCTAACAACGGCGTTATTGAGCTCTTTTTCCCATATTATTTTGCCATTTTCAAAGGCCTGAATCCATCTGCCCTCCGTTCCTATCAGGAGGATATTGTTCTCAGAAAGGGCAGAGGAATAGGCTATTCCCCTCGTAGGGCCCTTCCAGAGGAGTTTTCCATCGGGGCCCAAAAGCTCAGCGTAGTAACCAAACGCCAGACCGATGGAGCCGTTAGAGTTCATCGAGAGCGAGAACACTGCGCAGGTGTCGGAATAACTCCAGAGCTTGACGGGTGAGGCACTCACTGGGATTGCAAGAATTAGGAGCATGAGCATTAGCAGTCTTTTCATCTTACACCCCATTGGAGTTTGGTTCGCCTAATAAAAACTTTCTGGACGTTCTTTTTATCCTTGGTCGTATGGAATGGAAGACACTCTACAGGGTTCTGCTGCCAGTTGTGCTCGTTCTGGCGGTTGGTTATACACTAGTTATACACTAAAGATAATCGGCGCTGTGCCTTTTCAGTGGAGCTACCCTCTTCATGATAGCCCTGTTCATCTACTTGTAGCTGGACAAGACGCCAAGGGGCGCCCTTAGAACACGAGCGGTTTTCCCGCCGGCATACGGCGAACTTATGAACAGAAACTGAAAAAAAAGAAGGTCATAGCATCTGACCAAAGCTCTCGAAGGACTCCGACGAAATCCTCTCCCTCGCTATCTTCTCCGCGGTCCTCCTCCTGACCCTGTCCTCTACTTCCTCCGGCTTTCCGAAGAATATTGCCTCAGCCGGGCACATCTCCTTGCACGCCGGCTCCATTCCAAGCTCGCGCCTGTCTGCACACATGTCGCACTTTGTGATTGCCCTCACTTCCACGTTGAAGCTCGGGACGCCAAACGGGCACACTGCAAGGCACATGAAACACCCAATGCACCTCTGGGGGTCCACGATAACAGCGCCGTCGTGGTCCCTTGAAATGGCGCCGACGGGGCATATCTCCATACACGGGGCCTTTTCACAGTGGCGGCAGTTTATCGGGATTGGGAGACCGCTCATTGTGTAGTATATCCTTATGTTTGGCTTTCCGTGGTGGAGGAACTCACAGACCCCCTGGCAGGTCTCACACCCTATACAGAGGCTGTAGTCAACGTGGAGTATCCTCCTCATTTTCTCACCTCCATAAGCCAGTGGTGCATGCTTTCAGCCGCCAAAAGGCCGTCCAAAACGGCCCTTCCAACCTTCGAGGGGCCGGTGGCAACGTCGCCGGCGGCAAAAACTCCCTCTATGCTCGTCATGTGCCTTGAGTCCACTATTATCCTGCCCTTCTTGTCAACGGCAATTTCAGCCCCCTTAGGTGGGGTCGGCCTCTGGCCCACGGCGAAGATTACGTAGTCAACGTCTATCTGGAAGTTCGAGCCCTCTATGGGTATGGGCCTCTTCCTGCCGGTCTCGTCGGGTTCGCTCAGTTTGCACTTCTGGAGCTCAATGGCCTTCACCTTGCCGTTCTCACCGATTATGCGGACAGGGACTGTCAGCTCAAGCCACTTGACGCCCCTCTTCTGGAGGAGGTTAATCTCGTATGCTCCGGCAGGGGCCTCCCTTATTGTCCTCCTGTAGCTCATGTAGACCTTTTCAGCGCCGAGGAGCAGGCTCTCCATTGCGGCATCAACTGCAGTGTGGCCGGCTCCAATCACCATAACCCTCTTTCCTTCGATGGGAACGACCTCGCTCCAGTCCAGGTGGCCGAGTTTGGCGCTCTTTATCCTGAACAGGTAGCCCAGCGCCGGGTAGACGCCCTCAAGCTCGACGCCTTCTATGTCCGGGATAAAGGACTTCCACGTCCCCGTGGCGATTAGGACGGCGTCGTAGTTCTGGACGAGCTCGTTGAAGTCCACGACGTTCTTGACGAAGTCGTCTCCCTCTTCTTCCTCGTCCCCAAAGCTTACTTTGGTGTTCGGGTAAAACTTGACTTCAAAGACGTTTTCGAGCTCCTTGTATCCCTCTCTGACGCGGTAGATGGGGATTCTGAACTCGGGGATTCCGAAGAGCATCAGTCCTCCAGGCTCTGGGAGCTTGTCGTAAACGTGGACATCGTGGCCGTGGCAGACGAGATAGCCCGCGGCGCTGAGGCCAGCAGGCCCCGCACCTATGATGGCGACCTTCTTCCCGGTGGGGCTGGGCTTTTCTCTACACAGGAATGCAAACCTCATTCCGTTCATCTTACCACCTCCTTAACCAGCATCTTGTCAAGGTTTTTGACGGTTGGAAGGGCTCCTTTCATCTCCAACAACTTCGGAAGATGGCGTGAGAGGAAGTCCTCTGGGTCGTACAAAATACGAAAGTCGTCCATACCACCGAACACTTCGGGGTGGAGCGTGTCAATTGAGTCCGAGAGCCACAGCATTACGTCGTAGCCCTTCTCGGCGAGGGGTTCGAAGACGTTTTCAGCCGCATCGGCCAGCAGTTCGACCTTGTCCCCCTCCCTTAGTATTACCAGCAGGGTGTCCCTCACCTGCGCAACTGCAAGCAGGTTGTCGCAGTAGTGCCTTTTCAGGAGTTCAAGGGGCATTTCACTTCCCTCCAAGGACGTTTATGGCCGCCTGTATGTATCCCTCGACGTCGAGGGCCTGCACTGCGGTGGGGTCAATCACGTCTTCGAGTATCAGTGGCGAGAGGATTCCAATCGCAAGGCACAGCACGGCCAGCAACAGCAGCACCGCAACCATGCTCTTGGGCTCTTTCGCATCGGTGCTGTTCTCGGCCTTCTTAATCCAGAGCCAGTAGAGCATCTTCATGTAGCTTACCAGTGCAAAGACGCTTGAGAGCACGAGGACGACTACAAGGGCCACGCTCTTCTCCATGTAGGCGTAGTAGAGCACGAGCTTGCTGAAGAACACGTTGGTCGGCGGAAGGCCGACGAGGGATATCGTCGCTATGGCGAGGCTTACCGTTGTGAGGGGCATCTTCTTGCCGAGTCCAGCGAGGTCCTGGAGTTTTCTGCTTCCGGCCTCGTGGATAAAGACACCGACCGCAAGGAAGAGGAGCGCCTTACCCAGTGAGTGGTTGAGCATGTGGAAGACCATTGCCTTGGTTCCGAGTTCAGTCCGCAGACCTACCGCCATTGCGAGGTATCCCATGTGGAGGATCGTTGAGTAGGCGACAATCCTCTTGACGTCGTCGTGTGCGGTCATTGCCAGAGATGCCAGCAGTGCCGATACCGCACCAAGCCCTATCAGCACCGTTGAGACTGCCCTCACAGCGTTTTCAAACTCTGGAACCCCTGTGAACAGCCAGATGAACCTTGCCAGACCGTAAATGCCCGCGTTGACCACAAGGCCACTCAGGACTGCCGATATCGGGGACGGCGCTGAGGAGTGTGCCCCCGGAAGCCAGAAGTGGTTTGGCATGATTGCAGACTTTATGGTGAACGCCCACGTTATGAGTGCCATCGCGAGGGCGAATGCCATCAGGAGGTTGCCGGAAGCTTCTGACACCGGGAACGGGTAGCCTCTGGCTTTCGCCGCGAGGTCTGCGAAGTTCACAGTGTCGAAGCCGTAGTAGAGCACGCCGAGCGCCAGGAAGTAGAAGGTCGTTCCAATGGAGCTTATGATGGCGTACCTGACACCGGAGTAGGCTGGATAGCCTTCCTCGGTGTAGAACATCACAAGCCCGTAGGCGGCGGCTGCCGTGACCTCGAGCATTACGAAGAGGTTGAACGCGTCTCCGGTGAGGAATATCCCCAGGAGTCCGGCCTCAAGCCCGAGGTAGAGTGTGTAGTACCACTCGACGCCGGTCTCGCGCTCAAGGTACCTGACCGAGTAGAACGTTATTATGAACATGAGGAACGACGTCGTGAGAGCGAGCAGCGCCCCGAACCTGTCCACCTCGTATATTATGCCTATCGGGGCCTTCCACCCGCCGAAGGTGTAAATCAGCGGCTTTTCTGAGGAGTACGCCGCCCTGAAGACGTCAAGGCTCAGCACGAACGTCAGGCCCGTGACTACCATGGCGTAGGCGTTGACGAACTTCCTGTTGCCCTTAAGTATCTGGGATAAGACGGGGAGCGCGAACGCAAACGCCATTGGAATCGTGGGGAGTATCAGTGCGTTCATCTGTATCACCCCTCAAAAATCCTCTTCGCGTGTTTTTCGAACTCCTCAAGGATCTCCTTCCTGGCCTCGTCAGGGTCTCTCGTCTTCACGTCTATCCAGTTGACGTAGGCGTATTCCTCGTCCATGTACACCGTTACGGTGCCCGGGGTGTTCGTTATCGAGTTCGCGACCAGGAACCGGGCGTACTCGTCCTTCACGGTGATGGGGACCTTAATGATGCCCGGGTTCGTCTCGCCGGAGATTATGCGCTTTATGACGTCCAGGTGGGCCTTGAGCTCGATTACCGTGATGTACTTGATGAAGTAGGCCACCATGGCAACCCATCTTGCAGGGTTGAGGGCCTTCTTGGGGTTCTTCACCAGATACCTGCCGAAGAGCAGGCCCGCAATGACCGCTGTTACTGCCCCCGTTGCGATGTCGTACGGAGTGGCCGAGCCGGTTATTATGATGTACAGTATGAACGCGAGCAGGGTCACCGGCAGGAACCTCATTCCTCCCACCTCGCGAGCTTTCTAACGTCCACGGTGCCGTACTTCCTCTGGATATGGATAGCACCGTAGGCCATGAGCACGGTTATTGCCAGGCCAATGACTATCGCGGTGATGGTGAGGGCCTGCGGAAGCGGGTCAACGGCCCCCCTAACGAGCTCCTCAACGCCCTTCTGCGAGTAGTCTGTGAGCACCGGAGGGAGGGGCCTCTCGACGGCGCGGTAGCCGAGCAGTATGACGGCCACGTTGATGATGTCGGAGAATATGCTGAGGCAGATTATCTTCTTCACGAGGTTTGGCCTCACGGCTACGCCGTAGAGTGAAATTACGATGATCGCGGCTATGCTGCTCACTATCAGCGCGAGGGCAAACGTCATGCTTCGCTCCCCCCCTCAGGGTTTGAAAGGAGCAGGAATATTATCGTGAACCCTGCTCCAACCGCAAGGAACTCCGCCATGTTGAAGAGGGACAGGCTTCCGCTGACGAGCATTCCGTGGAGCTCCTTCGGGTACACCGGCAGGTTCTGCATGAAGTAGCCTCCCGCGAGGAGGGGGTAGAACGCGACGATGGCTATTGTGAGGAGGCCTATCGTCCTAATGACGAGGGCCCTCTCCTTGGTGAGCCCAGCCTTCTCAAGGGCCTTCTTGGAGAACGCAACTATTACCAGCAGGGGCACCACGGCGAGCATTGAACCGCCCTGGAAGCCACCTCCGGGCGTTATGTGGCCGTGGAACGCGGTCGTGGCGGCCGCTACGAAGGTAATGAGTCCGACTATCTTCACTCCGGTTCTGGTGATGTCGGTGAAGCCGCGCGGGTGGAAGCTCACGCTGGGCATGTTCCTGAAGATTGAGACCGCGCCGATTATTGCCATGAACAGGACGGCGGTCTCAAAGTACGTATCAAGACCCCTGTAGTCCCAGAGGATTGCAGTCACGACTTCCGGCGAACCGGCGGAGTGCTCCCCGAAGTAGCTGTTTCTAATGTAGAACTCGCCAAGCGCGTTCAGCTCCGTCTTGGGGGGCAGGTGTGGGGAGAGGTAGTACGCCCCCGCTATGACCGCCAGCATGATGATGGAGAGCGTGATGACCTTCCTCACTTCAGACCACCTCGTGTCTCGTCGTTTTGCTTACCACGAACACCATAAGGCCGGTGGAGAGTCCCACGGATATTGCAACGTACGCGAGGATTACGTCGGGGGCCATCAGAACGTACAGCGTCAGCAGTATGAGTCCCCCGAAGACGCCAGAATATGCGACTGCCTTCAGCAGGTCTGTCTCGGTGACTATGAGGTAGCTGAGGGCCACTGCGCACAGGAGGAAAACCGCCGCCAGCTCAAACATCTTCCTCCCCCCTGAACTCGTCAAGCTCCATCTCCACTATCCTGGCTTTGCTCGCGGCGTAGGCGAGTGCGTGGCTTCCCACTGGGGTCGTGACCAGGACGAGGAGCGCCGCAAGTACCGAGATTCCGACCACTGGCCACAGGCCCTGCTCTGCCGCTATAAACGCCACTCCGAGGAGCGGGTAGAACTTTCCTCCAACGGTGCCGACGGTCGCGGCGTGCAGTCTGAGGTAGAACGTGTTAAACCGGTGCATTCCTATCGCACCGAGGAGGTCGCAGACTGCGCCTATGGCGAGGAGTATAAGCCCGATGACCGTGAGTATCAAGTTCCCACCTCCCCTCTCGTGAGGTATTTGGCCGCGAACACGTCCAGGATAAACGCCCAGAGCACCAGGAACAGCGCCCCGACTGCCAGGAACGAGTTCCTATAGTAGATTGACAGGAGCAGCGCTATCAGCGCGACATCGAGGGACACACAGTCCGCGGCGAGGATTGAGTCCACCACGGTTGGCCCCCTGAGTAGCCTGATGAAGTAGAGCAGGCCTGAGAGCCCGTAAACCGCAAACAGCACGTAAATTGCCGTCTCAATCATCTAAAGACCCTCCTCACGGCTATGAGGCCCTTCTCTATCTCGGGGAGCAGTCTGGCTATCGTCTCCCTATCCTCCTCCGGGTAGGCGTCTATATCCGTCACACCCTTCTCGACCAGCTCCGCACTCCTCTCGCTGACTTCTCCGACGATTTCCTCGGTTGAAAAGTTGGACTCGAAGTGATCGAGCACCCGTGCGACGTCATTTTTGAACTCCAAGTACTCTCCTTTTCTGACCAAGTATGTCTTCATACGTCCTCACCACCTCTAAGTAGTGCTCATAGAGCTTATTCAGTCCATACCTGAGCCGGCTGTCCTTTTCTTTGAGTTTCTCTTCTTCGACAAGCTTCTTGAGGGCTTCCGGCGTCTCTGCAACGTCCACGAGCTTCATAAACCTCTCAAGGAGCCTGTAGCCGTCGAAGTAGCCGAGCTCCTTCCTGATTCTCGCCTTGAGGATTACCTCAACCCATGCCTTGAACTGGGTGCGCGGGAGGACGAACTCTTCGTCCCTGTAGTGGCGAGGGGACAGCTTCTTCTCGGCAATCCCGAGCAGGAGCGCGAGCCCGTAGAGTATCTCCTCCGGCCTTGGCGGGCACCCCGGAATATACACGTCCACCGGCAGGAACTCAGAGGTTCCTCCGGCCCTCGGGTACTCCAGTCCGAGCCTTTCTGACTCCCGCCTCACGGCGTAGCTGTTGTAGAAGATTCCGCCACTGCAGGCGCAGGTGCCTATGGCGATGACTATCCTCGGCTTCGGGGGCATTGCCTCGTAGGCCCTTTTGGCGGCGTAGTAGGACTGCCTCGTTAGGGGCCCGGTGACCAGTAAGGCGTGAGCGTGCCTGGGAGTTGAGACGAGCTTGACACCCAGCCTTTCAACGTCGTAGTAGGGGGTGAGGACGTCGAGTATCTCTATGTCACAGCCGTTGCACGCCCCGGTGTTGAGGTGAAAGACCCAAACGGACCTGAGCTTCATTCTCTCATCTCCTCCTCGAACTTTGTGGCGTTAACAACCGTCAGGAGCCTCTTACATTTCCTGCAGAGCGGGAGCTTCTCTCTCACCCTGTCGAACTCAACGATGCCGGGAGGTATCATTGAGAGGACTTTCTGGAGCTGTCTCTCGGTGTAGTCAGTGTACTTTCCACAGCCCCTGCACCTTGCGAGCCTCAGCTCCACTACCTCCACGTGAGAGCTTCTGTCGTCGCTCGCCGCTTCGAACTCCTGCGTTAGCCTTATCGCTCCGGTCGGACAGACCTCCTCGCACCTCGCGCACCTTATGCACCTGCCGATGTCGAGGACTATCCTTCTCGTCCCCTTCTCGTAGTCGTCTATCTTGACCAGCGCGTCAGGTGGACAGGCGTTCACACATGCGGCACATCCAACGCACAGGCGCGGGTCTATCACCGGGATTCCCCTGTACTCTGGTGGCGCCTGCTCCGGCTCGAAGGGATAGTACTTTGTCACGGGCATGCCCCTATCCCTCCGCCCAGTGAGATTACCTTCGCCTTTCCTGACTCCACGTCAACGACCTGAACCCTCTCGGTACACGAGTAGCAGGGGTCTATCGAGGCCACTATCAGCGGAGCATCGGCTATTGTGTAGCCCCTCAGCATGTCCGGAACTGCCTGGAGGTTGTTGTACGTCGGCGCCTTCACCCGCCACCTGTAGATTCTGTTCACCTCCCCTGTCATCACGTAGTGGGTGTTCTCGCCCCTCGGGGCTTCAACGGCCGATATACCCTCCCTCCAGCTTGGGACTTCGTTGAACTCCGCTATCACGGGGCCGCCGGGAATAGCGTCAACCGCCTGCTCCAGCAGGGAGATGCTCTCCCTCACTTCGTCAATCCTCACGAGGGCCCTTGCCAGGACGTCTCCCTCCTTGTAGACGGGGACGTCAAAGCTCAGCTCATCGTATGCCGCGTAGGGGAGGCTCTTTCTTGTGTCGTAGTCAATTCCAGAAGCCCTCGCCAGGGGGCCGGCGGTGTCCCACTCCATAGCTTTCTCCTTCGGGAGCACACCGACGCCCTCGCACCTCTTTACGAAGCTCTTCGTTGATACGAGCATGTCAACGAGCTCGTCGAACTCTCTCCTCAGGTTCTTGAGAGTCTCAAGAACCAGGGACTTTCTGTAGTCCAGGAGGTCTCTCCTGACTCCGCCAACGAGAACAAGGCCGTACGTTTTCCTGTTGCCAGTGAGCCTCTCGGCGAGCTCCATGACCTGCTCCCTAATCTCCCACGAGCGCATAAAGGCCGTGTCAAAGCCGGTCAGGTGGGCCGCGACGCCCAGCCAGAGGAGGTGGGAGTGCAGTCTCTCAATCTCAAGGAGTATCGTCCTGATGTATCTCGCCCTGTCCGGCACTTCAATTCCAGCCGCCTCCTCGACGGCCTGGGCGTACGCTACGGAGTGGGAGAATCCGCATATGCCGCATATCCTCTCCGCGATGAATATTATCTGGTTGTAGTTCAGCCTTCCCCTTGCGAGCTTTTCTATGCCCCTGTGGGAGTAGAAGCCGCGGTAGTCCACGTCAACGATTTCCTCACCCTTGACGAAGAGCCTGAAGTGCGCCGGCTCGTCCAGCGCGACGTGGTATGGCCCCATCGGGTGCACCGTAGAGTCTTCGGGCGGCTCCTTGTAGGGGTAGCTCCTCGTTCCGGCTGGGGAGTGGTAGTACTGGAAGTCCTCCCTCAGCGGGTAAACTCCCTCTGGCCAGTCGTCGGGGAGTACAAGCCTTCTCGGGTCCGGAAGTCCCTCCGCTTTCAGGCCCAGTAGGTCCTGGACTTCCCTCTCGAACCATATTGCCCCCTTGTGGAAAGCGCCGACGCTGGGAAAGGTGGGTTCGTCTTCAGGGACGTAGAGCCTTATCCCGACGACTTCGTTGTCCTTCCAGTCAAGGAACCAGTAGGTCACGCTGAATGCCTCTTCGGTGTTCCTCTCGTCCATTCCTACCATTGTGAAGAGCCTTGTGTTCGGTCTGCTGAGAATGTAGTTGATTATGTTGGGAAAGTCCTCTCTCCTTACCATCAGCGTGTAAAGCACTTTGTTCTTTGCGATGACCTTTTTCCCAAGCGTCGAGCCAAATTTTTCTTCAAACTCCCTTATCATAGTCTCACCATCCCAGCCATGCGATTATCATGATTATCACACCGATAACGATGGCCTTGACCCCCTGCTTCGTTGCCTGGTCGAGCCTGTGGCGGGCGTTCAGGGACTCGTAGGTCACCATCAAGAGGTATGTGAGCAGGAACACCAGCAGCTGGAGGGCGAATGCGACGACGCCTTCAGCCACAGGGAGGGCCACGAAGGACGCGAACAGCCATATCATTGCGAACCTCTTTATCTGGAGTGCCCACTTGAACAGACCGAGAAGCCTTCCGCTGTACTCTGTGAGGGGACCTTCCAGGATTTCCGTCTCCGCCTCGGCGATGTCGTAGGGTATGAACCCGGACTCCACGTAGGTGACGTAGAGGAGCAGCAGGTAGGCTCCGATGATTGAGGGGCTCGGGGAGATTGAGCGGGCGATCTTGGTTATGCTCAGCGAGCCTGTCTTGAGGGCGAATATGCCTATCGTAACCGCGAAGAGCGGCTTGAAGATCAGCGAGAGCGTTAGCTCTCTGTTGGCACCAGCGTGGGAGTACGAGTTGTCTACGCTCAGGGCTCCAAACACCAGGGCCGCGGAAAACAGTGTGAAGACGTATATGAATGCTATCAGGTCTCCCCCGAAGTTTATTATCGCGCCTGACCCGTAGGGCAGCATGAGGGCCATGCAGAGGGCACTCGCGAGCGCGACGTAGGGGGCCATCCTGAAAGCGAGCGATGACGTTGGGAGTATTGATTCCATGGAGAGGAGCGTGATTATGTCGTACCACGTCTGGAGGATTGAGGGCCCTACCCTGTTCTGTATCATCGCCTTCACTTTCCTCGCGACGCCATCTAGCAATGGTGGTAAAAATGGAGCAATGATTGCCCCGATGAGCTCCATATCAGATCACCCCCACCAGTACGGCCATAGTCAGGATTATGGTGAACAGCGCCAGAAACGTCACCGCGAGCAGAGCGTTCAGGTTCTTGGACAGCTCCCTCATCACGTAGGAAGTCCCTGCCATCAGCCGGATTACAGGCATGAACACCATCTCATCGAGGTAGCCCATGTCCCTGGAGGAGTACCACCTCTCGAAGGCCGAGAGCTTATCCTCAATCTTCCCGCCGATGATGCTGAGCTTCTCACCCCACCTTGAGACCGGGGTGAACATGTGCTCGGGCTTCTGCTCGAACTTCTCAGCGGGCTCGCCCGTGGTCCAGGGGGCGTCCAGGTTCTTCTTTGTGGGCAGGGCTATTGCCACCGCGACTATGATTGAGAACAGCACCCCTGTAAAGAGCAGTGCGTTGAAAGTTGCCCCGCCGAGCGAAATCAGCCACGGGTTTCCGACGTCAACATCTGCCAGTCCCGCTATCACGCCGGGGAATATTCCAGCGGCCACACACAGGACTGCAAGGAGGGCCTCTCCCGCGAGCATGAGCGGGGCCGCTTCGTGGGCCTCAACGTTGGGCTCTCCCCTGAAGATGCGGTATATCTTGATGTAGGCGGCCAGAGTTAATGCGCTCGCGAACAGGCTTACCACTCCTCCCCCGACCAGCAGGGGGTCCTTTGAGAGGAACGTCGCCTGGTATATCAGCCACTTGCTTATGAAGCCGTTTAACGGCGGAACCGCGGACACAGAGAGGATTCCCACGACCATCATCGCCGCGGTGAAGGGCATTTTCTTTCCGAGACCCCTCAGTTCGAGGTCTTTCCTGCCCGTTGCGTGGAGCACGTTGCCCGAAAGCATGAAGAGCAGGTTCTTGAAGACGAGGTGGTTGAAGGCGTGGAGCAGTAGGGCAAGGAAAGCGATTTTCTTGAGGGTTCCGTCCAGCATTATGTAGGCCCCGAGCGCCAGGAACAGGTAGCCCATGTTGTCCACACTCGAATAGGCCATGAGCCTCTTTATGTCCTTCTGGACAAGGGCCATTATCGCCCCAACCGCTATTGTGAGGACTGCAAGCACGACCATCGTCTTGGCGATTGCCTCGCTTCCCGGGAACAGCTCGACGACCCTTATCATGCCGTAGATGGCCATCTTCAGCATCGTACCGCTCAGGAGTGCGGACACGTTGCTTGGAGCGACGGGGTGTGCCTCCGGGAGCCAGAAGTGTATGGGGAATATGCCCGCCTTTGACATGAAGCCAATCAGGAACGCCCAGAGTACCCAGGTCGGCACGTAGGCCCCCTGCAGGGCGGAGAAGCTGAGGGTTCCGAAATTGCTGTAGATGGCACCTATCGCGAGGAGGAGCGGTGCCGTGTTGAAGGCGTGCATTGCAACGAGGTAGATGAGGCTCGCCCTCTTGGTCTCTGGGCTGTCGTAGTACGTGACTATCAGCACGTAGGAGGCTATTGTCATGAGCTCCCAGAATATTATGAACCCGAGGAAGTCCCTGCTGAGCACTATGAGCGCCATTGAGAGTATGAAAGCAGGGTACGCGGCGAGGTTCAGGTGCCTCGGCTCCATGTACTCAGCGGTGTATATCGAGACCGCGAGGCCCGAGATTCCCACGAGTATGCAGAAGAACCTCGACAGGGTGTCGGTCATGAAGGTGAACTCAAGCCCGAAGATGGAGTAAGTAACATTGATGCCGTTGAAGGCCTCGACTATCAGGGCCAATGAGGCCAGAGCGGACAGTAACCCAACGACCTTTACCTGTTCTCGCCTGGCGAGTCCTATTATGATTGCAATGGTGAAGAGGACCGCGAACAGCATTCACATCACCCCCAGGGCGAAGTACCCGATGTACGCCGAGACCAGGGAGAGGAGTATCAGCCCGGCCAGTGCGCCCTTTACGATGCCGTCAACTTTCTTTCCTTCTCCATCGCTGAACACCATCATGTTGATGCTCTTCAGCCCGACCGCCAGCAGTACGACGGAGTCCACAAGGATCAGGGCCAGCAGCAGTGCCCCGAGCGGGGAGCTGTACAGGGGGCCGGCGTTGAGGAAGAGGTAGAGCTTGCTGAAGAAAATGCCGAACGGCGGCAGTCCCGCGAGCCCGAGGAGCCCTATGGCCCAGCCGTATGCAAGTATCGGGGTCTCCTTGAGGCCCCTTATCTTCGTCATGTCCAGGGTGCCGTAGTAGTATGTGAAGGCTCCTGCGGTGAGGAACGCGAGGCCCTTGAGGTAGGCGTGGTTCATGAGCTGGAACAGCGCGATTTTAATCCCGACGGGGTGACCGAGGACTGCGGCCGCAACTCCTGTATACATTATGGCACACTCGGCTATCGTTGAGTAGGCGAGCAGCCTCTTGGCGTCGGTCTGCTTGGGATACGCGAGGATTGCTATCACCAGCGTCAGGGACAGGATTGCCGCCATCGGATAGAACGTCTCTCTGGGCGGATTCATGAACTGGACGACCCTTACCAGAAGGTAGACACCCATCTCGACCATCGCCGCTCCGTGAAGGAAGGCACTCGCAGGAGTTGGGGCCACCATAGCGTCAGGAATCCACGAGTAGAACGGGAACTGGGCGCTCTTTGTAAAGGCCGCAATCATGAGGCAGACGAACAGAATCAGTTTCTCGTTCCCGGGGAGGCTGCCGAGGAACTTCAGGCTGAGGTCGCCGTACTTGAACCCGAAGGCCACAGCGGTGTAGAAGCCGACCACTGCACCGAAGTTCGGTATCAGGAGGGCCTTGAGGGCGGACCTCTCAGATTTTCTGCTTCCATAGAAGCCCACGACACCCCAGCACGCCAGGCTCATCAGCTCGAAGAATATCAGCATCTGCAGTATCGTTGATGAGTATATGAACGTGAGCGTTGAGCCGAGGAATATCATCATCCACCCGTAGAACCTTCCCTTCTGGCCCCTGTGGGGGTGCCCGATGTTTCTATCGTCCATATACCTGACCGCGTAGGTCAGGAATATTGCACCCGCAGATGAAACCACCAGGGCCGTGAACACGCTCGTCGGGTCAATTATGAAGCCGTATACCTCACCGAAGCGCTCTGAGGCCAGCAGTTTAACATGAATCGTTGAGGGGGACGAGTAAAACAGGACGCCGGCGGCAACCTGAAGTATCGTCGAGGCCCAGAGGAGGGGGAGCATTACGGCGTCTGCCTTTCTGTCATCGAGGGCGAAGCAGACGGCACCGACATACGCGAGGATTATTGAAAGCGCTATGAGCTCGAATATCATACGGTTCCCCCCATTATCTTTTCAACCTTCTTGGCGAGCTCCTCAACCTTGGCAAGGTTCTGTTTGACCTTTATCTGGAGTATCTCCTCCTCGCTGGCGAAAATCAGCGCGTCCGTCGGGCAGGTCGTGACACACGCCGGAAGCTTGCCCTCCTCCCTGCGGTGACTGCAGAGGTCGCACTTGGCCATAATCTTCAGCTCGGGGACGAACTCAGGCGTGCCGAATGGGCACGCAACGGAGCAGAACATACAGCCTATGCAGTCCTGGGCCTTAACGCGTACGGCCCCGTCTTCGTCCCTGTAGAGCGCCCTGGCGGGACAGACCAGCATACAGGGGGCGTTTTCACAGTGCCTGCAGTTAAAGGACATCATGAGCAGTTCCGACGTCTCGATGAGCGTGATGTTGGCCTTCCCGTGGTGCTCCCTGGCGCAGGCAATCTCACAGGCCCTGCACCCTATGCAGTTCCTAAAGTCGATAAAGACCCTCTTCCCCATATCACTCCACCCTCTCAAGTTTGCATGAACATGCTTTCATCTGGGGTAGACCGGTTTCCTCATCAATCTTCAGGCTCATTATGCAGTTGGCGCCCTCGTGCCAGGGGGCCTTAATCGTGCCGGGAATGACTGTCCCGGACACCTTCACGGTTCCAATGTACTCCCCGTTCTCAGAGACGAGTTTTATCCTGTCGCCGTCCTTTACCCCCCACTTCCGGGCGTCTTCCTCGCTTACCAGGACGGGCAGGTCTTGCCACCTGACGTGCAGTGAGGGGCTTCTCTTGGTCATAGTTCCAGTCTGGAACTGGCCCACGTACCTGACGGTGATCATGACCGGGGGCTCAAGGGTGGGCATTCTCTCGGAAGTGTATGCCTTGACGGGCCCGGAGCGTGGTTCCGTGCTCCATATAACTCCCTCTGGCCTTCTTATCAGGGTGCGCGGGCCGGCGTTTGCATACTGGGGAACGAGGGTGCTTATCTCGCGGAGAATCTCCTCGGCGAAGTAGAAGTCAAACCCCTCAAGTTCAAGCGCATTTCCCAGCTCCCTTAAAATGGCCCAGTCTGGCTTGGCGTCCTTCGGGGGCCACTTCACCCTGGAGCTCCACTGGATTCTCCTCTCGGCGTTCGTTGTAGAACCGTCGCTCTCAAGGAACGCGGCCGCGGGGAGAACGATATCGGCAAGTTCCGTTGTCTGCGTCGGGAATATGTCCTGGGCAACAACGAACTCTGCGCGTTTTAGGGCCTTTTCGGCCTCCGGAAAGCTCACCGCGATGTTTGCTCCCATAATGTAAAACGCTGAAATGTTGCACTTTTGCGCCTCTTTGATTGATTTCGGAATGTCGAGCCCTGCTTCGGCCGGGAGTCCCTCGTTCTTCCAGGCCTCCCTGAAGAAGTCTACCTCGTCGTACCTCCTGTACCCGGGCAGTAAGTCGGGCACCACGCCCATATCCATGACTCCCTGGGAGTTGTTCTGTCCAGCAATCGGCAGGACTTTGAAGTCAACCATTGAGGCGAGTGTTATAATGCTCCTGATAACGTCGTAGCCGTTGGAGTGGAGTGCGATGCCTGAGCCCCACAGGATGACACCCTCTCCCCCAAGGGAGATGTCTCTGGCTATCTTCTCGATGTCCCTCGCAGGCACCCCGGTTATTTTTTCGGCGTGCTCCGGAGTGTACTTGCCGATTATTTTGAGGTCGGAGGCAGTAAAGTGGGCGCTCCTCGCGTTTCTCATTTTTATCAGGAGGTTTGTGAGTGCGTTTATCAGCGCAATGTCCGTGCCCGGAAACGGGCGGACGTGAGTGCTGGCAAACTTTGTGGTCTTGGTCTTCCTAGGGTCTATGACTATGACCTTGGCCCCCCTGTTCTTGGCCTTTAGAACCCTGCGGAAAATAAGCGGGGCGGTCTCAGCCAGGTTGGTTCCCCATACGATTATCACATTGCTTTTCTCAACATCATCGTACGTCGCCCAGTTCCTTTCGAAGCTTGCGTCCAGTATGGCCTTCACGGATACACCGTGGCAGAGGTGGCTGGTGTTGTCAACGTTGTTTGTCCCGATGCTCCTCGCGAGTTTCTGAAAGAGGTACGCAGACTCGTTGCTGACCTTTCCCCCCGCAATGAACATGAGCTTGTTAGGGTCGTCCTTTATGTAGTCCCGGATAAAAGATGCGATTTCATTTATTGCCTCCTTCCAGCTTATCTTTACGAATTTTCCTTCTTCAACGGCTTTCAGCGGGACTTTCAGTCTCTCTTTGCTGAGCAGGTGTTCAAACATGGCGTTCCCTTTCGGACAGAGCTTTCCGCGGTCATTGGGGACGTTTATATCGGTGACATACTCTATCATGAACGGGCGGGATAGTTCTTTCTTAACATACGCCCTGCACCCGGTTCCACAATAAGGGCAGGTGATGAGCTGCATACTTTTCCCTCCAGCATGTGTACAATTATGTTCATGTGACCATAAGTGTTCAATTGTCAGTCCAGTGAGAAACTTTTAAGGATTTTTTAAACCTTGATTGAACAACTAAAGGTTTTCTCAACCTTTGGTTTTGAAACTAAGGGTTCAGAAATGCTTTTTTACAGAATTGAATGACTATAATTGAGGCTTAGAGCATATATCAAATCAGTGACGTACAGACATTTTTTGACAAAAAGGGGTGGTGGAGTTGAGGTATGTTAAGCTGCCGAAGGAGAACACCTACGAGTTCTTGGAGCGGTTGAAAGAATGGGGCAAGCTATATGCCCCCGTTAAGGTATCGGAGAAGTTCTACGACTTCAGGGAAGTGGATGACGTCAGGAAAGTCGAGTTCAACTACAACAGAACCATAATGCCCCCGAAGAAGTTCTTCTTCCTGCCGAGGGAGAAGCTCTTCGAGTTCAACATTTCAGAGGCTGAGTACCGCGAGACAATTGAGAACGTTGAACCCTTCGTGGTCTTCGGCGTCCATGCCTGCGACATATTCGGCCTTAAGATACTCGACACAATTTACCTTGACGAGCTCCCGGACAAATACTACAAGGTTCGGCGTGAGAAGGGAATCATCGTAGGCATCAGCTGTGTGCCGGACGAGTACTGCTTCTGCAATTTGAGGGAGACCGACTTTGCAGATGATGGCTTCGACCTCTTCCTGCACGAGCTTCCCGACGGCTGGCTCGTCCGCGTTGGGACTCCCACCGGCCACAGGATAGTTGACAAGAACCTTGAGCTGTTTGAGGAAGTAACGCCCCAGGACGTGTGCAGCTTTAGGGAATTCGAAAACAAGAGGCACCAGATGTTCAGGTACCACGAGGACTGGGCTGACCTGAGGTACCTGCTTGAGCTCGAGACAGAGCACCCGATGTGGGACGAGCAGTCCGACATCTGTCTCGCCTGCGGTAACTGCAACACGACCTGCCCGACGTGCAGGTGCTTTGACGTCCAGGACGTCCCAAACATAGATGGGAACACCGGGGTAAGGGTGAGGAGGTGGGACTCCTGCCAGCTGGTCAGGCATGGAATGGTGGCGGGCGGACACAACTTCAGGCCGACAAAGAAGTCCAGGTTCATGAACAGGTATATGTGCAAAAACGCATACATTGAACAGCTCGGTCTCAGCTACTGTGTTGGCTGCGGCAGGTGCTCCTACTTCTGTCCCGCCGGGATAAACTTTGTGCGGAACCTCCGGGTAATTCTGGGCCTTGAAGAGGCAACGTGCCCGCCAAGAGTCTCCGAAGAGATTCCAAAGAAAGGGTTTGCGTACACACCTTCCGTTAGGGGTGATGAACTATGACCATTCCGAGGTTCATTTCTCCGGGCAACACCTTTGCGGAGGAGAACCCCTACGCCCTGGGAAAGGTCAGGGTTCTCAGGGTGTACCAGCTGACCGAGCTGGAAAAGCTGTTTCTGTTCAGGTTTGAAGACCCGACCATAGCCGAGAACTGGACGTTCAGGCCGGGCCAGTTCGTCCAGCTCACAATACCCGGCGTGGGTGAAGTGCCTATCAGCGTGTGTTCCTCCCCCATGAGGCAGGGTTTCTTTGAGCTCTGCATACGAAAAGCTGGAAGGGTGACCACAGTCGTCCACAAACTTAAGCCTGGTGACACCGTCCTCGTGCGGGGCCCCTACGGGAACGGCTTTCCCGTTGACCAGTGGGAGGGAATGGACCTGCTCCTAATAGCGGCAGGTCTTGGAACCGCACCCCTGAGAAGCGTCTTCCTCTACGCAATGGACAACCGCTGGAAGTACGGCAACATAACCTTCATTAACACCGCCCGCTATGGGAAAGATTTGCTCTTCTACAAGGAGCTTGAGGCAATGAAGGACATCGCAGAGGCCGAGAACGTCAAGATAATCCAGAGCGTCACCAGAGACCCCGACTGGCCGGGCCCGAAGGGAAGGCCGCAGAAGTTCATCGGCGAGGCGAACACAGACCCCAAAAACACGGCCGTGGCAATCTGCGGCCCGCCGAGAATGTACAAGGACGTTTTCGAGTCCCTCATCGAGCACGGTTACAAGCCCGAGAACATCTACGTCACGCTGGAGAGAATGATGAAGTGCGGAATCGGGAAGTGCGGCCACTGCAACGTGGGAACGAGCACCTCCTGGAAGTACGTCTGTAAAGACGGCCCAGTCTTCACGTACTTCGACATAGTATCAACACCGGGAATGCTTGACTGAGGTGGTGGGAATGAAAGGAAAACTTCGCATTGGGTTCTACGCCCTCACCTCCTGCTACGGCTGTCAGCTCCAGTTTGCCATGATGGACGAGATAGTCCAGCTTATCCCCAACGCCGAGATAGTGTGCTGGTACATGCTGGAGAGGGACTCCTACGAGGAAAAACCTGTGGACATAGCGTTCATTGAGGGGAGCGTGTCCACGGAGGAAGAGGTCAGGCTCGTTAGGAAGATACGCGAGAACGCTAAGATAGTGGTTGCCGTTGGTTCCTGCGCAGTTCACGGCGGTGTGCAGAGCTGGGAGAAGGACAAGCCAGTCGAAGAGCTCTGGAAGGCGGTTTACGGAAACGCAACGGTCAAGTTCAGGCCCAAGCCCGCCAAGCCAGTTGAGGACTACATCAAGGTGGACTACCGCATCTACGGTTGCCCGCCGGAGAAAAAGGACTTCCTCTACGCTCTGGGCACGTTCCTCGTAGGCTCCTGGCCTGAGGACATAGACTACCCCGTCTGCGTTGAGTGCAGGCTGAATGGGCACCCGTGCATACTAATAGAGAAAGGCGAGCCGTGCCTTGGCCCCATAACGAGAGCCGGCTGTGACGCCCGCTGTCCGGGCTTCGGAGTGGCGTGCATTGGCTGCAGGGGAGCGATAGGCTACGATGTGGCGTGGTTCGACTCACTCGCCAGGACGTTCAAGGAGAAGGGACTCACTAAAGAGGAGATACTCCAGCGCATGAAGATTTTCAACGCCCACAACCCGAAGCTCGAGGAGATGGTTGAGAAAATATTCAGGGAGGTGAAAGAATGAACAACGTCTACCTCCCCATAACCGTTGACCACATAGCGCGCGTTGAGGGCAAGGGCGGTGTCGAAATACTCGTCAGCGACGACGGGGTTAAGGAGGTTCGGCTCAACATCATAGAGGGCCCGAGGTTCTTCGAGGCCATAACCCTGGGCAAGAAGCTCGAAGAAGCCTTGGCAGTTTACCCGAGGATATGCTCCTTCTGTTCGGCCGCCCACAAGCTCACCGCGGTTGAAGCCGCTGAGAAGGCGATTGGCTTCACCCCGCGTGAGGAAATCCGGGCGCTCAGGGAGGTTCTCTACATCGGCGACATGATAGAGAGCCACGTGCTCCACCTGTACCTCCTCGTCTTACCGGATTACCTCGGCTACTCTGGGCCACTCCACATGGTTGAGGAATACAAGAAGGAGATAGGCATAGCCCTCGACCTCAAGAACCTCGGGAGCTGGATGATGGACGAACTCGGAGCGAGGGCAATACACCAGGAGAACGTTGTTCTGGGAGGCTTCGGGAAGCTGCCGGGCAAGGCCACCCTTGAGCTCATGAAGAAGCGCCTACAGGAAGCGCTCCCCAAGGCGGAGTACACCTTCGAGCTGTTCTCAGAGCTGGAGCAGTATGGGGACGTCGAGGGGCCGATAACGCACCTCGCCGTGAAGCCGAGAGGGCCCTATGGAATCTACGGCGACTACATAAGCGCCAGCGACGGAAACGAGTTCCCGAGCGAGGCATACAGGGAGCACATAAAGGAGTTCGTAGTCGAGCACAGCTTCGCCAAGCACTCCCACTACCACGGGAAGCCCTTCATGGTGGGGGCAATCTCTCGCGTCGTCAACCACTCAGACAAGCTCTACGGAATGGCAAAGGAACTCTACGAGGCCCACAAGGACCTGCTCAGGCCGACCAACCCCTTCGCCAACAACCTCGCCCAGGCCCTTGAGCTCGTCTACTTCACGGAGAGGGCGATTGACCTCATAGACGAGGCCCTGGCGAAGTGGCCGATAAGGCCGAGGGACGAAGTTGAGATAAAGGACGGCTTCGGCGTCTCGACCACCGAGGCACCGCGCGGAATCCTCGTTTACGCGCTCGAAGTCAAGGACGGAAAGGTAGCCTACGCGGACATCATAACCCCGACCGCCTTCAACCTCGCCATGATGGAGCAGCACGTGAGAATGATGGCGGAGAAGCACTACAACGACGACCCGGAGAGGCTCAAGTACCTCGCAGAGATGGTTGTAAGGGCCTACGACCCGTGCATCTCCTGTTCAGTGCATGTGGCGAGGCTCTGATTTCTCAACTTTTTTAAGGGCCTGGTGACAGAAAAATACTGGGGAGCACTATGGCCGAAGAAATCGTTGACCTTGTCATACACGTGAAAGTGCCCAAGAAGTACGCTGAGACCTTCAGGAAGGACGTTGAGGCTATGGCATGGTATCTCTCTCACAAGGACGAGCTCTTCGAAAACATGAAGAAGCTTAAGGGCATCATGAAGACCGATAAATCCTGGAAGGAACTCAAGAGGGAATTCTATGAGGGAATTGCTGATTGACAGCTCCTCATCGTGGAGTACTTCAAAGGTAGCGAACGGGCGGTTAAACTCTTTGAGTCCTTTGAGAACGAAGACGTAGCCCTTTACATCACCGAAACAGTGTTCAGTGAGGTTACGTATCTGCTCCTCGGCTATTTCTCAAACCTCGCACCCAGGACCCTCAAAGGAAAGAAGGATAAACTGCCACCTGAGATTCAGGTTGTTTTTAAAGCTCCGAGAGGCTTTGGGTTCATTGAGTCCACACAAAGAACGGTCTTTAAGGCAATGGAGCTCATCGAGAAGTACGCCATGCTCTCCAACGATGCACTGATTCTCGCAACCTGCATCGAGCACGGCTTTGCCTTGGCTACGCTCGATGAGGACTTCTTTGAACCCGCAAAGAAGGAAAGGGTGGAGCTGATTTCCTGAATCACTTTCCAGCTATCTCCTCGCAGGGGAAGTACACCTTTCCGACGAAAGCATCTCCCATCGGCCCGACGACGTGAATTTCGCCGATTGAGTATCTGTAGATTACTGTAACTCCACCGCTCGTTGTTTTGCAGACCTCGGGCAGGACGTAGGTGTCGTTCTTGAATTTAACAGATGGAGCGTTGGCGACTTGAATTGGCTCCGGCAGTTCAACAGTTACGTTGAAGGTCTCATTCCAGAGAGTTATCCTTTTCAGGGACCATCCGATGGGCCTGACGACGTAGTGTGTCCCATTCTTCTCGACATCGTAGTTGACGACCATGTCAATAACCCTTGTTGGAGTTCCAGAGAACTTTATGTTCGCTATCGCAACGGAGCCGTTTTTAAGCCATACCGTTAGGGAGTAGAACTTCTCTGAGGAGTCTTCGTCGAGGGCGGGAACGACAAGATAAACGTCCTTTGAGAGCCTAAAGGCCGAAACGTTGCTCACATCCGAACCCGCTTTTACTAGTATGGCAGGATATACATCGTTTATGACAAGACTCTTGTAGCCGACAAAGTTAGTACTCACGTTAATCTCAATAACAGTCACATTGAGGGGTACTTTGAAGGGGACGTAAGTCACGTTGAGGACAAAGCCAGGGGACGTTGTCTCGCCTCCCGTCTGGACTAGACAACCTGCCGAGAAAACGACGAGCACCAGAAGCAACGGCGCAATCTTCCACGTCATTGGAACATCCCCCTTTTAAACTTTGAGATGGTCATGACTACTGCGAAAAGTATATAAGGGTTTCGATAAGGCTCATAAACCCCCGGGACAACCTTGTGAGGGAGGCAAAATGAGCACCCTAATCCTTGCACTCGGCAACGAGCTGATGAAGGACGATGGAATCGGGCTGAAGGCCGGCAGAATTCTGGCCGAGAAAGGTTACAACGTCCTTGAGGTCGGGACTGACATCTTCAGGCTCTCAAACCACTACAGCGGGGAGGATAGGCTGATAATCATAGACGCTATTCTGAGCGACGAGCTTGAGCCGGGGAGCGTCCTACACCTTGCCGGCGAAGAGGTCTTCGAGAAGCTGAAGGCGGAGATAAGGAGTGCCCACTTCATGGGTGCGATAGACGGGCTCAAACTCCTCATGAAGCTCGACGAAAGGCTGGCAAAGGCGGAAATACATCTCATCGGCGTCGTCGCCAAAGAAATAGACCTCGGAATGGAGCTCAGCGAGGAAGTTGAGAGGGCCCTGCCGGAAGTAATAAGGCTTGTCGAGGAGCTTTATTGATACCCGTGATGTTACGATATACCCTTCCTGAGGAAGCATTAAATACTCCCAATGCGTAGATAAGAGCTGGGTGGTACTGTGCGCGGGCCGATTCCCGACCAGATAACTGTTAAGCGGTCTGAGATGCTGGCCAGTGAGAAAAACGAGCGGTATATCCGCGAAAGCAGGGAAGTGAAGCAGTATTCAACACTTGAAACAGTTATTGTGGCGATTCTTGGTCTCATAGCCCTTGGATTTGTGGTGTATGTGCTGATGCATTACGTCTGATAACAGGCTTGCAGGCAATATGGGCAATGCATTCTTTTTATTCGCGAGAATCTAAAACTGCCAAGCTCTAGAGGGAAGAAAAAGACAAAGATACCTGGCGAGTTCACATGCCCCCGCTCACGGCGAGCTCGATAATCTTCCTAATCTCGACCAGGAACTCCATCGGTATGTCCTTGAGCATCGGTTCGAGGAAGCCCTTGACTATGAGCTGGGTCGCCTTCTCCTCGTCCAGGCCCCTAGACATCAGGTAGAAGAGCTCCTCCTCGCGTATCTTGCCGATAGCAGCCTCGTGGCTCAGCTCCGCATCATCAACCCTACTGACGAGACCAGGATATGTCTCCATGGTGGCCTTGTCGCTCATGAGGAGCGCGTCACAGCTTATGTGGCCCCTGGTCTTCGGCGCTTCAGCCCTTATCACTCCGCGCGTTATAACGGTGCTCTCGTCCATTATGACGGACTTACTGGCGTTTATTCCCGCCGCCCCTTTGCCACGGAGGTACATCTCTCCTCCGAGGTCAATGAACCAGTCCTTCTGGCCGAGCAGAATGCCGTTCAGCTCTACGTAGCCGTTCTCCTCGACCCAGTACTTCGGATTCGCGACATTGCTCTTGCCCGTTCCGAGGCCGACGGTCGTGTTGATGAAGCGCGCCCCCTTCCCAATCTTCGCCCTGGTCATCGGCCTCGTGTGGACGTACTCAGGCCAATTCTGCAGAACTGTCAGCTGGGCTTTAGCCCCCTCGTGGAGGTATGCCTCGGTCATGTCGAGGTGTAGGGAGTGCTTGACGAGTATTGGAGCCGTACAGCCCTCTATGAGGTGGAACTCGGTGTTGGGCTCGGCGATTATGATTATGTGAGGTGCCTGAGCCAATGCACTCTCCTGTATCAGGAAGAACAGGTGGAGCGGGAACGGAACCTTGAGTCCCTCTTTGACGTACAGGAAGATTCCACCGTTCCAGACCGCAGTGTGGTAGGCCGTCAGCTTGCTCTCATCAACGCTGAAGAGCTTGAGGAAGTGCTCCTTGACAATATCTGGGTACTTTCTGACGGCCTCTTCCGTCGGGAGGACGATTAGCCCCTTCTTTGCCCACTCCTGGAGGAACTGGTTGTAGATGACACCCGTGTCGGTCTGAACTGCCAATCCTGCTATGTACTTCTGCTCGACCTCTGAAATGCCGAGCCTGTCGAGGAGGGCCTTCATTTCCGGCGGGAGGTCGTCGAGGCTTTCAATGTTCTCAGGGATGCCTTCCACCTCGGGCTTCGCTATGAACTGGAGGAGCTCCTCCTCGCTTATGACCGGGTCGTTTAGCGGGGCCTTCTCAAAGGCTTCGAGCGCCTTGTACCTTATCCTCGTCATCCATTCAGGTTCCCTGTTCCTCTTTGCCAGCTCCTCAATCTGGTTCTCGATTATCGCCTTGGCGTCGCTAATGGTTATCGTTTCAGTCATGCTCCCACCTCCTCGAATATTCCGGCGAAGCCCTCTCTGTCTATCCTGTCCACGAGCTCTCCTCCGCCGGTTCTCACAATCCTGCCGTCCTTCATCACGTGGACGGTGATGCTCTCCCTGTCTATGTGCTGGAGGATCCTGCCGTAGTGAGTTATCAAAAGTATCGCCGTTCCCTTCTTGTGGAGCTCTTCGATTTTCCTGCTGATGACGCTCAGCGAGTCAACATCAACACCGCTGTCCGGCTCGTCGAGTATGAGAAGCTTCGGCTCGATGAGAACCGCCTGCAGGAGCTCAAGCCTCTTCCTCTCACCGCCGGAGAAGCCGACGTTGACGTAGCGGTGCAGGTCTTCTTCCTTAAACCAGAACTCCCTGGCCTTCTCTACTATCAGGTCGTAGGCCTCAACCGGGTCAAGCCCCTTGAGCTCGACGAGAACCTGCTGGAGGAACTCGATTATCTTAACGCCCTCGACCTCCGGAGGGTGCTGGAAGGCGAGCATTATACCCCTCTTAACCCTCTCGTCGGGGCTGAGGTCGGTTACTTCCTCACCGTCGAAGAGAATCCTTCCGTCCTTGACCTCGTACTTCGGGTGGCCGGCTATTGTGAGCGCGAGTGTTGACTTTCCTGAGCCGTTTGGGCCCATAACAACGTGGAATTCACCGGGGTTAACCTCCAGGTCAACGCCCTTGAGAATCTCTTTGTTTTCGACATTCACGTGAAGGTTCTCAACTTTGAGCATTAGCTCACCTCCATGGGTAACGTAAGTGGGACGTTTTTTAAGCATTACTGGACACAGATGTGAACTTTGAAACAATGGCAGAGAAGGGAGATAAAAAGAAACTGGTTTAGTTTCCGATTGGAAGGGCCTCGCGGATTTTCCTGAGGAGTTCGTCTTTGGCCGGTGAGTCTTCGAGGGCTATTTCGAGCACCTCGTCAATCCTTTCGACAGGGTAAATCTCTATCTTCTCCGCCTTGTCCGGGCTGAGGAAGACGTCCTTCTCGTTGGCCTTCGGGATTATGACCTTCTTTATGCCTGCCTCGATGGCCGCTTCAATCTTCGGCGTTGCGCCACCTATCGGCAGGACTTCACCGCGAACACTCAGAGAGCCGGTCATTGCAACGTCCTGCCTTATCGGAATGTTCTCAAGGGCGGAGATTACGGCCGTTGCAACGCTTATGCTGGCGGAGTCGCCCTCGACGCCCTCGTAGGTCTGGAGGAACTGGACGTGGATGTCGTACCTGCTGATGTCTTCTCCCTTGTAGCGCTTGATGATTGCCGAGACGTTCTGCACGGCCTCCTTTGCTATCTCACCGAGCTTTCCTGTGACGATTATCTTGCCCTCCTCCTTGCTCGCCGCGGGGGCCACAACGGCCTCAATCGGGAGGACTATACCGCTTTGCTCGCCTATGACGGCCAGGCCGTTGACCCTGCCTATCTCGCCGCCCTCCGTCTTTATGACCTGATATTCTTTCTTGTTCTCTATGTACCAGTCCGCGAGCTGTTTTTCTAGGGGCTTTGCCATTTTCATGGCCTCAAGCACGTCTTCCCTCTCAACGATGCTCTTGCCCTTCTTGATCGCGATGTCGCCGGCGGCCCTTACGATACCGCCGAGGTCGCGGAGGCGGAGGGTGAGGTGTCCCTTTCTGCCGGCCCTCTTCTGGGCCTCACGGACGATTTCCTCAACCGCGTCCCTCGTGAAGTGCGGAATCTTGCCGTCGCGCTTGACCTCCTGGGCGACGAACTGGACGAGCTTGCGCCTGTTCTCAATGGTGTCCGGCATCGTGGTGCGCATGTAGACCTCGTAACCGTATCCCCTGATTCTCGAACGGAGCGCGGGGTGCATCTTGTCTATCGTGTCGAGGTTTCCTGCGGCCACAAGAATAAAGTCGCATGGAACTGGCTCCGTTCTCACCATAGCACCGCTTGAGAGCTCGCTCTGGCCGGTAATCGGGAACTTCTTTTCCTGCATCGCTGTGAGGAGGCTCTGCTGCATCTTGAGGCTGAGGGTCGCTATCTCGTCTATGAACAGGACGCCCTTGTGGGCGCGGTGTATCATTCCGGGCTCAACACGCTCGTGGGCGGGGGTTCCGAGGCCACCGCTCTGGAACGGGTCGTGCCTGACGTCGCCGAGGAGCGCTCCCGCGTGTGCGCCGGTCGCGTCAATGAACGGAGCCTTGGTCCTTCCGCAGTTGTCAACGAGGAGCTTGGGGACTAGGACACTGTTCCTGAAGCGCATGTTGGAGAGCGCCATCATGGTGAGTATCACAACGAAGATGCCCATGAGGAGCGTAGTCGCGCTGAAGTCCATGAATATGGCGAACATCACGGTGAGCATGACGAAGAGCAGGATGTACGACTTTATGTTCTCCTGGTTCTTTGCCTTCTCGCGGTACTTCTCGACTATTCTCCTTCCCTGGCAGGCGGGCACCGTCTTAATCTTGGGCATGTTCTCGTCTTCGGGGTTCGGAAAGACCAGTACGTCCTCAAGGTTCTCCGTGGGGAGGAGCTCTGCCATCGCCTGGCCGAGCATGGACTTACCTGTGCCCGGCTCACCGATTAGGAGGACGTGCCTCTTCTGGGTCGCGGCGGTTTTTATGACCTCTACCGCGTGGTCCTGACCGATGACCTGGTCTATGAGCTTTTCAGGGACTTTGATTTCCGCTGTCGTCTCAAAGTCAATACCTAAGTCGAGTCTCTCCCCGTACTCGCCTGGGAGTGGTTTTTCCTTAACCATCTCCTCCTCGCTCATCTCCTTTCCCTCTCTCATCTCTAAAGGCCAATCAGGAAAGTGATTTATAACCTTTTTCGATTGCTGTGGAAAAAGCTAAAAGCAATACCAAGAACTCTGGTCAGGTGAGAGTATGAAGGTCGAAGAGCACATCTTGTTCACCGCTAAACACAAGGACTGGAGCGTCGCGAAGAAGCTGACCGACATGGAAAACGAGAAGATAGCCCACTTCCTGGCGGGGGTATCTAACACGGTCAACGCGAGGATTGGTGACTACCTCGGCGATGCCATAGATGTCAATGGCGTGAAGCAGCTCGCGGAAGAGCTGAGAAAAGACGCACTCTCCGAGACCGTTGTGGCGCTCAAGTCTCCGGGGACGGCCAGAAAGCTCGGTAGCCTTGTGAACGAGACGGACAAGAAGCTCAAGAAGCTTCTCGTTGAGGTTGCAAGGGCCTATCTCGTCAGAGAAACGCTGAGGCCCCTCACGAGTGTTGATTATCCAGAAGGGGCCCTTGAGGGAGCTGACGTTGAGTTCCCGTTCGAAGACGACCACGTGAACTTTACCGCCAAGCACGGGCGCTGGATAGTTGTTAAGAGGCTCATAATAGACGACAAAACCCTCATGCTGGACGTTGCGAGGCTCCTGGCGAGCATAAACGAGACCACCGTCCTCAAGCTCCCCGTTTACGCGGACATTGACCTGGAGGGTATTGAGAGCGAATTCTCGGCCTTCAAAAAGGTCAAAAAGTCCGACATCCCCAAGGTCATTGAGGTTTACGAGGCCTTTGAGCCTTCTCTTTATGTGGACGAGCCCTTCGAGGAGCACGCGAGGGTTTACGCCCTCAGGGCGGCCCTTGAAAAGGTCGGCCTTGCCCTCGATGTCCCAGCCAAGTCCCTTGAAAAGTACCTCGAAAAGAAAGGATGATGAGGCCGAGGACACCTGAGGAAACGATGAGGAATCTTCGCTTCGCTGACGGGGGTAATGAATATGGAAAAGAAAGCCGTCTACACGGAAAAGGCCCCCAAGCCGATAGGGCCCTACAGTCAGGCTGTGCTCGTTGAGGGCGGAAAACTGCTGTTCGTATCTGGCCAGATACCAGTTGATCCCTCGACCGGTGAGGTCGTCGGAGACACAATAGAAGAGCAGGCCGAGAGGGCAATACGGAACATGCTGGCGATAGTTGAAGCTGCTGGGGGGAGCGCCGAGAACGTTGTCAAGGTTACGGCCTTCCTCCGCGACATCAACGACTATCCCAAGTTCAACGAGGTTTACGAGAAGTTCTTTTCAGATTCCAAACCTGCCAGAGCCGTTGTTGAAGTTTCGAACCTACCAAAGAGCGTTAGGATTGAGATTGAGTGCATAGCTGTTCTCTAACTCTTTTTCTTTGAGGTGAAAGTATGAAGGTACGGATTAGACGGGAGCTCTTCGAGTACCTCTTGCAGCTCGCGAGGAGCGCTTACCCCAACGAGTTTGCGGGCTTTCTCCGGGAAAAGGATGGCATCTTTGAGGAGGTGCTGATAGCTCCAAACCAATATGCGGGGCGGAGGAGCGTATTCTTTGACACCTGGATGCTCCCCTACGACGAGACGATAAAGGGGACAGTCCACTCCCACCCAAGTCCCAATCCCTGGCCTTCCGCAGGTGACCTCGAGTTTTCTCGAAGTTTGGGGGAGTTCATATCATAATAGCGTGGCCGTTCACGGAGGACACCGTAAGGGCGTATTCCAGCGACGGCAGTGAAATCCCAATGCAGATTGTCGATTAATTTCATATGAAAACTTTTATTAATCCAGGGTGATACTTTAGTTCTAGGTGGTACGCATGAAAGTAGTGGAGCTCTTGGAAAAGCTCGATGAGAAGCAGAAGAAGACCGTTCTGAAGTGCGTGGACAGGTGTGGAATTCCCGAGCTCGACGTGGAGGTAGACCCCACTGTGGACCAGGATAGCATACGGTTCCTCAAGGCGATATCCAACCCGCTCAGGTTTGCAATTCTGAAACTCCTCCGCGACCAGTGGCTTTGCGTCTGCCTCATATCGCAGGCCCTTGGAGAAGACCAGACCCTCATAAGCCACCACCTAAGGACTCTTAAGTCCCTGGGACTGGTCGAGAACAGAAAAGAGGGAAGAATGCACTTCTACAGGGCGAAGAAAGATGCGATTGAGAGGTACTTCCAGATGGTCAAGGGGGAGCTCCTCGGTGAATGAACTGCAGAAACTCGTTGATGAGCTAATCCAGGAGCTTGGGGGCTACTGGAAGCCCTTTGAGATGTTTGCCGCAGTGACCGAAGAACTGGGCGAGCTGGCGGACGCGATGCTGGCATACGAGGGCATCAAGGGGCACGCCGATAAAGACAAACTCCTCGAGGAACTGGGGGATGTCCTCTTTGCCCTCGTCTGCATAGCAAACTACTACGGCATAGACGTCCAAGACGCCCTGAAGAGGAGCGTGGACAAGTACCGGCTAAGAGACTCAAACCAAAAAGTTTGAAAACCGGGTAATTATTGTTGGGGTAATGATATTTCCACACGACACTTTGTTTTATGTCTTTTCTTTAGTCTCCCCTAATTAGGGGGTGGGGAGTAACCTTGTGGTAGGAGAATCGGAGTGAGACGAAATATTTTTATATGCACTGGTCGTTTTTTCCAACTAACCAGAAAGGAGGTGGGCAAAAATGAGGGATAAAATAACTGCCATCGACCTGAGGATCCTTAAGCTGCTCGCCAAGAATGCTCGCCTTACCTACAAGGAGCTTGCCGAACTCCTCGGTACAACGAGGCAGAGGATTTCGAGGAGAATGAACAGGCTTGAGCAGAGTGGGGTCATACTCAAATATACCATCATACCCGATTATGATGCCATGGGCTATATCCATGTCGTCTTAGGAGTCACCATCAAGCCCGATGTTGACATTGGGGAGGTCATAAACGTCCTCAAGAACGACGAGAACGTCAAGGTAATCCAGCGCGCAATCGGCTCCCACAACTTGGTTCTCCACGTAATTGGCCCCAAGGACATGAAGGAGCTTGAGAGGATAATTTCTGAGGTTACCAAGAAGATACCCGGGATAGAGAGCCTTGACATAACATTCATCACCGAGACGGTGAAGTTCGAGACCCTCTGATTTTTCTTCCCTATTTCGTCCAGGGAAAAACGTAATAAACTCAACTTATAACTTCCCTCAGGTGTCAGAGGATGCTCGGAAGGATTGTCACAGACGTTGCAATCGTTGCAGTGCTTGGCGTTGGTGCGTATAAAACGAAAGCCCTTGACTGGAGGGGCACAGTCTCAGCGGCACTTCTTGGCTTAGCAGTCCTTGAGCTCGGTGGAGTTTATCCGTTCCTCGCGCTTCTGACGTTCGTTGTCCTCGGTGTTCTTGCCACCAAGTACCGCTACGAGGAGAAGAAAAGGAGGGGAGTTGCCCAGTCCAATGGCGGAGTGAGGAGCTGGGGCAACGTCCTGGGCAACGGCCTCGCGGTGGTTCTCTTCCTCGTGATTGAAAAGCTCACCATGATGGACACCTTTTGGGCGGGCACGTTCTCGGCGATAGCTACCGTTAACGGGGACACCCTTGCGAGCGAGCTCGGCAAAGTCTTCGGGAAGAGGCCCAGGCTGATAACCAACCTCCGTCCTGTAAAGCCAGGTGTGAATGGGGGAGTCTCGCTTGCCGGTGAGCTGTTTGCTCTTATCGGCTCTCTGGTTATAGCACTCTTCGCGCTTCCCCTGACGGAATACAAGGGCCAGATGCTCCTTGCAGTTGTAACCGGTGGGTTTATCGGCGTAAACCTTGACAGCCTTATCGGGGCGACCCTTGAGAACTGGGGCGTTACCGACAACAACTCGACGAACTTCCTCGCGAGCCTGCTCGGTGGCCTTGCAGGGGCTGGTCTGTTCTATCTCCTCCTTCAGTGAAGTTTAAGAAACCTCTTCTCTTAAAGCCGAGGGGCGGATGATGACTACGGCGGATTCCTGAGCGGTGAGGACGACCTTAGGGGCTGACGCCGAAAAAAGGAAATGAAGTCATTCCCCTTCTTTCTCCTCTTTCCCGTTCTCCCTCAAAAACTCCTCGTAAACTTCCCAGAGGGAGACCAGCGTTGCAGGGATTCCATGCTCGGTGGCAAAGGTCATGTACGGGGCCAGGTCCACGACGTAGTCGGCAAAGCGGAAGACGCCGCGCGGGATTCCCTCACGGGAGCCTATGAAGACCACCACTTCCCTCGCGTGGTGCATGTCCCTCGCGAGTTCCTCCTTGACCTCCGCCAGCGTCGGGCCCTTCGGGTCGGTTATTATGAGAAGCCTCTTGTTGCGCCTCTTGTCCCTGACAACCTGGTAGAGGTCCCACACTGAGACCGGAACCTTCTCGACCTTCCAGGGATAGGCCTCGCGCTGTATCTTGTAGCGGCTTTCCTGTCCGATTTTGACTCCCTTGATGAACTCCATCAGCTCAAAGGCGTCCATCTTCTCCTTGGGGGCTATTATAAGCTCCTTGACTTCAAACGCCTGTGCCGCCCTGCCTATCTTTTCGCCGAACTTCCTGCAGGCCTTGTAGTCTCCCCAGTAGGGCATCTGGACGACCGTGAGTTTTCTGAAGAGCTTCCTTGCGTCGATCTTGTTGGGAGTGTACTTCCTGTACTCCTCCCCCGGAAGAACCGAGATGTATGCCCTATCGCCGATTATCTCAACCTGGACGACCTTATCGGGCCAGCTCAGGTTGACGTCTGCCCCGCTCAGTTCCTTTATCCTCGCCCCAAGAACCCTGTTCACGTCTATGCTCGAAAAGTCGTGCTTTCCGCGCCTCTTCGTTTTGACGGCGTAGGTCTCGTTCTCCCCGATGAGGTGGGCAATCTTCTCGGCGCTCTCCGCTATCTTCTCAAGGTCGGCCTCGGTCTCGACGAGAACCGGGATAACGCGCTCCACCTCGGGTATCTCAAGGAGCTTCTCATAGGCATTCTCGTCTGCCTCCACGAGAACGAGCCCGGTGTAGCCCATCGGCGCAATCCAGACTTCCGCGTCGGGAACCGCTTCCGTAATGTAGTTGCCGGCAACGGCTTCCATGTCTCGCTGGGTCTTTACAAGGAACTTCATGTTCTCACCCCATTGAAGTTGGATGGACTCTTAAAAAGTTGGTCGTTGAGTTGAATAGAAAAGCACAGAGGGGTCAAAAGAGATTTTTCAGAGGGCCGTCAGGCCCCCGGCTCGGCGAGAACCTTTATCTTCCTGACCTCAGCGCGCTTGATCGGGTATATCTTCTTGGCCTCCTTGGCAATCTCTTGGGCGATCTGGCCGTTGACGGACTGGAGGACAAAGTCGGCGAAGTTGAGCTCCTCAGCCTTCTTGTAGATGATGTCCTGCATGATCTTCCTTATGGCCCTCTCCTGGCTGGTCTGAATCCTCCTGTAGGCGATGACCATGCCCATGACACGGAGCTTGTAGCCGTCCTTGGTGGTGATGTTGAAGATTCCGTCAACGCGGGTGGTCCTTCTCCTGACGAGGCTCCTTATGTAGCTCCTGGCGAGGGTGTGGCCCTTGAACTTGGTGTAGGCGTTCTGGCCCTTGACGTCGTAGACCTGGAAGTAGAGCTTGACATGGCTCTTGGTGAAGTCACCGGTAATGTCCCTGAGGGTGGTCTCGACGACCCTACCGATGACCTTCTCGGGGTCGTCAGCGGGGGTGAGGCCTATCTCCTTGCTTCCGAAGAACTCCGGAGCGTAAACCACGAACCACTCTTTCATCTTCCACTTATCCTTGGCAGCGGCTGCCTTACGCCTTGGGTTACCCTTTGCCATCTTAACACCTCCAGTTCATACCTTTTCGGTCATTTCCTCGGCGACTTTGACCGAAAACACCAAATCATCGAGTGCTTTGATGAGTGTCTCAATCTCACCCGAGTATTTAACCTTTGTTATAACGTCCCCATCAACCCATCGGGTTCGCACATTTAAACTTTTCTTTAGCTCCTCGGGCATTGCATCGTTGTCAACCTCTATAGCGCCGGCTATCGCTCTAGCCTTGAGCTCGTCGCCGTAGTGCCACCGTATCTCAACGTCCGCCTTAATCTTCATTGCCCTTCACCTGCTTTCCGAGTACTTCGTTGAAGAGTTTAATGAACTCGTCTATCTTGCCCTTGGGGAAGCGTATTCCGGCCGCTATCGCGTGGCCGCCGCCCTCTCCTCCGAGCTTCTCAGCGACCTCTTTCAGCGCCTCTCCGAGGTGGTAGCCCTTTTCCAGGGCCTTCTCGGTCGTTCTGGCGGAGGCCTTAACGAGGTTCTCGTCCTCCTCGCTGTCCGCTATCACGACGACGGGCTTCTCCGGGTTGGCCAGGCCCGCATTGATGGCCATGTTGGCAACTATCCCCACGAGCGTGTCGCGGATGTTCCTGCCAGCGTAGAAGACGTAGGCATGCTCTCCTTCATCAACCATGCTCCAGTTCTGGATAAGGAACTTCCTAGCCTCTATCTGCTCCTTCTTGTAGTCTTCGAGCATCTTTCTGGCCTTCTTGTATGCATCCTCATCGCCGAGGCATATCGCCACGCCGAGAGTTCCCGCGTTCAACCTTCCCGTCGCGTTGAGGAGCGTTGCGAACTCCCTGGCCTCGTGCCTGACGTCGCCCTCGGGATACAGCGGGCTCACGACAACGTCCCCTATGAGCCTGTCTATGGCTTCTTTCGGTGCGGAGTGCTTTATCATGTGGACGAGCAAGGCCTCGTGGAGCTTCCTCTTCTCCTCCTCGCGGAGCTGCCAGTAGTGGAGTTCCGGGTCGAAGCCCCTCGCGCGGAGCCACTCTATTGCCTTTCGCTCATCGCCGGTTATCTCGGGTATCTCTGGATTGGTCGCGTAGGCCAGCATCTGGTAGAGGGGCCTGCTCTCCCTGCCGAAGAGCCTTAACTCCTTCCTGACCTCAAGGATTCCGAGCTTCTTGCCGTCCTCAAGGATTTCAAGGTTGAGGCCGTGGAAGGTGCCGTCTATCTCCTGCATGTCTCCAACCGCACCGACAGTGGCTATGTAAGCCAGGTCCCTGTTCTTATCGTTCATCTCCCTGGCAACGAAGTAGGCGACGCCCGAACCGCTCAAGTCGCGGACGCTGTTTGCCCCGAAGGGAACCGGGTTTATGAGGACCTTGGACTCGCTCGAAAAGTCGCCCTCCGGTGGGTGGTGGTCGGCCACAACGACGGTCGCAAAGTCGAGCTTTTTCTGAATCAGCTCGATTGAACCGCTTCCGAGGTCGCTGAAGACGTAGATTTCCCTCTTCTCACGTGCGAGCTCTTCTATGAGCTCTTCGCTGACCTGCTTGACGATGCTGAGCTGAAAGCTCCCGCCCTCTCTGGCTATTGCCTTGGCAAGAACAGCGCCAGCAGTTATTCCGTCGGCGTCGCGGTGGGAGATGAGCCTTATAGTGTGCCCTAACTCGATGTGCATCTTGATAAGCTCGGCTCCCTCGCGAACCCTCTCCAGAAAGGCTTCCCTGTCCACGGGGCATCACCAAGGAAGAAGAAGGAGAGGGTCAGCGAACAAGGAGCTTCGCCTGCTCTGGGTCGTAGCGCCACTTGGCCGGAAGCTTTCCGGTTCTCCTGTAGTACTTGACAAGGCGCCTAATCTTGCTCTCAATGAGCTGGAGGCCCCTCCTTGAGTGCTTGTCCTTGGGGTGCTGCTCGAGGTGCTTCCTGAGGTTCACGGCGCGCCTGATGAGGAACATGAGGTCTTCCGGAATCTCCGGGGCAAGGCCGTTCTCCTCAAGAATCTTGGTTATCTTCTTGCCGGTGACGAGCTTGACGCTGGGTATGCCGTACTGGTCACGGAGGATGGTTCCTATCATCGCGGTGCTGTAGCCCTCCTTCCTGAGCTTAACAACGAGCGCCTCGACCTCTTCAGCGGTGTACTCCACCCAGGTCGGCGGAGCGGTCCTTGGAGGCCTCTTTGAACCAGACTTACCCCTCTTTCTCGCGTGTATCCTTGCCATACAACCACCTCCCGGTGACGGCCAGCTCCCGCCAGCCGCCCCTTCGCGTTGGGAATTGAGGAGGTATTTAAAAAGGTTTGCCCAGGCTGGCATAACCCGTAGCCTTGAAGAGAATAAGGGAGAAGCGGCGTGCTATAGTACCAACTTCAACGCCAAAAACAGTCCGATGACGAAGAGTGTGAGGACGAAGGTTACGCTTATGGCTTCTTCTGCCTTGAGCCTGTACTGAGCCAGGATTGCGTTGGCCGCTATTGCTGGAGGCATGCTCGCCTCGACGAGAACCGAGTAAAAGACCTCCGGCCTTTCCCACCGGAGGGTGAGGAAAACAAAGGTGAATGGAATCGCTATCCTGAAGGCCCCAACTTCAGCGAGCTTGCGCCAGTCGAAACTCCTCAGCGTTATCCGCGAGCCGAAGTAGATGACGAGCAATGGAATGCTGAGCCAGCCGACGGTTTTTACCGGCTCAAGGATTTGGGCAGGAAGATGAACGCCGCCTATGACGAGTGCAAGGGCGAAGAGGTTCGCCACCGTCGGCGGGAACTTAAGGGCCTTGATGAAGCTTTCCTTAACGCTCGCGCCCCCGCTGGAGTAGTGGGCCGCTATGAAGGTGACGATTGGGATGACTATCATTGAGTTGGTCGTGGAGTAAAGTATCGCGGGCGTTATGTCGTCGAGGAAGAGGCTCGCTATGGGAAAGCCAAGCGCTGCCGTGTTGGGGTAGACCGAGAGAACCATCAGCGCGCCGGCCCAGGGGTTGTTTTTGAGCTTAAAGCGCCCGTAAAGGTAGGAGGTCGAGAGACTTAGTCCCACGATAATAAAAACGTAGAGAAAGACTGTTTTGATGCCCAGCAGATAGTTCAAATCCTTACTCGCAACGTTTCCGAAGATGAAGAGGGCCAGAAGGACATCGTTCACGATGATTCTGAGGTAATTGAAGGGCCTCTCGTCTTTGAGGATTAGCTTGAGGACGTAGCCGACCGCTATGAGGGCGAGCATCTCGGCGATGTTCATGGTGAAAGCTCCGGCTTAGCGTTTAAAAGTCTGCCGAATGGAAAGAAAAAAGAAGGGGGTTGGGGCTTCACTTCCTCTCGTCCTTCTTTCCGCCCTTGTGCAGTGGCCACCAGGCCTTCTCGCCGAAGAGGGCCATCGTGGCCGGACCTATCAGATAGACCGCCGCCGTAGCGGTGAGAAGCACTCCGACTGCCAGTGCAAAGCCTATCTCCCTTATTCCCCACGTTGCACCCGTCATCAGTGAACCGTATGTGGCGGCGAGCACCGCTGCAAGCCCGACGACCAGTGTGTCCATCGTTCCCGCGGCGACCACCAGTGCATCCTTCGCGCTCCTGCGCTCGAACTCGTCCCTGGCCTTGACGAGGTAGAAGCTGTTGTAGTCAATGCCGACTCCCAGGAGCACTATGAAGACGAGCATCGGCAGGAACCACATGACCTGCTGGCCAAAGACCTGCTCAAAGAGCCAGCTGGAGACGGTTATGCTGAGGAGCACGCCGGTGCCTATGGTACCTATAGTGGTTATTACGGCAGGCAGTCCCTTGAGCGTCGGTATGAGGGAGAGGAACATGAGCACGAGCGCCACCGGGAAGAGTCTGTGCCAGAAGACGTCGTTGATGAGGTCGCTGAGGTCGAGCGCCAGTGCGGTGCTTCCGCCGACCATTCCCGACTTTATCGCTCCCGACTCCTCCTCGTCCTTCACTACCTCCCTTATCGTCCTCACCATGTCCTTGGAGCGGTCGTCGGTGGCCCCGTACTCTCCGGTGACCTGGATAAGCACTTTGGTACTGTCCTCGGACAGGTAGCGGTTGCCCCCAATGGTCTTCAGCTCGTCCACACTCGCGTTCACGGGCTTTCCGTAGGGCTGGGTAAGGGTGTAGACGTACTTAACGCCCGGAACCTTCGAAACCCTCTCCGCGAGTTCGCTGATGGTCTTGAGGTCGCTGTCGCTCACAGGGTGCCCGAGGTCGATTAGGATGTAGGTCGGGGAGGTAACTCCTGCACCGACCGTGCTCTCGCTGAGCTTGAGGAAGTTGTAGGTCTCGCTGTCCTTGGGGATGAAGAGCTTTATATCATGGGTTCCGTTGAAGTTCACGAAGTTGTACGCCGCCGGAACGGCTATGAGGAGCGCTATGAGCACAACCACCTTGGCGTGCTTGACGGCCCACTCCGCGATTCTGCTCCTCTCGTGGAGGTCCACCCTCTCGATGTGGTGCTTTATGTGCCTCGGCCACCAGAATATCGGCTTGTCGCCTATGAGGACGGTTATCGCCGGAATGAAGGTTAAGCTGGCCAGGAGGACGACTATAACGGCTAAGGGCGCTATCATGCCGATGGTCTTGAATATCGGGAACTCCCAGGCGAGGACGAAGCTCGCGAAGGCCACAACGTCGGTTGATGCGCTGGCCAGAACGGCGTCTTTGGCCCTCTTAAGGGCCTCGCTCGCCGCCCTGTTGTGGTCGTAGCCTTCAGCGAGGTACTCCTTGAAGCGGTGGAGGTAGTAGGTCGAGTAGTCTATACCGAGACCAAGTGCCGTCGTGACGGTCAGCATCTGGGCCCAGCTCCCGACGTCGAGGTAGTCTCCCTTAGCGAGCAGGTAGAGGATTCCAAGTGCTGTGAGGGTCGCAGTCGCGACTCCTGTGAATGGCAGGAGCGTTGCAAGCAGAGCCGCGCCCATGAGGATGAACAGCACGATTAGAGCACCGACCACGCTGAACTTCGTGGTCTTGTCGTTGTCCTCCTTGCCGTACTTGATTGCCTCGTAGGTTTGAACGGGCGTTCCGGTTACGTACACCTCTACCTTCTGTGAGACCTTCTCGAACTCCTTCAGGGCCACTTCCTTTGCCTTCAGCGAGCTCTCATACTGGGCTTTACTCTGCTTTTCCAGGTCGCTTACGCCCTCCAGGCCCTTTGGAACGAAGAGAACCAGCATCGTCCTGTTGTCGGGGCTCTTGAGCATTCCCATGTAGTCCTTGGCGAGGCCGTAGATTGACGGGTAAATCTCCTCCTCTATCGGCCTAACGTCTTCTCTGGTTATCACGCTCGGGTCGTCCCTGAACCTGAAGGCTATCTCGACGAGCTGGGAAGTGTTGATGTGGAGCTCAACTCCAAGGTTTATGTCCCCGATGAACTTCTCAACGAGCTTCGCGGTCTTCTCCTTAACGAGGGCCTCGATTTCAGCCTCGCCCATCGGGTATTTTTCGGCAACAGTGAGCATAATCTCCTTCAGCGTCTCTTTAACGTCTTCTGGGGCGTTTACGTTGGCGAGCTCCTTGTTCACACCTTCCTCGAAGAGTTCATACGCTATCGTATAGGGGTCCTTTCCTGCGTAAACCTCGTCAACAACCTTTCCAAGGTCTATCGGTGCGTCCCCTGCGAGGCTCGTGATAATCTTCTTAACGGCCTCCTTCACGCCAATTCCCTTGGCGAGCTCCTCCGGGTTCTTGACGACGACGTTCACTATCGTCTCCGCGACCTTCTCGTCCCCGAGCCTCTCCGCCGTGTTCTGGACGAGCAGTTCCCTCACTATCGGTCTGATGTTTCCATTTGAGTCATAGACCTCACCTATGACGCTCTCCGGAAGCTCAACGCCTTTCTCCTTCACGAGCTCGGCGAGCAGTGAAACGGTTGCCTTCTTCAAGGTCTCGGGGTTCTTCGCCAGAACGCCTGTTGCTTTGGCGTCGAAGGCAACGACGGTCTTCGCTATCGGCTTGGCCAGGGACTTCTGCTCGGCTGGGAGCTTCTCGACCAGCGCCCCGGTGAGGAGGTTAATTTCGAGCTCCCTGGTCGGGCCGTAAGCGAGGAGCGTCCTTAATATTACATCGGCATTGGGCATCCCAAGGAGCGGACTGCCAGTCATGAGCGCCTTCGCGACTTTGATGGTCGCGCCCTCAACTGCCTGGGGGCTTGGGTTCCTTCCGAGGCCTATCGAGACGTTTACGATGTACGAGAGGGTCTTGGCGGGAACACTGCCGAAGCCCGGAACGGTGTAGCTTCCGCCTGCCTTTTCGATGAGGAGCGGGAGGTTGGAGAGTGCGTTGCCCGCTATCTCCTCGACGGGCTCAACCGCGTTCTCGCCGAGCTGTATGAGCGCGTAGTTGCTACCAGCCTGCCCGTCGAACGCCACAACACCGCCGTAGAAGGCGGCAGAGTAGGCCTCCGCTAGGCTCCTCTGCATCGGGTCGTCTATCTGGTTTAGGACTATACCCCTCGTGACGTTGACAAGGAGCGCATCGGTTACTGCCGATGGCCCGTAGGCCGAATAGACTTTGTAAGTAGCGTTGTAGACCGCGTAGACAAACTCGACGGGGACTCCGAGCCGGGTTGCTATTGCCTTGGCCGTCATTTCGCTGAGCCCGCTCTGGTAAGCCCCTGCCTTAACGAGCGCTCCGTAGGTTCCGAGAACGCCGAGGTAAGTCCTCGCGTAGCCGTCGCTCAGGTTGTAGAGGCCGAAGTTGAGGCCCGCTATCGTTGAGTTCAGCGTTTTCAGCTGTTCGCTTGCGGTGGTTAGGTTCTGGTGTAATTGAACATAGGCCAAGTCCGTCTGGTTGAGCGCTTCCCTTAAGGCTAGGCTCTGGTTGTAGAGAACGCTCAGGTTGGCATCGAGCGCGAGGTAAGCACCGGCGAGCTGGGGAAGGGTTTCGTTGAGCTCCTTTACCTGGTCGCTGAGGTTCTGGATCTGTGAAAGGAGCGCCCCATAGGTGTCGCTGGCATTGATGGCTGATGTATAGAAGATCCCCGTGAGGTTTGCGGTGGTCTTTGTGAGGTTTAACGCCATCTCGTAGGACTCGTTTTGGAGCATATCAACGGCGTCGTAGTAAGAGGTAAAGTTCGAGCCGTAGGGCGCTGCCTCGGCCTTGAAGCGCTCGTAGGCGTTCCTCGTTGCAGGGTCGTTCACGTCCACCCCGCTGACTATCATGTACGTCTGGTTGTTGCTGGTCGCGAACTCCGGGAACTCCTTCGTTAGGGTCTCCTGCACCTTAACTGACTCCACGTCCTTGGGCAGGAACTGGTCCGTGCTGTAGTTCGTGAGGTCGCTCAGCTTTGCCGCAAGGGGCATTGAGAGCATGACGACGATGGCCCAGAGGGCCACGATGGCCTTTGCGTGCTTTACTATCCATTCGTTCCACGCCATGTCCATCACCATTGTCGTTTATCAACATGATAAATTCAAACATGTCAAATTTCGACATGTCGTTGAGAGAATTGCTTATAAGGATTGTGGTTTAACCTTCAATTACGGTGGTCGCAATGGGAGAAGACATGGAGCGGAAGATAATCAAGGGGCTCTTTACGGTTCCCCTGAAGAACATCATACTGGTCATCGTCGGCCTCAAAGGGGAAACCCACGGCTATGAAATCCTAAAAGAGCTTGAAAAGCTTGCAATCGGTCTCTGGAAGCCGAGCCACAGCAACCTGTACACAATACTCAACAAGATGGTCGAAGAAGGCCTTCTGGAGCCCCATGAGGAGTACCGCGGAAAGGTAAGGCGCGTTAAGTACCGGCTGACCGACAAGGGCTGGGAGTACCTGAGGACGTCAAACGACCTGGCTCTCCGGACCTTCTACACTGCAATAAGCTACCACGAGAGGCTTAAGAAGAAGATTGAAGAGACTGGCCGGGCGCGGAAGATTGACAAGGAAACGCTGAGGGAGTACCTTGAGCTCCTCAAGCACATCAAGAACCTGCTTGATGAGGAGATTAAGACTATAGAATCTCGGCTTGAGTGAGTCTTGTTGTCATTCTTCTTTTGTCCTGCTGTTTCGTATTTGGCTCTTGTTAACTATTGATTATGGCTCTTCATCTTTGACCCTTCTCACACCGATAAACTTTTATATACTTGGCGCACTAGTTAAGTACAGAAAATTGTACTACAAAAATCTGTACCTGGTGGTACCATGGAGAACGACCTGAAGGTTCAGCTCGAAGAGCTGAAGAAGAGGCTGGAGGTGCTGGAGGAAAACATTGACCCCGTTGATGAGGTCATGCTCTCGATAAAGGCCCGGCTCAGGAGAAAGCTCGAAGGCGGAAGCCTGCCCGAGATAGACGAGGAGAGAGCTGCGAAAACCCTCAAGGCCCTCGCCAACCCCGACAGGATTAGGGTGCTCAAGATGCTCTCCGAGGGGCCGATGAGCTTCAAAGAGATAAAGGAAGCGCTGGGCGTGGAGAGCCCGACCGTTTCGCACCACCTGAAGCTCCTCCTGAAAACGGGGATGATCAGGAAAGGCGAGAGGTATGAAATCTCGCCCAACGGCCGTTTGTTTTTGCGCCTGCTGGAGATAATTACCGCCCTTGAGGAGGTGGAAGAATGAGTGTTTGGAACTACAGCATTACGGGCTACGAAAGCCCGAGGTTTAAGATAGCTGAGTACCTCAAAAAGCTCACCGCAGTGCTCCTGATCGTCTGGCTCTTTAAAGGCCACCTCGGCCTTGAAGAGTACAACCACTACATTGTCTACGCGATAATAGCTCTAATCTTTGCCTTTGAACTGCTGAGCGTGGGGAAGTGGTTCGGCGTAACGCTGACCGGAATAATCTTCGCACTGGCAAAGGGTGCGTTTTGGACTGCCCTGTTCCTGTACTTCGGCGGCTGGCTCGGCATGCCCGAAGACCTCCACGACCTAGCTGGAAGGGCCTTCGCATACTCCGTTGTCCTCGCCATAGCGGGACTGCTCATCGGCAAGGGCGAAGAAAGGCACTTTCAGTGGAAGGTCGAGAAGAAGGCCTACGAGTTCAATGGGGCCGACTTCGGCGACGTGGGGCTAAGGGGAGAGGGAAGAGCGTACCCCGTAAAGTTCGGCGGGAAGCGGGTTGGCTGGGTGATAGATGGAAGCGTTGAAGTTGAGGTGGAGACTCCGCTCGGAAAGATAAGGAAAGCCCTCTCAAGTCCAGTCGCGGTGTGGGGAGAGCTGAAGGTTGGGAAGAAAACAAATGCTGACGAGGGCTTCGTTGAAACTGCAAATCGCTTGATTAACCCGGACAGGCTCTACAGAAAGACGAAGGGCGAGAGCGTAGTGGATTTGGGCATAATCAAGGTCTACGAGGGCGAGGACTTCGAGTACGTGAAGCTGCCTTTCATTGAGGTCGTAGATACACCGCACGGGGAGAGGGTCAGGATAGGCCCGATACACATCCATGACGGAATCGTTGGGGGGTTCAAGGATATGCTGACCATCAGGGAGCTCCGCAACGGCTTCCAGCTCACCAAGGTAGGCGAGAGGCTGAAGGTTCAGACCGACGAGTACTCCATCGAGGTCGACGGTGAGAGGGTGATCTACCGGAGCGGAAACGAGAGCCTCAGCTTGGGCGAAACCGTTTCCCTGCGCTCGGGCGACGTCTCGGTCAGCGTCGGCAGGGGAAGGGCCAAGATACGCATCGAGGACGTCGTAATCTCCGCCAGAGACGGCACGGTGCGCATAAGGACGGGGGGCAAAGCGTACACCATAGAGAACGGCGACGCCTATAGGCTGGTGGTCAGGAAGGCGAAGGAGATAGTGGAGGAGCAGAGCGCCGGGCTGATAGAGGGACTTGGCATAGACAGGACCCTGCTCAACAGGCGCGTGAAGGAGCTCCTCGACGAGCTGACATCATACCTGGGGTGAGTGGGATGGAGACCGCGGCAATTTCAAAGGCTCCCGATACCATCACAATCGCCGATGGACGGGAGGAGTGTTGCGAAAAGAAGACGGGGCACGAGAGGCCCCTTTTCGATTTTGAATTTCATCCGCTGGAGGGTTTGATATGATATTTGAAAACGTCCAGGAAGTCGACATAAAGGCCACCAACGGCCGGATCGAGATTGAAGGCTGGGAAAATGACTACGTCGAGGTGGATTACACCGTCCACGGCGAGGTAAACGTTGAAGTCGAGCAGAAGGGAAGCAGGCTCGTCATCGGGGAGGAGCCGAAGAAAAAGTTCCTGGACCTGCTCAGGGAGAACGGTTGGGCTGAGATAGAGGTGAAGGTTCCGCGGAGCGTCCCGGTGAGCGCGAAGAACGTGAACGGCGAGCTTAAGGCCAGGGGCGTGCGCTTTGAGGAAGTCACGACGGTTAACGGCGAGATAGGCCTGAAGGACTGCGAGGCCGAAAAGCTCAGCACGGTGAACGGCGAGATAAGGGCTCACCTAACGGTTGCTGGCCCCCTGAAGGCCTCCACCGTGAACGGTGAAATCGAACTTACCATCGAGGAGCTCGAGGGGGACGTTGAGGTAAGCTGCGTCAACGGTGACATCGTGCTTCGCCTGACCGAGTTCTGCGATGCCAGGATAGTCAGCAAAAGGGTCAATGGAGACGTCAAACTGGTCGGCATAGACCCGGACGACCCCGTTATAGGGACGGGTGAGTTCGAGGTCCGGGCCAGCACTGTGAACGGCGACGTGAGGGTCGAGCTGATTTGATTCTTTAATTCCTAATCACTTAATTCAACAATTATGCAAAAATGGGGACAGAGGAGGTGGTGCCGTGAGCCTCAACAGGAACTTCTGGCTCTTTGCCGTTGGAAGGTTCGTTTCCCAGCTCGGCTGGGCGGTGCAGGACGTTGCCCTACCGCTCTATGTCCTCGACAAGACCCACAGCGGTTCGATGATGACGCTCTTTATCCTCGCCGAGATAATTCCCTCCCTCATAGTCATGCCCTTCGCAGGTGTCGTCGGCGACAGGTATAATAGAAAGTGGCTCATGGTTGGATTTGACCTAATCCGGGGGATTCTCCTCTTCGGTGTCATAGCCTTCAACTTCCTCGGCATCTACCAGCTTTTGGCAGTTCAGGTGGTTATGGCGGTCTTGGGTTCGTTCTTCTCTGCCGGAACCGGGGCGATGTTTCCCGACTTGGTGGAGCCCGACGAGCTTGAGAAGGCAAACTCAACGGTGTCTTCTTTCACGATACTGGCCCGCCTCGTTGGACCGGCCCTCGGCGGTTTAATCTACGGAATCGGCGGGATAAAGCTTGCAATCCTGATAAACGCGGTCAGCTTCTTCGGTTCAGGCCTCTTTGAGATGCTAATCCGCTACGAGTGGAAGGCAAAGCCAATTGAGGGAATCGGTCAGGTCTTCAGCGACATAAAGGAAGGCGTCCGTTTCATCTTCGGGCACCATTACCTGAGGACGCTGATGACCTTCGCGATATTCATGGGCATCTTTGGGGCCCCCTTTGGAGCGGTTCTGCTCCCATACGCAATGAGGGAAGTCCTCAAGTTCACGAGCTTCCAGTTCGGCCTCATGGAGAGCTTCTTCATGGGCGGGGCACTGATTGGGAACATTCTCATAGCGGTGAAGTTCGGGAAGGGGGCAGGAAAGTTCCTGTTCGAGGCGATGCTCCTCAACGGCCTCGTGATGGTTCTGTTCATATGGTTGATATCCCCTCTTTCAAAGCTTGAACGGGAGGGAGCTTTCATTGTACTTACGGCCACCTCTGTAGTTTGGGGAGTAAGCGAGGCTTTCATAAGCATTCCAATTGACTCCAAAATCCAGCGGGCCGTTCCGAGCGAGGTTCGCGGCAGGGTCTTCTCGGCCTTGGGAATACTGACGAACATAGCGACGCCCCTCGGCCTCGTCCTCGTCGGCCCGCTCCTGAACGTTTACCCCGCGTGGCTCGTTACCCTCGGCCTCTGGATTGGAATGGGGGCCGTCGCCCTCTATTACTGGCTGAGATACCGCGAAATTCTGCTGATGGACGTTCGGGCTAAAGAAAGACTGAAAGAAGGAAAGGAGACGCTCACTTGACCTCCTTCAGCTTTCCTTCCCTCTTCTCTATCGCCCTCGCCATTATGAAGAGCAGGTCGCTGAGCCTGTTGAGGTATATTAGGGCGTTCTGGCCGAAACCGTAGTCGAGGACGAGTTTAGCCACTCTCCTCTCGGCCCTCCTTGTTATAGCTCTGCAGACGTCGAGCTTCGCACTCGCTATCGTTGAGCCGGGCAGGACGAAGGCGCGGAGTTGGACTTCCTCCTCATACCTGTGGATTAGCTCTTCAAGCCAGCGGACTTCCTCGTCTCCGACCTTGGCGTACTTCCCCCTGCTCGCGAGCTCGGCCATCAGGTCGTAGAGCTGAACCTGGATTTTCTCAAGGATTTCCGTCATCTCTTCCGGGACGTAGTGCTTAGCCTCCCCCAGAAAGCTGTCGAGCTCGTCTATGGTGCCGTTGGCTTCCATTACTGGTGAATACTTCGCCACGCGGTCGCCTGTGAAGAGACCTGTTAAACCTTTATCACCTGTCTTCGTTGTTATTGGCATACCAACACCCCCACGCTTGTTGTTTCCATAATCTCTCTTTTTAGCCTTTGTGAAAAATCAGACAATCAAAAACTGGGGAATATACTTCAGCTTGATTATGCATAGTGGAAAAACTTATTTATACATAGGCGCCGTTCTTCTCTGGGGTGATTGCCATGAGACGATGGGGACTAGCTTTAATTGTACTGTTGGTGTTGGGCACCTTGCCTACGGCGATGCTTCCACTTGCATCGGCGGCTGTTCAGTATGTTTCAATCCATGACATACAGTATACCGAAGACCCCAGCGGAGACTCGCCATACAACGGCCAACTAGTGATGACAAGCGGTGTAGTTACTGCAGTGACCTCGAAGGGCTTTTTCATTCAGAACGGTACTGGTCCATGGAGTGGGATATACGTCTATCTCGGCACGTCTCCCAGTGTCAACCAGGGTGATTTGATACTGGTGACTGGTACTGTTGAGGAGCACTATGGGCTAACGCAGATTAAGGCTGCTCCGGAAGACGTTGATGTCACTGGAACCGCTGACATTCCAGAACCCGTTGTTCTCCAGACTGGTGATGTTTCTCAGGAGCAGTGGGAAAGCGTGCTCGTTAAGGTAGAGAACGTTGTTGTTACCAACCCCGACCTGGGACACGGCGAGTGGGAAATCGACGATGGTAGTGGATCAGCCAGGGTCGACGACCTGATGTATCGTTACACACCAGAGGCAGACCAGGAACTCAGCTATGTTATAGGAGTGGTATACTATTCCTATGGCAACTTTAAGATTGAGCCGAGGAGTGCAGAGGACATAGGCCTGCCCCCAGCGACTCCCCAGTACCAGACTATCAAGGAGATAAGGGAGAACTGGGAGGACGGCAAGCTCGTTCTCACAAGTGGTGTGGTTATAGGCACCCGCAGCACCGGGTTCTTCATTCAGAACGGCACCGAGCCCAACAGTGGAATTTACGTGTACGTTGGCGGCTCGCCAGGGGTTAAGCTGGGGGACGTCGTCCAGGTCATCGGAACGACTGGCGTATACAAGGGGCTCTACCAGATAACAGACCCGACCTACGAGGTGGTTGGCACCTCCGAGCTTCCGGAGCCAGTTCTCATTACCGCTGGTGAGATGAGTGATGCCTACCAGAGCATGCTCGTCAGGCTGAAGAACGTCAAGGTCACCAAGGTTGATGGAAAAGCGATAACCGTTGAGGACAGCACTGGAGCGCTGGTTCTCTATGACTACTATGAAATAATGGACGTTGAAGTTGGCGACACCCTTGAGTACGTTGAGGGCATTGGCTATAAATATAACATCATAGAGGTTTACCCCACCAACTACACGAAAGTCCCTAAAGCCGCTCCAAATCCAAACGCCCTTGCGTTTGGTCTGACAATCTACTACGGCCGCCAGTATGAGAGCAAGCTCTCAGATCTCGATGAGCTCTACGAGGAATTTGCTTCAGTAGTCTCCGAGCTTACCAGCTACGGCGTTACCTTTGACGAGAAGCTTGAGGCCAAGATCAACTGGGTTAAGAGCAGTATGGCGGCAGTGAACGAGGAATATGAGCTTTACAAGGAGTTCGCGGCCAGTGCTCAGAAGAACGGCCTTTACCTCCCGGCGATGATACACATACGCAGGGCACTGTTCCTCGGTGAGGACGTTAAGGAGGAAATCGAGTTCCTCCTGCCGTACCTCAAGGGAGCTCTCGAGAAAGTGAAGTCCTCTTCAAACCAGACCGGCACCCAGACCAACATAACGCTCACCATGGCTAGGGTTCTTATTGATGCATCTCACGGACAGCACTACGTCGAGGACGTTGGCGTTGAGGGCCTCTCCAAGAAAATCAAAAGCGAGCTCGGCTGGGAGGTTACAATAAACAGGGACCCGCTTACTCCAGACCTGCTTGAGGGATACGACGTTGTGATTATACTCAACCCCGTTAGGGACCTCTCCTCGGAGGAGGTAAGCGCACTCCAGAAGTACATCGAAAACGGCGGTGGACTCTTTATAGCCGGAGACTGGTACAGGTACTCAAGGCTTGAGAGCCTCAACGCAGTAGTTAGTAAGTACGGTATTACCTTCAACGCCGACGAGCTCATGGACGACGAGAAGAACAGCGGCAAGCCATACTATCCGTTCGTTGGAATATACAACAAGGCTCACCCGGCCATGAAGTTCGTGCCCGATGACTGGACAATCTACTACAACGGTGGCACCCTTACGATAAGCGGCAACGCGGTCTGGCTCATCAAGGGCTACGATACCAGCTACTCCGTTGATGCCGATGGAAACGTTGTCATGGCCAAGGGCACAAACCCGATACTAGCGGCCGCTGTGGAGGCTGGAAAGGGCAGAATAATCGCCTACGGTTCAAGCAAGGCCCTCAGTGACGATTACCGCCAGAAGTACATCAAGAGCAACTGGCCCTTCATCAAGGGAGCCCTGCTCTGGCTGGCCCACCAGGAGTGAGCCTTCACTTTTCCTTTCTGTTTTCTATTCATTTTCTGTGGGCTTTAGATGTCCCTTGGAGGCACCAGGATTCCAAGCTCCGTTATTATGCCCCTCACGTACTTCCAGGGAGTAACGTCGAAGAGAAAGTTCCTGACCCTGTGCCCCTGCCTCGCGTAGGGCCTCTCAAGGATTTCCACGTCTTTGCTGTTTAGTTCCGGGTGGAGCTTGAAGCTCTCTGCAGCGACGTAGAAGGGGACGCCCTTCTCGTGGCAGGCAAGTGCTAAAAGGTACGTACCCGCCTTGTTTATCACAGCGCCGTCGCGCGTCACGTTGTCCGCGCCGACGAGGGCAAGGGTGGCCCTCTCAGCGAAAAGCCCGAGCTGAGCGTCGGTTATGACTTCAAAAGGGATTCCCTCCTTCTCCAGGGCGTTTGCCAAGGCTATCCCCTCATAATCAGGGGCGCTCTCAGTGAGGATTACCCTGAAGGTCTTTCCCCGGGCCTTTGCCGTTCTGATGACTTCAAAGACTGCTGAAGAGAACGAGTGAGTTATAACAGTGTCTCCATCGTCTATTAGCTCGCTCCCTATGTTCCCGATTGCATTTTTTGCCTCGTCAACCAGTCTAAGGAACTCGTCTACCCTGGACTTTACAAGGAGGGGGTCACCCGTCACGGGAATGAAGCGCGAGAGGTTGTAGAGCGATGCCATTGTGGGATTTACCTGCGGGAGTTCCCTCCTGAGCTCTGCCAGCGCCTTCTTCAGCTCCTCCCCCTCAAGGAGTTCTGCGAGAATTCTAAACGCCTCAGCCCCCCGCCTGGCCATCCAGCTCGCGCCGCGTATCCTCTCGGCACGGAGTTCTTCAAGAACCTCCCGGACTTCTGGGGGAAGCATGTTAGACCCTCATGGTGCCGTTTTGTCGGGGTGAACTACCATGCCTCTCTCTGTTATATCGTATGGCCTTATGACGTTATCAAAGCCGCTTCCACGGAGTTTGGTGATTTTAATTGCCCTCTTGAGCTCCCCGTTGTGCTCAAAGAGCTTCATCTCGATGATGCCGCTCACGAGGTACTCCTCTATGTCCGTCCGTTCAAGCTCTGAGGTTATGATAACCGTTGTCCTGAGGCGCATCATGGTCTTGACAAAGCCGAGAAACGCCTTGCGGTACTCAAGCTCTTCCTTTGAGGCAAGCTTCAGCATTGTTATTGGGTCTACAACAACCCGCGAGTAATATCGGGTTCGGAACTGCTCCTTTATGGATTCGGTGAGCTTGTTGAGGTTTTTGGCGAAGGATTCAGAGAAGTCTTCAACCAGGACGTAGTGCTCGGTCGTGGGCGTCGCGTCTATGAGCATGAAGTTCTCGTGATACACATCAAAGCCCATCTTTCCGAAGTCCTCTCTTATATTCTCAGCAGGCTCCTCAAGGGTTATGAACATCACGTTCTCGCCGTTTGCAACCCCTGCCATGGCAAAGTGCATTGCCAGAGTCGTTTTTCCACTTCCAGGTGATCCCTTAACCAGGTACACCCTACCTGGGATTAATCCCCCATTGAGCATGATGTCAAGTCCAGGAACGCCTGTTGAAATTCTTCCCGCAGCCATAGTCACTCAGCCATATAATTTAGCGGCGTTCACAATTATAAGCTTATCTCTTAATTGCGGGTATCAGACACTTTAAAAAAAACGTCCAAAAGTTATGAAAAAGTAACATTAAAAGCCTAGAAGGAATCAAGAGAGGGTCTTAAGCACGAATGCGAGCAAGTCTGTAAGTTCCCTCGCCCTCGTCTCCGGCGATGCGCCCATGTGCCCACTCTTGGTCTCGACGCGGAGGTAGACGGGCGCACCTATCTCCCTCAGCTTCATGAAGAACTTGAGAGCGTGTGCCGGGTGAACGCGGTCGTCGTGGAGGCCGGTGTAAATGAGCGTCGGAGGATACTTCTTCCTGGGGTCAACGTTGTGGTAGGGGCTGTACTTCAGAAGGAACTCCCTGTCCTTCGGGTCGTCGGGGTTTCCGTACTCTGGAATCCAGACGCTGCCTATGTAGAGCTTGTGGAAGCGCATCATGTCTATGACAGGGTAGCCTATCAGTGCCGCGTCCATGACGTCCGGCCGCTGGGTGAGCGTGGCTGAGACCAGAAGCCCGCCGTTGCTCCTGCCCCATGCCGCCACCTTATACCCTTCGGCCTTGAGCTTGCCGAGAACGGCTATGAAGTCGTCGAAGACGTTCTGCTTGTTCTCGCGCATTCCGGCGCGGTGCCACTCCTCACCATACTCCGAGCCGCCGCGCAGGTTTGCCATGGCGAAGGTTCCGCCGCGCTTTATGAATGGAATCGCCTGCGGGAAGAACCTTGGAGTCAGGGAGATGTTGAAGCCGCCGTAGCCGAAGACCCAGGCCCTTTTCTCGTCCCTCTCGCCCTTCACGAGGAAGTAGTGCACCCTCGTGCCGTCCTTGGAGACCGCGAAGTCCTCCTCGACCTTAAAGTTCCCCTCAACCTCCTGTCCCTCCACGAGCTTGAGCTCACCCTCGAACTCGTAGAGCCTGTAGGGAACGGTGAAGCTCTCGTACCTCAGGAGGGCCTTCTTCCCGTCGGCGTCGAGCGGGTAGACGCTGCCCGGAAGGTCAAACCTCACTTCGTCCAGCTTCTCCCCGTCAAGGGAGTAGACCTCAAGGCGGTGGCTCGCGTGGACGAGCCTGCCGGCGAGGATTTTTCCGTTCACGATTCCGGCCCACTCAAGAGGGAAGTCGCCCTCTGGGATTATCTCCTCGACTTTTCCGTCTTTCACTGCGATGAGCTTTCCGAGCCCCCTTCCCTCTCTCGTGAGGAGGTAGAGTGTGCCGTCAATGACATCGATGGGCTCAACCGGGACGTCTGCAGAGTAAACCTTTTCCCACTTCTCAGGCTCGTCTATCGGGCCGGCGTAAATTTCCGCGCTGTTCCAGCCGAAGGTAACGGTGAGGATTGCCCACTTTCCATCGGTGCTCTTTCCAAGCCCGAGGAAGTAGCCGGAACCGAGGCCCTCGCCGAAGACCACCTTCTCTCCGTCCCTGTCTTTCCAGAAGAGCCTCACAGCTGGAGCTTTGACGCCGTCGGGCGTTTCGCCGTGCCTGTAGAAGCGGGAGAAGTAATAGCCATCTTCGAGGAATGTGATGTTCCACACCGAAGGCCTGAACTCCTCAAGGATTTCGCCGGTTTCGAGATCTACGATCCGGGTTATGCCCTCGTCTGCCCCACCTATCGAGAAGCTGTAGGCGAGGAGCTTTCCTCTCTTGTCCGCCGTGAACCCCTGGAGGAGAACCTCGTCGTTGAGCTCCTTTTCGAGGGCCTTCGAGTCTACGATAACGTCTCCGCCGAGCCACCTGATGACCTGTCTATCTTTCTCTTTGTACATCGCGATTACGCCCTTCTCAGTGAGCCTCACGGAGTGGAGCGTTGGCATCGAGTAGTACTCCCAGACCTCCGGGAACAGCTCTTCGCTTAGCTCCCCAACGAACTCCCTAAAGCGCCTGTTCTCCTCTTCGACAAGCTTTAGAACTCGCTCATCGTTCAGGTTCTCCATCCATATGTACGGGTCTTCCATGAAAACCACCATCTAAACGTTGAAGCAGAAGGTAAAAAGGGTTTGTTCTAACTGTAGAACAAAATTTTAAAAATTTTGGAACGAATGTCCAGTCATGAACAGTGAAGATGAAAAGTTCATGCGGCTGGCGCTTGACCTGGCGAAGCGCGGTGAGGGCTGGGTAAACCCGAACCCCATGGTCGGCGCGGTCATCGTTAAGGACGGGAAGATAATCGGCGTCGGCTGGCACCGGCGCTTCGGCGAGAAGCACGCGGAGGTCAACGCCATAGAGGACGCCAAGAGAAAGGGGTACGACGTCAGGGGAGCTACTATGTACGTCACCCTTGAGCCCTGCTCGCACTGGGGCAAACAGCCCCCCTGCGCGGACAGGATAATCAAGGAAGGGTTCAAGCGCGTCGTCGTTGCGATGGTTGACCCGAACCCGCTCGTAGCTGGAAAGGGAATCGAAAAGATGTGGAAAGCTGGAATAGAGGTTGAGGTCGGCCTGCTCGAAGAGGAAGCCAGAAGGCTCAACGAGATTTTCATCAAGTACGTGACGAGCAAGATGCCCTTTGTTTCGATCAAGCTCGCCATGACCCTCGACGGCTTCATCGCGACGGAGACCAGCTCCTCGCAGTGGATAACGGGTGAGAAAGCGAGACAGAGAGTTCAGGAGCTCAGGAGGGGGCACATGGCTATAATGGTCGGCGCGGGGACGGTTCTGGCGGACAACCCGAGGCTCAACTGCAGGCTGAAGAACTGCCCTGAGAAGGTGAAGGTAATCCTCGACCGCTCCGGCAGGGTTGCCAATGCCATCAGGGAGGGCAAGAAGTTCAGGCTCTTTGAAGATGGCCGGGTAATCTTCTTCACGGAGAGGCCGGAGCTCTTCGAGGGTATCGCCGAGGCATATCCGATAACCGAGCCGGGAGAAATCCTGAGGAAACTCGGCGAGCTCGGAATCGATAGCGTTCTAATTGAGGGTGGGAGGATAGCCTGCGGGTTCCTGCCCTTTGCGGACAAGTTCTACCTCTTTTACGGGCCCAAGCTCTTCGGGAACGGAATAAAGCCCTTTGAGTGTCTAAAAGTCCAAAAGGCCAGCGAGGCTCCGGTGGTGAGAATTGAGTCAATAGAGAGGCTTGGGGAGAGCTTCCTCGTAACGGCCTACCCCGGTGGTGGAGATGTTCAGCGGAATCGTTGAGGGAACAGGCAAAGCCCGCTACTCGGCGGGAAAGCTTTACGTAGAGCTCCCGTTCGAGGTAAAGCCAGGAGACAGTGTCGCGGTGAACGGGGCCTGTCTGACCGTTGTCGAGTTCGACGGAAAAACGGCCGTCTTCGATGTGGGCGAGGAGACCCTGAAGAGGACTAACCTGAGGGAGGCAAAGCTGGTGAACCTCGAGAGGGCCCTGAAGCTCGGCGATAGACTTGACGGCCACATAGTTACGGGCCACGTGGACGGGACGGTTCGCTTTATCACCGCGCGGAGGAGCGGGAACACGACCTGGATGGCATTTGAGATGCCCCGTGAGAGGTGGGGAATAGCTGAGAAGGGCTCGATAGCGCTTAACGGCGTTTCTCTAACCGTCGCGAGGGTCGAGGCGAACCGCTTCTGGGTTCAGGTAATCCCCTACACGCTCGAGATGACGAACCTTGGCCACCTGAGGCCCGGGGACAGGGTGAACTACGAGATTGACGTTTTAGCGAGGTACGTTAGGAGAGCCCTAATGTGGAGGTAAAAGGGACCGCAATGGATTATATGTCCCAGAGGAGTTTAACAAAATTTCTTAACAGAAAGTTTAAATATTAAGAGTTTGTCTATTATTGATGGTAGTAGTGTACGAAGACTGGAGGTTGTGAGTATGGCAAAGAAAGGGAGACCAACCCTTATTTTTTTGCTCTTACTTCTTATCGTAGCAGGTGCAGTGGCCTTTTCTGATACCAACGGCAAAAAGCCGGAAAGACCGGATGAGGCTATTTCCGCAACGGCCAACGGCGACCTTCTCGTCTTCTCGGCGGAGAGGCTCGACAGCACCGGATACTCGGTCGAAGTGCTCGCCTGCTCGCTGAAAGACCAGAGGGTTATCTTCAGCGCTGAAGTGCCTAGGTGGATTGACTCCAATGTGGCCTTCTACATCCTCTATCCCGGCGCGGACTACCTGGGACTCCGGTGGGACGGCATAAGGGAGCGGGTTCTCAATGTGAGCCGCGACCTAGGTCTCTCCGTAGGGAAGGTGGAGTTCGTTAAGCCGGCACTCGATAAGGTTGGCCACTCGAAGGGGAAGTTCACGTACTCGGCCAAACTGAAGGCGGGCCAGTGCACCGTCCTCTCATTCAAGGGAGTCTTCAGAGAAATGCCGAAAAAGGTCTATCTGAGGAACGGAAAGGTTCTGGAGCTTCCCTCAGCGTCACTTTCGGGAAATGAAGAATGGCTTCTCACACTGACCGTCCCCGACGGTTTTAATGCCTGGAACGCCCCCATAATGGTTCCCAAGAGGCTCGGGAGGAGCGAGGAGTTTCTGCGCAGGTGCACGGAATACCGCGAGAACCTTATCTCCCTCGTGGGAAAGAGGGTAACCACTGCGGAAGAGCTCGCCCAGATGGACGTCCCCGAGGAGCCCCGGCCCCCGGAGGACTACTGTGCCGAGCTGGGGGCGAACGGGAGCGAGGTCTACTCCGCCCGGCTCATCGGGAACTCGTGCCTCTACAGCGACGGCGGCTACTACGGCTTTGACTACTCTGGCAAAGGGGGGAGGGTGATTTCTGTAAGCTTCAACTCCACGGGCTGCAAACCTGCTGTGTGGGTGGCCTTTACAGGGAGGCTGAACATGTTCTCCCGGGGCGTTGCTGCAGAGGACGTCTGGGAGGGAAAACACGTTAGGTCCCTCTTCGGCGTTTTCGGAAACATCTCGGTCCACAACGACGATGGCGATGGTCCGCTAATGCCAGACTTTGAGGGCTTCCTCGTCCTGGACCTCGTCGTCCAGCCCGGGTGATTTTTCCATTTTTGGAACAAATTTTTAAAAATAATGTTCCTCTTATAGAACCTGATGCCTATGAACCTGGGAGAACTTAGAAAGGCCGTTCTCGATGGAAAGCCTGTGGTTCTCATCGACGACAGAAGGGAGTTCGAGGCCGATTTGATTTATCCAGCCGAGATAGCCTCAGCCGAGGTAGTCAACTTCATGCTCTCCGCAAAGGGCCTGCTGTGCCTCACGATGGATATGGACGAGGCCCTAAAGCGGGGCTTCTTCCGCCTGCCAAGCAAAGAAGGCGAGACCAACTTTCTGATTCCAGTCGATTACAAGGAGACCTTTACCGGCGTAACCGCGGAAGAGAGGGCCCTTACCGCTAGAAAACTCGCCGGGGGGCTGGGCGTTGAGGCCTTCCGCTACCCCGGGCACCTTCACCTCCTCGGAGGGATAGGGCTCAACAGGCGTCGCGGCCACACCGAGAGCTCGCTCGAGCTCATGGAGTTCCTCGGCTTCAAGCGCTATGCTCTAATAATCGAGATTCTCGACGAGAGGGGCGACTCCCACAACCGCGAGTACGCCCTTAAGTTCGCAGAGGAACACGACCTGCCTGTCATCACCACCGACGACGTCTGGAAGGAGTTCGTGAAGAGGAAGCAGCTGATAAGGGTCTACGCGAACGCGAGGCTTCCCACGAGATACGGGGAGTTCAGAATTATAGCCTTCGAGAACGAGCTGGACTTCAAGGAGCACGCCGCGATAGTCAAGGAGCCCTACGGCGACGTTCCGCTCGTCAGGATTCACTCGAAGTGCCTCACCGGAGACACGCTCGCCTCCCTCAAGTGCGACTGCGGAAGTCAATTGGCAAATTCACTTAGAATGATAGCCCGGGAAGGCGGGATACTGCTCTACATGGACCAGGAGGGCAGGGGAATAGGTCTGAAGGAGAAGATCAAGGCCTACGAACTTCAGGACAAGGGGCTCGATACCGTTGAGGCTAACGAGGCGCTTGGGTACAAGGCTGATGAAAGAACCTATGAAGCGGCCTTCCAGATGCTTCGCGCGCTGGGCGTTTCAAGGATAAGGCTCATAACGAACAACCCGGCGAAGGCCAGGGCCCTGGAGGAGTTCGGGATTGAGGTCGTTGAGATCATCCCGGCCCCTCCAGAAATCACGGAGCACAACAGGCCGTACCTGAAGGTTAAGGTCGAGAAGCTCGGCCACAGGCTCCCGTTTGAGGTTTAGTGTTTGGAGGTGTGCCTATGAAGGTAAGAACGATTGAAGGTGGCTTTATCGGAACCGGCTTGAAGATGGGCGTGGTGGTCGCCCGCTTCAACGATTTGCTCACTGAGGAGCTCCTGAAGGGTGCGCTCGACTGCTTTGAGAGGCACGGGGTCGAGGAAGTTGAGGTTGTCAGGGTTCCCGGCTCCTTTGAGATTCCGCTGGTTGCCAAGAAGATGGCCGAAAGCGGCAAATACGACGCGGTTCTGGCCCTTGGGGCCGTTGTGAGGGGCGAGACAAAGCATTTCGACCTCGTCGCCAACGAAGTCGCCAAAGGAGTCGCCAAGGTATCCCTGGACACTGGAGTTCCTGTTATCTTCGGCGTTATAACGGTCGAGGACGAACTGCAGGGCTTCAACAGGGCAGGAGTGAAGAGCAACAAGGGATTCGAGTACGCCATGGCGGCCCTGGAGATGGCGAACCTGATGAAAAAGCTAGAGAGTTGATTGAATTTCTCATTACTTCGCTTGACAAGACTGCCTTTTTTCTACCCTTTGAGGGTCCTCTGGAAAAGTGTTAAATGGAACGCTCCCAATATACTGTGAGGCGATACCATGGTGGCTTTTGATAAACCTCTACCCTACGTGGGGGTGACCCCCTCCAGATAGCTACTGCGGTAGCGATTCTTGTGATAGGGTGGGTGGTAACAAAGATACTCGTCGGTACCTTCAAGAGGGGATTGAAGAAGACCAAGCTTCCAGAACTAGTTGTGGAGTTCCTCGGCAGGTTTCTGAGCGCGCTCCTGTACGTCGCGGTGATCCTTCTCGCGGTCAGCGCGCTGGGAATCGGCGTTGGCTCGGTCGTCCTCGGCCTCTCGGCTGTGATAGGCCTGATACTCGGCTTTGGAATGCAGGACACCCTCACAAACCTCGCGGCAGGAGTGTGGCTCGCCGCCTTGAGGCCCTTTGACAAGGGAGACTTTGTGACCGTCGCCGGCCAGACGGGAAAGGTCGAAGCTGTTGGAGTTATGAGCACGGAGCTCCTGACACCTGACAACGTCCTCATAACAATACCGAACAAGCTCGTCTGGGGAAGCGTGATAACTAACTACACTAAGATGCCGACGCGCAGGGTCAGCATTGACGTCGGCGTCGCCTACGGCACAGACCTCGATAAGGCGATAAAGGTTGCGATGGACATCATGAAGAGCCACCCGAAGGTGCTGAAGGATCCCGAGCCGGCCGTCGTCATAACTGGACTTGGGGACTCCGCGATAAACCTGCAGCTCAGGGCATGGGCCAAGATTGAGGACTACGGAACCGTTAAGGGCGACCTCACAAAGGCCATCTACGAGGCTTATATGAGGGAGGGAATTGAGATACCGTTCCCGCAGATGGGGGTTCACATAAAGGAAATGCCGCGCTGAGCTCCTTTTCCTTTTGACTACCAAAGAAGTTAAAAGGGGAGAATAAAAGCTTTTAAAGCTATTCTGAAGCTCTTTTCCAGCCGAGCTCCCAGTTTTTCCCGCGTAGAATTCCGATAGCGAGCACCTTGTTCTCAAACGGGAGCTCCATGGTCTTCTCAGCCAGTTCCTGGGCAGTGTTGAACTGCGGAAACTCTATCTCTGTGAAGCCGAGGTTGTACGTGGCCGTGACGAAGGCCTTGCCTTCTTTCAGCTCCAGCTCCCTTACCCAAAACTCGTCCTTTCCAGCGAAGCCGAGCCAGCCCCTTCCGTCTTTTCCTATTATCCCGGCTATCCTTGGGGTGTTGTAGTCGTCCCTCTCGTAGTCGAGCGCGTCTAAAACGTGGATTAGGGCCTTTTTCGGGCTCTCCCACTCGAGGGTCTGGGCGATGAAGTCAGTTTGGAGTCCGTTGGTGACGACCGCGTAGTCTTCAAGGAGCCTGACGACCGGGTAGCTGACGTAGGGGTTGTCCGTCTGGGTTAGGTTCTCGATGTAGACGGCGTTTTCCCTCACGATTGCCCTCCTCCTTGGGAAAGAGCGGGAGCAGAGAAGGTAGAAGGCGAAGGGCTTGCCCTTCATCAGACCGATTCCAAGCGTTCTGCCCGTGTAGGTCAAGATACCACCTCCTCAAGCCTCTCCTCTTTGAGGGCGAGGTTTATCTCGCGCGCTATCCTCCTGCCCATGCTCATAGGCTCTCTCCAGTAGAGCCTTCCGTACCAGTGGAGCGCGTTGGAACCGCCGTCAATCCTCGATGCGAAGCCTATCGCCCTGAAGGCCCCGTCGTAGGCGAAGTGGAGCGCGAACGGCCCGATAATCCCCGGAGGTTCGAGCTTTCTCATCGCCTCGACGAAGGCCAGCCCGTAGTCGTAGAGCCTCGGCAGGAGCGACTCCCTGAGGGCGACTCCGACGTTTCCGGTTATCGTGTACGGCAGGGGCTTAACCGGCCAGCGGGCGTTTCCGTCCGCTATGACCACGCGCTCGTCCACCCCGAGCAGTTCAAGGCGCTCAAGAATTGGCGAGTAGAAGAAGTGGACGTACAGGTAGACCCCCGGTATGAACTCCTCGATTCTATGGGGTTCCTTAAGTCCCTCTAACTTTTCCTCGAGCTCTTCCCCGCGCGCTATGAAGTGCCCGCTTCCCCCCTTTGGCCCTTCTGTCCTGACGAAGTAGAACTCTTCTGGTTCGACTTCCTCGGGCTTGATGACCCTCACCCTTGGGATTCCGGCCTCGTCGAGGGCTCTGTCCTGGAGCTCAAAGGCCGTCTCCCACTTGAGGAAGCGCCTGTTGCCGAAGAACCTCGCTTCTGCATTCTCTATTGCCTCAAGACCGAGGTATGCCACAAAGGAGCCGTGGGGGACTATTATTCCGTCGTCATTGAGGATTGCGCTCATGTCCTTTGTTGTTACAAGCTCATCTGCAAGACCGGTTGATGCGTAGAAGGCCTTCCTCTCCGGCTTTACATAGAGCCGAGTCCTGAATCCTTCCTCTTTCGCTCCGAGTAGTATCTGGAGGGAGGAGTGAGACGCTATCGTCGAAAGTATCACCTTATCACCCCCGACAGCTCTTCCTGCGTTAAAATCCTCCCGTCCTTCGCAACGCGCATCGTGTCCCCGCTCAGCTCGTCTATGATGATTAGACCGCCGTTGAGCCTTCCGAACTCAAGCTTGAAGTCCACGAGCTGGAGCCCCTTCGATGAGAGGAATTCCCTTAAAACCCCGGCGACCTTCCTGGTGGTCTCTTTCATCTCATCTACTTCGTTTTTGCTCGCGATTCCAAGGGCCCTAACGGCTTCCTCCACAATTATGGGGTCGTCAAGCGAGTCGTCCTTGAGGGTGAACTCCACTATCCCGAGCCTCTGAAACGGCTCTGCCCACCCTCTGTATCGCCTCAGGAAGCTCCCGTAGGCAAGCTCGCGGTAGATGACCTCAAGCGGGATTCTCTCCGCCCTCAGGAAGCGCGCCCGCCTCTCGTCAATCCGCTCAACGAAGTGCGTCTTTATACCGTTCTCCTCAAGGAGCCTGAAGAAGAACTCTGTCTGCTTTAAAACGAGGCTTCCCTTTCCCTCCTTCTCTCCTATAACCTCGTTGCCCCCGCTGTCTTCCCTGCCTTCCCTACCGAGAACGGTATCCTTGAAGTGGAAGACGAGGTAGGGACCGTCCTCGTAGACGTCCTTCGTCTTGCCTGAATAGACGAGCCTCAAGCTCTCACCCCTTCCTGAGCATGTCGTTGATGAGCTTTATCGCGCATAAATCACCGCACATCGAGCATGCCTCTGTCTTTGTGGGCCTCTCCTTCCTTATCTCGATGAACCTGTCCCTGTCGGCGCTCAGCTCGAACTGCCCCGCCCAGTCGAGCCTTCCGCGCGCGAGGCTCATGAGGTAGTCCTTCTTGAAGTCGGCCTCGAAGCGGGTCAAATTGACCGCGTGGGCGGCTATCTTCGCCGCTATGACACCCTCGCGGACGTGCTCGACCGTCGGCAGTCCGAGGTGCTCCGCCGGAGTGACGTAGCACAGGAAGTCTGCGCCGTTCATGGCCGCTATAGCACCGCCTATCGCCGCGGTGATGTGGTCGTAGCCGGGGAAGATGTCCGTGACGAGCGGACCGAGGACGTAGAAGGGCGCGTTGTCGGTTGCAATCTTGGCGAGTTTCACCTGGGCGGGAATCTGGTCAATGGGCACGTGGCCCGGCCCCTCGACCATTGTCTGGACTCCGGCCTCTCTCGCGCGCCTCACGAGCCTTCCGAGGGTGTAGAGCTCGGCGATCTGGAGCTCGTCTCCGGCATCGGGAAGTCCACCGGGCCTTAAACCATCACCAAGGCTCAGAACGACATCGTACTCCTTCGCGAGCTCAAGCAGGTAGTCGTAGTCCTTGTAAAACGGGTTCTCCTCGTCCCAGTGGAGAATCCACGCCGCGAGAAAAGTTCCACCGCGCGAGACCATGCCGACGACTCTCTTCGTCCGCTTCATCTTCTCGACGACTTCCTTGGTCACTCCAACGTGAATCGTGGTGTAGTCAACGCCGTCCTTGAAGTGCTTCTCGACGGCCTTCCACATGTCGTCCTCGGTCATCTCGATGATGGCCTTCCCTTTGGCTAACATCTCCTCGGCGGCCTGGTAGATTGGAACGGTTCCGATGGGCACATCAACGGCGTGCATTATGGCCTTCCTTATAGAGTCTAGGTCACCGCCGGTGGAGAGGTCCATTATGGTATCGGCGCCGTACTTGACAGCGACCTTAGCCTTTTCTATCTCCGCATCAACATCAACTATGTCGCGGGAGGTTCCGATGTTCGCGTTCACCTTGACGCGGACGACGTTGCCAACTGCCACGGGCTTTACCCAGTCGTGGTTGACGTTGCGGAAGATTACGGTGTGGCCCTTAGCCACGCTCCGCCTGAGCTTTTCGGCGCTTATGCCCTCCCTTTCGGCGATAAATTTCATCTCCTCGGTAATTACCCCTCGCTTGGCTTCTTCCAGCTGGGTCATTTTTACCACCGATAACCTGTTTATAACAAAGTTTTTAAATTCCAAAACTAAGTTTTGAACGCAACTTAAAAGGTTTTGGGTGGTGGCGATGCTTAAGGAGATTGAGATAAGCAGGGCGATAATCGAGACCTACATGAACGAGCTTCTTGAGAGGCTGAGCCTCGACGTCGCTATCGTCGGTGCCGGTCCCTCTGGAATGGTCGCCGGCTACTACCTGGCCAAGAACGGCGCAAAGGTTGCCATCTTCGAGAAGAAGCTCTCCATCGGTGGTGGAATCTGGGGCGGTGCAATGGGTTTCAACAAAATCGTCGTCCAGGAAGAGGCGAAGGAAATCCTCGACGAGTTCGGGATAGATTACAGGCCCTTTAAAAACGGGCTCTACGTCGCTGACGCAATCGAGACGGCAACGACGATAGCGAGCAGGGCAGTGAAGGCGGGGGTTAAGTTCTTCAACATGGTAGAGGTTGAAGACCTTGTCCTTAAAGAGAACCGCGTCGCCGGAATAGTGATCAACTGGACGCCGGTGATGATGACAGGTCTGCACGTCGACCCGCTCACCGTTGAGGCGAAGTTTGTAGTTGACTCGACAGGCCACGGGGCGCAGGTAAGCGGGCACCTCGTGAAGCGCGGCCTCCTCCAGGTTCCGGGCGAGGGCCCGATGTGGGCCGAGAAGGGCGAGGAGCTGACGGTGAAGAACACGAGGGAGGTCTTCCCGGGTCTCTACGTCACCGGCATGGCCGCGAACGCTCTCGCTGGGGCCCCGAGAATGGGGCCAATATTCGGCGGGATGTTCCTGAGCGGAAGAAAAGCGGCCCTCGAAATCCTTGAGAAGCTGAGGTGATGGAATGGCCGTCCTGATTGTAGCGGGCCTCGACACGGGTGGCGGGGCCGGTTTAAAGGCCGACATCGAGACGGTCTCAGCCCTGGGCGAGCACCCGCTTCCGGTTCTCACAGCGGTGACCTACCAGAACCCCTCCGAGGTGAGGGGCTACTACCCCCTCCCTTCAGAGGCAGTGCAGGAGCAGATAAGGGCCGTTAAGGCGAGCTTTGAAATCAAAGCCGTCAAAATCGGAATGCTCGGGAGCGGGGAGATTGCAAAGGTGGTTAAGGAAGAGACCTCGGGCTTTATCAGGGTTTTCGACCCGGTGCTGAGCTCAAGCTCTGGCTCTAGGCTCATTGATGACGTTGAGTCCCTCAGGACACTCGTCGAGGGCTCGATAGTCACGCCAAACGTCCACGAGGCCGAAGCGCTGACCGGCATCGAAATCCGCTCGGTTGAAGATATGGGAAAAGCCGCAAAGGTTCTCGTGGAAAACCTTGGCGCCGAGGGCGCGGTCGTAACGGGGGGACACCTAAACTTTACCGACGTCCTCTACTGGAAAGGGAGGCTCTACGAGTTTCCGGGAGAAAAGGCCGAGGGCTTCACCCACGGAACCGGCTGTGCCTTCTCCTCGGCTCTGGCGACGTTCCTTGCCAAAGGACTTGAGCTCCCTAAAGCCGTTGAGAGGGCCAAGCGCTTCGTTGAAGGCTCGATAAGGTTCTCCAATGCAGAGGCGAAGGCTGTTAACCCCCTCTGGGAGCTGGAGAGAAACTCTTATCGCTGGAGGGCTAAGGAAGAGCTTGAAAAAGCTGTTGAGAAGCTGGTGGTCTTTGGAGAGAAGCTCAATCCTCACGTCGCCGAAGTCGGGACGAACTTCGCCTTAGCAACTCCCCTTGGAGAGGTCTTCGCCGTTAAGGGCAGAATCGTCCGCTACGGGAAGACCGTAAAGCCCGTCGGCCCCGTTGAGCTCAACGCCAGCGACCACCTCAGGAGAGCCCTCCTCAAGATGCGCGAGTTCTACCCCGAGGTCAGGGCCGTGCTGAACCTCCGCTACTCGGAGGAGCTGATAGAGAAGGCGAAGGAACTCGGCCTCGTCGTTTCGTTCTATGACCGCAGGGAGGAGCCCGAGGAGGTGAAGAGGGCAGAGAGGGGAACTATGGAATGGGGCATCGAGACGGCCGTAAAGAGGGCAGGAAAAAGGCCCGACATGGTTTACCACCTCGGCGACTGGGGCAAGGAGCCAATGGTTCTAATCTTCGGGAGGGACGCGGGGGAGGTCGTGGAGAGGGTGCGGAAGCTTTTGGGCTAACGTTTTAACTCCTTTTTCCTATTTATCCTGGTGGTCCCATGCTCATAAGGGGAAAGGTTACGGGTAGCGAAATCCCGCGCTTCAAGCACCGCTGGTTCGGAATCCTCGAAGTTGAAGCCGAGGGGGAGAAATACCGCCTCTACATGACGGGCAACGTCGCCCAGTGGTTTCTGAACGGTGATGAGGTGGAAATTGAAATCCTCAACAAACCGAATGGGAAGGACGGCGTTAAGGTTCTCGACTTCGACGATTATAAGCTGTGGAAGTTCTACGAGGGCGACAGGATTCCTGTGTGGCCCCTCTTTGAGAAAACCGTTGAGGCCAAGCGCTACTCACCTTTGACGGGCGAGCTCCTCTACACCTACAAAATCAGGGCGAGGGAGGCAAAATACGAGTCCGACTTCGAGGCGATAGCCGAGCTGGAGCAGTACCACTACGCGAGCCAGAAGGAGAAAGTCGCTCTTTGGCGCTGTGAGAACGGCCACATCTTCGAGGCCAACACCAGGCAGAGATGCCCAATCTGCGGGGCTGAAAGCCACATACTCGAGATAAAGGGCTCAACTCCAGCGTCGCGCTTCCTCATCTTCGAGCTCGTCGAGAGGGAAGAATACGAGCCGAGGATTCTCAGCTACGTCCGCGTTGACCCGCCGATACCGCTCATGCACCGCCGGCTTCTGAACGGGGAAATTGAGAAGAACATCCGCGAGAAGGTCTTTCCCGAGGAGTGGTTCCACCCCGCCTTCTGGCCGGAGCGCATAATGAAGGAACTCTATGAGGAGCTGAAGAGGAAGTACGGGAAGAGGAGAATAGCCCGTTCCTACCTCTGGGAGCAGGCCAAGTGGAAAGCTTTAGCAGAGACCAATACGGCAGGCGCGAGGATTGCGAGGGTTGTGGTCCACCCGGACTACCGCTCCGACGGGCTGGGACAGTTAAGCGTCAAGTCGGCCCTCGAGTGGATAGCCGAGCGCAGGATTCCCGAAATGAGGAAGAGGAAGCAGGTCGTCGAGACCATAGCCCAGATGGCCCGCTACAATCCCTTCTTCGAGAAAGTAGGCTTCAAGTTCCTCTGGGAGACCGCGAGCGGGAGGCCCGTCCTCTTCTACCCGCTGACGGAAGAAGCTAAGGAGTACATCGAGCGCTTCCTTCGCGAAGACCCCTACGCGCCTCCTGAGGGTAAGCTCTGGAAGCCGAGCTACGGGAAGGTTGAGCCTTTAGCTGGGCCGATAGTCTTCAGGAACGTGGGCAAGGTCTTCGAGAGCGAGCTTGACATCAAGGGCCTGCCCGAGGAGATTCAGGAACTGCTAAAGGCCTTCGGCGTCAGGCACCGCGTCATCCAGAGGCCAATTTTAAGGAATTTAAACTTCGAAATCCAGCCGGGCGAGCTAATAGCCGTTGTCGGAGCGAGCGGGGCCGGAAAGACGACACTTCTCAGGCTAATTCTTGGAGCGGCCAACGGCTGGTGGGAGGAGCGCTTTAGACCGACGGAGGGTGAGATTGAGGTTCCAAACAACGCCAAGGTCTCGGTCATGATTCCCGGTGAGTTCGAGCCGACCTTCGGGACGGAGAGCATCTTGGAGCACGTTTACAGGAAGATAAGCGACCTCAACGCCGCGGTGGAGGTTCTCAACAGGGCCGGTCTGAGCGATGCAGTCCTTTACCGTGCTAGGTACAGCGAGCTGAGCACCGGCCAGAAGGAGAGGGCAAGGATAGCATCCCTCCTTGCGGAAAAGCCCAACCTCCTCCTCATTGACGAGTTCGCGGCACATCTTGACACGCTCACGGCGATGCGCGTGGCGAAGAAAGTTGCGGAGATAATCCGCGAGGCCGGCATAACTGCCCTGATAATCACCCACAGGCCAGAAGTGCTGAAGGCCCTCGACCCGGACAGGGTGCTGTTTGTCGGCTACGGCACGGCAAGGGTCGAGGACAAAGGAAAATCCGAAAAGGCAGGAAATCGGAGTAGCCTGGCCGGCATCGGTTGAATGGTTTTATTCTTTCTTCCCCATTAGAGTGCACTGCTGTTAAGGGGTTACGACGACACACAGGACGTCGAAGAGGGCCGAGCCGAGCCAGTGGAGGAGGAAGCTCGGGACGAAGCTCTCACCTTCCAAGTCCATTTTTGCGAAAATTATTCCCGCGATGAAAGCATACGGCACCTCTATCGCCGGTTTTCCTCTGTGGACTATTGTGTAGGGGACGTTCTGGAGAAATATCGCCAGCCACACGTTCTTTCTTGCGAGTGGAAAGAGTAGAAAGCCCCTGTAAAACGCTTCGTGGGCGAGCATTATTATGCCCATGCCCAGCTCGCCAAGAACGAAGCCAACTACGCCTGAATACGGGAACACGGGGTAGTAGCTTCTCATTGAAGGAACGGTTGTCCCATAGATACTCAGGGGGACTGAGAGGACAAACAGGAGTGCAAAGAGCTTGAGCCCATTCCGGTTCGGAAGCTTCAGCCCAAGCTCCTCCGGCCTGAACCCGAGCGCAGTTGAGATGACGGCCGGGACGAGAAGGTAAGCAGTGAAGACGATTAAAACGTGTTCCCAGAAGGATGCGGGGATTAACGGGGGGACGAAGCTTAGGGGAAAGAGAATGGAATAGAGAAGCAAAGCCCTTCTCATCCCTCACACCATGAAGCTTATTTGGACGGTAGTGGGATAGCGCCTAATCTCTATTCCGCGGTTGGTGAAGGCTATTCCTATTTCAAGGGGCCTCTTGGGGTTCGCCCTTCTAATGACGCGGATTCCGATCTCCTCACCGATTCTGTCCTTGTTGAGCCTGTTGATATAGTCGTAGAGCAGTCTGAGGAAGTTCCGGTAGTCCTGCATCTCCTCTAAGAATTCCCTCTGCTCCGGGTTTAGCCTGGGGTATAGGTAGCGGTGGAAGAACCAGTCGAATGAGCTGTACGTTTCGGAGGCATAGGCGAAGAGGAGTTTGTAGAACTCAACGTTCTTGTTGCCGAAGGCCGAGTCCATGTACTCGATGGCCTTGCCGAGGTAGCTCGCGGCCTCGCTGAGCTTCATCCTTATGAGCCTGACCTCGAGGTCGTTGCCCCTGAGGAGGAGCTGGATGTAGCGGTTGTTCCCGTAGTCCAGGTAAATCGTGTTGTAAAAAAGAGCCAGCTTTGATGGCCGTATTCTCATGTACTGGACGAGCCTTCTTATTACGTCTGAAAGCCTGTTCAGACCCCTAGGGTCCCCAATCAGGAGGGTCTCAATACCGCTAATTGTGTCCTTGACGGCAACGTCGTTGTCGAGCCAGAACTCTACTTCCCTCCTCCAGCCGGGCATGTTGTAGCGGTTGAGCACCTTAAGGTCGAGGAGAGAGACTGGAACTTCCTTCTGAATTCGTCCAAAGCGTTTCTTGAAGATGACAACAGGGTGATAACCGCTTGATGGGTTCAGGTACGATACCGGGAGCTCCATAACGCGCCTCAGGGCGAGGAGTGCATCCCTAATCTTGGGTACGTCTTCCCTGCTGAACCGACTTTCCAAGTCTTTAAGCAGAATTTCAAGGCGGCTGTCCATGAGTATCCCCTAATGAATAGAGAAAAGGAGGAAGTTAAAAACTTCACTCAGAGCTCTCCTTCTCAGCGGCCTTGGTTTTCTTCTTGCTGGTGGTCTTCCTGGTGGTAGTCCTCCTGGTCTTCCTGCCCTTCGTGCTCCTTCTGGTGGTCTTCTTCTTGGTCTTTTTCTCGGCCTCTTTCTCCTGCCCCTCTGCTTCTTCGGTCTTTTCCTGCTCCTCTGTTGCTTCGGGCTCCCCGGTTTCCTCGGTCTTCTCAGTCTTCTCCTCTGCAGGCCCCTCCTTCTGCTCCTCTGTGCGCTCGGCGGTCTCCTCAGCGCTGGTCTCAACCTTCTCCTCTTCGGCGGCCTCTTCCTTCTCGGCTTCCTCCGGTGGCTTGAGGAGCTCCTCGACGCTTGGCTTGAAGGTTATCTCCTCGTAGCCGAGGAACTTCAGGTCGCTCTCAAGGAGTATCTCGCCGAGGACCATGGTTCCCTTATCAACCTCGTCCTTGACGGGGGTGAAGTCAACGACGACGTCCTTCTCGCCGACCTCGATGATGACCTTGTTGGCATCAACCCTCGGGAGGCGGAGCTCAATCATAGCCTTGACCTTCTCTATCGGGTCTTCAATCTTCTCAACGACCTCGACCTCGTAGACGAGGTGCTTGCCGGCGTAGGGGTGGTTGAAGTCAACCCTAACGCGGCCTCCGCTGACGGTGAGAACCCTTCCCTTGAGCTTCCTTCCGCTCTCGGTTTCAATCTCGACCGGCATTCCTGGGAACGGGATTATGCCCTGCCTCCTGAACTGGCCAAGGGTGAAGGTCTTGATGAGCTTCCTGTCGCGCTTTCCGAAGCCCTTCTCGGGTGGAACCTCTATCTCGTACTTCTTGCCGACCTCAAGGCCCTCAAGGGCCTCGTCGAGCCCCTTGATGACGTGACCCGCTCCAACCGCGATTGGGACGGGGCCGTAAACGCCGTTCTCCTTGTAGATGCCAGCCTGCTTGGCGACCTCCTCCTCGGTTGTGTCAAAAATCTCGCCGGTCTCCTTAATCTTCCCGGTGTAGCGGAGCTTTATGACGTCTCCCTTCTCAACCTTGACCATCTTTCTACCCTCCTCTTTCGGGCTCTAAACCGAGTTGTGGAGTTGGTTTTTAAGCTTTCCCGCAACGATAAGCTAATAAAAAGGCGCCCCCAACATGGCCTGGTGGTGGGAATGGCGATTAGGATATACAACACCCTGACGAGGCAGAAGGAGGAGTTCAAGCCCTTGAGAGAAGGCGAGGTTAGAATGTACGTCTGCGGTCCGACTGTTTACGATTACCCTCATCTCGGCCACGCTAGGACTTACATAGCCTTTGACGTTGTAAGGCGCTACTTCGAGCACAAGGGCTACACCGTCCTCATGGTCATGAACTTCACTGACATAGACGATAAAATCATCAAGCGCGCCAACGAGACAGGGGAAGACCCAAAGGAACTGGCAGAGAAATTCCTGAGGATTTTCCTCGAGGACATGAAAGCTTTAAAGGTCAAGCCGGCCGACGTTTATCCCCGCGTCACCGAGCACATGGATGACATCATTAACTTCGTGAAGAAGCTCCAGGAAAAGGGCTACGCCTACGAAGGTAGCGACGGCGTTTACTTCGAGGTCAGGAAGTTCAAGGACTACGGAAAGCTGAGCAAGATAAAGCTCGAGGACCTCGTTAAAGGCGCGCGCGTTGAGCCCGGCGAGGGCAAGAAGAACCCCGAGGACTTCGCCCTCTGGAAGAAGGCCAAACCGGGCGAGCCCAAGTGGGAAAGCCCCTGGGGAGAGGGAAGACCCGGCTGGCACATAGAGTGCTCCACGATGAGCAGTAAGTACCTCGGCGAGAGCTTCGACATCCACGGCGGAGGAAACGACCTCATCTTCCCACACCACGAGAACGAGATAGCCCAGAGCGAGGCCTGCTTCGGCCACGAGTGGGTTCACTACTGGATGCACACCGGCTTCCTGATGGTGAACGGCGAGAAGATGAGCAAGAGCCTCGGCAACTTCGTGACCGTTAGGGAGCTCCTCAAGCGCTACGACCCGGAGGTAATCAGGCTCTTCGTCCTCCAGAGGCACTACCGCTCGCCCCTCGACTACAGCGAGGAGGGCATTGAGCACGCCAAGAACAACCTTGAGAGGCTCTACAACACGCTTGAAAACATCCGCGTGGCGATGAGCAAGGCGGAGATTTCCTTCCGCTGGGACGAGCCCGAGTTCAGGGCCTACGAGGCCATAAGGGACGCGAGGAGGAAGTTCTACGAGGCGATGGACGACGACTTCAACACGGCCGAGGCTTTAAAGGCGGTCTTCGAGGTCAGCAACGCAATAAATCGCTACCTCACCGAGGTCGAGAGGCCCAAGGAGAGCATCCTTAGGAAGGCCTGGGAGTTCTTCAAGGACGTCGGCGAGGTCTTTGGTCTGTTCGAGGACTACTTTAAGGAGCAGAAGGCCGGAAACGAGGAGGAACTAATAAACCTGCTCGTTGAAGTCCGCGCCCAGCTCAGGAAGGAGAGGAAGTTCGATTTAGCCGACAAAATCAGGGAGGAGCTAAGAAAGCTCGGAATCCAGCTGGAGGACACACCGCAGGGAACGGTCTGGAAGAGGATTAAGGTTTGAGGTTTCTTTTTCCTTGAATGTCCCATTTTTGTTCTGAGAAATCTTTGGTCTTATTGTAGCGTTTAACTTGATACCTCAAGCGGGGAATTCAAACTTATTTCAATTCTCTTCGAGTCTTATTGCAACACCTCGGCGGTTCGGCGTTGCTGAGAATCTCTTGAACTTTCAATTCTCTTCGAGTCTTATTGCAACAACTCGCAAAAGAAATTCTTGAAAACATTAAACACTACTTTCAATTCTCTTCGAGTCTTATTGCAACGGGTATGTCCTATTCCGGGTTTTGAAATTTTTTGCTGCTTTCAATTCTCTTCGAGTCTTATTGCAACTTGGTAATCAAGAAGTATGGTAAAGTTTCACTACAAACTTTCAATTCTCTTCGAGTCTTATTGCAACCTGAAAAAGGAGGCACAGGAGGTAATCGAATGAAGGCTTTCAATTCTCTTCGAGTCTTATTGCAACAAGAGCGGACGGGCTGTGCGTATAACGGCGGAGGTAAGCTTTCAATTCTCTTCGAGTCTTATTGCAACAGGCAACCACGACAACCACAAAGGTGACAACTACGCGCTTTCAATTCTCTTCGAGTCTTATTGCAACCTCGCCGCCCTCTGCCTCATTTTATGGGGTGAGTACCTTTCAATTCTCTTCGAGTCTTATTGCAACTCGACGAGGCGTATGCGAAGGACAACAACCCGTTTAGGCTTTCAATTCTCTTCGAGTCTTATTGCAACAGTTAGCTACGTGGAGCACCGTATTTCCAGCTCAGAACTTTCAATTCTCTTCGAGTCTTATTGCAACCACGTAAGCACATTGTGATGACGCAGGCGATACCGCTCTTTCAATTCTCTTCGAGTCTTATTGCAACCTACGTGGACTTCGCCCGCCACGACAGGCCCACCGTTCACTTTCAATTCTCTTCGAGTCTTATTGCAACCTCGTCGTGCTGGGCCGCGAGCATAAAGATGTCCACCTTTCAATTCTCTTCGAGTCTTATTGCAACTCCCAAGGGTGCAGGCCTACGACGCCACGAACAATTCTTTCAATTCTCTTCGAGTCTTATTGCAACTGGTAGATTTATCTATTACGTATATGATTGCACATGACTTTCAATTCTCTTCGAGTCTTATTGCAACGAGGAGCTTATACACGACCTGGACCTTAAACAAAAGTTCTTTCAATTCTCTTCGAGTCTTATTGCAACAGCCCTCGACAAAAAGCCCACGTCGTCGCCGAAGCCCCTTTCAATTCTCTTCGAGTCTTATTGCAACCTTAAACTCGTCAACAATTGACAACAAAAGCATAACCTCTTTCAATTCTCTTCGAGTCTTATTGCAACGAGGCGAGGCTCCTCGACCTGCCGTTCACCACGCTGACTTTCAATTCTCTTCGAGTCTTATTGCAACCTGGTACGTGTCTTCGAGAGCCTTCGCGAGGCTTCCACTTTCAATTCTCTTCGAGTCTTATTGCAACGCAATGCTCCTCAGCGTGTGGGGCGTGCTCCTGAAAAGCTTTCAATTCTCTTCGAGTCTTATTGCAACAGAGCGTGAAATTCGCCCTTTAGCCTAATGGAGAAAGAAGAACGTCCCAATATTTAAACCTTTCTGGAAATCCCCCTCATCATCGCGACCTCTGCTCGGCCTCACGGTAGCTCTTGGATTGGTGATAACCAGTTTTGAGGGCCCGTTGGAGAAACTACCCGCGACTTCCAAACACCTAAGGGCCCTTTAATTCTTACTTAGCCTCTTCTCTGCACATGTTTAAAGGAATGGTCAAGTTTCAATTGGGTTCTTCCCGAAAGTCGTTTTCTCCAGTGGTGTTTCCACTTTCCGAAAAAATTTCGTGACATTTAATCGGTGAATCTGGAACATTATGTCACATTTTCAAATTCATTGAATTCGATTTCCAACAGCCTCTTCCATCATTTCTCTCCGAATTTTCCATTCAGAAGGGGCCTTTCGAGTCTCGGCCTTTTCTCATCGTGATATCTTGGAAAGAGTGCTGGTTGATTTTATATCAAACCTTGCATATTTTGTCCTCAACTTAATAACCTACCGTAATGCTTAAAACCCGCAGGTCTTATAAGCGCAGGAAACAACGGCCATCGGTGGTTAAAATGGTTAGGTACATGGTAACCTCTGCACTCCCTTACGCGAACGGGCCGATTCACGCGGGCCACCTGGCCGGAGCGTACCTCCCGGCGGACATCTTCGTCAGGTACCTGAGGCTCAAGGGAGAGGAAGTGCTTTTCATCTGCGGCACCGACGAGCACGGGACGCCGATAACCTTCCGCGCGCTCAAGGAGGGCAGGAGCCCGAGGGAAATCGTTGACGAGTTTCACGAGCACATAAAGACAACCTTTGAGCGGGCAAAGATAAGCTTTGACTACTTCGGAAGGACTGAACTGCCAGTTCACTATAGAATAAGCCAGGAGTTCTTCCTCAAGGCGCTTGAAAACGGCCACCTCGTCAAGAAGGTCACCAAGCAGGCCTACTGCGAGCACGACAAGATGTTTTTACCAGATAGATACGTCATCGGAACCTGCCCCTACTGCGGTGCCGAGAACCAGCGCGGCGACCAGTGTGAGGTCTGCGGGAGGCCGTTAACGCCGGAAATCCTCATCAACCCGCGCTGTAACATCTGTGGCAACCCGATAACCTTCAAGGACTCGGCTCACTACTACATCAAAATGCAGGACTTCGAGGAGAGGCTCAAGAAGTGGATTGAGAGCAGGCCCTGGAAGCCCAACGTCAAGAACACCGTCCTCGGCTGGATTAACGAGGGACTCGAGGAGAGGGCCATCACGCGCGACCTCGACTGGGGGATCCCGGTTCCGCTCGACGACGAGGATGTCAAGGGCAAGGTGCTCTACGTCTGGTTTGAAGCACCAATAGGATACATCTCCATAACCATCGAGGCCCTCAAGCGCGCCGGAAGAGAGGACGAGTGGAAGAAGTTCTGGCTCAACATCGACGGCGAGACGAGGGTCATACACTTCATCGGAAAGGACAACATACCCTTCCACGCGATATTCTGGCCGGCCTTCCTGATGGCCTACGGCAAATACAAGGACGGGGAAGTCGAGGCTGAGTGGAACCTGCCCTACGACATCCCGGCCAATGAGTACCTAAATCTTGAGGGCAAGAAGTTCTCAACGAGCAGGAACTGGGCCATATGGGTTCACGAGTTCCTTGACGCGTTCCCGGCAGACTACCTCCGCTACTACCTCACCGCGATAATGCCTGAAACTCGCGACAGCGACTTCAACTTCGCCGACTTCAAGAGCAAGATAAACGAGGAGCTGGTGAACAACCTCGGAAACTTTGTGCACAGGGCTTTAACGTTCGTGAACCGCTACTTCGACGGAGTCGTGCCTGAGAGGGGTGAGCTGAACGACCTCGACAAACAGGCCTTCGAAGAGATTGAGAGGGCCTTCGAGGAGGTCGGCGAGCTCATAAGCCAGTACCGCTTCAAGGACGCCCTCAGGCGTGTCATGGAGCTGGCAATCTTCGGCAACCGCTACTTCGACTACCAGAAGCCGTGGAAGACCGCCAAGACCGACCGCGAGAGGACGGCAACAACCGTGAACGTCTCGCTCCAGATCGTCAAGGCCCTCGGAATCATCCTTGAGCCGTTCCTGCCCGACGCCAGCGAGAAGATATGGCACCTCCTCAATTTGGAGGAGCTCAAGCGCTGGGAGTTCACCGAGCTTCCGGCAGGTCACCGCGTTAGGAAGGCCACCCCGATGTTCAGGAAGGTCACCGACGAGGACATAATCTACTTCATCGTCAACTACATAGCCAGGGGCAACCCCGAGAGTGCCAGGGTGCTCCTTAACAAATACTACAAGAAGGACGACGTTGTGAGGGTGACCCTCGAAAAGTTTGGCGAAAAGCGCAGGGAAGAGGCCATGGCAATCCTTAAGAGCATCTACGGTGATGAAATCGGGGCCAAGTCCGAGAAGGCCGGAAATGCCTCCAAGAAGGAGAAGGTAAAGAAGGAAAAAGGTGGTGAAAGCATGGAGTACGTTAGCTTTGACGACTTCGCGAAGCTCGACCTCCGCGTTGGAAAGATAATCGAGGTCAAAGACCACCCGAACGCCGACAGGCTCTACGTGGTCAAGGTCGACCTCGGAGACGAGGTCAGGCAGCTCGTCGCCGGTCTGAAGAAGTACTACAAGCCGGAAGAACTCCTCAACCGCTACGTCGTCATCATAGCGAACCTCGAGCCCAAGAAGCTCAGGGGGGTAGAGAGCCAGGGAATGCTCCTTGCCGCCGACGACGGCGAGAACGTCGCCCTGCTCATGCCGGACAAGGAGATAAAGCTCGGCGCGAGGATAAGGTGAGGCCTTCGAAACCCTTTTCTTTTCTTCCGTAACCTTCAGAGGGCTGAAAATTTCCTTGAAAGGTTCATCAGGGCTTAGGCTCCGAAACTCTTAAAAAGTTATAGGCAGAGTATTATACCATGGCAATAACTTTCGTGGACAGAAAGCGGGAGCTTGAGTTCCTCGAGGAGCTGTGGGAGAAGGAGAACTCCTTCCTCCCGGTCTACGGGAGGAGAAGGGTAGGGAAGACGAGGCTCATCAAGGAGTTCATGCGGAACAAGCCCTCCGTTTATTACCTTGCTCGGAACAGCACCTACTCCGACAACCTGAGGGAGTTTTCGAGGGCGGTGCTTGAGGCATTTCCCTTAGCTTTTCTGAGCGAAACGTCGTTTTCGAGCTTTTCGGACGTTTTCAGATACCTGACAGAGAAGGGAAAGGTCGTGGTCGTTATAGACGAGTTCCCCTACCTCATCCAGTCCGACAAAAGGGTTCTGAGCGAGTTCCAGTACATAGTGGACGAGATAGTCAGGACATCAAACCTCCACCTGATACTCGTTGGCTCATCCGTCGGCATGATGGAGGAGCACGTACTGAGCCAGAAGAGCCCGCTCTACGGCCGGAGGGACGGGCAGATAAAGCTCTCCCCGCTCGGGTTCTTTGACTCATGGAAGCTCCTCGGGGTTGACGTTGAAGAGGCGGTTCAAATATACGGGGTAACCGGCGGAATTCCGGCGTACCTTGAGCTTTTCGAGAGGTTCGAGGACGTGAAGAGGCTGGCCTTTGACAAGAGGGGCTTTCTCTATGCCGAGGGCGACTTCCTTCTCTCAAGCGAGCTGAGGGAGCCGAGGGTCTACAGGCTCATCCTCAAGGCAGTAGCTGAAGGGAAGAGGAGGTTCAACGAGATAAGCACCTATACAGGAATCCCGCGTTCAAACCTTTTTAAGTACGTTGAGGTTCTTGAGAGGCTCGGATTTCTTAAACGGGAAATCCCGATAACAGCGAAGCCGAAGACTAAAAACACCCTTTACAGGATTGACGACAACTACTTGGCTTTCTACTTCCGCTTCGTCGAGCGTTACAGGAACGAGATAGAGCTTGAGGACCTCAGCTTCTGGGACGATTTCTTGAGGGATTACAACCACTACCTCGGAGGAGTCTTTGAGGACGTTGCAAAGGAATTCATCCTCAGGCTTAACAGAGCCGGCAAGCTGCCGTTTCGCTTAGCCAAGATCAGCAGGTGGTGGCGGAAGGGTGAAGAGGTAGACCTAGTTGCACTGGACGAACGGAGTAGGAAAGCCCTCTTCGTCGAGGTCAAGTGGAAAGACCTGAGCGAGAGGGAAGCCATGGGAATTCTGAAGGACTTGGAGAGAAAGGCCGAGCTTGTGGGGTTGAAGGGATGGGAGGCAAACCACGGGATAGTGGCACGGAGAGTTGAGAACAAAGAACGCCTTAGGGAGAGAGGCCACTTCACCTGGGACTTGGAAGATTTCAAGAGGTTTGCCCGCAAAGAGTGAGGTATAGTGGAAAAGCAAAGCCCAAACAAACCCATTCTTTAAAACTTGAGCTCCACCCAGTTTTCCTTTCCCCTTTTGTAGACCTTGACGAGGCCGTTCTCTTCGAGGCGCTTGAACATCCTCCACGCCGTGGTCTTCGGAATCCCAAGGGCCTTTCTGACGTCCGCCTGTTTGGCCCTCCCGCCCTGGTCGTAAACGTAGAGGAGCGCGTTGATTTCCCCCTCAGTGAGTCCCAGCGACTCAAGCTTCTCCCTGAACTCGTCCCTTGAGACCGGCAGGTCTCCGGTGCCCGTTTTCTTTTTGCTCCAGTATGCGAGTGCACTGACCCCAACGATGGCAATGAGGCCAATCAGCGGGAGCAGGCTCTTTATACCTGCCGTTGAGGACGTGTCGGGGCTTTCGGGCGTCGTGCTTTCAGGGGTTGTTGAGGTCGGCTGGGGCGTTGAGGTAGTTGAAGAGGTCGAGCTGGAGGTCGTGTTTGTGGGGGTGGACTGCGTGTCCGATGTCGTGGTTGTCGTGGTCGGCGTCGGTTCCGGCGTGGACGTGGGGGCAGGGAGAATGTAGGAGACGTACTGGTTTCCGGGGGGCATAGTTATGGTGTTTGCGGTTATCGTGAAGGGAAGGTCGCTCAGGTCGACCACGACCGCCCCAGTGGGGAGCTTTACCGTTACGGGATAGGGAAAGCTGTAGCTCAGGTTCCAGAGCTCCCCCTCCTTTGATGTGAGAGAGGCCGTGAAGTACGTGATTCTAATCTTTGTCGTGGAGTTGAGGGCGTAGACCGTTAGAGAGCTCCCGTTCACCTCAAAGAGCAGGGGGTCTCCACTCTCGTCCAGAACGGAAAGCCCCGTGATGTTCCCACCCAGAACAGGGACTTCAACCGCCACCGAATACTCCGAGGGGAGGACGACCTGCGTCACCTTAACGTAACCGCTCTCATAGACCTCGACCAAAACTATCTCAACGGTGGCCTGTCCAGCAACAAGGGGCAGGAATACCATCAGGAGCACCGCTGCCGCGAGCTTTCTCAACTACCTTCCCCCCGCGTTCTTCCCTTTCCTGGAGTTTGATTGGAGACGTTCTGTGGAGGGGCGCCGTTGGGGCCTCTGTCGCTGTTTCCTGGTTGAGGTGACTGTCCCTGGCCGCGCCGGGCCGCTCCACCAATCCCGCCTTTCTGCTTCAGTTCCCTCATAATTCTCGGGACTTCCTTGAGGATCCTCAGGATTTCCCCGGTGTCGCCGCTCTTGATGGCCTCTTCAAGCTCCACTTTTAGGGTGAGGAGCTCCGTTGTATTGGCGCCTCTCTCGATGAGTATATCAATTCTGCGGAGCTGGGCATCTCCCAGCAGCTTTGCCTTCCTCTCGACAGCGCCTTTGACCGCGAGGTTTATCGCCTTCTCAAGCTTTTCCCTCGATGTTACGAGGAAGGCAATCTTGTGAACGATGTCCTGGGTGTCGTTCTTTTCAAGAGACGTTTTCACGGCGTTGTAAGCGAAGAGGGTCTGGTTGTACCATGCTTCGAGATTTTTCAGGTCTTCCCCACTCAGCTCGCCGGACTCGATGAGCTTTCTGGCGTACTCAAGGACGTTGGCAGTAACTTCAACCTCGCTCTCGGCAACCGATACCCAGTTGGTCCCCCCGCTTTCTGAGTCGCTTCTCTCCCCCCCACAGGCCTTTAGTGCAGAGCGGTAGAGGCGCATTGCTTGGAGGGCCTCGTTAATGCTCTCGTTGTACTGACCGGCCCAATAGAGCTCCTTTGCCCTTTCCAGCAGGGCATCAGCCTCGTCGGAAATGCATCCAATCTGGTGGGTGTAGTTCGCCAGCCTCTCCAGGGCCATGAGAAGTCCGTTTGCACGCTCTGAGGCCGAGGCGGTCTCGGAACTAACCCCGCCGGTCTGGGGAATGGTGGAGATGAGCATCACCAGGATAAGCAGGAGTGGGGCTCTCCTCACCGTTATCACCGTGTTAAGTTGCCCCCGCACCTAATTAGGGAAGCGGTGGAACGGAGGGCTTAAAACGTTTCCTCAAGTTCCTCTTGATTTCAGACGGATAAAGTTGGGGAGAAAAGATATAACGTTTTCTCTACCGCCTCAGCTCCACCCAGTTCTCCTTCCTGCCCCTGATGATTTTGATAAACCCCTTCTCCTCAAGGCGCCTGAACATTCTCCAGGCCGTTGTCTTCGGAAGCCCAAGGGCGTCTCTTATCTCCGCCTGGCTGGCCCTCCCGCCGTGCTCCAGGAGGTATCTAATCGCCTGCTTCTCTTCGTCTCTGAGCTCATCACTCTCCAAGAGGGCTTCAACGTCTATTTTCCTTCCCCTGATTTTGAACCAGTAACCTGCCACTGCCCCACCGGCCAAAACGGCCACGGTTGCCAGTAGGGCCTTAACGGGAATGCCACTACCGCTGGTGTCTTCGTCTGTAGTGCCTTCATAGGAACGAGACTCCCCAAGGACGTAGGAGATGCTCTGGTTTCCGGGGGGCATTGTTATTGAAGTCCCGTTTATCTCTAGGGGCACATCGCTTAAATCGACGACAACGGTGCCTTCAGGGAGGACGACCTCAAAGGGAACCCCGGAAGAAACGTTGACCGTCCAGACTATCCCCTCCTTGGAGGTGATGTCGGGGGTGTAATAGGACACCGTAACGATCTCAGCGTCCCCGGGATAGATGAAAAGAGTTCCGTTTTCGAGCCTGAAGTCAAGGGGGTTTCCGTTCTCGTCTTCAACAATAACGTTCTCGTAATGCCCACCGATGAGGGGGAGCTCAATCTGGGAGGAGTAATCCTCAGGCAGTATTTCGTATTCGGTCTTAACATAACCGTCGGGGTAGACGGCCAGAACGAGCGACGAGATGGTATAGGCACTAACCTGGGGCAGGAGAAGCAACGCGATCATTATGATGGGCAGGGCCCTGGATTTCATCTTGGCCATCCCTCCCAACGAAAAAGGAAAGGTCAGGAGTGGGCGGAGATAAACTCTTCGACCCTGCGGAGCATGTCCAATGCCTTCGCAAAGTGGGGCTTGGCCCCAAGCGGTTTCTCCGTCTTGAGGAGGTGGAGGCCGGTTCTGAGCTCCTGGACGGCCGCCCTCAGCTGGGCCTCGGCCCTCTGGGTGTTTATGCCCCTGCCCTTAAGCTCGCGGAGCGCTTTCCAGTCCTTCTGAACCCTGTCGCTCATTTCCCTGATGAAGGCACGGACGTCCTTCAGCTTTTCTTCGAGCTCCCCCTCGCGGGCCTTCCTGAGAACGAACTCGACGGCCCTGTGGAACTGGGCTATCGTCTCCCTGTTGTCCGGTATGGCCTTCAAGGCCTCTTCCCATTTGCCTTCCTCTGCCAAGCTTTTGGCTTCGTTGTAGACGTCCAAGAACGCGTTGAGGCTTTCCTGAAGTCTTGTCACGTTGTAGCCGTTCTCAATCCCCTTCTCGATGGCGTTCTGGGCTATCTCAATTTCCTCCCCGCCCTTGGCCAGGAAGTCCTTGACGATTTTATCAGCGTTTGCATAGGCGAGCTCCTCGCGGACCTTCTTCAGCTCCCCATCGAGGAGGGCCTTCTTTTCCCGGGCGGTTTCGTAGTCCTCTTTTGCCTTCTCGTAGTCCCTGGCCTTGAGGTCGTCCAGCACTGCTTTGTACGCATCTCTAGTCTCGTTGTAGAGCTCCTTGAGGTTGCCCACGTCTATTCCCTGGTTCTCCGCCAGCCTTATTGTCTTCTCGACGAACCTGAAGTACTCCGCCATGCGCTCGATTTCCAGCCTTATGTGCGCCCACTCGTCTTGACCCCTGCCCTTTGCTTCCTTGAGGCCCGAAAGAGCAACTTTGTAGTGGTGCATGGCCGTTAGGCTATCGCGGATGGAGTTGTAGCAGTCGCTGGCCTCGTACTCACTAACTGCTCTCTCTTTATACTCCTCTGCAAGCTTGTAGTGGGTCAGTATCGTTGAGTTCTCAGGAAGTTTATCCTTTATGGGCTCTATCTTGTTCTCCGCGAGCTTGCTGAGCTTCTGGAGTTGCTCAATCAGCTGGCCCGCTATCACCATCTCTCTGGTGCTGTTGTCGAGGGCCAGGTCTCCGTAGGGCTCTGGAGCGGTGCCGTTTGCCCCCGCGTCGCTGCCCTCCGCAAGGCTGAGGGGCAGTGCGCTACTAACCAGCAGTATCACAAGGGCCATTGCCAGGCCCCTTGTTCCCACCATCGCCATCACCGATGAACACTGGGGCGTTGTTATATTTGAGGACTCCGGTGAAACGAACGTTTCAGAGCGTTCCTTTTTCCTCAAGCTCCTTTGCAAGCAGAGATACAGTCAATATGCCCTCCAATATGCTTTCAAAGTTCGGACTCTCGCCGAACTGGGCAAAAAGCGTCCCATAGTTTGGGTGCCACGCATCGACCTGCTTTCTTCCTTTGGCAGTTATGATGTAGACGACCCAACCCCTCTCCTCAAGCCACTCAACGAGCCTCCAGGCGTCGGCCATGTCCTTGACTTCAAAACCAAACTTCTCACGAACTTTCTCAATTAGCTCCCTCACCGCTTTCACCGACCAAACTTTGCACGGCGGTTAATAAACCTTCACAGGAGCATCTTGAGAGCGACCAGAATTAGAACACCTGCGAAGGCCCTCCGCAGGGTCTCAGGGTGGACGCTGTGGGCCGTCAGAGCGCCGAGCCTCCCGCCGATTATGAGGCCCGGGGCGAGCAGAACCGCCGTGTGGACGTCCACCTGTCCGAGCTGGTAGTGCTCAATTGCCCCCGCCAGGGCGGTGAAAAACAGGGCAAAGCTCGATGTCCCGACGGCGTATCTCATTGGCATGCCCACGAACGTATGGAAGAGCGGAACGTTGAGAACCCCCCCGCTTATCCCCAGAAGTCCGCTCACGAGGCCGGAGAGGATTCCAACAATTGGAACGCGGGAGTTGTGGATTTCGCCACCGTTCTCCTCAATGCCCCCCTCTCTTCTGGCCATTTTGTAGGCCAAATACAGCAGGAGAAGCGCAAAAATCAGCTTGAGCTTCTCCCCCGCAATTAGTGACGACAAGTACGCGCCGAGAACTGCAAAGGGTACCGAAAAGATTTCTTTGAGAAGGACGACGCGGTAGAGGACGGCGCCTCTTCTAATATGGGTTATTGAAGCGGAAAGCGAGCTGAGGACGATGCAGGCCAGGCTCGTCCCTATGGCCAGGTGTATGGGCTCACCTAAGAGGACGAGAGTCGGCACTATCAGGAATCCTCCGCCGACGCCGAGGAGGCCGGCTATGAACCCGATGCCGAGGCCGATGATGAGGTCGAGGAGGTACTGGAGCATAAAAAAGGGTGGAAAGGGCCGTTTAAAAGCTTCACGGGACCCCAAATCCGAGCCCCTTTAGGACCATTCTCAGCGCGAGCAGGGCCATAACGACCGCAAAGGCCTTCTTGAGGTCGCTGGCCTTCGTTCTCTTCGCGATCCTCGCGCCGAGCTGGGCGCCGACGATGAGACCCGGCACGAGGAGGACGAGCCACTGAACTTCAACGTTGCCCATCATGTAGTGCTTGAGCGCTCCAGCCGTTGCCGTAAAGACTATCGCGAAGCTTGAGGTGGCAACTGCGTGGTGTATCGGCAGGCCGAGGTATGTCAGGAAGGGCACGTTGATTATTCCACCCCCGACGCCGAGGAGGCCGCTCGCTATCCCTGCGAAGAAACCACCGACGGGTACCAGCTTGTAGTTAATCTCAACGTCCTCAAGCCTTACCTCGGTTGGCTCCGCGGTCTTCTTGCGGTATATCCTTATTGCAACGACGACCAGCGCGAGACCGAAGATGACCTTCAGCTGGGAAGAGCTTATGAAACCCGTCATCCACGCGCCGATGTAGGCACCGACTACTGCGGTTGAGGCCAGCAGGAGACCGGCCTTGTAGTGTATCCTTCCCTGCCTTGCGTACGCTACTGCAGAGCTGAGCGATGTGAAGACCACCGCCGCGCTCGACGTTCCGACTGCGTGGTGTATCTCAACGCCGAGCAGGTTGAGCGTTGGCACTACGAGGAACCCACCCCCGAGGCCAAACATGGCCGCGAGGATGCCGATGAAGATTCCAACCGCGAAGTAGCCAAGATATTTCAGCATGGAATCACCTTCAGAGCCCTTTGCTCCGCATGTTGGGACAAAGCCCCAACACGTCGGGAAGCTTCGCTTCCCACGAAGCGCTAGCGGAAAGTTTAAACACTAATCTAATAATCTAATATTGTTTTTTCGCAACCCTGTTTCCATTCCCTATCATTTCTGCATTGGTTCCGGGTATTTACAAGGTTACCACTCGAAGGCTATCGCCTCCACGAGCTTTATCAAAGCCTCGAAGTCTTTCTCGGTGAAGTTCCCCGGAAGGCCGATTCCGTCACCGCTTCCGCGCTGGTATTCAATGTCGTTGCGCTCCGCTATTTTGACAGCCTTCTCAGGGACGTCCCCAATCACGGGGCCCGCCCCGGGCTTTCCGTCAAAAAGACCGAGTCTAAGAACGGTTCCCTTGAAGTCCGGGGTAAATCCGAAGGCGAAGAGGTTCCTGCCCGGGACGTCGTGGTCCGTTAAATCCGCTATCGCCTTTACAGCAACTTCTACCAGCGGCCACTCCTCAGGTTTCTCAATGATGAAGGCAAGTCTGTCCGAAAAGTCCCCTTCGTCGTCGCCGAACTCAAAGATTAACCCCTTCTCGGTTTCAGTAATTTCGCCGTACGGTTCGAGAAGGGCCTTAAGCTTTTCCTTCCATTCCATCTCCACCACCTCAGAGCATCTTTACCTCCTTAGGTGAGCGGACTTTGAGAACCTCGCGGTTCACCAGAGCCTCCGGAACCTCGCCGCGGAGGACGGCGAGCAGGTTCCTAACCGCCTGGAAGCCCATGTCCTCCATCGCCTCCTTCGAGAGGCCCGCGTAGTGGGGGGTTAAAACAGTCTCCCACTCGTACTTGAAGAGCTCGTGCTCCTGAACAGGCTCGTTTTCGAAGACATCGGTCGCGTAGCCCTTCAGCCTTCTTTCCTCGATGGCCTTTGTGAGGGCTTTCTCGTCCACCAGCGTTCCGCGCCCGATGTTCACCAGGTACTTCCCCTCAAGGAGCTTCAGCCTCTCCTCGTTGATGATGTGGTACGTCTCCTTGGTCGCAGGGAGGGCTAAAATAACGATGTCGCTCTCCTTCAGAACCTCGTCGAGCGGGAGGTACTTCGCACCCACTTCATTCCCAATGTCTGGCTTCCGCGAGCGCGACCAGTAGAGTATCTCCGTGCCCATAGCCTTCATTCTCCGCGCTATGGCCTTTCCTATCGCGCCCATTCCGAGGATTCCGACTTTCTTGCCGTAGACCGTCTCAATCCCCTTGAAACCGCTCCAGACGGTGTTGTGTGACTCCCACTTTCCTGCCCTTAGGAACCTGTCCGCGTAGGGAATCTTTCTGAGGAGGTCTATGGTCAGGCCAACGGCGAACTCGGCAACGGCCTCGCTGAGGACTCCAGAGACCTTGGTAACGTAGATTCCTTTCTTGGTTGCGGTCTCAATATCAACGTGGTCGTAGCCTGCTGAATGACAGCTTATGACCTTGAGCCTCTCGGCCCTCTCAAGGACTTCCTTCGGGAGGGGATTTGTCGGGGAAATAATCACCCCATCGTATTTGCCGATGACCTCTTTAAGCTCCTCAACGCTTGGGTACAGAATCACATCAACGTCCGCCCATTTCTTGAGTTCCTCAAGGGGTTTGCTCTTCATCTTAAAGAGAACGGCCACCTTCGGCCTCATGCTATCACCTTAAGACCCATATCGAAACGAACCTAATAAGGTTTCTCCTGATGAAGTGGCAAATCTCACCTGAGAAAGCTTAAAAACTCCTTCCAGTTCTCCCTTTAGGTGGTGCAGATGGGGAAGGTAAAGCGTGAGAGGTGGAGCAACGAGTTCAGCGAGTGGTACAACGAGCTCCTTGAGACCGCCGGAATTATTGACAAGCGCTACCCCGTCAAGGGAATGAACGTCTGGCTTCCGTACGGGCTGAAAATCATGCGCAACATCGAGGCCTTCATAAGGGCCGAGATGAACAGAACCGGCCATGAGGAGGTTCTGTTTCCAGCGCTCATCCCTGAAACCGAGTTCCAGAAGGAGGCCGAACACATAAAGGGCTTTGAGGACGAGGTCTACTGGGTAACTCATGCGGGCCTCGACCCGCTCGACGTGAGGCTCATCCTCCGCCCGACGAGCGAAACCGCGATGTACTCGATGTTCTCCCTCTGGATTCGCTCCCACGCGGATTTGCCCTTCAAGGTCTACCAGATAGTCAACGTCTACCGCTACGAGACCAAGCACACGAGGCCCCTCATCCGCGTTAGGGAAATCAGCAGGTTCTTCGAGGCGCATACAGCTCACGTTGACTTCGAGGACGCCGAGAGGCAGATAAAGGAGGACCTCGAGATATTCGACCGCCTCGCGAAGTTCCTTGCTTTGCCCTACATCATCTCAAAGAGGCCCGATTGGGACAAGTTCCCCGGAGCTTTCTACTCACTGGGAGCGGAAATAATGATGCCCGACGGGAGGACGCTCCAGATTGGCACGATGCACAACTACAAGCAGAACTTCGCCAAAGCCTACAACATCCAGTACGAGACCGAGACGGGCGACCACGAATTTGTGCACCAGACGACCTTCGGAATGAGCGAAAGGCTTCTCGCGGCAGTTATAGCGGTTCACGGCGACGACAGCGGAATGGTTCTCCCGCCGACGATAGCTCCGATTCAGGTCGTTATCGTACCCATTCCGAAGAAAGATGCGAGCGTTGACGTCTTCGCCTACGCGAGGGAGATAGCGGAGGAGCTGAGGAAGGCTGGCTTCCGTGTCCACGTTGACGAGCGCGACATAAGGCCGGGCAGGAAGTACTACGACTGGGAGCTGAAGGGCGTTCCCCTGAGAATAGAGGTCGGCCCGAGGGACGTCGAGGGCAGAAAGGCAGTCCTTGCCAGGCGTGACACCTTTGAAAAGATTCCCGTCGAGCGCGACGCTATAGTCGAGGAGGTGAAGAAGACCCTCGACGCGATTCACGAGAACCTTTACAACCGCGCCAAGGGGTTCCTTGAGAGCCACATCAAGCGCGTTGACACGATTGAGGAAGCCAAGGCAGTCTTCGAGGACAGGCGCGGTATAGTCGAGATTCCCTGGTGCGGTGACGAGGAGTGCGGGCTTAAAATGGAGGAGGAACTCGACGCCAAGATGCTCGGAACGCCCTACCCTGAGGAGAAAGCCAGGGAAGGCATCGAAGGCAAGAAGTGCCCGGTCTGCGGTAGGGAGGCCAAGTTCATAGCACGCTTTGCCAGGACTTACTGAGCAAACTTCTTCCTTTTCTTTCCGCTTTGCACTATGAAAAGAGAAAAGATAGAGCTCAGGCGCTCTGAGCTTCGGTGAGGGCGTTTTCAAGCAGGGAGACGGCGTCCCGGAGGGTTATGACGGCCTGCCTCATGTGAACGATGAACGGGAGCCAGGCCATGGTCTTGGACTGGAGGGGGTTACCGTAGGACATGGCGGTCTCGTATTCGGCGCTGGCGTTCTCGTAGAGCTCCATGGCCTTCTGAATAACGGCATCGTCAACGCCCGCGCTGACGCTCTTCTCGTGGAGTTCCTGGAGCTTTGACTCGCTTCCGATATAGAGGTAGTACCAGAGCTTGGCCTGCCATATCACACTGTTCATGCTGTTCTTTTGTTCTTGGACGTCCTCCGCGGCCACCGCCCCGGAGAGCGGGACCAGCATCACCATCAGGACGGCAAAGAATGCTGCGACCTTTTTCATAGTCTTCACCTCCGCTAAATGTGTCCATTGGGTTGTTTTTAAACTCTTCCCTTCGCCCCAACGTTTAAAAAATGAACGTCAAACACGCCACCATGATACTCGGAGTCCACGACGGCCACGACGCGGGAGCGGTGCTGATAGACGGCGAAAGGATTTTCGCGGTCAACGAGGAGCGCCTCAACAGGGTTAAGAAGTACAGGGGCTTCCCCGAGCTCAGCATCAAGGCGGTTCTCAACATGGCCGGTGCCAGCCCCGAGGACGTTGATGTGATAGCTGTCGCGGGGATTTTCAGGAAGCAGTCACGGCTTCTGGAGCTTGAGGCGGGGCTGAAGGGGATCTTTGGGCCGGAATTCAAGAGGAAGGTGCTTTTCGTGGAGCACCACCTCGCCCACTCCGCTGGCGCCTACTATACCTCCGGCTGGCGCGAGGCCCTGGCCCTGAGCATAGACGCAGCAGGGGACGGCCTGAGTTCGTCAATCTACGTTGCAAGGGACGGGGAGATGATACGGATAGCCCAGAGCACCTACATTGACTCCCTCGGCGACTTTTACGCCTCTGTGACAGAGCTTTTGGGCTTCAGGCCGATGCGCCACGAGGGCAAGGTCATGAGCTTAGCGGCATATGGAAGACCCACCTACGACCTGAGCGCGATAATAGAGCTCAACGGGCTGAGCTTTGAAAACCACCTGAAGGTCATCGGCGTTGAAGCGACAAGAAAACTGGCGGATTTCTTTGGCTATCCATTCTCCCAGGCAAAGGAGATTGCGAACCAGATGAAGCGCGGAAAGCTTGACGGCGAGCTCCAGAGGAAGGCCATCGAGATAGCCGCGAGCTCCCAGGCGCACCTTGAGAAGCTCATCGAGGAGCTGGGCATGAAGCTCAAATCGAAAGGTTTTCCCCTGACCTACGCCGGCGGTGTTGCCCAGAACGTCAAGGCCAACGCCGTACTGAGGAACATCGTTGGGGACGACAACCTCTGGGTCTTTCCGGCTATGGACGACGGGGGGCTGGCCTTCGGTGCGGCGGCATTTGTGAAAGCCCAGCTTGAGAGGCTCGACGGCGGATGGAAGCCATTCAAGCTTGAGCACGTCTATATAGGTCCCTCCTACGATGAGGCCTATGTCGAGGACTTCCTGAGAAAAGAAGGCCTTGAATTCGAGGAGGTAGATGAGAAGTTCGTCGCTGACGCCCTTGCCGAAGGGAAGCTCGTAGGCTTCTTCCAGGAGGCGATGGAGTTCGGGCCGAGGGCTTTAGGCAACCGCTCAATCCTCGCAGACCCCTCTGACGAGGGCGTCAAGGAGAGGCTCAATTTAGCGCTCAAGAGGGACGTCTTCCAGCCCTTTGCACCGTCAATGCTCTGGGAGAGGGCTGAGGAGTACCTCGAAGACCTCGGGGGGAAGCCGAACGAGTTCATGACGATGAGCTACACTGCCAGCGATGTCTTCAGGGAGCTTGCTCCTGCGGTTGTGCACGTTGACGGCACGACGAGGCCACAGGCGGTAAGGAAGGAGATAAACCCAAGCTACTACGAAGTCATCAAGGCCTTCGAGAGAAAGACTGGCCTTGGAGCAATCCTGAACACGAGCTTCAACATGCACGGCGAGCCGATAGTATGCTCGCCGGAGGACGCGCTGAAGACGTTCAGAAACGCCGGGTTGGACGTCCTTGTGGTCGAAGGGTTTGCAGTGTGGAAAAAGAATGAAATCACTCGGCCGCGAGCTCGATGAGCTCCCTCATGTGGATTTCAGCCGTGTCAAAGACCTCGACCGGCACGTCGCCCTGCTTTATGGCCAGCGGGAGCTCGGTGCAGCCGAGGATGACCCCCTCAACGCCCTTTTCTTGTGCGTACCTCTTAACAAGATTGATTAGATATGATTTGCTCTTGAGGTTCTCAAAGGCCAGCTCCTCGAAGATTATCCTGTCTATTTCGTCAATCTCTTCTTCGTTGGGGGTTATTACCTCAAAGCCCGCCTCGCGGAGGGCGTTCTTGTAGAAGTCCGCCGTCATCGTCGTCTTCGTCCCGAGGAGGAGAACCTTCTTGACGCCCCTCCTTTTCATCTCCTCTATGAGGGCGTCGATTATGCTCACCATTGGCACATTGACGGCTTTCTGAACCTCCGGGAAGACGATGTGGGGGGTGTTAGCGGTCAAGGCTATTATCTCAGCTCCAGCCTTCTCAAGGGCCTTCGCGGCCTTGATCAGTATCTCTTTCCGCCCCTCCCAGCCACGCGGGTTGTTTTTGAACTCATCAAAGTTTATCGAGTAGATTATCAGCTCCGGAAACGTAAACGGCCCGAACTTTTCTCTGCTCAGCCTGATGTAGTTCCGGTAGTAGTAACAGGTTGATTCCGGCGTCGTTCCACCTATGAGGCCTATCTTTTTCATGGCGAACCACCGGGAAAAGTAGACGCAATGCAATTATGAACCTTTTGGTTTGAAACAAAAGGTTGGGAATAACGTTGAGCAAAGAGAGATTGCAAAAACAGAAATGCTAAAGAAGCTTCTCGATTTCTTCCCAGAGCCTCTCGGCGAGCTCGCGCTTGTTCATCTTGGGCAGTTTCTTCGTAAAGTCCCTACCCACGAGTACGACCTCGTTCTCGTCGCTTCCGAAGGCCTTTAGCGTGTTGGCCACCACCAGGTCGCTTCCCGCCCTCTCCATCTGCTTCCTCGCGGCCCCTATGAGCTCGTCCTCGCTGAGGCCCGTCTCCGCCTTGAACCCAACGAGGAAGACATCTGGCTGGAGTTCCTTGACGCGGTCTATTATCTTCGGCGTGGGTTCGAGCTCAAGGGTTAGTTCTTTTCCGCTCTTGATTTTCTTGTCCGCCTTGTTCTTGACACGGAAGTCGCTCACCGCCGCGGCTAGGACAACGATGTCGTACTTCTTGCTCTTCAACTCGTCCTCTATAGCATGGAGCATCTCCTCGACGGTCTCAACCTCAATCTGGTTCTCCACGAAGCTGGGAACGCTTCCCTTCGTCTTGATGAGCGTTACCTCGGCCCCCCTGAAGTCTGCCTCTTCGGCGATGGCAACGCCCATCTTCCCGCTGCTCGAGTTGGTTATGTAGCGGATCGGGTCTATGTACTCCCTCGTTGCACCCGCAGTCACGAGGACGCGCTTACCCTCCAAGGTCTTGGGGTGGAGCTTCCGGATAACGCGGTAGACTATCTCGTCTATTGAAGCGACCTTCGCCTTGCCCTCCTCAAATCTTGGCCCTATGAACTCTACACCAAGTTTCTTAAGCTTCTCAATGTTCTCAACGACTATCGGGTGCTGGTACATTGTGGAGTGCATTGCTGGGGCAATCATAATGGGTGTGTGGGCGAAAGCCGTCGTTACAACGGTCGTAACCGGCGTGTCATCTATGCCGTTGGCAATCTTCCCTATCGTGTTGGCCGTTGCTGGACAGACGAGTACCAGGTCTGCCTTGTTCTCGTGTTCTCCAGCCAGTTCAACGTGCTCGATGAAGCCCGTGATTTCCGTCACTACCGGGTTCCCCGTAGCGAACTCCATCGCGTAGGGATGGATTATCTTCTGGGCGTTCTCGCTCATGACCGCGTGAACCTCGGCGCCGTGCCTTATCAGCTCCCTAGCGAGCTTGACGCACTCCACTGCCGCTATGCTTCCTGGAATAGCGAGGACTATTTTCTTACCGACGAGCTTCCTGCTCTTCGTTGCGTGGATAAGTTTGACGTGGTGAAGCATCACGACCACCAGAAAAGGTTGGGAGGGGAAGTTAAGAAACTTCTGACTGTGTCACACAAAGACAACACCATTAGTAGAGGCGTTTGCCACGCTGGTTCTGAACTGGACGAAAAGCCCGTCCTCGATTATTGAGCTCCTGACCTTCTCTGCTTTGAGAAGGTTGATTTTACCAATCGTCAGGTTGAGGACTGCGTCTATAAGCTCGCGGGGAGCGTCTGCGGAGGTGCCCACTATCAGGGTGTCCGGATAGAACTTGCTGATGTTGTACAGGAGCAGTATGGCGACGGGGTAGGACTTCTCTGCAACATCCACCCTGACAAGGAAGGCCTCGTGAATTGCCTTGCCGACTTCCCTCTCATCGACTATTGTAACCTCAACGGGGACATCAACGACTGCGGCGAGCTTGAGGAGGAACACCTGGAGGGCGCTCTTTGAGACCACCGTCCGTATAATAACGCTGTTCGTGTCCTCGCGGTAGTAAACTCTCTGGAGCTTGGAGTCCTCTCTAACTATGACGTCCATGACGTCGTTGAGTCTTTTTAGGGGTACTTCGAACTCCAGTAACACCATATTTGACCCCCCACATGTACAGCTTACATTTAGTATGTCATTTAGTATGTCATGTAATAGTCTAGCAGTCTTATTAATCTTTAGGTTATGTCTTTACTCTTCATGAACGGCGTCATCTTCAAACTTTTTGACTTCTTCCTGTGTTCCGACCCACACAACAATGGTCGGCTCGACCGTTATCATTCCGTCTTTAATCATCGGCTTGATTTCGCATATTGCCTTTTCTATCTTATAACCCCTGTCAACTACTTCAATGACGATTGGTAGGTCAGTTGAAAGCCTCATGACGTCGCTTGAATGAACTCTGCTCTTCTTTCCGAAGCCGTATATGCCCCTGTAAACGGTGGCCCCCGCCATACCCATCTCGCGGAGCTTCTCAACTATCACCTTGTAGAGGGGCCTTCCGTTCCAGCGGTCGTTCTCACCTATGTAGATGCGAAGGCGGAGCGTGTTCCAGTGCTCAACTTCGACCATTGACTCACCTCCGGGCCAGGATAAACCCTATAAATACTAGGCTTATGGTTACAAAAACGTTTGCCAGGACGTTGAGGCCGGCTATGATGTACTCCCTCTCGCGGAGGAGTGAGAATGTCTCGTAGGAGAACGTGGAAAACGTGCTCAGCGCACCGCAGAAGCCAGTCCCAAAGAAAGCCCTCCAGTCAGCCGGGACGTCCACTCCCCAGAAGAGCAGGCCGTAGAGGTAGCCTAGTATGAGGCTGGCCATGGAATTCACTAGCAGGGTTCCCACGGGGAAGTCTTTATACACTGGGAGCAGCCCCGAGATGTAGAACCTCGCCAGTGCACCGAGAGCGCCGCCGAGCATTACTGCGGTCGCTATTTTCGGGTTCATTGTCTCACCTCTCCTTTTGCTTATCTCGCTCTTTTGAGAAGACTCTCATCTCCAGCGAAGATGGAACATTTAAATTTTTGGGTTTCATCGCGGGTTTTTACTTTGGTCTTATTTCTCCTGAGTGGGTAGGGCAGTTCTCCTCACACGAACCTGCTCATGAAGTCAACCACTGCCAATGCGCGGTAGGTGTTCTGAAAGTTGGATATTCCGAGCTCAAGGCTCCTCCTGAAGCCGCCGTTGGAGTTCCAAAGCTGGCGTATGAACCAGACGTGCCTTCTTGGGCAGGTTGGCGTTTCGTCCTGAAGCTCCAGTCCCCTTGTAGCGTAGAAGGTTGGCTCAAGGTACGGGGGAAGGCTGTAGGGCACCTCGGTGAAGCCGCCCCAGTCACCGCAGAGCTCGCAGTTCCTGAAGTGTGGGCTCTTGGGCGGCCGGTAGCCGAGGATATAGAGGGTGAAGAGCGCCTGGTATGTCATCGTCGTCGTTGGTTGCTTGACGCCGTAGCCGTTTCCGTTGCGGAACTTCATCACGAACTCCCTTATGGCATCTCTCTCATCTGGGTTGAACTTCAAGCCAACTGCATCAAAAGCCTTAGTGACCCAGTAGGTGGCTTCGAGGGGCGTTGCCGTCCCGAACTCCTCGCTTCCACCCAGCCCAACGGCGAACTTGCCTTCTGAAGGATTGTACTTGGTGAAGACTATCTCAGTCTTCTCCCTCGCTGTGTCCTTTGCCCCAAGCAGGGCGAGGCCTTCGAGGGCCATCGCTATCGCAACCACGGCCGTCTGCGGCTGAATTGCGCTGGCCAGGAACTCAATCGTTTTCTCAGGTTTGGGGAACTCTAGACCGAGGAGCTTGTAGATTTTGACCGCGTAGTAGGTGTCGTTCACGTTGGTGTCACTGAGTACGCTCACGAAGCAGTACCCACCGTCCTCGTGCCGTCTCTCCTCAACGTAGCGTAAGACGGCATTGACGTTAACGTAACGTCCAAGTCTGCGAAGCTTCGAGCCCATTCTACCGCCTCCCAAGCTTTTAGCGGAGAACAGGCGTCATCAGCCCTTTCGGGCGGTTCGGGCTCGAAGCCCCGGGCGGACGCCATCGCCCAGGGCTCCATTTTGGGAAGGGATTTAAAAACCTCTCGGTTGCCCTCCTAAAAGAACGCTTATAAATTCCGCACTCACTACACTTGAGAGAGGGTAAAACATGGAGTTCATAGGCTTCACATACGTCACTAATTTCCTTGAAAACACCCTAAAGGAAGCTATGTTCGAAGTAGTTGACGAGGCCAACAGACTTCTCAGGGACTGGGACTTGGGAGTACGGTTTCTCTACCTCGACAGCCTTACTCTTGAGCCGGGCTACCTTATCAGCGTAAAGACCCCAGAGGAGACCGTGAGGCTCTATCCCCTCGAAGTTCTCATTGACTTCCTCGACTACAGGCTCAAGGTCGAGATGGAGAAGGACAATGGCTTTGTTATGAACAAGATACTCGGCCTGATAAGCTTCCCTCTCGCATCACGAAACCCGTATCTGGACTTCTACGAAAGCTTTCTGGGGTTCGAGACCGAGAGACTCGGCAGGAAGATAATGGTGCTATCCATGAAGCCCTTCGAGTCCGATGCCCTCAAGATGGCTCTGCGTGCCCTTGAGAGCCCTCACGTTGATGAAGACGTCAAGCGCCTTGCGAGGCGCGTCCTCTCCCGCGAGCTTGAAACGTTCAAGATGCGCCTGCTCAAGGGTATCCTTCACGAGGTCGGCCACGCCTTTGGTCTTGAACACTGCTCCGGCTACTGCGTTATGAATTCCCCCGGCACGATGGCCCTGTGGGACACCCGGCCGGCGTTCTTCTGCGGCTCGTGCATGAAAAAGCTCAGGGAGAGTTTGACTTTTTCTTTTGAGCCTCGAAAGCTTTGAGGTTCTCTACAACACGTGCCACTGCGACCTCTCAGGCCCCCAAACAATAAGCAGTGACGCGCCCGGAAACGTTTTTTAGCAGAAGCACGTAGTCTCTTTTAGGTGGTAGCATGAGGCTCCCAGGGCAGAAGACAAAGATTATAGCGACACTCGGCCCCGCGTCGCTCAAGGAGAAGACAGTGTCCGCGATGGTTCGTGCAGGAATGAGCGTCGCAAGGCTCAACTTTGCCCACGGTGACCTAAAACAGCATGAGAAGGCGGTAAAGCTCGTCAGAAAGGTTTCAGAGAAGCTTGACAGGCCTATTGCGATACTCGGCGACCTTCCCGGTGTCAAGATTCGCGTTGGGGAAATCGAGGGCGGTTCGGTAAACCTCAGGCGCTGGCAGACTGTGACGCTGACGACGAGGAACGTCACCGGAAACGAGTCGGTAATCCCGGTGCAGTTCAAAGACTTCCCGAAGCTCGTCTCGAAGGGAGATATCATCTACCTCAGCGACGGGTTCATAGCGCTCCGTGTCGAGGAGGTCAGGGATCAGGACGTGATATGTAAGGTCCTCGTTGGGGGAACGCTGTTCTCCCACAAGGGCATAAACATTCCGAAGGCGAGGCTCGCAATAGACGCCGTGACGAAGAAAGACCTGGAGTTCATTGAGTTCTCCCTCGAAGCAGGTATTGACGCGGTTGGAATAAGCTTCGTCGGCTCGGCCTACGACGTTCTTAAGGTGAGACGCTTCGTTGACTCCCACAACGGCAACCTCTTCCTCGTCGCCAAGATAGAGCGCCCAGATGCGGTCAGGAACTTTGACGAGATTTTAAACGCCGCCGATGGTGTCATGATTGCGAGGGGAGACCTTGGCGTGGAAATGCCGATTGAGAAGCTCCCAATACTTCAGAAGAAGCTCGTCAAGAGGGCCAACTGCGCCGGCAAGCCGGTCATCACGGCCACCCAGATGCTCGAAAGCATGACCCATGAGAAGCTCCCGACGAGGGCAGAGGTTACGGACGTGGCCAACGCCATTCTCGACGGAACGGACGCTGTCATGCTCTCCGAGGAAACTGCCGTCGGAAAGTACCCGGTTGAGGCCGTGAAGATGATGGCAAAGATTGCCAGGACAACCGAGGCCTACCTTGACAGCATGTGGGCCAGCAGGACGGTTGAGTGGAAGATGAACGAGCTGAAGGGACGCGGGCCCGCCAAAGGCACCATAAAGGACGCGATAGCAAGGAGCATCATCGAGGCCCTCAACTCCCTCGACATCAAGTACATACTGACGCCGACAAGGACTGGACAAACGGCGAGGCTCATCGCGAGGTTCAAACCTAGGCAGTGGATTCTGGCTTTTGTGACCAACGAATGGGTCGCCAACACGCTGATGTTCTCCTACGGAGTCTACCCGTTCAAAGTGGAAGAGACTAGTGAAGAGGAGATAATCCGTGTGATAACGGGCCTTGGACTCGTAAAAGAAGGGGACACAGTGCTGCTGACCAAGGGAACCCCCATAGGAAAAACGGTAGGAACGAACACGATACGTATTTTCAACGTCTGAGCCTTCCCTGCTCTCCATTTAATATTTTAGCCTAGGGTTGTACTCCAGCAGCATGAGCCCGTTCTTGAAAATCCTTATCGTCCCGCTTTCGGAGAGGCTTATCGCCATCGCCTTTGTGAGCTTTGTTATTCCCGCGGCCGCTATGTGTCTGCTCCCAAGGCCGGGGGGCAGCATGAGGTCGATTACCTTCGGCTCAACTTCCAGATACCTTCCGGCCGCAACAATTCTCCCGTCCTCTTTTATGATGAAGGCCCCGTCGAGCTGGGCAAACTCCTTTATTATCTCCTTGCTGTCCCTGTCCATGACGTTTATTTTATGCCCTTTGAACGGGTTTGGAATCAGCTGGTGGGAGTGCTTCAGGACTCTCCTCGTGTCCCCGATGACGAATATCGTCCCCACGGGGTTCCCTTCCCTGCCCTCGATGCTGAGTTCGATTGCAATCTCCAGCATTCTCTGCAGGACGTTCTGGTTCTGGGCAAAAAAGCTCTTCATTGCCAGAATTCCCTTTTTGACCGTCTTGATGCCTATCGCGTCCTCCGTAACGTAGACAAATGAGTCCCCCTCTTTTACGATGTCCTGCTCTATGAGAAACGCTGAAATCAGGTTGAGCACGTTGTTCAGGTCGAGGTTCTGGGGGACGGAGACCCTCTTGATTTTCTCGTCCTCGACGTCGAAGGAGGAGCCGACGATAATGATTGACAGGTCTGTTTCAGGTATTTTGTCCTCTTCTATCTCCTTCATTATCACGAGTGCCTTGGCGCCGAGCTTCTCAGCTATCTTCAGGGCGCTCTCTATGAGGACTTGATACGTCTTCATGACCCTTCAGCCCTTTTGGCCCAAAAAAGTATAAAAAGCTAGCGGGGAAGTGGGAGCGGTGGTTTCATGAAGGTAGTTGTTGCAATAACCGGTGCGAGCGGGGCCGTTTACGGTGTGAGACTGGCCAGCGTTCTCCGCGAGCTCGGCCATGATGTTATTCTCCTTGCAACTAAAACCGGGATAAAAGTTGCCAGGCACGAGCTCGGTGTTGAAATCGAGCCCGACTACTATGAAGATGACCTGTTTGCCCCAACTGCCTCGGGCTCTTATCCCTTCGACGCCATGGTCATCGCACCCTGCTCCATGAAGACCCTGTCCGCGATAGCCAACGGTTACGCTGACAACCTGATAACGAGGACGGCGGACGTTGCGTTGAAAGAAAGACGAAAGCTTGTGCTCCTCATACGGGAAACTCCTTTGAACCTGATACACATTGAAAATATGCTCCGGGCAACCCGTGCAGGTGCTGTTGTAATGCCAGCGTCGCCTGGATTTTATACAAAACCAAAAACTGTAGATGATATAATAAACTTTATAATCGGCAAAATCTTAGACGTTCTGGGAATACAAAACGAAATTTACAAGCGCTGGGGGACTCCCCATGGTGCAGCTAGACGACCTTGACAGGGCCATACTCAGACTGCTAAAGGAAGACGCTCGCCTGACAATCTCAGAGATAGCGGAGCGGCTAAACAGACCAGAATCAACTGTTCACTTTAGAATCAAGAAGCTCCAGGAGAGGGGCATAATCGACAGGTACACCATAGTCCTTGGAGAGGCTCTCCGGCCCAAAGCGGTTGCTCTGGTCTACATCCAGGTGGAGACTCCAATCATCGAGGACTTCCTTGAGAAGTACATCAACCACATCATGAAGACCCTCTCGATTCTGCCCAACGTCCTCGCCGTTGCAAGGAGCACTAAAGACAGCCTCGTTGCGCTCGTGGGAGAGGAAAACGAGGAGAAGCTCAACAAGTTCATTGACGAGACCATAAGGGTGCTCCCAACGCTGAAGCGCGTGGAAGTAATACCCCTAACGGAGCTCGTCAAGGGCGGCGACGTTATTGGGTTCCTTGTGAGGGTCTGATATGGAAGTTGAGGTCAAATTCAGAGTCGATTTTGAAGACGCGAAGCAAAAAATTGAGTCTCTTGGTGCCGCCTTCGTTCGAGAGGAGCTCCAGGAGGATATCTATTTCTCCCTGCCCCTCCCAAAACTCCTCCGCGTGAGGAAGCTTGGGAACCTTGGAAAGGCCTTTCTAACGTACAAGGAGATTAAAGACCCCGGCAGAAACGAGGAGTTCGACGAGATTGAGGTCGAGGTCTCGGACTTTGACAGAACCGTTGAGATTTTCAGGCGCCTCGGCTTCAAAGAGGATATCGTTGTAAAGAAAAAGAGGCTCGTTTACAGGCTCGGCGATGTCACCTTTGAGCTCAACGACGTTGAGGGCCTCGGCGGCTTCCTCGACATAGAGGTGATTTCTGAGGACGTGAACGATGCCAAGAGAAAAATCTGGGAAGTCGCTAGGGAACTCGGCCTGAGCGAGGAGGACGTCGAGCCGAGGCTTTACCAGGAGCTCCTGAGGGAAGCCAAAAGCGGGAAAAAGTGAAGCCGAGCACGGGAGACACAAAGGAAGTTCAGAGGCCTCACTTTGCCGTTGCGACGATTTTGATTATGTCGTTGAACTGCAACTCGTAGTCTTCTCCGACGCGCCTCTTTGTCCTGGCGTTCACTGCGTAGAGGAACGTCTTTCCGAGGTCGGTGTGAACCTTGTAGGCCAAGTCTCTGGGCGTCGAGCCCTTTGGGAGAAGGTAGACGTGCGGCAGGACGTTGCCGAACTGGTCCGTGAGTTTGTTCTCGTCCTGAACCGGGTAGACCGGTATGAGGTTGAGCAGTTCAAAGACCGCCCTGTTTATGACCTCCTGGACTCCGGTCGAGCCAAAGCGGTCGAGTACTTTCTCCTTTATGAGCATGAGGGCCTTCTCCTGCTTGGGACTCATCGGTTTGAGGATTTTGAAGTCGCTTGAGCCCGGCACGTAGTCAATAAAGCCCGCCTTGGCAGCCTTTCTAAGGGTGAGCTCAGCGGCGGCGCTAGTTGGAATGACGATATAGCCCCTCTTCTTGCCCTCCTCAACGAGCCTCTTTATCCCCTCGTCGGTTGCGGCGTCGGCCTTGTTGGCCGCTATGATAATCGGCTTGTTGGTCTTCCTGAGCTCGCGGACGAAGGCGAGTAAATCCTCATCGCTCCACTTCGTCGGGTCGCTTGGGAGGCCAACCTTGTGAACCGCTTCCCAGACATCTTCTTCGGTAACCCCAATGCCCGAGAGGTGGTCTGCTATCGCTTGCTCAAGCTTCATGTGCTGGAGCTTTATCCTCTTCGCGAACTTCTCCCAGCCCTTCTTGAGTATCCCGTAAATCCAGTAGTCTATCTCCCTCTCAAGGAACTCGATGTCCTCAACTGGGTCATGGTAGTCTGTCGGCTGACCCTCGGCGTCTGTCCTGCCGGTCGCGTCGATGACGTGGATTAGAGCGGAAGCCATCCTCAGGTCGTCGAGGAACTTGTTGCCCAGTCCACGCCCCTCGTGAGCTCCAGGGACGAGACCGGCAACGTCTATCATCTTTATTGGAATCAGGGCCTTTCCGTCTCTGTACTCGTAGTTCTGGGGGTTTGGCTGACAGCCGAGCTCCTTGCAGGGGTGCTCCGCTATTGCGTAGGTGACACCGACGTTCGCGTCTATCGTCGTGAACGGGTAGTTGGCTATATCAACGTCAACGAGGGTGGCCGCTGAAAAGAATGTCGACTTTCCAACGTTTGGCTTTCCGACGACACCTATCTCCATTTCTCCCACCGGGCCAAGTTGGAAGGAGGGTTTTAAGGGGTTTCGGCCAGAAACCTATGGGAGAAGAAAAAGGCTCAGAGCTCCTCAAGGCCGAGTGCGAGTCTGACAGCCTTCTCGGCTATCACGTCGAGGGGGTCTATTAGGGAAACACTCAGGTCGTCAGGCTTAAGCGCAACGCTTACCTCAGTACAGCCAGCTATGATTCCATCAACCCTGCGTTCAAGCTTTCTGGCGACTTCCAAAAGGAGCTTCCTCCCCAGCTCAAGGTTTCCTGCCTTAACGCCCTCATAGATGGCCTCCATGACGCGTTTTTGGTCATTTTTGTTGGGCACCGCTATCTGGACTCCTCTGCTGAGGAGCGCACGGTGGTAGATGAGGCCCTTTATCGTCCCGTCAGTTGCCAGGAGGCCAACCTTCCTGAGCCCCATCTCCTCGATTTTCTTCGCGGTCTCCTCTATCATGTTGACGAGGGGTATGCTTATGGCCTTCTGTATTGTCTCTGCAAAGAAGTGGGCCGTGTTGCAGGGCATTATGATGAAGTCTGCCCCCCAGCTCTCAAGCTTCCTCGCGCCCTCTATCAGCTTGGGCCTCGGGTCTTCGCCGTTTCCAAGGATAAACGCCGTCCTATCCGGGATTTTGGGGTTGTTGTAAATTATTATCCTCGGGTGGTCCTGGTCCCTCTTTGCTGGCGTCTTCTCGACTATCCTCCTGAAGAGCTCGACCGTCGCGAGGGGGCCCATTCCGCCGAGGATGCCGATGATTTTCTCGGCCATCCTCACTCCTCCAGCCAGACGGAGTCGTCGCCATAGTAGTTCAGCTTCACGACGAAGAGCCTGAAGGGCTCGTCGCGCTCGTTGACGACCCAGTGGACAGTCTTAGGCTTGACGAGGAATATATCACCGGGCTTTGCATGGTACTCGGTCTCGCCGATACCAAGCTTCGCCTCGCCGCTTATTATGTAGAACAGCTCGTACTGGTGGAGATGATAGTGCTTCTTAACCGTCTGCCCCGGCTTCACCTCGACTATCTGGGCGTAGCTCCCCTCGGGCAGTTCGCCCTCGAAGAGCGGAAGCTTCCTGTAGGTGCCCCTGTCTATGAGGTTCTTGATTTCGGCCTTCATGATTGTTGGATGGGGGCGGAGAATAAAAACATGACGGGACGGTAACTTTTTGAAGTGCTCCTGCGTATATTTTCAGGTGGTTCCGGTGGGAAAACACCTCCCGCTTCTCGTGCCGGGCCTGGTGTTCCTCGCTGTTGCTGCGTCGAGGGGAACAGGGCCGAGTGGCACTGGAACCTCTACACGGCCTCCAAACATCCAATCCACGCCAAGGCGAAGGTGGAAAAGAAGGGCCTCTGCGGACCGGCCCTGATGGCCCTGCTCGCGCTTCTCCCGGCGGCCCTCTCAAGGCGCCGGTGATTTCTCTCCTTTCTTTATGCGGCCCAATCACCCCGTATCCGGTTCGACGACCAAATCCTCAACCACGTCAAGCTCCGAGTCGAAGACCACCCCCCGGCCACTCGCCCCGGACAGGGCCACCTCTGAAAGGAGGGGCCCCGTGAGCATGTTCCGCACCCTTCCGTGGAACTTTATCCAAACGGCCGGCTCACAGGTGCCTCCTGCGGTCAGGTTCAGGCGCAGCTGTCCCGACGAGTTCCCCGAGAAGTCCTTCTCGTAGTAGGCCCCGTCGCTGTAGAGGCCTGAGAAGTCGAGCGGGCGCTGTGTGTACACCAAATCCCCGGGAGCGGAGAGCTCAGCACAGTAGCTACCGGGCGGCTCGGGGCCTTTTGAGTCCGGCCTCTTCAGGGCGTTCAGGGGGTGGATGCCCTTTTTGAGCCCGCCGAGCATCGAGGATATATAGCCTTCGAGCTCCAGCCGGTAGGTCTTGTTTCTCCCGAGCCTCTTAGGGACCAGCACGGACAGCGACCAGTTGCCGTAATCCCAGGGAACCGAGATTTTAAGGGTATAACTGCCGTTCTCTCCCCCGAGAGCGGCATCGGGTAGTGTGAGCTCGTTAGCACTCAGCCCGCTGACCTCTATCCTCTGCGGGAGACCCGTTTCCCTGAACACTGCCCTTATGGACAGAACTGTACATTCACCTTTTCTCAGGTATCCCCTGTACCTTATCGTCCCGTTTTCATAGCTGAAGTCGGAGATTGTGGTGTTGGCCATACGAAACTTTCCTACTTCCTTGGGGATATTTTCGAGAAACCCCGGCGGATACGCGCCGGGTGGAAGAAGGACATAGGTAGCGGCTCTATCATCTATCCATTTCCGGGGGGTTATGTTGACGGACACCCTTCCGCCGGCCAGTGAGCACAGGAGAATGTGGATGGTGTACCCCGTGCTGTCGAGCACTTCAAGGGATTTTGAATACACCCCACCCGCGAACTCCACGTCCTCAGTCTTAGTGTTTGGCCCCGGGGTGTTATGAGAACTCTCGCTAAAAATCGCGACCAGGAGGATGAGAAAGAAGAAAATCACCACGGAGTATTTTTTCATGCCGCTCACCCAAGCCTCCAGTTCCTGTCTCCATCCAGCTCGAACGCCGCTTTTCCCTCAATGTACCGTTCTTTCATTACCGGATATAATAGCCAAAATATATAAGTGTTACTCCAACCAGAGGTTTAAAACCAGACTGGGATTCTTTTCGACCCCCATCGAAAGGCTCAAAAGACTTTTATAGTTGTCCATCCCACAATGGATTGGACAAACGTCAACGGTGGTGGACATGGAGGCACTTGAAAGGGCCCTTAAGTGGGCTGAGGAAAACCTGAAGGCCGAGTACATCGAGCTACGCTACGAGGATTTGAGAAAGACCACGCTCGGCCTCAAGGACGGCGTCTTCACGAGCTTCACGGGGAAGCTCCACAGGGGCGTTGCCATAAGGGTTTTAGCGGACGGCGCCTGGGGCTTCGCCTCGACAAGCGAGCTTGAGAACCTCGAGAAAAAGATTGAAGAGGCCTACAAGCTCGCTAAGGCGGCCGCACAGACGAAGAAGGAGAAAATCCAGCTGGCCGAGATAAAGCCGGTCGAGGACTTCGTGAAGAGCAGGATGAAGCTCAAGCCAAGGGAAGTGGACATCGAGGAGAAAGTTTCCCACCTCAGGGAGCTTGAGAGGCTCCTCAGGGAGGATAACGCTGTAAAGAGTGTCCAGATTCGCTACGAGGACGGCAGCGGGAAAAAGGCCGTCCTCACAAATGAGGGCACGAGGATAGAGTGGGACTACAACTACCTCTACCAGGGGGCATACGTAACCGGAAAGGCCGACGGGAAGCTCGCGATGGCGAGGGACAGCATTGGAGCCGTTGATTACGGCTGGGAGCTGATGACCGAGATAGAGCCGAACGAGAAGGTGAAGGAGAGGCTTCTCAGGAAGATGCACAGCCAGCTGAAAGGAGTGGCTCCGAAGCGCGGTGAGTGGCCCATCGTTGCCGGCCCGATAGTCGTCGGAATCATCGCCCACGAGGCCTTGGGCCACCTCGCGGAGGCAGACCTTACCATAAACTCGCCCTTCAAAGACCTCATCGGCAAGCAGATAGCTCCGGAGTACGTCACGATGAGCGAGCGCTATGTCAAGGGCGGCTTTGGAAACGACAAGTACGACGACGAGGGCGTTCCGGTTAAGGACATCCACATCATCGAGAACGGAATCCTGAAGGAGATAATGCTCAACCGCGAGTACGCGGCGAAGTGGGGAATGGATCCGAACGGCCATGCCAGAGCTGAAAGCTACCGCTACCCGCCGATAATCAGGATGCGCAACACGGTCTTCGAGCCAGGCGACCACTCCTTCGAAGAGCTCATCGAGGACATCAAGTTCGGCTACTACGTCGTTGACTTCCGCGGTGGCCAGGCCCAGCTCAACAGCGCCTTCCAGGTCGGCATCCAGGAGGGCTACGTCATCAGGAACGGCGAGATAGCCGAGCCGATAAGGGACACCTCGATTACCGGCGTTGCCATAGAGGCTCTGAAGAAGATAAGCGCCGTTGGAAAGGACTTCGGCCTCGAGGTCGGCTTCTGTGGCAAGGGACAGACCGCCTTTGTCAGCTCAGGTGGCCCGCACATGAGGTTTGACGGGGGAATACTGATTGGCTGAGGTTCACTTCACAGGGCACGCCGTTGAGTCAATGAAAAAGAGGAACATCAAGCCAGAGGAAGTCATTGAAACCCTTGAAGACCCGGACATCAAGGCAATAGACACGCTCACGGGACACTTCGTTGCAGTGAAGGGCAACGGTAAAGCCCTGGTAGTTGTTTATGACGCCCGGCTTGGAGGCATAGAAGTGGTGACCGTTTACAAGGCATCGAGAAAGGCTCAAATAGAAAACCGCCTAAGAAAGGGCAGGTGGGTGAGAGTATGAAGGTTCGCTACGACCCGCAGGGGGACATCCTTTACATCGAGGTCTCCCCCTCAAAGGTAGCCGAGACCGTTGAAATTGACGAAGATATCCTCGTGGATTACGATGAAAGCGGCAACATCGTGGGAATCGAGATATGGCGTGCCCGTGAAGTTCTCCTCGGAGAAATTATGAGGCGTTTGAAGGAATTGGGAGTTGAATCTGGCAAAATTGAAGCGGAGGGTTAAAGATGGAGAACCTCATACACTACGCTGAGAAGCTCTTCGATGAGGTTGAGATTGCAGTTTACCGCTCGAGGGAGGTCAGCGCGAGCGTCGAGCTCAACGAGATTTCGATGGCCTCGACGAGGAGCGGTGCCGTAACGATAATCCGCGGTATAAAGGACAAGCGCCTCGGTTTAGCTATAGTGGACAGCGACGAGGAGAATCGCGTTAAGGAAGCGATTGAGCAGGCGGCGAAGATGGCAAAGCTGAACACCAGGGACGAGAAGTGGGTCTCCCTGCCCGAGCCCGGCATGTACCGCGAAAAGCCGAAGCCGAACTACGAGCTCAAGGAGGCTTCTCCAGACCAGCTCGTTGAGATGCTCGTCCGCGGCATAAAGCTCGCCCGCGAGAAGGACAAGAACGCCATCGTCGCCGGTGGAGAGGGTGGCGTGGAGTGGGAGGAGAGGCATATAGTCAACTCCCACGGGATAGACGTCTTTCAGGAAGGCGGTGCGGCGTTCTTCTTCCTTGAGCTTGTCGGCAGGAAAGAGGGCGTCGTGACGCCGGGAATCTTCGACTTCGACGCTAAGCGCAGCCTCGACCTCGACGTGGAGGGCGTCGTGGAGAGGGCCGTGCAGAAGGTCGGCTGGGCCTACAGCGTTAAGCCGAGCAGGAACGAGGAAGTGCCGGTAATCTTCGGCCCGTGGGCGATAGCGGGCCTCTTCAGCTACGCGCTCTTCCCGGCCTTCAGCGGTGAGCGCTTAGTCAAAGAGACGACTCCACTCGCCGGAAAGGTCGGCGAGAAGGTGGCGAGCGAGATAATAACGCTCTACGACGACCCGTTCCACGAGCTCTCGCTTAATCCGGTCATAGCCGACGGCGAGGGCGTTCCGACGAGGAAGAACGTCCTTGTCGAGAACGGTACCTTCAAGGGCTTCGTCTGGGACAACTACTGGGCAAAGGTTTACGGCACGGAGAGCACCGGAAACGGCAAGCGCGACCTGAACAGCGGCGGAATCAGCATTGGCTTCCACAGCATGGTCATCGAGAACGGAAAGCGCTCGCTGGAGGACATCATAGCGGAAATCGAGCGCGGCTACCTCGTGGACGGTGTGCAGGGTGCGCACTCAAGCAACCCGGACAACGGAAACTTCGCAGTCACGGCGAACCCGGCATTCCTCATCGAGGACGGGGAAGTAGTTGGTTCAAGTGTCTTCCTTATAGCCGGCAACGTCTACGAGCTCCTCGGGCAGGCCAGTGAAGTTACGAAGGAGCAGACTGTAATGCCCTCCAGCACCACAATCATAACGCCGTTCATCAAGTTCGAAAACGTGAAAATCGCTGGAAAGTAACTTTGACTTGACTTTAACTCTCAGTCTTTCCTTTTTCTAACTTTTAGGGTGTTTTATCAAGAAAACACTCGCTTTTAAGCTCATGTTCTCCGCACAAAACATCGCTTCGAGACTTCAAGACCCTGAAGTCAATCGCGATGTTGAACTGCCTCGGGGCGTAGGGGCGGACTTTCCTCCGGTCAAGGAACTCGACCTCAAAGCCAAGCTCCCTCGCTACGGCCTTAATCTTCGCCTCGTGCTCCGAAAAGAGGTCTTCCTCCGGGCCGAAGCCGTAGTAGTGGACAACTCCTCCGTCCTTAACACTCAGCATGGCCTCCCTCAGGAAGCGGTCGGCGAACTTGGGGAGGTTCATTATGACGCGGTCGGCTTCTAGTTTTCCGGCGACCTTTCTCACGTCCCCAAGGATTGGCACGACGTTGCTGGCTTTGTTCAGCCTGATGTTCTCCTCAAGGTAGCGTATCGCCCAGGGGTTGATGTCGCAGGCAAAGACGAGCTTTGCCTTCTTCGCTAAGAGCACCGCGTACGGGCCGACGCCGGCGAACATGTCGAAGACTACCTCTCCAGGCCGGGCCTTCTCGAAAATCCTCATCCTCTCGGTGGCGAGCCTCGGGGAGAAGTAGACCTTCGCTACGTCGAGCTTCAGTCTTATCCCGTTCTCGCGGTGGAGGGTTTCAGTCCTTTTTTCTCCCGCGAGGTGGATCAGCTCCCTCACGCGGTATTCGCCGGAGACCTTGCTCCCCTTTGCGAAGACGGCCTTTATGTGGCGGTGGACTTTGAGGATTGCCTTCCCAATGGCCCTTCCGTACTTCACAAGCCCCTCGGGGATTTCGATTATGGCAATGTCGCCAATTATATCGAAAGAACTCGGAAGGAGCGGTCTAACTTCTTCGGGGACGTCAACGACCTCGCGGTAGCTGTGGGGCCTCTTCTCAAGTCTCTCAAAATCGGCCTCTACGAGTTCAAAACCCTCCGCTGGCCCTGTGACTGGGAAGAGTATGAACTCACCCTCCCGCTTAACGGCGTATCCCTTAGCCAGAACGCCGAGTTCGATGAGCTTCCTCCTCGCTTTTTCGGCCTCTCTCTTGGGGACTCTGACGGCGAGCATCGGGACTAGTTAAGCGGGGGGTTCAAAAGGTTTGCCGTTCTGGCTCCAGGTGGGCCCTGCACCCGGGCCCCAGCGGCGAAAGATTTTTAAACGCTCTTCCTTCCCTAATATCGAGCCCCGGTGGTGTAGCCCGGTCAAACATGCGGGCCTTTCGAGCCCGCGCCCCGGGTTCAAATCCCGGCCGGGGCACCAGAATTCTGTTTCTGTTTTTCTGTTTTGGTATCTCATCTACATCTCTGCGAGTTCGTCAGGATAGTGTATCTCAAATAACACAGAATCACGTTTATTGAATCTCTCTTCGAGATATGGCATCAATTTGGAAATGTTAAACTCTGAGACACACGCTTCGATTTTCACACTTTTAGGATCAGCTGGATCGTATCTCACTTGCTCAATGTGACAGGGGACACCATTGTTTTCAAGGTATTTTCTATAGGAGATAGGAACCCAAAGAGGATCAGCAGAAGTGGACTTATCTATGTAAACATACTTTATATGGTATTCCTTTAAGATTTGAAGGGCTTTTGTGGTGTTATTTCCTAATAATGCCACCATTATATCGGCACTTCTCTTATTGTAGTCAACAAAAGGAGATGCATGGGTTCTTCTAAACAGTACCGTTTTCCTTCCGGATATAGAAAACAGCATGAATGATGCCTCATAATTGCTCAAAATAACATCGTTAACGTCAGTGTTTTCAATAAGCCATGTTCGAAGTTCGTCAAAGGGAAACTCATGAAAACCAATCTGAACCCATGGACTAGATGCGAACTCTATTACAGTGACTCCAGAGATTGCCAAGAGCATAACGGTTATCGCGGCTAGTGCTTTTCCTTTGGGAAATCTGGAGGTAATGTATGCAACCCCAAGGGATACCAAAATAATATCTAATGTAAAGAAGTATAGGCTCAGCTTTTTTGCAATTAGTGGATTTCCAAGCAATATGAATATGACTCCTCCTATATACATGCCAAGGAGTGATGAAACAATGATTCTACGCGCAGGATGAGATTGGATTTTTACAATGATGTACAAACCGACAATGGCAAGAAGGGAGAGTATTCCCTTCCAAGAGTAAAATACAAAAAATGTTGCCATATCCACTGTGAAGTCAACAATTGTGTAATGAGCCCAGACTAAGCTTTGATATGGATTGGGAGTTTGAGCGTGGTACACAAACAGGAGAGGCCCCCAATAGAGGAACAGTAAGGGGATGCCAACAAAAAACGGTACAATCCATCTTTTTACTGCAGAGAGGGCTCTATCTCGGACAACGTCCCAAATCACATTCACAACAATCACAGCTCCAATTCCAAAGGTCCCTAAAACATGAGTTAGACCTGCAAGAGCCCATGTAGTACCTAGGAATATTCCATTTTTAATGGATGGTTCTTTTAAATAACGAATAAGAGCAAGATAAAAGAGGGGAACAAACACCATCAACATAAGAGTATGAGGATGTGGATCCGGGAAATGGAACGCAAGGGGAAGCAAAGGACTCAACACAGCCGCATGTTTTGATGTCAATTCACCTACGAGAAGATATATTATGATAATTGACAGGAGAAGTATGAGAATTGGCATTATATAGACTGTTACTGGCATTACAGCCCCAACAATATGACCAAGAAGCGCTACAATGGAATGATAGAGCCAAGGGTAAAAAGCATAGCCTTCATAGTTTGTGGGGTCATGAAAGACGGGAGTGCCATGGAATATTGCTTCAGCGATTCCATTGTGGAAGTATAGGTCACCACCGTAGGGAGGTCCTGGAATAGATTTCAGGTTAATCACAAGGACCATAACTAAGAGGACGGGAACTATCGCATAAAATAACACCCTGTTCATGGATTTATTCCCCCAGATTTGTGGTATTTATTTACAATCTTTTAAGACTTATCTCCTCATACCCACACAAAAACCTTTTAACCCCCTACCCGCTTCCCCCGCCCGATGGCCATGAAGACGCTCGCCGATGTTTTCAGGGAAGCCCTGAGGGAGAAGGGCATCGAGAGCATAGGAACCCTCTCCAAGCGCTTCAGGAAGTCAAAGAACAAGCTCCAGGACATAGCGGTTGAGATAGTCCACGGCAAGGGCGCAATCTTTCGCGTCCCCGAGAAGACCGCGGTCGCGTGGGACTTGAGCGGGAAACGCGTTGAGGGCTCATACTACGCCTACGCCCCGCTGTGCATGATGGAGAAGTTCGAGCCGGTTCTTACCCCTGAGGAGCTCCGCTCCAGGCTCCCGGAGTGGCCCTACTTTATAATAGACCTCCAGCTCTGGGACAAGCACACCGGGAAGGAGAAGGGCAAGGTCTGCCTCCAGATAAACCAGAGCTACGGCCTGCTGAGGGACTATTTCACCGGCGGAGAGCTGGCCGTGACCTGGGCCGGCGAGGAGTTCAGGTCAATGTTCCACGGCCCGCTTGACAGAATTACCACCTACGAAGGCCCAACCGCCGAGTTCCTGAAGGAGAAGGGGATTGACGAAGTTGTCCTCCTCGACCCCTGGGCGGACGAGGTTCTGAGCGAGAAGGACTTTGAGGTTAATGCCTTCGTAATCGGCGGGATAGTTGACACCGGCAGGGACAAGAAGCTGACGCCTAAGATAGGCGAGGAGCTTGAGAGCGCTGGAATCCGCGTCAGGAGGAGGAAGATCGTCCTCAGGGGGGACGTCATCGGCGTCCCGGACAGGATAAACCGCATCCTCGGCATAATCCTCAAGATGATGGTTGAGGGCAAGTCAATGGACGAGGCCGTTTACGAGCTCCAGGAACCGTTACACGCCCGCTGGCGCCTGAGGAAGGAGCTTCCAAAGAGGGCAGTCAGGTACAAGGTGGACGGCAAGACCTACCGCGTCGTGGAGAAGGAGCTGTTCGAATATTACTCCAGCTGGCTCAAAATCCGCTGGGAGGACTTCGTGAAGGTGCTTAGGGAGCTAGACCTCGTTGCCCTCGAAAGGAAGAGAATGCACCACCTCAACAAGATTTCAAACGCGAGGGTAATCAACGGCAAGCTCTACAGGGTAATCCTCCTCAAGAAGGCCGCGATGCTGTGCTACAACTGCTGAGTCAATCATCTAATTTTTCACGAGAGATACAAAATAGCGGATCCCGTGGTGGCAACTGTGTTAAAAAGCTGATTCCCGACTTATGCTCCCGTAGGTAACTTACGGTACCACCAAATAAAATGGGGGAACAATAGAAAAGAGGTTCAGAAGAACACTATAACCGCGTCCTCGACAACCGCCGTTTCTACCTCTTCGCCCTCGCTGAAGACGGCCTTCCTGAGTACGACGTCTTCCTTGCTCAGCTCGACCCTCTCTCCATCGACCTCGAACTCGACCTTTCCGGTCTCCTTGAGGGCCCTGGCAACTTCTTCGGCGTGCTCCCTGAGGTAGGCGGTAATCTTCGGAACGAGTTTGCCGTATTTCGGCCCGACCGTTCTGAAGTTGGGCTTTATCTCGGTGATGCGCTCTTCCAGAGCAGGCTCACCCCTGATTATCTCCAGCCTCTCGATGTTCATTGTTCCGGCGATGTCCTTCTCGATGGCCTTGAGCCTGTCGTAGCCCTCGGTGGCGTAGATGGCCACGTGCTTGAGCTTGGCGTTGAGAGCTAAGCCGTGGGAGTTCTTGTAGCGCCTCATTGCACCGACTATCTCGCGGGCGAGCTCACCGAGCTTCTCGGCCTCTTCGTCGATTCTATCCTCCCTGAACTTCGGCCAGTCGAGGAGGTGGACGCTTTTGGCACCAATCCTCTCGCGGAAGAGGTTCTGGTAGAGCTCCTCGGTGATGTGCGGAACGAATGGAGCGAGCAGGAGCATTATGTTGTAGAGCAGCTCGTAGAGCGCCGCTTTGGCTTTCAGCTTGCTCTCCTCGTCGTCGCCGTAGAGGCGGTACTTGATCATCTCAAGGTAGTCGTCAGCGACCTCGTGCCATACGAAGGTCATCAGCTCGCGCGTGAGCAGGTTGAAGCGGTAGCGCTCCATCTCCTCGGTGGCGAACTTGATGAGCCTGTGGAGCCTTGAGAGAATCCAGCGGTCGAGCGGTTCGAGCTCCTCGGGCGCTTTGGCCGGGTCGAAATCCTCTAAGTGTCTCTCGGCGAAGCGGTAGATGTTCCAGACCTTCTGCAGGAAGCGGAAGTTGTAGTCTACAGTTTCCCACTTGAACGGGTGGTCCTCTCCGGGCGGCGCTAAAGCAGTCCAGAGCCTCAGGGCATCGGCGCCGTACTTCGGAATGACCTCGTCCGGGGCAACGACGTTGCCGTAGCTCTTGCTCATCTTCCTGCCGTCAGGCCCGGCCACCATTCCGTTGATGAGGACGTCGTGCCAGGGCTTCTCGCCGGTGAGTATGTAAGTCCTGAATATCGTGTAGAACGCCCACGTCCTGATGATGTCGGTTCCCTGCGGTCTGAGGGCGGTCGGGAAGTTGTGCTCGAACCAGCGCTTGGCCTCTTCGTTGCCCTTGATGGCCTCGTGCCACTTGCTGATTATCAGCGGGGTTATGCTTGAGTCGACCCAGCAGTCGAGGACATCGGTGACCGGCTCAAGCTCGGCACCGCAGACCGGACACTTCTCGACGGGCGGCTTGTCGAAGCGCGGGTCAACGGGGAGGTCTTCCTCCTTTGCCGGAACCACGTGGCCGTTCTTACAGACCCAGAAGGGAATCGGCGTGCCGAAAACGCGCTGCCTGCTTATGACCCAGTCCCAGTCCATGCTCTCGGCCCAGTCCTTAAGCCTTAAGAACATGTCCTCTGGGTACCAGTTGATCTGCTCGGCGACCTTCACTATCTCGTCGGTGAAGTCCCTCACCTTGATGAACCACTGGGTCTTGGGGAGCAGCTCGATGGGGGCCATACAGGAGCTCCTCTCGGTGTGTCTGAGGACGCGGTGCCTTATCTTCTCCTTCTTGTAGAGGAGGCCCATCTTCTCGAGGTCTTCGGCTATCTTCTTTCTCGCCTCCTCGGTCTTGAGGCCAGCGTACGGCCCGGCGTTCTCGTTCATCGTGCCGTCCTCGTTGATGGCTATGATGACCGGGAGGTTGTAGCGCTTCTGCCAGACGACGTCCTGCTCGTCACCGTAGGTACAGTTGTAGACCGCTCCGGTTCCAAAGCTCGGGTCAACGTCCTCGTCGGCTATAACCGGTACTTCCCTCTCGAATATTGGCAGTTTAACCTTCTTACCCACAACGTCCTTGTAGCGCTCGTCCTCCGGGTGGACGAAGACGGCAACACAGGCGGGCATCAGCTCTGGCCTCGTGGTGGCTATCGGGACGTGGCCGGAACCATCAGCAAGCGGGAGCTTGATGTAGTAGAGGAAGCCTTCCTCCTCGACGTAGCCGACCTCTGCCTTGGCCAAGCTAGTCCTACAGCGCGGGCACCAGTAGACCGGGTGCTTGTCGCGGTAGAGCATGCCCTTCTTGTAGAACTCAAGGAGGGACTTCTGGACGGCGGCCTTGTACCAGTCGTCCATAGTGTGGTACTCAAGGTCCCAGTCGGCGGAGTAGCCTATACGGATGAACTGGTTGCGCATGGCCTCAATGGCCTGCCATGTCCACTCAACGCACTTCTGGAGGAACTTCTCCGGTTCATCCTTGCTGATTCCGAACTCCTTCTCGACCTTTAGCTCCGTTGGAAGCCCGTGGTTGTCGAAGCCCTGCGGGAAGAGCACGTTGTAGCCGGTCATCCTCTTGTAGCGGGCTATGATGTCGATCCAGGTGTGGCTGAGCACGTGACCGAGGTGGAGCGTTCCGCTCGTGAACGGAGGCGGAGTGTCTATCGCGTAGCTCGGCCTCTTCTCGTCGAGCTCGTACTTGTAGATTTTCTCGTCCAGCCAGAACTTCTGCCACTTGGGCTCAATCTCGTTCGGGTCGTAGTTCTTCGGGAGCATGGGCATCACCCTTTCGGTTTTCTAAAGATGGGATACCCTCAGAAGGGAGCCTTAAAAATCTTAGCAACGCCGGTGGTGCTGGAGTAAAGGCTAACCGAGAAGCGCGGAACGCGTGGAATTCAAAGGTCGAAATCAGCGTTACGGTGGACGATATGCACCACCGAGGTATAAAAACGGACCGGGGGTTTAAAAAGTTTGGGGTCAAAGAGCGAAAGGACTTCTCAATCGCTTTCAGGTAGATAGGCATAGAACCGTGCCCCAAGTATTTCAATCCATTCACTCTCTTCGCTAAAACACTCCTCAAACCTCAGGTTCCCGCACTCAAATACACCACAGTCTCCCTTAACCTTTCTAAAGCGTCCAGTTATACGGTATCGTTCTTGTTGTTCTTCCTCCAACAAGAATTTCTTTTCTCTTGCAGGCCTTGCGAGTTCAAAATACTGCAAATCAATCACTACATCCACGTACGAGTTTTCCCGCCCAACAAGTCTTAAAACGTCCTCTGAATCGGGCAGGAACGCCACCAGGATCTTTCCCACGGGCTCCACGAGGAAAAGGGCATCGCCGGAGTGAACAACTCCAGTATAGTCCTTAAAAGGATGCAGAGATATCAGTTTAAGCCTGCTGGTTATGATTTCCATATCTTAACCCTCCTGAAGTCCTCCAACACGTAACCATAAAACCTAACTTTCCTCAGCTCAACCCACGCACTTTTCACAGGTTCTGGCTTCCTGGGCCATTCTTTTATATCCGAAAGGTCTATCCTGAGGGCATCGCGCACAAAGAGGGCCTTACCGTTTTGAGTCTCCAACCGCCCTTGGATTGGAAACCTCAGGTTTCCACACTCAAAGATGCCCCACTCTGGCTCAAAGATTTTGAAAAGACCTATCAAACGGTAGCGCAGTGCCGTAGTCCCGGAAGCGGACGGTTCCAAAGTGATAAATGGCTCTTCAGCGTTCATTGGCCCGAAGGCTTCAAAGTAGGGCGGGTCGATTTCCATATCAACGTACTGGCCTTCAAGTTTTGAGAGTTTTTCAGCGTGCTCTCCAACTGGGATGAAGATGCTTATTTTGACGCCTAGCGGTTCTACAAGGAACACTGCTTCTCCTGAGTGAATTGTCCCACTGTAATCTCTAAATGAGGTAAAAGAAAGGAGCAAAAGCCTGCTGGGCACTATAAAGTTTTCGTACATGGTGCGAACCCTCCGGGAACTGTCATTTTCCATTAATTCCATAAGGATTGTACGAACGTGGAGTGGGCCCTCGTATTTTCTCAAGTTTAGGATACGCCGTTGTTATACTCCCATTTTGTTAATAGAAACTACGACTTCTCTGACATAAGCCTTGCCGTTCTCGAAGTACAGGCCAAACTTCTTCGTTACTTGGACTTCATTGGGGAGGTATTTAACTTCGTCAGGGTTCTCGAGTGTTTTGCGGATTAAGTTTATAATGTCATCTCCAGTCTGTGTGTAAAACACCTTATCAAAATCTGTGGCATGTTTCTGGAATATGTGAATCCCCCCAAACTTATAATTGCCCTGCTTGAGTACAGCAAAGTTTTGGATTTTATGTCCACCGACTTTAGTTGTTATACCCTTGGCCTCAAAAACGTCCACAATCTGATGGACTCCTGAGACAGTACCTCTCCAGTATGGCAAATATTCATTTGCGAGCTTTTCGAGCGCCTTTGGATTTGTACCTCTCCGCAACATTGCGCGTATATATCCTTTTTTGACTCCCTTCTCGGAAATTTTTGATATTATCCTGGCAGTTTTGTCAGTGGATAGCCTGAACTTTTCAGAATACTTTACGAGATTTATCCATATTTGCTTGTTTTCTGCAGTTTCCTGCAGTAACCCTGCCTTTGCTAGATTGTCGATTGCTCCCTTGGAGAAAGATACGGTTTTTAGTACTTCCCCAGCAGTATTCTTTGCTTTGATTATAAGTTTTGTGAGTCTGCTCCCGTCCTTTACTATCTCTGCCTCCCATCTGATTTCACCCGATGGTATAACGAATCCCAACGCAAACACTGCTAGGTCATAAGTTTTTGCGACTTTATCACCGAAGTGTTCCTTTAACCATTTTACAACGTCATCATGGACAGTGAAAGTATATATTAAATATCCCACTGCTATTATTATTGGAATCCACGCAAATTGAGGCCGTATCTCGTCTCCTGGCTTTTTTGGATGGGGTTTTGACGGAAGCTTCACATGCTATTAGCGGTTGAATTAACAAAGGTGGCAGTGGCACTTGCCCCGCTGATTGTCATTCCAAGGAAGAGGACCACCAAAGCCAAGGCTAAAAACTTCTTCCCACCCATGGATTCACCTCCAATGTTGTTCATGCAGATAATAAATCCAGATCTTAAAAGTTTTCTATCGAAAATATTAACACGGTGAAGGCAATCAAAAGGAGATTACTTTTTAAAGTTGCATCATTTCACCGTCACCAACCAATAACGCCGGTCGTTGGGCCTCAGCTCGTGCCCGTCCCCGTAGATTTTGACCTTCCTGAAGTGCTTTTCCGCCAGAAGTCTCATCTCCCTCGGGGTGTAGATGTTGAGCTCGTCGTCCACCATGAAGGCCTTAACGCTCCCGTCAGGCTTTAAAATTTGCACGAGCCTCTTGAAGTGGAGCTTCTGGAATGCGGGTTCAACCTTGCGCCAGTCGGTAATCACCAGCCGCTCGTCGCCCTTCCGTTCGTCCCATACTATCGGGCCGTCGCTCCCGCCGTAGAACCAGCACGGGAAGTCTGCTATGAAGACCCCGCCTGGTCTTATGGCCCGCTTTACAGAATTAAATAATTCCTGAATTGTAGAATCATCGAAATACATAATTGATGAGAAGAACATCGTCACGGCGTCAAACTCCTCCTCAAAGCCGATTTCGAGAGCGTCCTCCTGAACGAACTCGATGTTGAGTCCCTCCGCCCCGGCCTTTCTCCTCGCAACCGCGAGCATCTCTTCGTGGAGGTCAAGGCCGATGACCTGATATCCGCGTCTCGCGAGTTCAAGCGTCGGGATTCCCGTCCCGCAGGCGAGGTCGAGGACTTTCTTCACCTCGCGCTCTGCCTCCTTCTGGAAGAGCTCCTCCACGAAGTCTATCTCCCTGGAAACCCGCTCCACTCTCCTTCTGTAAATCGCATCGTAGTATTCAGCCAGAACGGTGTAGAGCTCGTGCATCGCACCACCAAAACTTGAAACGTGGTTCAGGTTAAAACCTTTCCCCAAGCTCCCTGAAGGCCTCAATTAAGATGCCGTTCTCCTCTGGCCTCCTGACTGAAAATCTGATGTATTCCGGCAGGCCGAAGCTCTCACAGCTCCTCACCAGGATTCCCCGTTTTTTCATCGCCCTCACGAACTCTCCCGCATTCCCAACACGCTTGATGAAGAAGTTCGCGTCGCTTTTCACGCCGAGTGCCTTCTCAAGTCTCTCCTTCTCGCGCCAGATGAGGGGCATAGTTCTCCTGAGGTGCTCGAAGCCATCTTTGATAAGGGACTCAAGGAAAGCAACCCCCGTCGAGCCTATGCCCCAGGGCATTCTCACGCTCCTGAAGGCCTTCTCAAAGCCGGTGACGTAGCCGACCCTTATCCCCGGCAGGCCGTAGCTCTTTGTGAAGGTTCGAAGCTTCACGATGTTTTCCCCTTCTGGGCTCTCCGGTTTCTGCACGAAGTCTATGAAGGCCTCGTCCAGGACGAGGAGCGCCTCTTTCTCTTCCACCGCATCGAGGAGCGGCCTGAGCTCCCTAACGCGGTAGAACTTCCCGTCAGGGTTGTTCGGGTTGCAGAAGAACACCACAGAATCTCTCTCAACGAGCTCGGCCAGCTTTTCGGGCTCGTTCGGGCCTTTGATGACCTCCGCCCCGAAAATCCTCGCCGCGCGCTCGTACTCGCCGTAGGTGTGGCGGGGGATTATGACCTTTCTACCCCGTAGCGCTAGGATTCCAATGAGGTAGAGCGCCTCAGTAATGCCCGCGGTGACCGTCAGCGGCTCGCCTACAAGCTCAGCCAGTTCCTCCTCAAGCCCCTTGTAGTAGGGATAGTGGTTGCTTATCTCCTTCGCGCGCTTAAACATCTCGTCGAGCCACTCAGGGGGGTAGGGGTTCAGCGACGCGGAAAAGTCGAGCAGTCCTTCCTCCCTCGCACCGCCGTGATAGGCCGAGAACTTCACGGGCTCAAGCATGGAACCACCTCCAGCATTAGAAGTATCAGGACGATCGCGACCCATTCTCCAACAACGATCAGATAAACCTTCAACGCCCGCTTTATGTCCTCGTTCTTCGGCGTCCTGCCAGGAAACCGATAGAGGCCGGGCTTTTCAAGCCACACGTCGAGGACGGCACTCATGGCTGAAATGGGCTTGTCGGAGTTGAGTTTGAATCTCGCGAGGAGGTAGTGCCCGAATACCTTCCTTCCGCCGAGCGGGAGGTAGAGGAGAACCGTCAGCCTAGCAGGGATAAAGTTGAGGACGTCGTCAACTCTCGCCGGGAACTTGCCGAAGAACTCGTAGCGCTCGTTCCTGTACCCGAGCATGGCATCGAGGGTGTTCACAGCGCGGTAAACTAATGCCCCTGGAAGACCAAAAAGGAGGAAGTAAAAGAGCGGGGCAACAACGGAGTCGTTGAGGTTCTCGGCAAGGCTCTCTATCGCGGCCGAGTTCAGGTGGGCCCCGTCGAGGGTGCTGGTGTCTCTGCTCACTATCATCGAGACGGCCTTCCGCTTTTCCTCAATGTCCTCTGTTACTGTTCTTGCGACGTGCTTGTACAGGCTCCTCACTGCAAAGGAGCTTTTGAGGAGGTAAACCGCAAGGGCGTAGTTGAGAGGGAACGGGAGGTAAAATGGGACTGTTGAGAGCACAAGGGCAAAGGCCACCACAATGAGGGTTGTAAAAGCTCCTGCGAGGAAATCGAGAACTGGGCCTCTTCTCTTCCATCTCCTGTCTAGAAAGCCCGCTATGCTCCCGAACCACACTACGGGGTGGAGTTTGGCCGGCGGCTCCCCGAGGAGAAAGTCCCATAGCAGGGCAAGGAGGAAAATGGCAGTTGGCTCCATTTTGTGGCCTCCCTTGTTTAATGGTGACTCTTGGTATTGTGTTTCCTTCACGAGTTGGGCATAATGGATAAAAAGTCCGGGGGGTTTATAGGTTTGGTGGTTCCGGTGGTTGAGACAAGGAAGTGTCCGTTCTGCGGAGGGACGATGGTGCCGAGCAAAACTGAGAGCCACGGGTATTCCACTTACTTCTGGGTTCCGCCCTGGAAGAGCAAGACCACGGGCCTGCTGAAGGGTGCCGTCTACGGGAAGGGCTGGCTCTGCCTCGATTGCGGGGCGTTGATACCCTACGTTGATGCCGAGACGGTTGCAAAGCTTAGAGAGGAGTACGAGCAGTTAAAGCTGGAGGGAAGGATTTGAAGGGCGTAGCATTCTTTTCGGGCGGGAAAGATGGCCTCTACGCGCTCCACCTTGCCCAAAAAAGCGGAATAGATGTCCCATACTTAATTGCGCTTAAAACGACGATAGGAGCCTCCCCCCACTGGGAGAACTTCTCGGCCCTTGAGGCGTTAGCGAGGGCCATGGGGAAGGAACTCCTCACGTTTGACATGGCGCGGGGTAGCGGAGCGCTGGCCGAGTTTATCTCCTCGCTCGACGTTGACTACCTCATCGCGGGGGACGTCCTCCTTGAGGATCACTATCGCTGGGTTGAGCGCCTTGCTATGGAAGCTGGGGTTAAAGCCCTTGAGCCCTTATGGGGCAAGGATACTAAGAGACTGGCCGGGGAAATCCTGGGGGCTGGCTTTGAGTACGCGATTATAGCCGTGAACCAGGAGAAGCTCGGCAAAGAGTGGCTCGGCTACACCTTCCGCTCCCTCGGAGATTTGGAGCGCTTCCTTGAGCGGAATCCCGATGCTGACCCAATTGGCGAGTTCGGGGAGTTCCACACCGTCGTCCTGGCTTCTCCGCTCTTTGAGGGGCGCTTTGACATCGAAGTCCTGTCCAGAGGGGAGAGCAGGAGGTATTACTGGGTTAGGTTTGGGCTAAGAAAGGAGAAAAGGTAAATAGGGGCAGGGCAAAAAATACGGTGGGTGATGGAATGGGCGAGATATTGCTCAGGATAACCGTCCCTGAGGGTTGGAGTGAGGAGATGAGAAGAGCCCTAGGAGCGAAGACTTGTCGTGGACGTTGCGAGAGCTCCAAAGAGAATGTTACGCAAAGACCAACTTCGTGATTATCTTAGAATATCTCTGAGCAAGAATAAATGTTTAAAACTTAACTTACGAACCCCACCATGGTGAGAGACATGGAGAGCTACTATGACAATGTACCTGAGTTCCGCTATTGGGATGTAAGTGCTTGGAGGAAGTACATAGAGAAGTACATTGGCAGGATATACACCATTACTGAAGCGTTGCTACAGTTTAGGGAGCATCTTAAGACATGGGAGGGAGAAAGGCTTTCTGAGGTTCCTGAAGAATACAGAAAGTTTTTCATAGGGGGAGTAACAGAGGAGGGGCCCTCTGAAAATGCTCTTTCATGGCTTGTGTGGTCGGTATATGGAGCAGGGATTACAGAATTTGACAAGCTCAGAGATATGCTAAAAGCCAATGAACATGAAGGTGCACTCCAAATTTGTCAAGTTCGCTTTATTGATGAGGACTCAGTTGAGTTTCTGAAATTCCTCAAAAAAGCAAACCACCTTTCGAAAGATATCCTTTCAAAGGCTCTTATCACGGTACCCACGAGTTTTTCTCCATATGACCTCGTTAGGAACCCCCGTGAGTTTGTAAAAGCTATCGGGGAACTATATCTGGCATCCGCAAACTTTAGTGCAGCTCACAACTACTACACGTTCTTTATCATCAGCACGAGGAACATTCACTACAAGTATCTGCTAACCGCATATCCAAGGCTTGAGACTAACTTTGGGGTAGTAAGGGAGTTTCTGAAGCTTGAGCCAATGTTCGAGCCTTCCATTGAGATTGAATCACTAAGGAGGAAATACACAATCTGGACTCACTCCAAAGGTGGTCTTGCAGATAAGATTTACTCCCTTAATGAACTCGTCATGGAGACATTCAACTTTCCTGAAAACAGAAAGCACAGGATTAAGAGGATACTTAAGTATGCAATTCAGGAACCGGAAGACTTGAAGCTAACTTACTACCAGCTTGCGAAGGATGCCTTGGAGAAAGTGGTAGCCGATGTAGAAGCAAAATTGTACCATCAGTTCAATACCAATAAGCTCACAATTACTATCAACGACCTCTCTGTGACTGTTGGGAACAAATATGGGTTCCAGAGAACCATGTCCTTGCCACTGTTCCTTAACACTATTGGTCCCTGGCTTTTCCTGGGATTGGGAAAGCTCGAACGTGGGTCAGAACCTAACACTCTGGTATACAAACCCGTTGAAGTGTGATGGGGGATACTCATGTCTAACGAGCGGGTACTGACGAAAAGTATTGCCTCCCTTGAGCGACGAGAGCGCATAAGACGACTTAAACACCACGATGAAAAAGGACAACAGGGTTCCAAACCAACGACAATGGAGCACCATATGAGCATAGATGAAGGCATGGTTTCAGTACCAGAGCTTTCGTTTTTGATGTATCGGGTTAGCATTACCCCCAAAGTGAAGTGGGACATTGAATTAAACTCCTCCCCCCTCCCACAGGTTGAGCTCAAAGAGCCCCATGCCTTGGCCTTAGCCGTCCTAAATGATTCTCTTTTTGAGAAAAGACACAATCCTGTCCTTGTTCCATTTATTTCCCTTGATTCCCCAAGTGAGGAGGTTCCAGTTATCAAAGTTGATTCCAATGTTTATACTCCACTTCACACGACCATATTAGTACCTCCCATTGAATTGCCCTCGGCTAAAATTTCAAGTGAAATCAACTTCGAGCCCCACGTTATGAGGAGGCAACTCTCCATACCTAAACTTGAGCTTGATGAGAGACCCAATCTCAACATTGAGGTTAAAGTAGAGTCGGAAATTTCAGACTTTAGGCATGCCTCAGTTATACCGCAGGTAAGGCTCTCGCTCACGAAGTTTAAGATACTGAGCGTTGAGTTGGACAGTGAAATACCTGTTGTGGATTTTTCTATTTCGGTGCCATTACTTAATATCAATCCCTTATCCTCACCGCAGATTGGCCAAGTGGTAAATGTTACTACTGAGGTAAAGTTCCATGCGCCACGTGGGCCCATAGTTCCCTATCTCCGCTTACGTTCACTTGAGGATACCACGAGGGGGGCTGACAATGTGGCCATAGACGCAGAGATTAAGATAACTCCAAAAACTGAACCGAGAACAGCCAGAATTCTCACCCAAGAACGGAGAGAATTAGTTTCAAGGAGAATAAAGCAAGATTCTTCTGTTAGGCCTGTGGAGGTTGAAGCTACATCTAACCCAGAGGTTGGTTCAGGAGAGGGTTCTTCTGAACTTAAGGATCCTCTTGAGGTTCTGTTTGGTGCAGGGGTTGGGAAAATCCGCGACCTTGAGCCTCTCGTGATATTGTTCGAGGAGCTACCGGATGATAGTTATAAGGATACGTTTACGGAGCTCTTGCTAAGGATATACAGGGAAAAACATGGTGGTTATCCAGAAGTTAAAGAGTTAAGCCTAGATGAGGAATGGAACAAACAGGAAATCGAACGGTGGCTCGACGAAGGAAAAATATTTTTAATTGATTTGGATGGGGGAGAAGATGCCAAAATAAACGAGCGGTTGCTGGCTGATAGACTATGGGCAATTTTCTCGAAAAGGAAAGGAATTGTAATATTCTACACAAGGGATATGGAGAAGTTCAAGAAATATAAGCGCATGCTTACAAGTCCAAGCGGCATCAACTGGAGAGATTTACACTTCAAGTTAAGAATTGTTGAAGTTCATTCACCAAAGCTCTCTATCAACGAAAAGCGCAAACTTGCAAGTTTAATTTATGGATATGGAATAAAAATTAAGCTTCCAGACATCGACATTATGACTTTCACGGACAGCATATTTAACATGTCCAAAGAGGAATACGAGAAGAAGCTTAAGAAACTCGTTGGGAAGTACTCCATCGTTGGTATTATTAACGAGGCCGAAGATAAAAAAGGAACCGAAAATGAAAGTCCCGAGCACTATGCTGGTAAGGTTTTCATAGTTAACTACCTTATTAAGAAGCTTCAGGAGGAAGAGGAAATTTCAAAGGACTTTAACGAGATAGAATGGGATAAAGTGGAGAGAGAATACATTTGGACTGAAACTCCCATTAAAGTAAAGGACGAGAGTAAAAAGATTGTCCCTGACGTCACATTTGTTCCTGAGGGAGAACACTACGAGTTTGAGACCCTCTTCGGCGAGGGATTCTCTAAGATAAGTGGGAAAACTCTGAAAAAATACCACAAGTACGCACCTAACAGTAAAGTCAGAATAGTTGTGGAGCCCATAACAGCTTTCCTCCATATGAACGAGTTCTCGACGTTGATTAAGCTTATAAAGAAGGGGAACCGGTTCGGGGAACTTGACGTCAGGTTCTACACTTTTGATGTTGAAAAAGAGAGGTTATTGGACTTAGAATCCTACCTAAGAGAGCTGAGAAAGTTCCTCAAAGAGATATCAAAGCATAGAACGGAGGAAGCGCGGTGACCCCCGAAGAACTTCTCTCTCGCCTCGAATCCAGAGGTATAACCCTTGAAAAGATGCTTGACACCGCGCTGGGACTCTACATCGGCGACGGAGAAGAGGAAGTCCGGGAGAAACTGCGAGAGTTGATGCTCCGCTATCTTGGGGACATCAACGTTCAAGCTCTGCTCCTCTCGGCCCTGCTCCTTGAGGAGAACTTCAGCGTCGAGGGCGACCCTGTCAACCTTGTCGCCGATGAACTTATTGGAATAGACATCGCAGAGTACATCGGCGGGAAGATGGCGCTCTTCAACTTCTTCTATTACGACACGAAAAAGCCAGGAATCCTGGCCGAGCTCCCGCCCTTTCTCGACGACGCCATCGGCGGCTTCATAGCGGGTTGCATGACGAGGCTCTTTCAAGAGACGGGTGAAAAGCCATGAAGAACCTGCTTCCCTTCTTCACCCGGATTCCAGTAAGGGGAGACTTTGAGAAGATTAGAGAAGAGCTGTGGGCGCTCCCCCTTCTCGCACCCCTGACTTCTGCCCTAGGGACTCTAGTTCTTTACTTAAACCTCCCCCTCGCGAACGTCCTGGCGGTTTTGGTCCTTTACCTCACGATAGGCCTGCTCCACCTCGACGGCTTAGCCGACTGGGCCGATGGGGTGATGGTCAAGGGCGACCGCGAGAGGAAGATAATGGCAATGAAAGACCTCAACACCGGGATAGCGGGACTTTTTGCCGTCATTATGGTTCTCTTCCTGCAGGTCTATTCGCTACCGCTTCTCCCGTTCTATGCGTTGTTTTTGGCGGAGCTGAACTCAAAGTTCGCAATGCTCATTGCTCTGGCGACGAAAAAGCCACTCGGCCAGGGACTTGGAGCCTACTTTATGGAAGGTCTTAATAAGAAACAGCTTGTCCTCGGAACTGCCCTTTACTTAGCGCTGCTTTTGCCCTTTGCTTATTTTGACCTGCGCTCACTCTCTTCACTCGCCGGCCTCGTGGCCGGGATTTACGTAGTTCGCCTCTCCATTAAGGAGTTCGGCGGCCTGAATGGGGACTGCATCGGTGCTGTGGCGGAGATAACGAGAGCGGGGGTGCTCTTAGGGATGGCGATGGTTTGGAGCTACTTTGGGGGCTGAGAGCATGATAGTCATAATGGCCGGCGGAAGGTCGAGCAGAATGGGCCGGGAGAAGCCCATCCTGAGGGTTGGAGGAGTGCCGATGCTCCTGCGGGTTTATTACGAGGCCGAAAAAGCCGGCGAGACTGTGGTGGCCCTCTCGCGGAACACCCCCAAGACGAGGGAGCTCTGCCTCCGCGAGGGAGTTCCCTTCTTTGATACTCCCGGGAAGGGCTACGTTGAGGATATTAAATGGCTCCTCTGCGAGTTCGGGCCCTTCGTCAGCGTTTCCTCCGACCTGCCGTTTGTTACGACGGGCGACATTGCGGCAGTAAAACAGGCCTTCGACGGCGAGACGAACCTGACGGGAGTCCTCCCGCTGTGGCTGGTTCCGAGGGACTTAAAGCCCTTAACATACAATGGCTATGCAATCGTTGGTCTGAACGCCGTCGGGACGAGAGGAGAAAGTTTTTTCGAGCTGAGCAACCCCCTGCTGGCCCTCAACGTGAACACGCCGGAAGAGTTAAGGCTTGCCAATAGGATAGCGAGGTTGGTGGGAAGGTGAGGGAGAGCGAGATTAAAGGGACGGTGGCGTTCGTCCTCTTCCTGATACTTGCCGTGCTGTTCCTCTCTGGCTTCCTGCTCCTCGCGGTGGTTTTAATCGCGGTTGGCCTGCTGGTCTTCATCGGGTTCTACATCTACCTTCACCTGAAGCTCTGGTGGGCGAGGAGACACCCGCCGAAGGAGCTTGAGGGGCCTGCGGATTATTTTTAAAGTCCAAGCTCCCCTAAAATCCTCCTCACGTTGAGGTTCTCCTCAACAAGCTTTGCGAACCTCTCGATTTCCTCCTCGATGCTCCAGCGTTCGATTGAAACCAGCTCAAGGCCATTTTCCGCCCTCAGGAAGTTGAGGAAGCGTTCCGTGAAGGCGAAGTTGTGGAATATTCCGTGGAGGTAAGTCCCAAAGGCCCTCTCGCCTATCGCCCCCTCAGGCTCGAAGGTTCTGGCACCGTTGATCGCCTTAATTACCGAGAACGGTCTTTCCGAGACGCTCCTTCCGAAGCGTATCTCGTAGCCCTCGACGGCCATTCCCCTAGCAGGTTCCCATAGAACCTCGGCGTTGAGGTGGTTCGTCCGCTTGTTCCGCTCAAAGACGGTTTTGGCTGGCAACAGGCCGATGCCCTTAACTTCCCCGCGCCCCGATTCGACGGTGTCAATGATTTTCTCCCCGAGCATCTGGAAGCCGCCGCAGATTCCAACGACGAAAGAGCCCTCGTGGTGGGCCTCGATTATCGCCTCCTCAAAGCCGTTCTCTCTCAGCCACAGCAGGTCTTCGACAGTGTTCTTGCTCCCGGGGATTATAATAACGTCGCCTTTGATTTCCTCCGGCTTCGTCACGTAGTCAACGCCGTTCGCCCAGTGAAGTGGCTCAAAGTCCGTGAAGTTGCTTATGTGTGGGAGCCTGATTATCTGAATGTGGAGGTCGCCCCTGACCTTCGGGAACTCTGTCAGGGAGTCCTCCTCTGGCAGGCGGTGCTCGGTGTAGGGGATGACTCCCAGCGTCGGCTTTCCGTATCGCCTTTCGAGGTACTGGAAGCCAGGCTCAAGCAGTGAAGCGTCCCCGCGGAACTTGTTGAAGACGAAGCCCATCACGAGCTCCCGCTCTTCCTCGCTTAGAAGCTCCATCGTGCCGACTATTGAGGCAAAGCTTCCCCCGCGGTCTATGTCGGTGACCAGGATAACCCTGGCGTTGGCGTGTCTGGCAACGCGCATGTTGGCAATGTCGTAGTCCTTCAGGTTGATTTCCACGGGGCTCCCGGCCCCCTCAATTATCACGAGGTCGTGCTTTTCCTTGAGCTCGTCCAGCACCGCCATGGCCTTTCTGAACAGCTCCTCCTTCTTGGACAGCATGTAGTCCCTCGCAGAAACGCTCCCAATGGGCTTCCCCATGAAGACGACCTGGCTCCGCATGTTCCCCTCAGGCTTGAGCAGAATCGGGTTGAACTTCACGGAGGGCTTTTTGCGGCATGCCAGGGCCTGCAGATACTGGGCCCGACTTATTTCCCCACCCTCTACGCTCGGCGCCGAGTTGAGGCTCATGTTCTGGCTCTTGAAGGGGACGACATCATAGCCGAGGTTCGTGAGAATTCTGCAGAGCGCAAGTGCCAGCAGGGACTTTCCGGCTCCCGAAGATGTTCCCTGAACCATAATCGCCTTTCCCATTTTCCTCACCCGATTCTGGGGTATAGCAAATTGGGGGGCTCGCCCTTCGTCGCCATAATTCTGTAAGTTCTGGGCAGAATTTTCATAACCTCCTTTATGCAGCTGTCAACTTCCTCGTAAGGGGGATTCTGGACGAGGGGGTCAATTCTAAATGTGGTCTCCGGGTTCAGCGATGCTATAAACCTCGCTATCCTCAGCACCTCATCGCACTCCACGAGCCCTTTGACGTAGACGGTTTCGGCCACTACCTTCCCGCTCCCCACGAAGCGTTTAAAGTTCTCGAGAACGGTGCGGTTGGAGCGGCCGGTTATTCTCCTGTGAAGCCCATCGTCAAGGGCCTTTATGCTGAACGTAATCCCCCGCACCATGCCAACGAGCTCCTCGTCCAGAAGCTCGCCGTTGGTAATGAGCCACACGTCAATGCCTTCTTCCTTCAGGCGCTTTATCAGTGGCTTAAGCTCCCTGTCAATCGTGGGCTCCCCTCCTCCAAAAAAAGCCAGCCTAACGCCGCTTTCCTTCAAAATCGCGACGACCTCCTCGATGCTCAGGAATTTAACACGGCCCTGAAGCCACAGTTTGTCGAGCTCATTTCTTACATCTTCGGGGAGACCCAGGTCCCACAGTCCAAGCGTCCGCACGCAGTAAGAACACTTCCAGTGACAGCCGTGGAAGAACGCGTACGCGTCCCCGCTTTGGAACTGGACGATATGATAGACGTTTGTCACGTCCCTCACCCCTCGAACGAAAAGGGCCAATCTCAGCCTTGCGACCCATCCAAAGGCACCCGCGTGCCTCAGTTGTCCCTTACTGGATAATCTGTCCAGTTGGAAGGATATATAAACCCATTGGATAATTTGCCCAGAGGTGGTATTTATGATGCTCGTGGTTCTGGGAAACACCGAGATATCCACAGTACCAGGAATAAGCGTTGCAGGTGCCACGCCAGAGCTGACGAAGCTCACGCCGGTGGCCGATGCCGAATACCTCTTCCATGAGAAGCCCTTAACGATTGACACCGTCCCCGTGACACCAGAGGGGCACCCGACTCCCGCCATAATCACGAAGGCCGCGAAGGAGCTCGCGGACTTCCCGGTTCTCATCGTGAGGGGAGGGACTTATCTTTCTCCCCTCATCCCGCACGTCCACATCAGCGGCGCCGTCGGAAGGGACTTCAGGAGGGAACCGGCGCTCCCAGAGTTTGGAGAGATAATCAAGCGCGCCAAACTGCTCGGCGAGGAGCTCAACAAGACGCCGATAAAGGAGCTTGTGATAGGGGAATCGACTCCGGGGGGAACGACGACCGCCCAGGCAGTCCTGTGGGCGCTCGGCTACAACGCTAAGACGAGCTCGGCTTCCCCCGACAACCCACGCGGCCTGAAGGAAAAAGTTATCCGGGAGGGATTTGAGCGCGCTGGAATCGAACACGGCGGGCTTAAAGACAACCCCCTCGAAGCCCTTCGCCAGTTCGGCGACCCCATGATGGCAACGGTGGTCGGCATAGCCCTTGGGTTCAGAAGGAAGGTCGTCCTGGCCGGCGGAACCCAGATGCTGGCCGTTTCAGCACTCCTTAAGGCCCTTGGGGAGGACTTGAGCAGGTTCATGGTGGCTACTACCAAATGGGTGGTCAATGACAAAAGCGCCACATTCATTGAGACGGCCAAGGAAATCGGCATTATGAGCTACGCTGCAGACTTAGACTTCTCAAACAGCGAGTTCAAAGGGCTGAGGGACTATGAGAAGGGCTACGTTAAAGAGGGAGTTGGGGCGGGCGGAGCGACCTGGCTGGCGGTTAAGGCAGGCTTTTCGCCGGAGGAAGTGAGTGCCAAGGTGGAGGAGCTTTACAGGAGGCTCATGGGAATGAGGTGAGACTCCTCCGTTCTTTTGTTCCCTTCCATTTTCTCAGGCTCTCCTCGAGGGCCTTCCTAACGGTCTTCCCAATGTTTATTCCGAGCTCGGTTGCGGTTCCAGCCCACTCGGTCTCGCCCTCGAACGCAAAAACCCCGATGCCGTCGCTTGTCGTCCCGGTGGCGTTGTAGCCGAGCTTCATCAGGGTGTAGGTTTTTGCCTCCGTGGCCGTCATTATCGCGTTGGCCATCGCCCCGACCGTGAGGCCCTCTTTAATGATGAGGGCTATGTTTATCGTTCCAGGCCTCCACGGCGGCTCTTCCCCGGCTATAGCGGGGTTCGTGACCCCTGCGGTGATGTAGGCCCTGACGCTCCCGCTTGTTGCAGTCGCGAGGACTTTTCTCACGCTGGCGGCTGTCATGAAGCCGACGAAGTTGCTCAGCCCGTTTTCGCGCTCGAAGGCGAGGCAGTCCTCCCTGTAGTTGCCGGAGTAATTCTTGGGAACCTGCATGAAGAAGAAGCCGTTCGCTTCAGTAAGCCCTCCCCTGTGAGGGGCGTTGCTGAGAGCTATCATCGGCTCGTCGAAGGGATGAATGAAGTGCTCGAACTCCATGCGTTCACCTTCCTCTAGGGGAATATAACGCTTGCGCAGTTAAACGCTTCCGTTTGCTGAAAGGTTATTAAGTTCAAGGAACGAGCTTACTCGGGTGGTAGTATGGGAGCTGAGGAGCACAAGAAAAAGGCCCCGAAGAAGTTTAAGTTCGCGGTCATAACTGTCAGCGACACCGCGAGCAGGGGAGAGAAGGAAGACGAAAGCGGAAAGTTTCTTTTGGAAGAACTTGAAAAGGCCAGGCACGAGCGGGTTCTTTACAAAGTTGTCCCCGACGAGAAGATGGCGATAATCGGGGCGGTCGTCGAGGCCTTTGAGAAGGGGGCCGAGGTTGTAGTTACCTCCGGAGGAACCGGGATAGCGAGCAGGGACGTCACGATAGAGAGCATCAGGCCGCTTTTCGACAAGGAGCTGACGGGCTTTGGCGAGATATTCAGGCTCCTCAGCTACGAGGAGATAGGCACAGCGGCAGTTATGACGAGGGCAACTGCTGGAATAATCAGGAGCTCCGGCAGGGCCATGGCCGTCTTCTGCCTGCCCGGCAGTCCTGGGGCGGCAAAGACCGGAATCAAGATAATCCTCAAAGAGGCGGGCCATGTCCTCAAGCACGGGAGGGAGTGAGATGAGGGAGTTCAAGACTCTCACGCCCTACAGGAAGGCGCTGAAGCTCCTCTTAGACGACCTGAGCGAGATAAAAGAGACCGAGGAGCTCCATCTGAGCGAGGCCCTCGGACGGGTTCTGGCCGAGGACGTGGTTTCCCCCATAGACAACCCGCCCTTCGACCGCTCCGCCGTTGACGGCTATGCCCTCCGCGCAGAGGACACTTTCCAGGCGAGGGAGTACAGTCCCGTTGGGCTGAAGGTCATAGACGAGATTACCGCAGGTGAGGAGAGCAGGGCAAAGGTCGAGCCGGGCACGGCAGTGAAGCTGATGACCGGGGCAAAGATGCCCGAGGGAGCGAACGCAGTTTTGATGCAGGAGATGGCAGAGCGCGAAGGAGACATCATAAGGGTTCTCAGGCCGGTCGCCCCGGGACAGAACGTCGCGTTCGCTGGGGAGGATGTGAAGAAGGGCGAAGTCGTTCTTAAGAAAGGCCAGGTTTTGAGGCCCCAGGACTTGGCCCTGCTCAAGAGCCTCGGCTTCAAGACCATTAAAGTCAAGAGGAAGCCCCGCGTTGGGGTAATCATCACCGGCGACGAGCTAATCGAGGAGTTTGACGAGGAGGCGTTAAAGGGGGGCAAAATACTTGAGAGCAACTCGGTTATGCTTACCGGCCTGGTTAGGCAGTACTTCGGCGAGCCGGTCTTTTACGGCGTTATCCCCGACGATGAAAAGGCGGTAGGGGAAGCAATTGAAAAGGCGAAAGCCGAGAACGATCTCGTTCTCGTTACCGGCGGTTCTGCCTTCGGCGACAGGGACTTCGCACACCGCTTCGTCAAGGTGCTCTTCCACGGCACGACGATAAAGCCGGGAAGGCCTATAGGCTACGGCGAGAGGGTCTTCATAATGAGCGGCTATCCGGTGGCGGTCTTTACACAGTTCCACCTCTACGTCAAGCACGCCCTGGCAAAGCTCGTTGGGGCCAGAAACTACGAGGTCAGGGTTCGGGCGAGACTAACCGAGCGCGTCTCAAGCCAGCTCGGAAGGTACGAGTTTGTGAAAGTGTGGTACGAGAACGGGGAAGCGAGGCCCATCAAGAAGAAGGGCAGCGGGATAATAAGCTCACTAGTGGAGAGCAACGGGTACATAGAAATCCCTGAGGACAGTGAGGGGTACCTCGAAGGGGAAGAGGTCTGGGTGACCCTGTACTGAGAATCGCTAAAAGTCCTCGCTCAGGAGTTTACCTTCTGGGACTTTTATAATTTCCTTAACGTCCTCTGGAAGTTCACCAATGATGCTCAATTCTTTTTGTGCAATATCTATGATGATTTCCATGGCCTCGCGCCTTCTTTGCTCTAATACATCATGGACTGGATTATCCTTAAGCCATGGAATAATTTCTTTAACATCTCGTTCGGGAGGCTCGATAAGACCACTCGCAGTCATGGCATTATTAACTACACGTTAGAACTAATAACTCTTTCTATTCCCCGGGTTACATACAGAAAAATGTAACCGGGCGGAACGTTGCATTGAAGCTTAGGATTGAGATGTAGTGTGTCGCCCGCCCGTAACGCCCGCCCTCATCGGTGCCAGACGGCGGGCTTGGGCGGGTTAACCCAGGCGGGCGAGAAGTGTGCCCGGCCTGGGTTTCCCGCGGTCATTGCGCTCCGGGACGCGGAAGGCCCTCCCGCGGGGACCTCGCTGAGGCCGGGCTGTCGCCCCCGCATCGCCCCCCGGTTCATTCTCCCCGGGGTCCTCGCGCGGGGGCATTGTTGGTTGAGGTATATCATTTATAACCCTATCCTTTGTCATAATGCCGAAAAGTTATTTAAGGCCACTCTCAAATTTTCAGCCGGTGAGGTAAAATGAAGGACGCGAAGATTATCCACGACGGAGTACATGGGAGCATGAAAGTTGCGGGCCCAATCCTCGAACTCGTCAAAACGCCAGAGTTCCAGAGGCTCAGGCACATAAGACAGCTCGGCCTGGCGTATCTGGTCTACCCCGGCGCAAACCACTCCCGCTTCGAGCACTCGCTTGGAACATGGCACCTGGCAAAGAGGCTCGCGAGTGAGGTCGGGCTGAGCGAGGACGAGAGCCTTCTCCTCCAGGTTGGGGCACTGCTCCACGACATCGGCCACGGTCCATTGAGCCACACTTTCGAGGGAATCTACCGCCACTACGTCAAGGAGCACGACCACATGCGCCTCGGCCAGGACATCATCACGGGCAAGATAAACATCACCGGCGACGAGGACGGGGGCAGGATCCCCGAGATACTGGAAAAGCACGGAATAGACCCCAGGGAAGTTGCTGACCTCCTACTTGGAAAGGCGGAGAAGCCCTACCTCGGCCAGATGCTCCACGGGGGAGTGGACGTTGACCAGCTCGACTACCTCATCAGGGACGCCTACTACACCGGCGTTGCCTATGGAATAATAGACCTCGAAAGGCTCCTCAAAGTCCTTGAAATCCACAACGGGGAGCTGGTGGTTGATGAGAAGGGCGTCGAAGCTGTTGAGGGAATGCTCGTCGCTCGCTCGCTCATGTACTCCAGAGTTTACTTCCACCATACTGTGAAGATTGCTGAGGGCATGCTCACAAGGGCTTTGGAGTTCGCCCTTGAGGAGGGCCACCTGTGGGACTTCTGGAAGATGACAGACTGCCGCGTCCTCGTTGAGCTTGAGGACCTTGAGGGCCTCTCCTCGGAGCTCACGAGGCGCGTCCTTTACAGGAAGCTCTACAAGGCCGCGGTTCTCGCGAGCGCCGAGGAGCTCGGCCCGGACGAGAAGCGGGAGCTCCTCTCTGCTTACAGAAACGTCAAGAAGAGGCAGGAGCTCGAAAGGGCCCTGGCCGAGGCCGTTGGCGCGAGTGAGGGTGAGGTAATCCTCGAGTTCAGCATAGCAGACCTCATGGTCAGCGAGCCGAGGCTTAAGGAGACCGGTATAAAGGTGCTCCTCGAGAACGGTGAGGTTCAGCCGCTGTCGAAGGTCACTCCTCTAGCAAACGCCCTCAAGAGGCGCCAGACCCCCAGGTGGGCCGTCCTCATAGCCTCACCGGAGAAGTACGTTGACAAGCTCCGCGAGGGCTGGAAAGAGGTGCTCTTCAGCTGAAGAGCTTTGCCTTTATCTCCTTTTTGAGTTCTTCAATCATCTCGATGAGCTCGTCAGCGTCCCTCACTTCTTCAAGGCTTTCTTTCGGAATCAGGGGGACTTCCTTGACGACTTCGGTCTTCGTTTTCTCAAGTATGAAGACTCCATCGGAGTTGATTATCCTCCCGACCTCCGCCACCATCTCCGCCCTCTTTACGGTTGAGCGGGTCTTCCTCTCGTCGAGACCGGTCAGGATTCTGAACTCGTCACCCTTTGACACGGCGTTGAACGGGGCCTTCTTCACCTTCACGAGGCCAAACCCCAGGCGCTTCAGCCTCTCAAAGACTTCCTTTTCAAGCGGGCTCTCGGGTTTAACGTCAAGCTTGGCCTCAACGCGCGTGTTTAGGACGTCAATGGGCTCCGCCAGGGCCTCATCAAAGAGCTCTTCGAGCCGGATTGCCACCTCAAGGGACACCGCCTGCTCCCCGCGCTCGTAGTTGAGGACGGTCTTCCTCGAAACCCCCAAAAGCTGGGCCAGTTCGTTCACGGAATAGCCGTGCCTCTCTCTGAGCTCGCGGAGGAGCTCGCCGTTCACCCTAACGTAGAACCCGCCGCGCTCGGCGAAGATTGCTGGAAGCTCGTTGTTGGCCAGAACGTCGTACAGGGTCTCAGGCCTAAGGGCGTACACCCCAAAGCGCTCGTAGACGACACCCTCTTCAAGCTCCGCGTTCTTCGAGCGGACGCCGACTATGAGCGGGGAGGCGTTGAAGAACTTCGCGAGCCTTTTCAGGTCCTCTACCTGCTCCTCCGTTACGGTATCTATATTTGAGACTACCTTGATGAACAGAAGAACCACTAACCGGCTTGCGACCAGGTCAAAGCATGAGCCCCTAAATTCAAGACGGGCGGTTTTGTAGCCCGCACTCCTGAGTATTGCCTCGACGGTTTTAATCAGCTTTTCCCTCTCCATCGAATTTAAATATTCATAACCGCTTAATAAAGTTAAGGTGCACCCTATGAGGCCGGTCGTTCTCAAAGGTAAGCTTGTGTCCCTCGCCGTTCCGGTTAGGGAGGACATCAGAAAGGCATGGCTCTGGTTCAACGACAGGAATGTGAGGCTCTTTTTGACTGCTCCGGAGGAAGTCTTCTTCTTTGAGGACGAGATGGAGTGGTATGAAAGGATAAGAAAAGCAAAAGAGCGCGATAAGGTCTTCTCTATAGTCGAGAACTCAACTTCTTCCCTCGTTGGTTTTATTGGCCTACACAGGATAGACCACCGCGACGGCAACGCGGAGCTTGGCTACTTTATCGGGAAAGAGCACTGGGGACACGGGTACGGGAGTGAGGCCGTGAAGCTCGCCCTTGAATACGCTTTCCAGTGGCTCAACCTGAGAAAGGTCTACGCAAGGGTCTACGAGCCTAACACGGCATCAATAAAGGTTCTCGAAAAGAACGGCTTCAAGCTGGTTGGCAGGCTGAAAAAGCACCACCACGTTCCAGGCTACGGCTTCGTGGACGAGCTGATTTTTGAGAGGTTTAGAGAAGAATAGAGAACTGGAAGAAGCTCAGTCGAGCTTCTTGTGGCAGAACCACCAGTCGTAGCACTCGATCTCGCCCTTGGCCTTGGCTTCCTCGCGCTCCTTGATCTGCTCGACGGTTCCGGCTGGCGGGACTATGGCGCGGTCGCCGATGAGCTCGTTGTTGGGCCACTTGTGCGGGAGGGCGACTCCCTTCTCGTCGCTGACCTTGAGGGCCTTGACGAGCCTGAGTATCTCGTCCCAGTCCCTGCCGACCTCGGCCGGGTAGTAGACTATCGCGCGGATGACGCCCTTGTCGTCAACGACGAAGACGGCTCTCGCGGTCTGGGTTGAACCGCTCGGGATCATGCCGAGCTTCTCGGCGAGCTCACCGCGGTCGTCGGCTATGACCGGGAAGGTTATCTCCTCGCCGAGGTTCTCCTTTATCCACTCCATCCACTTGAGGTGGCTGAAGACCTGGTCAATGCTCAGCCCTATCGGCTCGACGCCGAGCTTCCTGAACTCCTCAGCGCGCTTCTGCATGGCGTAGAACTCGGTCGTACAGACCGGGGTGAAGTCTGCCGGGTGGCTGAAGAGAACGAACCACTTGCCCTGCTCGGCGAAGTAGTCCGGGAGCTTTATCACTCCGTGGGTGGTCTTGACCTCAACCTCTGGGAACTTTTCTCCTATGACGACCATCTTCCATCACCTCTTCTTTTTGTGTGTCGTCTTCACTATAAACTTGAATGGTTCGAATATATAAGCCTTTCGGTTCGCTCAGCGCTATTATCTTTGTCGAATTTCAAGATAGTTTAAGGTGTCACTGGGCAGACATGCAAAAGTTTGCACAGTTTGTTGTCAGAATGAAGGATCAACCAGAAAAGAATCGTCAAAAAGCTTGAAAGAAAAGGCTATTTTTGCCTCAAACTCTCCTCACATCAACCCAAGTTGAGTGATAAGCAGAGGCGTTGCCGTATTTTTCTACGGTCTCGTCCGTCGTCAGGACGTTGGCGTTCCAGCCGAGCAGGGACGGCCAGAAGGCCTTGTACAGGAGGACGACTCCTCGTGGGACGTCCTCACTGAGCTTGGCCTTCGTTCTTACCCTGCCGTACTCGTTGAAGACCTCAACGGCCTCGCCGTCCTTGATTCCCCTCTCGTTAGCGTCGGTCGGGTTGATGTAGAGCTTGGGGTCAATCATGCCGTGGGTGTTGTGGTACTGGCTCGTTATCGTCATTCTGTGGGTTGGCGTTAGCAGGCGGAGCGGGTATTTGCCCCCGAACTTCCTGTACTTCGGGAACGGGCTCAGCCCCCTCTCAACGGCCCTCCGCGAGAAGAACTCAATCCTCCCACTCGGCGTCTCCCACGTCCTGGGCTTTTCGGGAACTTTCACGAAGCCTTTGGCCTTTAGCTCCTCAAAGCTCAGGCCATTGAGTTCAAGAATCTTCCGGATTACCTCCTCGTCGCTCTCATAGAGGTATGGGTTTTCGATGCCGAGTGCCTTTGCCAGAAGGCGCGTGACCTCGCTGTTGCTCTTCCCGTAAAGCCTTGCAACCGGCTCATTTAGGGCCACGTAGCGGTGGTAGTAGCCCTCCGCTATGTCGAGGCGCTCGAAAAAGGTGTTCGCCGGAAGGACGACGTCTGAGTAGAGGGCAGTGTCAGTCAGAAAGATGTCGTGCGTAACGACGAAGACGTCGCTTTCTTTCAAAGCTCTCCTCAGTCTGTTCTGGTTAGGAAGGCTCGCGAGCGGGTTGGAGTTGTAGATGTAAAGGAACTTTATCTCGCCCCGCTCGATGTACTCGGTGAGCTTTACCTGGGGAACTCTTCTGGCCGGCTTCGTCCGTAGGAATGCACCTTCGGCGTAGCTCTTGTCTATCGTTTTCATGTCGTAAATGAAGCCGAAGCTGTGGCCGACGAGAGTGGGGAGGATTGCTATCGCCCTGACAGCCTCACCTCCTGCAAGGGAGCGCTGGAAGCCGTAGCCGATGTGGATTACGCCCTTCTTTTCCGCAAATTCGCAGGCGAAGGTCTCTATCTCCCCAACGCTCAAGCCCGTTTCGCTACTCACATAATGAAGCGATAATGTTTTTACATAATTCTTGAATTCTTCAAAACCATAAACGTTCTCGCGGACGAAATCTTTATCGTAAAGCTCTTCTTCGATAATGACTTTAGCAACTCCGAGGGCTAAAAGGACATCGGTATCGGGTCTAATCTGAAAGAACCTGTCGCTTCTCTTGGCCGTTTCGGTTCTCACGACGTCAACCGTCCAGATTTCGAGGTTGTGCATTCTGGCGAGGGCGAAGCCGTGGAGGTTCGTCCAGAAGGCGTTTATGCCCCAGTAAACGAGCAGCTTTTGGTTTTTCAGCTCCTCAGGATCGAGGCCAACCGCTGTGCCGTAGACGTCCTTTAACGCCTCCTGCCCAGCCCTGTCGCAGACGCCGTAGTCGAGCATAGCGGTGTTGAGGTAGTGGAAGAGCCTAAGTGGAAACGCGTAGTTCACAACTCCTCTATCACCGGCGTACTGGTAAACCAGAACGCTCTCACTCCCGTATTCCTCAATGGTCTCCCTCAGTTTCTTGGCGACGAGGTTAATTGCCTCTTCCCAGCTTGCCTCCCTGAATTCTCCACTTCCCCTCTCGCCCGTTCTAATGAGCGGTTTTTTGAGCCTGCTCTCCGAGTGGAACCATTTTGGCAGAAGCGCACCCTTTGGGCAGAGGAAACCGGCCGTTATCGGGTGTTCCGGATTGCCCCTTACTTTGAGCCTTCCGTCCCTAAGCTCACTTACCATTGCGCAGGTGTCGTAGCAGTCGCGCATGCAGACGGAGAACGGCATGGTTATCCCGGTGAGATTTTTACCTTAAACGCGACCTCTCTCTCAACGAGAACCTTCCCAATCTCCTCTGGCAGAACCGCCATGTCCCACGCCTTAAACGGCCCGTATTCTCTCAGGTCCGGCCCTAGAATCGTTGGCAGCTCTGTGGTGATGATGTAGGCGGCTCTTGGGGCTTCCCGCCGGGGGTATTCCTCTTCCTCCTGTTGGATGACTTCAAACTCCTCAGAACCAAATTCTTCCCCGACTTCAGGTAGCTCCTCGCGCTCGATAAACGCCCTAAGAACCGCGAAAATTTTCTTCTCCTCACTGGTGAGCTCGCCGGGGACTCCCTCAACCGCGAGGTCAACTATCTTGTGGAGCCTGATTTTGATTATCTCACGCATGAGCCTCTCGGCTATCTTGAGCTGGGTGAGATAAAGCCTCTCCTCAACGCTTTCGCCCCTCTCACGGGAGCTCTCGGCGCTCAGCTTGAGGGCCTTAATCAGGCTGTCAAACTCCTTGTAGAAGTCGTCGTCCAGCTCCGTGAGCTCGATGCTCGAAAGCTCTGCCTCCAGCAGTTCCCTGAGCTTGACGATGTCCATGGGACCACCTCATAGAAAAAGAAGGGGAAAATCACTCCTCAACGCGCGGGGCGAGGAGGAAGACGAGCCTTCCTTCGTCCCTAATCATGTACTCCATCTGGAGGGGCATCTCGTTGCCGAAGCGGAGGACAACCTCATCGGCCTTTCCGATGCCCTTTATCATGTCGCTGAGGTAGCTGATTCCGTAGGCGCTCTTGGTCTCCTCCTCGACTTCGAGGTCGAGCAGGCCCTCGTCCTCAAGGGTGAGCTTAATCTCGACCTCATTCGTTTCTCCCTCTGCCTTCATGACGAACTCGCTCTCGGTGGCGATGAACTTTATGGCGTCGCTGACGAGGGAGGCATCTTTAACGGCCTCCTTGAGAACCTCGCCGAGGACGACGACCTTAGCTGTGAACGGGAGCTCCGGGAGCTCAAGCTCAAGCTCCTCAACGTCTATGAGCGGAAGGCGGAACGTTCTCTTTGCCGTTCCCTCGAAGGTTATCTCAAGAAAGTTCTCGTCGCCCTTCCTGAGGATGAGCGTGTCCTTGGCCTTTCCGCGCTTGAGTATCTTCTTGAACTGGTCCATGTTGATTCCAACGGTTTCGGGCTCCTCGACCTCGTACTTGGAGAATATGCTCTCAGGGAGGTTGAGGTCTATGAGGACGACCCTGCTCGGGTCCATCGCGCGCATGCTTATGCCTTCCTCAGTGAACTTGAAGGCGGCCTCGTCTATCAGGTTGCTCGCTGTCGCTATAAGGTCGGCAAACTCCTTGGCACCATCAAAAACGACCTCGAACGGCATCTTCATCCCTCCAGTATTTTAAGCATGAGCCTAACCCTTTCTTTCCCGCGGAATAAATAAGCTTTTCCATTGTCAGTATCAGGAATCCTACGGTAGGCTTCCTCAAGCTCTTTCAGGGCCTTCTCTGCGAGCCTTCTGAGGGTCTCGTGCTCAAGCTCGTTCACTCGTAGGCCCTCCATGTGTACCCACACTTGGTGCACTTGTAGAATATAGTGCTCGGCTCATCTCCGGCCCTCGTCTGCATCTCCCACCAGTAGGCGGTGTCGTTGCCGCACTTCGGACAGGTAATCTTAGTGGTCGGGAGGGTCTTAAGGTCCTGCTCGATGACGACTATGTCCTCGTCGGGCTTGTGCTCAACCTTCTGTGTAATCTTCGTCCTCTCCCTGTCCTTGGCCTCATCAAAAGGCTCCTCGTGACCGCACACACGGCAGACCCAGACCTTCTTCTTTCTATCTGGAAGCATAATGTTACCGCACTTCGGACAGAACTTCATGAGCCTCACCCCCTGTAGCCGAGGGGTCGGTATGTGGGAGGAGAATAAAAAGTTTTGCCAAGCCCAGCCGGTTATCTTAAACTCCATACCGGGTTCCTGCAATCGGTGGGCAAGCCGCAGATTCTCTTTATGGGCTTGCGTCTCTGTGGAATGAGCAGTATCAGTCCAGTTTCGGCCTTCAACATCATCCAACTACCTCAAACTCGGCCGAGAGCGTTATTTCATCGTTCCCGGTTCTGAAACCCTCTCTGTAGATGAGGACGGTTTTTTCTATACGGTACTTCCCCGGAGGCAGGGGTTCCAGAGTCCCTACGGTGCTTTCTCTTTTGGTGGCCAGCCGTATCCTCTGGCTCCAGTTGCCGCCGGGCGGTATCATATAACCGATCATTGTGAATGTGAGGCCCAGAGGGATTTCCCTCCACTTCCCACCCTCAAGCCGGTAGAGCCTGTAAGCCACGCCGACAAGAAGGGTCTCGCTCCCATTGTTGATTATCGTGAGGGTGGCGGTCTCGCCGGCGTGGTAAACTTCTCTATCGAGAACCATGAGGGCGGAAGTCTGAGAGACTCCAGTATTTTCTGGGGAAGTGCTCTCCCCCGATCTTTCAAGACAAACAACGGCCGAGACAATGAGAATGATGCCAATGACACAAATCAGTTTCCGATTCATCTGTCTTCCCCTCTCACCTCGAACTCGGCATGTTTGTAGATGCAGATCTTCTCCGAGCATACCTGCTTCTCGATCCTGTAACTTCCGCTTTCGAGGTTCAGCGGAAGGTCTATCTTCTGTTCCCAGCTCTTGCCTGGTTCCACCTCCACCACCACGGCGGGAAAGACCAAGTTCAGCTGGACTTCAACCCAACCTCCGTTTTCTCTACGGTAAAGCCTGAATCCGTAACCTGTCCGGATGGTGGAATTTTGGTGGTTGGCAACGGTTAGAATCATGGTATCCCCCGGCGAGTACACGCGTTTATCTAGGTGGATAACGATGGAGGTGCCCTCGACGAACACTATGGGGCCGAGGGTTTCGTTGAGGTTAATCTGGCCTTTTCCATTGCCCCAGTCCTCCGGAAGGTTGCTCGGAGTGAGGAATACTTGGTAAGCGAGCACCAATCCGAATATGAGCAACATCACAAGTACCACGCGCTTCATCTTCATCGTATCAATCTTCAAACTTGTGGTTATTAAACGTTTTGATGGTTTCAAAAAGAATTGTAGCGAAAAGGGAAAAGAAATCACTCCCTGAGCGGGAGGCCGTGGTCGAAGGAGTAGTAGACCTTCTGGAACTCGGCGCGGAAGCCGTAGACGTCGCGCCTGACCTTCTTCGGGTCCTCCTTGTCGATGAGGACGCGCCTGATGAAGTGAGCAATCTCCTTCATGTCGTCCTCGAACATTCCAACGCGGGTCATCTCCTGGACGCCTATTCTGAGACCGCTCGGCTCGTTGACCTTCTCAAGCGGGTCCCACGGCAGGAGGTTCTTGTTGAGGATTATGCCGGCCTCTTCGAGGAGCGGTGCGGCCCAGCCTCCAGCAGCTGGGTGAAGGTCGCTGACATCAACTATGACCTGGTGGCTCTCGGTGTAGCCCTTGTCCTCGCCGATGACCTTGAAGCCCTCCTCGGCAAGGGCCTCGGCAAGGGCCTTGGCGTTCTTGACGACCTGGGCCGCATACTTCTCACCGTACTCAAGCATCTCCGCCGCGGTGATGACCTTTCCGGCCATGTGGTGGAGGTGGTGGTTGCTAAGCACACCGGGGAAGATGGCCCACTGGAGCTTGGCTATCTCCTCGGTCTCGCCGAAGCGCTTGTAGATTATGACACCGCCCTGAGGTCCGGGGAAGGTCTTGTGGGTCGAGGCGGTGATTATGTCGGCGCCCTCGCGGAGCGGGTCCTGGAACTGCTTTCCGGCGATGAGTCCGAGGACGTGGGCACCGTCGTACATGACGTAAGCGCCGACCTCCTTGGCGACCGGGGCGAGCTCCTTGACCGGGTGCGGGAACGGGAAGAGCGAGCCGCCGAAGACGACTATCTTAGGCTCGAGCTCGCGGATGAGCTTTTCAGCTTTGTCAACGTCGATGTTGAACTCCTCGTTGTCGAAGGGCCAGGTGTGGACCTCAAGGCCGCGCATTCCGGCGGCACCGAAGGGCATGTGGCTTATGTGGCCGCCGTGGCTGGTGTGGAGAACTATCGCCTTGTCACCCGGCTGGGTGAGGCCGAAGAAGACCGCCTGGTTGGCGTTGGTTCCGGAAATCGGCCTCAGGTCGGCGAAGTCGCTTCCGAAGAGCTTGACGAAGAGCTCGACACCGATGAGCTCGACCTCGTCAACGTACTTACAGCCCTGGTAGTAGCGCTGCTTCGGCCAGCCCTCGGCGTACTTGTGCATAAAGCCGCTCGCAACGGCGCGGGTGACACTCGGAGAAGTCACGTTTTCGCTCGCTATCAGGTTTATCGTGTGCTTCCTCCAGTGCTCGTGGTCCTCAATAAAGTTCAGAACCTTGTCGCGGTATTCACGGTAGCTCATGGTGGACACCTCGGTTGTGCTTTGAACGACGGGAATATAAACCTTACCACATATGTCCACACGTTCAGAGTTGTCCATCAGGCACCGAAGGGTTCTTAAGAGCCCTCAGTAAACACCGGCCATGCTTTCAGGCAGGATAGAGACGCTCAGCGACGACGGCCTTGGAGTCCTTCTCGGCGGGGGCAGGGAGATACACGTCCCCTTCGCTTACCCCGGCGATTTCGTCAGTGTTAGCTCAAAGAGGAGGCGCTTTGGGCGGCTAATTGCGAGGGACTTCGAGCTGATCGAGCCCTCGTCCCTGAGGCAGGCCCCGAGGTGCCCACACTTCGGGAGGTGCGGCGGCTGTCTCTGGCAGGGAATGAAATACAAGGAACAGCTGGGGCTTAAGGCGGAGCTCTTCGAGCGGATAACGGGGATAAGCGCGCCGGTCAAAGGTTCGCCCAAAATCTGGGGCTTCAGGAACGTCAGCAACTTCATCGTGACCACGGCGGGAGTAGGCCTCAAGGAATACGGAAATCCCCTCGGCGTGGTCAGTGTTAGGGAGTGCCCCGTCTTCTCTAATAGGACACCCGAATACCTCCGCTCGCTCCGGGATTTTCTGGCCGAGACCGGACTGAAGCCCTTGAACCTGCGGAAGAGGAGCGGTGACGTCCACTACCTCCAGATACGGGAGGGCAAGTTCACGGGAGAGGTCATGGTGAACCTCATCGCCCATACAAGGCCTTCTAAGGAAGTCGCTGAGGCATTTAAGGACTACTTCTCTTTCGCCGATTCGCTATACTGGAGCATTAAGAGCGATGAAAGAGACGACCCTCACGGAGAGCCTGAACTGGTCGGGGGAAAGCCCCTTATAACTGAGAAAATAGGCGACGTGAGGTATTTAATCCACCCTAACAGCTTCTTCCAGACGAACAGCTACGCCCTCGGACTGCTCCTAAAGGCCGTTGAAGGCTTTACCGAGGGCGGGAGAGTCCTCGACCTCTACTCGGGAGTCGGAACGTTCGGTGTCTGGCTTGCCAGAAGGGGCTTTGATGTTGAAGGAGTCGAAATAAACCCCTCTGCCGTCGAGATGGCCAAGGGAAACGCCGAGCTGAACGGCGTAAACGCCAAATTCCACGTTGGGAGGGCCGAAGAAACCCCAATCGGAGACTACGACACTGTGATAGTTGACCCGCCGCGGAGGGGTCTGAAGGAGGCGGCGGAGTTGCTTGTAAAGAGCAGGGTTGAGAGGGTCGTTTACGTCTCCTGCAATCCTAAAGCCTTCAAACTCGACTACGAGAACTACCTGGGGAGGGCTTACAGGATAGGGGTTGCAGTTCTGGTTGATATGTTCCCGCACACACCGCACGTTGAGGCTGTGGTCGAGCTCGTGAGGAGGCGGTAGGTTTTTAAATCCCCTTTTATACTAACCGCGGTGGGACTCAATGGTTCTGGGCAGGAATAAGAGATTAAAATTCATAAATGGAATTCACCATGGGAGCCACCTTGATACAGTCTGCCTGTCCCAGAGGCGCGGCCTGGAGCTCATTAACGACGCGGTCATCGGAAAGTACCCGCAGAGAGCCGTTAAGTTCGAGAAGAAAAAGCTGTTCGGCGGGCAGGCTCTCTCCTACGAGGTAGTGGACGTTCCCCTGGCGGAGGGACTCGTTATCCGGGTGGTAAAGCGCGACATGGAGCCGGTAACGGCCTTTCCGGTTCTTGAAGGGGTCGGGGTGAGGTTCCAGGTGGAAGAAGTCCTGGAGTGGAAGAAGTGGCCTGAGGCCGACGTTTCTGGGGCAGTGGTGAACGAGCACTCCCCTGCGGTTGCGTTTTACGCGGCAGACTACATCGAGAGAAAAGAGGCATACGTCAACTCCGAAAAGCTCGACGTAAAGCTGGCCTTCCTGGCCTACACCGGAACCGCCGAAGAGCTCAAAAGGGAGACCGCAAAGCTCCCGACGGGGGAAGATGTCGTCATTGACCTCAACGAGGCCGAGATACTCCTCCCGGCGAGCATCAGCATTCAGGGCGCGTTCATTGACGACTACGTGATGACAGCCCACGTGCTTGATTTCCGGGAGGTCTCGACGCCCTGCGGGGACGGCTACGTACTTCTCCTCAGCAACGAGCCCCTTGGAAAAGTCAGGGCATTTGTGTTGAAGAAGAACCTGAAGGGAGAAATTGAGAAAGGGACGAGCATGATGCTCGCAGGCTGGCTCCAGGGGACGCTCTGAGTTTTCTCTTTGAATTTGTTTGGGCTCTTCAGTCGAAGTCCCATATCGTCCTGCCCTTGTAGAACATCATTACGTACCCGCAGTTCCTGCAGATGGCTATCTTCACCTTGTGGGCCGTGAAGCCCCACTTGCTGTCGAGCTTTCCTTCCTCAAAGTCAAAGTCCGTCCCACCGCAGAGGGGGCACCTCAGTTGCTTCCGCTCCACAAAAATCACCACTTAGAATAGGAAATAAAGGTATAAAAACGTGACGGAATTAAGTCAGACCGCCTTCCAGAACGGGTCTTCCTTAGCCTTCACCTTTGCCGTCATCTTGAGGGCCTTTATGTCTGTTTCCTCAAGCTCGTTCTTGAGCTGCTTGGCGAGTATGATGACGTCGTTCTTGCTCAGGTCAACGTAGAGTGTCTCGCCGGGGTGTATGTGCCTGCCCACGATAGCTCCTTCAATCGCTATCGCAACGGCGTCGCCCTTCTTGGCCTCCTGCACGAAGTCGTTCTTGTTCTTGATGGACTTAATGACGCCGACTTTCTCGCCCGTTTCCTTGATGAGGGTTACCCCCGGCCTTATCCTGCCCTCAAGCACCTCGACACCTACTATTGCCGGCTTGCTCCTCCTGAAGACGTAGCGTTCATCTGGGTAGAGCCTTATGACTCCCGGGAAGGTGACGTTCTTGAGTAGCTCGCGCTTCTTCTTCTCCTCTTCCGCCTTGACCCAGGCCTCGTAGTCCTCTATGAGCTTGTAGATGATGTTCCCGACGAAAATCGGCACTCCCTTGGCCTTGGCGACCTCTTCGGCATCTTCGTTCACCTTGACGTTGAATCCCAGGACGACGCCATACTTTGGCTCCTCCTCCTTGACGCTCAAAGCTTCCATAACGTCGGTCTTGCTGATGTTTCCAACGTCGGCCTTCCTTATCGGAATGCCCTTCTCCTGGAGCTCCTTGCTCAGGGCCTCAAGGCTTCCGAGGGTGTCTGCCTTGACGATGACACCTATTTTACCCGTGCTTATGACGACGCTCTGTATCTGGTTCAGGATTTCCTGCTTGGCCCTCTCTACTTCCTCCTCGCTCCTTGCGGCTATTACTGGCGAACCGGCCAGGGCCTCCTCAAGACCAGGGGCGGCTATCTTCACACCCGCAGCGGCGGTGACCTCGTCAACCTGGTCAAAGCGGAAGCGCGGGTCGCGAATTTCGTCGAGGGGCTTCGGCTTGAGGAGGGCGCGGATTTTGGTCACTATCGCCTTGTCCTTTCCGCCGACGACGATGGTGTCGTCCTTCCTCAGCGTTCCGTCGTAGATGATGACGTCTATCGTTGTTCCGAGGCCCAGCTCCTCGCGAACCTCAAGGATTGTTCCGCGCGCCGGCCCCTCGACCTCTATCTTGAGCTTCTGCTCGAGGTACTTCTGGCTGAGACCAGCGATGAGAACGAGAAGCTCCGGAACGCCTATGCCGTATTTGGCCGAAATCGGGACTATCGCCAGCTCTCTGGTAAAGTCCTGAACGCGGTCGAAGCGGTTCGCCTGGAAGCCGAGCTCGTAGAACTTGCCGATGAGCTCCCAGAGCTTGGTCTCAAGCTCCTGCTGGGCTCTCTGGTCCTGCTTCTTGATGTTCACAAGGAAGGGCTCGTCCTCGGCAACTTTCCAGCCCTTTATCCTGTCTATCTTGTTGGCGGCGACTATGAACGGCGTCCTGTACCTCCTGAGTATCTCGATGCTCTCTATCGTCTGGGGCTGGAAGCCCTCGTTTATGTCTACTATGAGAACGGCGAGGTCAGCCAGGCTTCCGCCCCTCGCGCGCAGGCTTGTGAAGGCCTCGTGGCCGGGGGTGTCAATGAAGAGAAGCCCTGGAAGCTTTATCTCGCCCTTCCATATCTTGATGAGAGGGCCGGCAAGCTGTTTGACGACGTCAATCGGAACCTCCGTCGCTCCGATGTGCTGGGTTATTCCGCCGGCTTCCTTGCCTGCAACGTTTGTTTTCCTTATTCGGTCAAGGAGCGTCGTCTTTCCATGGTCAACATGCCCGAGAACCGCTATAATGGGCTGTCTAATCTTCTTTGCCATCTTCATCACCTGAGCATAACTCATGGCTGGCCTTTTAAAGGGTTCGGGGCAAGGATTAAAAGGCCAGTAGTAACTTCCAACGGTGGTCATATGATAGCGGGACTTTTACTGGGAGTTGCCGTGGGGATACCCGTTTCCTTCATCTTTGGAAGGGTACTTGGAAGGGCCAGTGAAGTGCTTGTTGCCCTCGTGGGAGTTCCAGTAATAACCTACGCCGTTGCGTTGTACGAGTCCGGGTATTTTGCCGGCCAGACTCTTTCGGTCTCTGTAGGGGGAGCTTCACCGGAGTTCTTTGCGGGGCTTGAAGTCTTCTTGGGGTTAGTCGTAGCCCTGGCTTATGTGTCTCTCAGGACGAGAAAAGGGCTGAGAATAGACGATTTCATTCAAATAAGCGTTACTTCGCTTTCATACACTTCCTTTGGAATCGCCCTTGCGGGCCAGTTCTGGCCAGGGTTTATCGTGGCAGGACTCATCTTAATCGGCCTCATGGTGGCAATGTCTCGCAGGAATCCACTCAGAGGGCTGGACGTGAGACCCTGCCCGCCGGAGGTGGGGGACTGTCTGACGGACGATGACAGTCTAATGAGCGCAAGGGTTAGGGACACTCTCCTCGTTGGTGGGAAAGTCCTCAAAGAGTTCCCTAAGGCCAAGGAGCTCGTGGAGTGTCTAAAGCATACAGGAAAACTTTCCAGGCTGAGGAGAGTGGCAATATTCTTCGTTTCCCTGCTACCCCTCTTAACCGTCTTACTTCCCCGGGGAGATGCTACTATCTTCGTTGGCCTGGCGGTAGCTTACGCGTCCGTGCTCATCGGCGCCGCGCTGTCCACGAGGAGAAGGCCCACTCAGTGCCCGGAACTTGCAGAAGAATACCGGGAGTTTATCAGGAAAAGGAAGAGAAAACTAGACATAGCTGTTTAACGCTCAAGGCAGTCCATGCTGTCAAGGTACTCCTTCTTTCCTTTTGCGTGCGTGTGGTAGAACCAGTCGGCGGCCTTGCAGTACTCAAAGAGCTCTTCGGGCTTGAAGTAGAGATTTATCTCCCTCTCGGCACTCTCCGGGCTGTCCGAGGCGTGAATGACGTTGTAGATGGCATCACCAACGTCGAGGCCGTAGTCGCCCCTTATGCTTCCCGGCTCGGCGTCCTTCGGGTCGGTGGCGCCGGCCATCTTCCTGACGACGCTTATAGCGTAGCGCCCCTCGACGACCATGACGACGCTCGGGGCCTTGGTGATGTAGTCTACGAGGGGCTCAAAGAAGGGCTTTCCCCTGTGCTCCTCGTAGTGCTTCTCCGCCAGCTCGCGGTCAATCCATATCATCTTCATTCCGACTATCTTGAGGCCCTTTTTCTCAAAACGGCTTATGATTTCGCCCACAAGTCCCCTAACAACGGCGTCCGGCTTCAGAATAACGAGGGTCCTCTCTATCTTCTTGTCCGCCATGGGCAACACCAGAACTTATTGTACTGGTGGTTAATAGGTTTTTTGGAGAATGCATGAGACGGAAGAAGCGCCGAAGTTAGAAACATAATGGAAAAGAAAGAAATCATGCCTTCTTGGCCCTCTGGAGGCGGGCCTCCTGGAAGGCCTTGGTCCACTTAAGCTTCCTCGGGTTCCTGCCCATGAAGTAGTACTTCTCGCACTTGCTGGAGCAGAAGAACAGGACTCTGCCGTCGTTCCTGACGAACATCTTACCCGTTCCCGGCTCGAACTCCTTTCCGCAGTAGGAGCAGACGTTCCAGCGGGCCATTTTCAACGCCTCCTCTTGATTTCTCTCGCCTCACGCTCGGTCTCCCTGAGGATGACTATGTCACCGACGCGGACGGGGCCCTTGATGTTCCTCCTGATGACGCGCCCCTTGTCGCGTCCCTCGAGGACCCTGACCTTGACCTGAGTAACGCCACCGGTGACACCGGTTCTTCCGACAATCTCGATAACCTCAGCGGGGTAACCTTCGTCGCTCATACCTCACACCTCGTAAAGACTCGCGAAATGAACCTTAAACCTTTCGTGATAAGGAAGGAAAAGGAGCTCACTTCATGAGCTCCCTAACCTTGGTGGCGATCTCCTCAACGAGCTCGCGGGCCTTGCCCGGCTCGATGATGGCAACGCTAGCGGCCGGAACCTCGATGCCAGCGGCGGCACCGAGCTCCTTCTTGCTCGGAACGTAGATGTATGGAATCTCCTTCTCCTCACAGAGCGGCGGAAGGTGGGCAACTATCTCCTCGGGGTCAACGTCCTCAGCGATTATAACGAGCTTGGCCTGACCCCTCTCGACGGCCTTGGTGGTCTCGTTGGTGCCCTTCCTTATCCTTCCGGTGTCGCGAGCAACTTCAACGGCCTGGAGGGCCTTCTCGGCAAGCTCCTGGGGAACCTCAAACTTCACGTAGCTCGGCTTCGCCATCTTTCATCCCTCCGAAACTTCATCGTTCATCCAGTTTTGCGAGGGGAGTTTGGGGGAGAATTTAAAAGGATTTCGCTAGCCGACTTTCCTCAGCACGAACTCGCAGTACCTGGCACCCATCGCCTCACACTTGGTCTCCTCCCCTTCCCAGCGCTCACCCGTGAACTCCGTGAGGAACTGGGCAAGTGCACCTGCGTAGTGGGCGTGGATTGGGTGGGGGTAGCCTTCTCCTCCCGGAAACAGGCTCGTGCCCCGGACTACCACCACGGAGTCCGACAGCTCAACCAGCTCAAGCCGTCCCCCGCCGCTCGCGAGGGTGAACTTGAAGATGTCCTCAAGCGACTTCTTTAGATCTGCCTCATACTTTCTCGCATACTCGCCATAGCCTATAAACTGCTTCTTGCCCCAGGTGTACAGCAGTCCCTTACCCTTCTCCGGCCCGAGGAACCCGTAAATGGTCTCTATAAGGCTCCTTTCAGTTTCTTCATCAACTATCTGGACGCGAGCATTCCCCAGCCAGAGCGTCCCGTTCTTTCCTGCCTTGAGCTGGGCCTTTATCCCCTCAATGCTCTGGTGGTGCTCCCTCATCGAGCATATTCCCCTCTGAGTCCGGATATACGGGACTTTGGGCTCGGCAACGCGGAGGGGCTGGAAGGAGCGCTTGACCTTGATTATTCCCCTGGCCACCTCGATTACATAGTCAAAGGGTATCAGCACGGCGGCCAGGTCGGGTTTTTCGAAGACTTCGGTGTTGACCGCTACGAAAGACGCCTTGCCAAAGAACTTTACGGAGTTAATAAGCCTCACTACGGCTTTTATGTACGTCTTGGGGTTCGACTGGAGCGTGTACTGTGAAGTAACATCGTCTATGGCAAGGATATCGTAGTTCTCCTTCTGGAGGACGTCTTTTATGATTGCGGTTGTGATTCCAAGGTCGAGCGGGTTTGGAATGACGTTTTTCCCGCCCTGTCCCCCTGTGCCGTAGAGGTTGGAGTACCCGTCCATTAATGTCAGGGGCCCATCAAGATAAGGCTCGTAGTCAATGCCGTAATTTCTGAGCTCCCTTAGCAACGTCTGTGGGGGCTGTCTGAAGTTGACAAGCAAGACTTTCTTGCCGTCCTTGAGCGCCTCAAGGACTGCCTGGTGCATTAGGATGATATTGTCATACTCGATTGAACCGATGAACGCTACACTTGACCCCTCTTCAACCCCACCGCCCAGCATCTCGTCGAGCTCTCTCAGTCCCAGTGATAACATCGCGACCCCCTGTGACACTTTCAGTGATTGCTTTTATAACCTTTGCGTGTAGTGTCGCAACGGTGTTAAAAATGTTGCATTATGATCTGAGAACAAACAGAAAGCGATAAAAACTGTCAGTAGCGGCCAAGCTCATCATCCCAGAAAGGGTCAGGGAAAGAACGGGGGAAGGACTCCCCGGTTTTCATCACGGGCCACAAACAGACCTTCACTGGGACTCTTTATCATAACCTCTGTATATCTCAAGGCTCCTCCTGGCCCTCGCCCGCGGAATGTGGTGTCCCATGAGGGCGACTATCTTGTCGGCCTGGGCCTTCCCGTGGTGGAGCATCTTCCTCTCGGTCTTAATCTTCTCAATCCTGAAGGTGTAACCGCCGACCTCGACGACCTCGCCGACAGCGAACTCTTCTTCGCGGGGCACCTTAACGCGGAAGGACTGGGTGATGCCTTTGGGCATGTAGATTGACACCTTTATGACCTTCGGGTAGGTTAAGCTCTCGCCCCAGAGGGTCTTAATCTCGCCGACCTTGGCCCTGTTCACCCTCTTGCCCTCTTCGAGCTCAATCCCGGTAATCCTGACCTCGTCGTCTTCGGTCTCAACTATGTCGCCTACGCGAATTTCCTCGCCCTCTGGAAGCTCTGCCTCGCTCTTGAAGCTCCTCTCGTGCTTGCTGACGATGAGAGGAACCTTGACCAGCTTTGGGAGCGTCACGTGCCAGACGTTACCGCACTCGTTACAGCGCAGGGTAAGCTCTCTCCCGCGCTCCTTGATGACCTCAACGTCATCGCTACCGCACTCGGGACAGATGAAGTACTCCTCCATGTCTCTCACCAGAAGGGGAAAAGGGAAGGCGTTTATAAAGGTGGTGCCAAAAATCATATTGCATCCAACAACTCTAAAATTCTAAGGGCAAAGTATGTCTCCTGTAGTCCCCCATGGGAGGTGTCACCCCTATAAAACCTGAAGCCCCCGTATCTGTATTTTAGAGAGCCAACAAATGTTACGATATCATCAACCTTTTCAGGACAACAGTTCATATATGCCAGCGCTTGCACAACCCTGTATGTGTTATAGATGTCCGGCCCGCCCCAGCCCCCATCGTGCATCAGGCTGTTGAGGTACTGGATGGTTTTGTCGTCTCTATAATCATACCCAAGTTCATGAAGCAGTATAACTGCATTCACTGTCTGGAAAAGAGTCAGGGGGGTGCTGTTTGTATATGCTCCAAACGTCCCATTAGGATTTCGCTTTGAGAGTATAACGTTGATTAAATTCTCCTTAGTCCTTGAACTGAAGGTTACCCCAAGCGCGTTTCCAAGCTTAATAAGTGATATCCAGCCTGTATCTGATAGGATCGAGTTGACTCGACTGCGAGAATACAATTCCATTAACCGGACAGTCTCATTTTTCAGGTATTCTTCGTCATCTTGATTCATGCTCATGTTAAGTTCCTTATATGTCAGGTATATAGAATACAGTGGCTCTGGGTCATCTTGGGAATATGGCCACCTGTCGTGGAGGGCTTTTTCTAAGTAGTTCTTTATCTGAGTTCTGTTGATGCTTGTTCCTATTTTCTTGGCAACGTAGACACCCATATGCGTCAATATTGGGCCACCAAACTTCTGGAAGGTAAAGGCAAATCCTCCCAAGGGGCTCTCCCAACTGTGAATAAACCTTATTGTTTTATTGTCAGGCTTTTTCCCTGCCAGTGCAAGTGCCTTTACAGCATAATATGTGCCCTGGAACTCACCGTAGTCCTGTCCAAACAGATTGAACCCACCATTGGGAAGCTCGTGTGATTTAACGTACACATAAATCGCTTCTGAGCTACTGGATTTCATAAAGCCGTTCTTCCTCAAGGCCTGTGCCAACTCCGTAACCAGAAAGAGTGGAGGGTGAGTCATCAGAATGCTGCTAACGTTCCTAGATATGTTTTCTATGAAGGAAATGTCCTCCTTATACTCCCGTGTTGCTGTATAGTTGACTCCGAGCAAATCCATTGCCCTTGTATATCTATTAAACTCTGAAACAAACTTTAACGCTTCGAGCCTATCGCCCTCACGGGGTGGCGTTAAATTCTTAAATTTTGCGAGCTCATACCTTACAGTATCGTTCAAATTGCTGACGTTGTATCCGAGAACGTGGAGTATCTCAATAGCCTGTTCTGTTACATCGAGACCATCGTATACAAAGGCACCGTTTTCCCTTGTGACATTCATAACAAAATCGATGATTTTATCCGGGTCTCTTGGAGTCGAGTTTAACATCACCAAAGTCATAATCCCATGGTATACGTTTTTGAAGCTGTATCTCACCTTTGATGAGTTTCTGAACATGCCATCTTCCTGAGTATGAAGCCAAGCTATGGTTTGAATCCTGTTGGAAGGTGTTTCGTTGATCGTCCTAAGTGCAGCCACAAAGTAATAGGTTGAATGTACATCTGGAGTAATTGTGTCAACAATCTCAGTGAATCCTCCGTCGGGACATTTGGATAGGTTCAACCGCTTAGCCGTGTAATTCATCCATTCATTTCCCAGAAACACTGATAGGTTCAGAGTCCTGCCGGTGCAGTGTAATCTTGAATAAGTTTCTAGCGGATTTGCTCTCTGGGTTGGCTTTTTGTAGTGGTAAATACCAATGGATAACCCTCCAAGGAGAATAAAAATTAAGAGAAGAGAAAGGCTTTTTTTCAATTTCCTTGCCCCCTAACTTTGTATAGGTTGGCACCTTGATCGTAGGATACTGTTCCTCCAAAGTAAAATGAGCTGAGGGTATGATCCTCCACCCTCAGTATTCCCCAAGTTGAAGCGGCCTCTATGCCTGAGAAGTCCTTTCCTATATTATCGGTATCGTGAAGCACCCCCGAATACGTTGCCCTATCAGAGTTCCCGGTAAAACCTGCTCCCAACGGGACCGAGACACTAACACTTATGCCAACGAACTTTAGCTCAACGCCGAGTGAAATAGTCTTTGCGGGATAACTTTGGGACCACCAGTAGTCATAGGGCTCTATCCAGCAGGCACCCGAAGAGAATCCACCAACGCTGACTACTGAGAACTGATCCTTCTCAATGCTAAGAGACGCATATGCAGAAATATATACATCGCCTTTATCGGAAACGCTGAATACTTTTCTTTCCCTATAATCAAAGTCCGGCCCGTAGAACTTAGTGATGCTTTTAGAAGAATAAGATTTAGGGACAGCATTCTCTGTAGAACCACGTCTATGAAGTTCTGTGAAGTACCGGTTGACTGCCATAAAAACGCTCTTCCTGTCCATCCCAGGGGTATCTGGAATCGTGACAATGCCATTCTTCACCGTCACCGGGACGGGCTTTCCATTCACGAGCACATTGTAATTCTGAACATCAGACGGATCTTTGTAAACAGCAGTAGCACTTGCTTCCTGAATAGTTGCCCCGAGGATTAAAATGGCAACAAGCCACACTATATAACTCCGCATTCACCTCCCTCCAGAGGATGGTCAAATAGACTTTACAATTTAAGTATTTAAATCTTTCGTTTTGTAGATATTAATGTGTAAATTTTAAACATTGTTGTAAATATACAATACTAAACAGTAAAATTGCTATCCAAGGAGCCAGCGCCAGAGGGGAACAAAGCGAACCTTCTTCCCGTTGATTTCCTCAACCCCTTCTTCTTCCCACGTTACAACAGTCAGATTCTGACAGTTGAGGGCCTTCGATGCCCTGAAAAGTGCCCTGAGCTCCCTTTCACGAGTTTGTGGTTCATCAAGGGCGTAGCTTACCCGTATCAGCTCTCTGACCTTCCCCCCAAGCGAAACCACGAAGTCCACCTCGCCTCTTTCATCTTCCCAATAATGAACCTCAAGCCTCGGCTCGAAGTAGCTCTTTCTCCTCAGGAGCTCGATGGCAACGATGTTCTCAATCCTGTAACCGGCGTCTTCGACTCCAAGGGCCGTTGCAAGGCCAACGTCCGCTATGTAGAGCTTCGGTTGACTTCTCAACGACTCAACGTCGCTTGGATGGTATTTCTTGACAGGGAGCACGAAGCCGACGTCCTCAAGGTAACTTAGATACTCCGCAAGCGTCGGCCTGCTGACCTTAACGCCAGTTGAAGAGACGAGGGAGTGGAGCTTTCTGAGTGAGGCCTTTCTCGCGAAGTTCCTGGCCAGAACACGTATCAGGGCCTTCAAAGCCGAGACCTTCTCCACTCCATAGCGCTCAACGAGGTCCCTGTAAACTATCAGGTTGAGATACTCCTGGAGGGTTCTAATCTTCAGCAGGGGCGAGTAATCAACGATTCCCGGGAAACCGCCGTACTCAACGTATTCCTCAAGAAGGCGCAGGAGAATTCCACGTTTCCTTTCGGTTAAGGGCTTTCTCAGCTCGAATTCTTTGAATATCAAAAACTCACGGAACGAGAGTGGAAACAGCCGAAAGCCCAGGGTTCTTCCCCGAAGCGAGGTCGCTATTTCACGAGAGAGCAGTTTTGAAGACGAGCCCGTTATGAACACCCTCGCCCTCTTCCCTTCGAGCAGACGCCTTACGAACATCTCCCAGCCCTCAACGACCTGAACCTCGTCGAGGAAGAGGTACATAACATCAGCATCGGGGTTGTGCTTGTAGTAGAGCTGAACTATCGTGGACAGGTCTCTGGCGGAGATTCCAGCGAGCCTCTCGTCTTCGAAGTTTACGTAAAAATCCGCTCGATTGGGAGGCCGTTCTCAATTAGTTTCCTCATTGCCAGATAGAGGAGATGGGTCTTTCCCGTCCTGCGGAGACCGTAAACAGAAACCGCAACGTCAACGTTAAGGGGGAGGGTTAGTTCCCTCTCCTTGGCCTCTGGAACCCCGAATTCGTGAAACTCGGCTATGACTTCCTCAAGGACTTCCATCGTACCCGCCATGTGTGAAACTCAACTTTCCAAGATTTAAGGATTTTGGTCAACTTGACTTTACCAAATCATGCAAAAATTGTAAAGTAGAGTTTACCAAATTCCCAGCCTCAGAGCTGGCTCCCTTCCTCGGGGTTCTTAATCTTCAGCAACGGGCAGACCTCCATGCACTCCCTGCAGTGGACGCATCTGTCCCAGTCAACGACTATCTTCTTGCTCCTCTCGTCTATGCTGAGCGCTTCTTCGGGGCACTTCCCGACGCAGACGCCGCAGCCGACGCACTCGTAGGCCCTCTTGACGAGGTGGTAGGCGCTGACTGCCTCTCTCTCGTCCGGTGCCCGTGCTTTCCTCGTCCCTGTGAAGAACTCGACTTCGCCTGCCCTTATCACGTCCCCCTCAACGCCCACCTCGCCGAGTATCGGGGCGACCTCAAGGAGGCGCTTCTTGTTGAGGACGGTGTTGAACTCCAGCTCGTAGCCGTCCTCGGTCTCTTCAATTTTAACCTTAACCGGCTCCCACGAGCGCTCCTCCGGAATCTCGACGCCGAGCTTCCTGGCTATGGACTTCTCACCCTTACTCAGCCTCTTCCACCGCCAGAATCCGTAGGTAATCCACTCCTCGGGGAAACCAAAGCGCTTTCTCCAGTGCTCCAAAGCCCTAAACCATTTCTCCCAGAGCTCCGGCTTCTCGCGCTTGAGCCTCTCGAACTCTGCCAGCGACGCGCTCGGACAGAGGAAGCAGCCTATCCTGTCAAAGCCCCTCTCGTAGAGCGGGTTGTAGGGCAGTTTCCTGCTGAAGATGTAGAGCCAGACCTCTACCGCGCGCCAGTGGAATATCGGCGACGCGCCGATCTCGTTGGGCACCCACTCGTTTCTCCAGACGCGCGGCTGCTTGAAGCGCTTTATGCTTTCGTACTTCCTCTGGCCGACGAACATAAGGACGCCTTTGGGATAGCTCTCCTTTATGGCGAGCGTTATCGGGCCGAGCTTCGTCACCTTACAGCACCAGCGGTAGTCCCTGCCCGGCGGGGAGAAGACGTAGAGAGCCCTCCAGAACGCGTCTCCAGCGTCGGCCACTATGAATCGGATTCCTTTCGGTTCAAGTTCCTTCCTGAGCTTCTCCACGTACTCAACTGTCTCCGGGAACTCTATACCCGTATTGTTGAAGAAGACTGTGAAGTCCCCTCCAAACTCCTCTAAAGCCAAGCCAAGAACCGCCAAGCTGTCCTTTCCGCCGGAGAACGCGACCGCAACGGGAAGCTCCGAGTACCTGTTCGCGACCCGTCTCATGAACTCCCTGCTCTTAACGACCTTGTCCTCAAGCGCTATGCTGTTGGCCCTCAGCACGTCCTCCATCGTGGCCTTCCTGCCCTCGCGGTAGTTGACCTTTTTCTGCCTCTTCGGTTTTACACCCGTCCCGCGCTCGCCTCTCATCAGGGCCTCATAGTCCTTCTTCGCTATCCCTGTCGCAAAGACCTCGCCGTCCTCGGAAACGAGGATTACCTCGTCGTTCACCCTTATGCTCGGCTCCGCCTCAAGGACCCCGACTGCCATCAAGTTAGCGCCCTTCTTTATCGGCTCGACGGCGCCTTTGTCCACGATTATCCACTTCTTCATCTCCTTCCCGAAGCGCTTCCAGAGAGCTATCGCTCCTTCGACCTTCAGGCCAGCCCGCCAGCGGAGCTCAATGGGGTTGAACTTGACGTAGCCGAAGACGTAGCCGTCAACTATGATTTCGTAGGCGTCGTCCTCGCTGGGAAGCTTGTTGAGCAGGACAACCTTTCCGTCGAGGACTTCACCGATGTCGACGCCGTAGTGCTCCTTGAAGACGGAGCGTATGAACTCGATGTCCTTCTCAAAGGCGAACCTGAGGTCGCCTGGGGGCGTGATGTCCAGCCTGAACACTCTCTCCTTTCCATGAACGGCACAGCTATCGCCGATGAGCGGGACGTTGCACTCCTCACACCAGTTTATGTAAGCCTTACCCAGGAAGACGGGCCTCCCCATTTTCTCTCACCTGAGGCGGGAAAGGTGGAGGGGTTTATAAACCCGGTGGAAGGGCATGGGAGCGGGGTTTCGATACCCATTTAAACTTCCCTGTGCCCCATTCTATGGTGATTTGAATGACACGCAAGCTCTACTACGAGGACGCATACCTCAAAGAAGCGAGGGCAAGAGTCCTGGAAATCAGGGACAACGCCCTTCTCCTCGACCAGACAATCTTCTATCCGACCGGCGGCGGACAGCCCCACGACAGGGGGACGATAAACGGCGTAGAGGTTCTGGACGTCTACAAGGACGAGGCCGGAAACGTCTGGCACGTCGTCGCCGAGCCCGAGAAGTTCAAGCCGGGGGGCGAGGTCGAGCTCAGGATAGACTGGGACTACAGGTACAAGCTCATGAGAATCCACACCGCGATGCACCTCCTTGAGCACGTCCTCAACGTCGTCCTGCCCGAGAAGTGGGAGCCCTACGGAAGCGGAATGAGCGCAGAGAAGGGCAGGCTGGATATCGTTTATCCCGAGAACGTGAACAAGTGGAAGCAGGAGATTATTGAGACCTTCAACAGGCTCGTGGACGAAGGCGGAGAGGTAAAGATATGGTGGGAAGGCGAGACAAGGCTCACACAGATAAGGGACTTTGAGGTAATCCCCTGCGGCGGCACCCACGTGAGGGACATAAAGGAAATCGGCCACCTCAAGAAGCTCAAGCGCTCCAGCCTCGGGAAAGGAAAGCAGAGGCTGGGGATTTGGCTTGAGGACTGAGCTTTATTCTTTTTCAAACACGTAGAAGTACCTCTCAAGGCTCTTGTGTACGCGCTGGTAGTAGCGCCCCAGCATTCTGAACCCGACTTTCTCCGCCTCGCTCTTTCCGTCGAAGCTCGTCGGGAAGGCTATCGCCAGCCTGCCGCCGTCTTCGAGGACGTTGTAGATGCACCTCAGCACTTCCCCATACAGTTCGTCCCTTTTCTTTCCCGCGAGCGTCGCGGCGGTTCCGTAGGGTGGGTCAGTGGCAACTGCCTCGAACTTCTTGCCCGGGAACAGCTCCTCAAGCCTCGTGGCGTCGCCGAGCTTTAACTCGTAGTCCTTCACGCCGTAGTGCCTGAGGTTCGTCTCGGCCCCTTCCACCATCTCGGGCTTTATGTCCACGCCGTAGACCTTGAGCCCCAGCAGGCCCGCTTCAATCAGTATCCCGCCGGCGCCCATCATGGGGTCGAGGATTTCCCGTGTTGCCTTAGTGAGGTTTACCAGCGCCCTCGAAACGCGCGGGTGGAGCGAAATCGGCCTGAAGAACGGCCTGTTGTGGGCCTTTCTCCGCTCAAAGTCCTTGGGGTCGAAGAAGCGGTATCTTATTCCAGCGTAGACCCTCTCGCCGCAGTAGACCCTTACAAGCGTATCGGGCTTTGAGAGGTTCACTTTGAAGCCCTGCGAGTGAATGACCGCGCCGAGCTTCCGGGGAAGGTCAAGGACGTCGTGCCTGCAGTTGGCCATCGTCTCGGTATCAACCTTAAACGCCCCCTTAATCGGCCAATCCACTTCTTCAGCCTTCTGGAGGAGCTCTTCAATGGACTCGGCCTCGACTATCAGTTCCCCATACTCGTGGGCGAGGCCGAGACGGTCGAGGTAGGGGAACGCATCTTTGCCGGCCTCAACCTTCAGGAAGAGGTAGTCCTGCCCGACTATCTCTCCCCCCGCCAGCTCAAGCATGGCCTTCACTTCGTCCCTTGCCATCTCTGGAAGGTTTCCCAGTATCTCCACGTAGAGCATGGTTTTGGGTTGTGGCCCCCCGTTAAAAGAGTTTGCCCTTCCCGCATGGGAGTTGCTGGCGGGATAACTTTTCAAATTGCCTGCCTACGGGCGCGGGCGCTAGTTCGGCTTTTCTAATAACTTTCTATGACCAGAACAGCGCTCCGGTATGCTTAGATAGTGATAAGATGAAAATTTTAACCGGTGATTCCACATGAAGAGGGCCCTCGTTACTCTCACACCGTCCGAGAGCAAGCGCCTGATTGCCAAAGCAGTTGTGGCGATGCCCAAAGTCCAGCACGCGCTCAAGCACGGCTTCGTTTACATAGCAACGGGCACGACAGCGGCCTACATTGCTGAGGAGATACTCGGGGAGAAACTGGAGAAGGAGAAGTGGACGGTCGGAACTATAAGCAGGGGGAGAACCTGTGTAACCGCGAAGAAGACGTGGCCAAAGCACCTCGTCCTCCACAAGGGTAAGCCCTTCGAGGGCGAGCCCGTCGAGGCGCTCAGGGAAATGGGACGGGAGGACGTCTTCATCAAGGGCGCAAACGCGATTGACATCAACTGGAACGTTGCGGTCTTTGCCGCGGCCCCCGACGGAGGGACTATCGGCAGGACTTTCGGCTGGACGATAACCAAGGGCGTCTTTACGATAACGCCCATAAGCCTTGAGAAGTTCGTGCCGACCCCTGTTGAGGAGAGCGCCAAGCTCACGGGAATTTACTCATTCGACTGGGGAACCGGCCTCTACGCGGCCCTTGTGCCGATACCGCACGCCCACCCCGTGACGGAAGTCGAGGCTTACAGGATACTGGCGGGTGTCGAGGCGATACCGATAGCCGCTGGCGGTGCCGGTGGTGCGGAGGGCAGCGTGACGCTCGTCCTTGAAGGCGAGGACGATGACATGGAGAAAGCCAGAGAGATAACAAAGGCCGTCAAGGGCGAACCCCCGCTGAAGCCGTACACCGAGGACTGCTCCATCTGCCCGTTCGCGAAGATATGCGGCGTCGGAAGTGGGGCGTTTTAAACTTTCATTTTTAGATTTGGCCACCCTAACGGTGGGGAGTTTTCCTGCATTCAGTGTCTCTTTGGTGATGAAGACTTGACAGCGAGGTTGATGCCGTCAGAATAGGCATGGAGCGGGAGAAGCTCACCTAGGAGCTGTGAGAAAGCGGCGAAGGAAGCGGGGCACGAGTCCGTTAGGGGAATCTTCGAGGAGCTAGCAAAGATAGAGAAGGCCTAGTACGACTCGGTGATGAAGACGGGGATATGGATGGACTACCAGGACTTCAGCCTTGAGGTGGACTGATGGACTAATTGAATCCCCCATCAACTATTTTTGTATTTGATACTGGGCAATGTCTCCCGGCGTGGGCCGGGAGAAATAAATGCCGTTCCGGTTTTTGTCGATCCCAGAGTTCGTGCCATCAGCCAACATTTTAACCTTTGGTTGATAACACTAATATTCGGAAAGCGTTTAAAGCGTGCTATCATATTTAGAATTGGTAATACAATGCTAACCCTTAACCGACTGGTCAAGGAGGGTAAATTGGAGAGGATACTCCAATACGCGAGGGAGTTTCGCGAGCAGGTAGACCCCCATACCACGCGGTGATTGGAAGGGGAATCGTTAAAGTCGGAGGGTCTGGCAATGGAGCTTAACCTCAGGCCGATTGGGGTGATACGGTCACCCTACAAGACTCCATCTGAGTGTCCCAGACAGGGAAGGCTCTCGGATGAAGTGTCTGTGGTGGAGGTCTTTCCCGAGTTTGAAGAGGGCTTGAAGGACATAGAAACCTGCACGCACCTGATAATCCTGTACTGGCTTGACCGGGCCAGAAGGAACGTTTTAACAGCCATTCCGCCGCACGACGGCAGGGAGCACGGAGTTTTTGCGACCCGCTCCCCCCACAGGCCGAACCCGATAGGGTTCGCCGTTGTGGAGCTCCTGGAACGGAGGGGCAGGGAGCTTGTTGTGAAGTGGCTCGACGCCGTGGATGGGACTCTCGTGCTTGATATCAAGCCGTATTCTTCCGCCATAGACTGCGTGGAGAACGCAAAAGTTGGGTGGTTCGAGGAGGTGAATAGAAAATGAAGAGGGTTCTCTTGAAAGTCCTCTCGCTCGTGGTCTTGCTTGTCCTCGTGTCCGGCTGTCTGCAGGGTCAGACCACGGGGAAAGCTACGATGGTCGTGAAAGACCTCGCCGGCAGGGAAGTGGCCGTTCCAGAGAACGTTGAGAGGGTGGTAGCAGCTGGCCCCGGCGCCCTGAGGATTATGGTCTACCTCAACGCGACGGACATGGTAGTGGGTGTCGAGGACTTTGAAAAGCAACACCCTGGGGGCAGGCCCTACATTATGGCCCACCCTGAGCTCAAGGAGCTTCCGAGCATAGGCCCCGGCGGGCCGGGAAAGCTTCCCGATCTTGAGGCCTTGATAGAACTCAAACCAGACGTCATCTTCATGACTTATGTTGATGCCAAGACCGCCCAGGACATACAGGAGAAAACCGGAATTCCAGTCGTGGTGCTCAGCTACGGGGAGCTGACGAGCTTCGAGGACGAAAAGCTCTTCGAGTCCCTTGGGCTGGCCGGGAAGATTTTGAAAAAGGAAGACCGGGCGCGGAAGGTCATTGACTTCATAAAGTCGGTTCAGGAGGACCTCCTCAGGAGGACGGAAAATGCAGAGAGCCCGAGCGTTTACGTTGGTGGAATAGGCTACAGAGGGGCCCATGGGATAGAGAGCACGAAGGCCAAATATCCCCCCTTCGTCGTGCTCCGCGCGAAAAACGTCGCCGACGAGCTTGGAGAGGGCCACAAGTTCATAGACAAAGAGAAGCTCCTGGAGTGGGACCCGGATTACATCTTCATTGACGAGGGTGGGCTGAAGCTGGTGCTCGATGACTACAAGAAGAACCCAGAGTTTTATGAGTCCCTGAAGGCTGTAAAAAACGGCAACGTTTACGGAGTCCTGCCGTACAACTACTACTCCACGAACATCGGCACAGCAATGGCGGACGCGTACTTCATCGGGAAGGTTCTCTACCCGGAGCGCTTTGAGGACGTTGACCCTGTTCAGAAGGCAAACGAGATATACGAGTTCCTCGTCGGCAGGCCCGTTTATGAAGAACTTGCCAGGCAGTTCGGCGGGTTTAAAAAGATAGACCTCTCCACAGAGGAAGCGGAAAACTCACTACCGACTTCGCCGTGATGTGGTATGGAGTACGAAAGGTACGTTGCAACCAGGATTGGGGCGGGAATCTTCCTCTTAGCCCTCATATTTTTGGTTAGCGTGTTCTCCATCTCCCACGGGGGTTATTCCCTTTCGATGGGGGAGGTCTTCCGAGCACTGATCTGGGGAGGCGACTACAGGACCCACATGGTAATCTGGAACATCCGCCTCCCAAGGGTGCTTGCCGGAATCCTCGTGGGCGCTTCGCTGTCAATCTCTGGGGCCGTTATGCAGGGCTTCCTTAGGAACCCCCTCGCGAGCCCGTTCACTATGGGGGTCTCCCACGGGGCCATGTTCGGGGCTTCCATTGCTATCCTGCTCGGGGCCGGCTATTCCGAGAGCTCGGGGAGAATATTCGTGGACAATCCCTATTCCGTTGTGCTCTTCGCGTTCATCGGGGCAATGAGCGCTGCAACCACAATCCTGCTCCTGGCGAGGCTTAAGGGGCTGAGCCCTGAAGCAATAATCCTCTCCGGAATCGCGATGAGCTCGCTTTTCACGGCCTTAACCACCCTCGTGCAGTACTTTGCAGACGAGCTCCAGCTCGCCGCGATGGTCTACTGGAGCTTCGGAGACCTCGGAAGGGCGACTTGGAGGGAAGACCTCATACTCGGGGCGAGCTTCGCGGTGGTCTTCGCTTACTTTGTCATGAAGAGGTGGGATCTGAACGCCTCGGCCCTCGGAGATGAGGTCGCAAAATCCGTCGGCGTCGAAGTTGAGAGGACGAGAATAATTTCGACGTTTCTTGCGACGTTTTTGACGGCCGTAAGCGTCTCCTTTGTTGGTGTTATCGGCTTCGTCGGACTTGTGGCGCCCCACGCTGTCAGGCTTATCTTTGGAGGAGACTACAGGTTCCTGATACCTCTCTCCGCCTTGATGGGTGCCCTCCTGCTCCTTACCGCGGACACAGTTGCGAGGCTTCTCTTTTCGCCGATAGTTCTGCCGGTTGGCGTTGTAACGTCGTTCCTAGGAGCTCCGATGTTTATCTACCTACTGGTGCGCATGGAGGGAGGCAGATGAAAGTTCTGAAGGTTAAAAACCTGAATTTTGGCTATAACGGCTCACAGATACTGCACAACGTCTCCTTGGAGGTGGAGAGGGGAGAGCTGGTGGCGATACTGGGGCCGAACGGTGCCGGGAAGAGCACCCTCATGAAGTGCCTCGCCGGAGTTTTCAAGTGTAATGGAGTGGAGGTTTTTGAAAAGCCCATAAACGAGTACTCTCGCGAGGAGCTCGCGAGAATCATCGGCTACGTGCCTCAGGCCATTGTCCCCGGCTTCATGAGGGTATTTGACACGGTTCTGCTGGGCAGGAGGCCCTACATGGGCTTGAAGCCTTCAAAAAAGGACATTGAGGCCGTTAAATCCACTCTAAAAATGCTGAAAATCGACCACCTGGCCCTGAAACCCATCAACAGGCTCAGCGGGGGAGAACTGCAGAAGGTGAACATAGCAAGGGCGCTCGCGCAGGAACCTGAGATACTCCTGATGGACGAGCCTACCAACAACCTCGACCTGAGGAGCCAGGTGGAAGTGATGAAAATAGCGCGGGAGTTCGTTGAGTCTGGCAAAACGGCCGTGATTATAATGCACGACGTCAACCTGGCGCTGCGCTTCGCGGACAGGTTTGTATTTATGAAAGGCGGCAGGATAATAAAAGATGGCGGCAGAAACGTCCTCACTCCGGGGCTTTTTGAGGAAGTTTATGGGGTCGGGGGCGTCATTGCGGAAGTTCAGGGCGTTCCTGTGGTGGTTCCGGACTTGGTGGACTGACGCACGGGAAGTTCCTCAAAAACGACCCCCTAAAAGGTTATTAACACTGGAGTGTACTGTACACCGGTGATACCATGCTTGCGAAATACCCGTTTGAGATTCCGAAGGATAGACCCCTCTCAAAGAGGGAAATCGCCCAGGCCCTGCGCTGGGCCATCGAGGCCGAGCTCGATGCCATAAACTTCTACGAACAGCTTGCCGAGCACATTGAGGACGAGAGGATAAAGCACGTATTCTACGACGTTGCCAACGAGGAGAAGGAGCACTTTGGGGAGTTCCTCGCGGCTCTCTTTGAGGTTGACAAGGAGCTTGCGAAGTACATGAAAGAGGGCTTTGAAGAAGTCGAGGAAGAGACAGGCATAAAGGTCGAACTCTGAGCTTTTCTCTTTCCCGCCCTTTCTACTGTCCTCGGTTTCTTAGTGACAAAAGGGAAAGTAACTCACGGCCCAACGTGCATCATCTGGCTGTACATCTCCCAGTCGAGCAGGAGCTCGTACTCGGCCTTGAGCGTGTAGTAGTGGCCCCATTCCATGTCGCTGAGGTAGCGCATGAGCCTCTTCTTGTCCTCGCCTTCGACCATGTTCTCAAGCTCGGCGTAGAACTTCGCCGCCATCTCCTCGGCCTTCATGGCCCAGCGGATTAGGTCTATTATGTCCTGAACGCCCTGGAGTTCGCGGGCAACGGGCTTGAGCTCAGGTCCGATGTGCTCCTCCGGAAAAACGACCTCTTTACCTGGGAACATCTTGGCATAAATCTTCCTCAGGAGCTCCTCGTGTTTCTTCTCTTCCCCTGCGAGCCAGCTTATCTTTCTCTTCAGCTCCTCTATATCAGCCCTTTTCAAGATCTCGATTACCTTAGAACCTCCGGGGGAAGGTCTTTTTTAGGCCCTTCCATGGGCTTCTTTTCTGGTTTAAAAATTTCGAGAAGTCCCAAGGCTCAGACCCTCTCAGTGCTGATGTCATCAGCAGTGTAGCCCTTCTTGTTTTCAAAAACTCCGACCGGGTTGTTCTTGAGGTCGTAGACGTAGACGTTCTGGAACTTCACAAGGGCGAAGCGCTCCATTATGTCCCCGATTATCTTGGAGTACGCAATGGGGCTCTCTCCGATGATGTTGTATTCCGCGTGGCTCTCAAAGCGGAGCCAGATTTTTAGGGTATCCTCTGTAACCTCAAGGCCCGCCACAACGCCGGAGTCGAGGATGTCTCCCCCGGTAACGGGGTCGGTTATCTTCCTCAGCTCCTCGATGACGGCCTTGTAGTGCTCGGACCACTCCCTATCCGGGCTGTAAACTTTCATTTTTCTCACCGTTTTAACATCTGAATGGCCAGTTATAAGCCTTCCTGGGCAAATTTGAGAACCCTTGCCGCTGGATATGAAAGAGTCAACGAGGCCATCCACAGCAACACTGAGGCAGTGTAGAGCATAATCGCGGGTAAGGAATGCGGATAGAGAGCGTTTACGGTCGTGAAAGCTACAAGAAGCCAAGCAGAAAGCCTTGCCATTGTGGCAGCTTTTATTGGCGAATTTGAATAAAAGGCCACGGCGTCCATCAAGAGAAGCAGAGAAATGTCAGAGAACATCAAAACAATGTATGTTTTTGGATCGTCGCTGATGCCAGCGGAGAGGACAACCAGGCCGGTTTGGAAAAGCATTTCAAGCTTTGCTCCAACGAGGCCACTCATCGAGAGGGCATAGACTATCAACGCAGGACCGAGGATAACGAGTATCCTTAAATCAAGACCAGCGAGGCCTCCAACGAACCCCAGAGATGTCATGAGACCTCCTAAAAGGATTAACCAGGATAGTTTTTCCTTTCCGAGTCTGTATCGTTCCACAAGCCTCGTTAAGTGCCATGTGAGAAAAATTCCCACCAGCACAAGAGAGCCATTAACGGCCATTACAAGGGTATACGAATCCATAGTTCTCAACCATAGAACTTAGAAGGCAGGGGATATAAACCTTGCCCAAAAGCTTTAAGTGTTAAAACTCAAAGTTTTATTGGTGATATTAGTGACAGTTAAAGGAAAGTTTGCTCCGGTTGGTGGCAGGGAATACCTGCTCGCCGGGAGTCTGCTGATGACGCTGTCCAATCTCTTAGGCCTTTTCTCGCCTATAGCCTTTGGGCTCGGGCTCGTGGTTTACCTGATTGGTCTCTACCTCTGGAGCGTGGACGTTGACTCGAGGCCCCTGAAGCTGTTCCTGCTTGAAGCGGCTCTATTCCTAGTTGCCGTCTTCCTTCTCAGTCTCGCCCTGGAGTGGGTTCTCCTCAAGCCCTCCTGGGGCATTTACAAGCTCATTAACTTACTGGCGCCGGCGTATCCTGCCTTTGTTGCCAGCGCGCTCGTTTATAGACTCAGGATGGGCCTGTTCGCGGAGTCCACAGGGGAGCTGAACTTCAACCTAGTCGGGAACCTGTATCTCGTTGGTGCCCTGCTGTTCCCCGTCTTGATTGGCGTCGTTTTAATGAGCATCGCCCGCCTCGTGGAGGCCTACTCCTATTGGAATCTGCCCCTAGCCGCCAGGAAGGACGTTCCCTTCAACTTCTCAAAGAGGAAGGTCCTCGCGGTTTTCGTGGCCTCCCTGATTCTCTCACCGGTTCTCTTCAACGTTCCCTTCCCGAACTACGACGGCTCGGCGCGCTCAAATGGTGTTGCCGTTTACTGGAGTACATCTGGTTCCCCTGCGGTCGTGGACGTTCTCATCAAGGTTCCCGGGAACTTCTGCGGGGCCGGGGTTTACGTTGATGGCATTAAAGTTGGGCAAAAGTACGAGTCAATGACATTCTGGGGCCCGCTTCAGTCCATCCTCGCCCTCTCCGGTGACGAGGTTATAAGGTACCACATAGAGCTCTTCAAGAGCCCTGAAAACGTGACGGTTATGGTATGCGTACGAGACGTTAAGTACGTGCACACCCTAGAAGGCTACGCTCAGGAATGGGTCGAGGACTGGAAAAACATGCCGTTCCAGCTCTCGGGAGAAAAATAACGGGGGTTGGGGCAGAAACGAAAAGCTCAGTCGAGCTCGACTTCGTTCTCCCAGAGGCCGTGGATGTTGCAGTAGCTGAGCGCGTAGAGCTTGCCCTTCTTCTGGGTCTTGAAGAAGAAGACTGCCCTTGGCTCGCTCAGCGGGTCGCTGTGGTTGCTGAACTCGGCCCTGCCGACGAGAATCGGGAAGTTCTCCCCCTCCGGGTGGAAGTAGAGCTCAATCCACGCTATGTGGTGCTCTGGGGTGTTCGGGTGCGGTATCTCCTTGCCCACGCTGACTTCGACCTTAACGAGGTCGCCTTCCTTCTTGTACTCTATAACGGGGACGTGCTTCTCCCCCTTCCAGTCTCCACTCTTTATGGTTTCGCTCAGCATCTCAACCACCTCACTCTATCTTTTCAAACTGGTCCTTGGGCGCACCGCAGAGCGGGCAGACCCAGTCCTCGGGAAGGTCTTCAAACCTGGTTCCGGGCTCTATCCCGTTGTCCGGGTCGCCCTCGTCCTCATCGTAGATGTAACCACAAACTGTGCACTTCCACTTCGCCATTTCTTTCACCGTCTTAATATTATCAGTCCGACCTTATAAGGTTTGTGGTTCAAACTTAAAAGGTAGAAAAGCGAAAGGTTTACTCAAAGACCACGAACTTATCTCTTGGGACACCGCATACTGGGCACTTCTCGGGTGCCTCATCAACGGCTGTATATCCACAGACCGGACAGATATAGACCCTCTTTATCTCCATGTCCTTTCCGCTCTCGGCGAGCTCCTTGGCCTTCTTGTAGAGCTCGGCGTGTATCTTTTCCGCCTCCAAGGCGTAGTGGGTCGTCCTTACAGCGTCCTTCTCGCCCTGGAACTCGGCGGCGTTCTTGAAGACCGGGTACATCTCCTCGACTTCATAGGTCTCCCCCTCTATACCCGCCTGCAGGTTCTCCGGGGTCTTGCCGAGGTTTCCGAGGGTTATGAAGTGGTTCTTGGCGTGAACAAATTCAGCGTGAGCGATGGCCCTGAAGAGCTTGGCTATGTTGGGGAAGCCCTCTTTCTCAGCCTGCTCGGCGAAAATCAGGTACTTCATATGCGCCATGCTTTCGCCGGCAAAAGCGTCTTCCAGAAACTTGCGGGTCATTTTCTTTTCAATTACCATATCTAGCACCTACAAACGTTGTTGCATTAATACCTAGGCATTAAAGTATATAATGATTTCTAGAATTGAAAGCTTAAAGATAGTATTCTCACGCTTCCTATGACCACCCCGCACTTCTTAAAAGAGAAAAGTTCAGGAGAGCCACGCCACGAGCTTCCTAACTGCCTCCCTGAGCTTCTCTTCGTCCTCAGGCCCGGGAGCGCCTTTGCTTTCGACGGTGTCAACGTGGTCGAACTTGCTGCGGGTTATGAGGGTCTCTATCTTCCTTCCGGCGACGCCGCCCCAGCCGAAGGCGCCGACGATAAGAACTGGTTTCTCGTAGTTGGCCTTGTCCACGATCTCGTAGAGGGCATACCTTATGCGCGGGTGTATCTCGGCCTCGTAGGTGGAAGCGCCGATTATCAGGGCCTCGCTGTCCGGGACTTCTCCGAGTATGTGGCTAACGGCCGGCGCTTCCTTGTCGGTGAACCTGTAGACCACCGGGTTGTAGCCGTGCTTCTTGAGCTCGTCTATCACGATTTCCATCCTCTTCTCGACGAAGCCGTACATGGAGTCGTAGATGACGAGAACCTTGCCCTTCTTGACCTTTCCGGCTCCGACTGCCTCATAGTACTCGAATATCCTGGCCGGGTTCTTTCTCCATATAAGCCCATGGCCGGGAAGTATCATCTTGGCATTATCAATTATTCCTAGGTTTCTCAGCTTTTTGATATTCTGGACTATGTACTTGTGGTAATGGCCGATGACGGTGACTATGTACTTGGTCACGTGCGGAAGGTACTTCTGAACTACCTCTTCATCGCTGTCATCAATAGTTTCTGGGATTCCGTAGCCACCGCCGGCGTCGCAGGAGAAGATCAGCTTATCCTCGACCACGTAGGTAATCATCGTGTCGGGCCAGTGGAGCCAGGGGACGGTTATGAAGCGGAAGGTTCTCCTGCCGATCTGGAGCTCCTCACCGTCCTTGACGATCTTGAAGTTCTCGACGACTTCCTTCCCGTAGAAGCCCTCAAGGAGGTTCCTCGCAAAGGCTGTCCCTATTATCTGTGCCCTGTACCCGTTGGCATCAAGAACCTTCGGGAGGGCTCCGCTGTGGTCGGGCTCGGTGTGGTGGACTATTATGTGGGTTATCTCTTCGGGATTGACGAGCTCTTTGAGCTTTTCGAGGAAGAGGTCAGCGTACTCGGCCTTTGTCACATCGAACAGAACAACCGCGTCCTTCAGCTTCATTAGATAGGAGTTGTAGGTTATGCCCTCTGGGATATCCCAAGTGGCCTCAAAGTACTTAATACGGTCGTCGTCAACCCTTATGATGTAAAGTTCTGGCTCCTCAAGAAGTCTTTCAACCCTAACTGCGGGCATTTCTATCCCCGAACCTATTTGGTGCGAAGACGTAAATAAGGTTTTCTAAACCAAAAGTTAGAGACCAAATAATACGCGGGCTATACCTTTGAGTACCCCCGGAACTGGATTACCAAGGGTGTCCACAATGGAAAAAAACAGAATGGAAAAACTGCTAAGCATCAGCCCTTCATAACTACCTTCGTTTTTCCACCTCCTTTTGTATTCTGTGGAGGAGGACTCTGAGTTCATTTATTGTGCCTTCTTTTATTGGCACGCCATCGCGCATCATTATTTCCAACTGGTTTATTGCATTCTCGAGCTCCTTCCTATGTCTTCTCGAAAGCTCCTTCAAGTCCTCAAGCGCGTTGATAAGCTCGACCTTGTCGTTGGACTTTGCCGCTAGGATTGCAATCTTCACGGTCTTGTGAATGCTTTCGATTCTTAGCCTCTCAAACTCCTCCCGCGAGTGGCTCTTCCTCATAGCCAGACTTGTCTTCTCAAGCTCTTTCTTCTCTCTCTTCAGTTCTCTAAGGGATTTCAGGGCCGATAGAAATTCATCAACACTTTGATAGCGGTCCTCTTTTCTCTTCGTCAGTAATTTCTCGAAAATCCCATCGTATTTTGATAAGGCCTTGTTGAAATGGCTCGGTGGCAGGGGCTTTATATCCTGGTTAGTTGCCTTAGCCATCACAGCCGCCGGCGAAGCACCTTGGTACGGGAGCTTACCAGTCAGCAACTCGTAAAAAATCAATCCAAGCTGGTAAATGTCAGTCCTATGGTCAGTAGGACCATAAACTTCTTCATCAAACTGTTCTGGAGCAGCATATAGGGGGGTCAATCCCCTGGTCGTCGTGGTTGAAATATCTCCCACTTTAGCTAGCCCCCAGTCGGTAATCTTTGGTGTTAAATTAGATGTTATAAGGACGTTCTGGGGCTTAAGGTCGCGGTGATAGATTCCCTTCGAGTGGGCATGCTTAAGGCCTTTAGCGATACCTTCAATAATCTTTAGCGCTGTTTTCTCATCAACAGGCTTTGGATACTTGCTAAGGTCTCTTATGACGTCACCGTTGAGATTTATTCCTTCAACAAACTCGATTTCGAGGTGTGGAATTGGTAGGATGTCTGCGTCGTAGAGTTTTACGATGTTTGGGTGGTTGAGATGAAGCCATGTTGAGACTTCTTTAATGAAGGTTTTGCTGGTCTTCTCGTCAATACGCGGGATTTTGAGGGCAACTATCTTACCATCCCTCCTACGCCTAGCCTTGAAAACCCTAGCAAAACCTCCCTCACCAAGAAATTCCAAAGGCTCATACTCGTCCAAGAGTTCAGATGGAAAACCTGGGAATGTTTTTTGATATTTCATTGATTCGGGCTTTTTCGCAGAGGTCGGCTTTTCGGGAGGTAATGATGGCCTAGCTACCTTCGAAGCGGGGTTTTCTGCAACTCTTGATGAAGCGGAGGGTTTACCTTTCCTGCTTCTGACCCTCGCTACAATCCCGCCTGCGAGAATCAACCCAACCAACGCGCCCGCTAGGGTAACAGGGTTTAGGTTTGAGCCAGCAGACGCGGTGTGGGTGGGGGATGTTGTCGCTAATACCTCCGTCTGACTGTCGGAAGGTGAGCCTTGTGGAGCGTCCGGAGTTTTTGAAAGAAGTACCGCTGGCTCCATCTGCTTGACGCTGAGGGGAACGACATACTTTTCATTTGCACAGCACCCGTTGGAGGCGTAAAATCCTACATACGCCGTTTCTCCGAGAAGATTTTTCATGTCCACCTTCTGGGTGAATATCCTGGAACCATCTATCTCAAGCCAGAGTTCACCCAGGGAAGCGTTCCATCCAACTGTAAGGGTGTGCATCTTTCCATCGTTTACAGACGGGAGCCCTCCACGGAACAGTTTGGTCTTATTATTGTAGAGGTTTATTTCCTGGCTGCCATAGTTGAAGTCAATGTGCACAGTATTTGGTTCATTGGAAAACAGACTGGGCCCGGTATTTTGAAACACTATGGAGATGACATCTGCCCTGGAGGACTTGCCGCGGAGGAGGAACTTTCCAACGAAATCCATGCTTAGATTCACTGGGGTACGGAGCCATACCGCCCCCTTTGATGATATGCCCGGAACCAGGAGGATTTCACCCGACGACCGTATCTCCGAATTTCCGAGTGGAATCCACTCACTGGCGGCTTCTTCTAAATTGCCTGGGGTATATGAGACGTTTAGGAACTTGACTGCCGCAACATCTCCGTTGATCTTTGCGCCCACGCCCAGATAGAAATCGCCGGTCCATATGTCAACGGGGTCAGATGAAAGCTTAATAGGAATCGTTGTCTCATCAATGCTCAATGTTAGGGTTGAGGTCTGGTTGTCCCACCCAATGCCCAGGGATATAGCTGACCACACGTTCTTGATGGAGAGAGTTTTTTCATACAACTTATTGCCGTTCTGGACGATAGTAATCTTACTCCCTGAGTTCTGGTCAGTACGTATTCCAATGACTATACTTGGATAAATCTCGCCTTTAAAGACGCGATCTAAGTCTACATTGGTGCCCCCTCTTTGTAAAATAACAGCTATGTTGCCATAGGGCGGCTTCACCAGGAGATCAAACTGGAGTTTGCCGTTTAAGGAGATGGGATTGGAAAACCAAACGGATCCTTCCTGAGAGTATTTGCCGAGAATAATCAGGTCTGCATCAGGGTCATAAAATGCAGAGCCATCATAGGTAAGATTGTTGTACAGAGAGGCCCCCTGCATCTGGGGAGTCGAATTGCTGGGGGCAGCGTTAATTTCCACAAACCTAATGTATTGTGTATTGTGTATCGAACTTGTCCCTGCCGTCGCACCAACGTATGCGCTCGTGGAGCCAAGCACGGTCTCGAGGTTTATCGGATAGTCTATCAGCTTATCCCCGTCGAGTATTACCCTCATTGTTTCACCATCGTACGAAACTATAAGATGGTGCTCCTGGCTATCTTCCACGTTATCAATTGGTCTGATTGTCTCGGGTATCTCCCTTCCATTTACCATTAGAACGATATAATCACTGCTTATCGAGTTATCGTATGTATCGATTTTTACGGCGACACTTGGAGATATCGGCACATAACCAACGTTTCCCCCGTCAAGTCCGACTACATTGTTGGACTGAGCTTGAATCACAACGGCTAATCCGCTGCCACCCCTGTCATTCGAGCCGAGATAAACTGATGTTTCTACGCTAAACGGTTTGGTGATGTCTATGGGATTAGTGTACCAAACTGCTCCCCTCTGATACTCCCGGTCTTCCGTAAGCACAAAATTGCCCATCATATATTTGGCGTCCCCAACGAGATTCCAGTTTTCCGAAAAGGCCGTGGTGTTGAATGTTTCGAAGTCAAGTTTGATTGGTTTTATGAGCATTGCTCCCCAGTCCCTATTTTTCATAAATCCAAAGTACACTGGGCGGTTCAAGTAGTAAGCAACTGTGGTATCCGGTAGTTTAAAGTCGGCAACGGGGTTTCCATTCGCTGTTACACGGAAACTCCTCGTTGAGGGATTCCAGCTGAACGTCACATCAGCCATTACGCCTGAGTACATTCCCTGAATAGTCGATTTGTAAAGTTCCTGCTTTTTCCAGTCCAGCTCAACGTATGTGGTGCCCATATTGCCGGGATAGAACTTTACAACGAACCCGCTCCATGGGTCGGTATTTCCGGGATCCTGGGTAAAGACAAATGCCAAAAGTCTACTACGCCGGTCTTCATAAAAATCGGCGCCTATGAGGAAGGTAAGATTGAAGGGTTTCCTGAAGTCAAGGGGATTTTTATACCAGACGCTTCCTTCTGCCGATGTGGTGTATTTTCCAATCTTTATTGCATCATATTCTGGTTTATACTCTGCAGTGCCCCAATACTGCCAGTCCATGGGGTCCACGAAGGAGTGTTTCTTTACGTAAGTTCCCTCACTGAATCTAAGGTCAACCTGTTTGACGTACTGATGAACGTCGCCTCCTCCAGTTGCCCCAGTGAATCCAAAATATGCCGTGGGGGAATCGAGGATTTTTACAAGGTTCACTCTCTCGGATATGATTTTTTTGTCATCATAGTATACTGAAAGTGTCTTTGAATAACTGCCCCATGATATCTCCATATTGTGTTCTTTGTTGTCCTTGATTGCGATTGGGACGGGATCCGTAATCTCGATGCCATTAACCATTAAGACGGCGTAGTATCCCCTGTGGACATCAAAAGCATAGTCTGCATCTATTTTAACTGCGACGCTTGGGGAAATTGGCACGTAGCCCTGGTTGAATCCCCAGGCTCCAACTGCGTCGAGCCCGTAACTCTGGAGAACAAATGCCATTCCATCTCCTGCGTTATTGCTTATATAAACTCTGAACCGCATTGTAAAGTCTTCTGAAAGGTCGAGGGGTTGTTTGAACCATACTGCGCCGACTGAATTGGCCTGAGACTTGGTAAGTATGAACTTGTCTCCGGCAATGGACGCGTCCCCGTTAAGCTTCCAGTCCTCAGGGGGGAATATGTTCCGGGCGAGGGGATCCGGGAACAGACCGGTCATGGAAACTACCTTGAAGTACTGGAGGTTGTACGACAAGCCAGTGCCCCCCGTCCATCCAAAGTACGCAGTTAGTATGCCGGGGTTCTTGAGAATGTTCACGTTGTATGTAACCGAAATGCCATCGAGCTGGACGTGGAGAGTCTCTGAATATGGATCCCACGAGATTCTCATTAAGTGCTCTCTGCTATCTTCAATGTTCCCGATGTATGTTTTGTCCCCCACTTCAGTGCCGTTAATCATGAGTACAATATAATCCTCAGAGTCTCCCCAAGTGTCTATCTTTACGGCGACACTTGGCCCTATACCAATGTAGCCAACATCTCCACCTGTGCCACCAACAACATCAGTCCCAGTTGCCTGGAGAACGAATGCAATTCCATCCGCACCCGTATCATCATCACCCAAATAGACGAGAAACGTAAAGTCAAAAGAATCCGTTAGCGATACCCTTGAGTTGAACCACGCCGCCCCGGCGCAGCTGGCACTGGCTGGAGTCAATATTATTCCCCCTGTTGTGGGGTCATATTGGGCCGTTCCCACATAATGCCACTGGTCATAATGGGTGCCCGTAATCTCCTGAGAAGCCTCGGAAGCTATCACCTGCAGAGGAGAAAGCACTGCGGTGAGTACTAGGAGCACCATGATTATTCCCACTTTCTCATTGAGTGCATTCTTCCTTATACTCACAGACGTTCCCCCCAGTACCATGGCAGTTAAAGTCTCTCGGTATTACGAGTCATGAATAGTTATTTAAAATTTGTCCGGGAATAATAATGTCATCTGAGTGAACCTGGCTTCTCGACCCCGTTGTCGGCATAGACAACGGCGGTGAGAAGAGGACAGACGAGTATTCACCGTGGAGGAACGAGGCCTACGGAGGGGGCGGGGAAGGAGACGCCTATGTCCGCTTCATCGTTGAAACCGTTTCCTCCTGCACCTATTTTTGTTTTAAACACTGACTAATCACTACTAATGAGTTCTTGTGGTGCAGGAGGTTGGCCTCAACCGTTAAGTTTACCGGAACCACCGGCTCCTCCCTTAACGGTTCACGGGCCTTCGGGCTGAACGGAAACAGCCCTAACAAGTTCAAGACAGCAACAAAATCCCTGTCTGCAGAAAACCCGCAAACAGGACACTCGAAAACCCTCTGACGCAGAGCGTCATCATTGGGTTTAATCTTAAACGCACCGCAACGAGGACAAACCTGAGAGGAATAAAAAGGATTGACGAAAACCACGGGAACACCAAACTCTACTGCCTTCTCGAAAACAAACCGCTGGAACCCGTTCATACCAATATTATGGAGAGTATTCCTCAACCTCTTCTCGTTCTCCCTTCTCTTCTCTGTAATCTTCTGATTAAAGTTCTTGGGGACAGCCTCAAGGACAATAGTAGTATTCGACTCTTTAGCAACTTCAACGAGCCTCTTCGCCAACTTCCTCTGCAAATCAATTCTCTTGTGCATCTTCCTCTGTCCAAACTTCCTGAGGAATTCCCTCCCCTTCTTCGAGGGAAGTTTTCTCTTCCAGCCAACCAAGTGGGACTCTTGAATCTTCTTCCGCACGTCGGAATAAAACCTCGTTAGCTTTCCCAACTCAGTCCGAACCTGAATCAGGAACTCTCCAGTTCCAAAGGAAACGTTGTCAGCGTTGTAATCCACGCTAAGGAAACTTCCAGTCAATCTGTTTTCCTCAAACTCTTTTTCGAAGACGAAATACGCAAGAACCTTCCGCTCTTTCTCGATAATACGGAGTTTCACGCCAGCCTTTACCTTCCAACCATCATCAAGGTATTTAAAGAAGAGTTTGTGAGGTTTTAGGGGGAGTTTAATTCTCCCTCTCTTTGTAGTTAATCCAATTACGAGGATTTTCCTTCCGTTTCTGAGCGTGTTGAACTGTGGGAATCTCTTGTAATCCCACAGAACGTCGTCCAGCCAGAGTGAAACGTTTCTAATTACTGGTTTCTCTGTTCTGGCCCTGCCCTTTTTCTTCAGTTCGAGAAAACTCCTCGCCCTTGTCGTGGCATCCTGACAGACAGTGTAATAGTAATGGGTTGGTAAGTCGTGTTCTTCCTTGAGTTTCTTGTAAAAGAGTTTGCGGAGTTTCAGGTGGCTCTTTACCCTGTTCTCAACAGCATAATCTGTCAGAAACTCCAAAATTTCCAAGTATTCATCATACACTTCTTTCATTGCCTTGAACTTCTTTTTTGTGAGTGGGAGACTCTCAAGGACTACTGTTTTGGTCAGTTTCACTCGTTCTCGACCTCCGTGAGGAGTTTTTTGAATCCTTGAACGAACTTCTTGTTCTTGTGACTCCTCAGCCCGTAGAGTCTGCCTGCGAAACTGGTGATTATTGCAATCAAGTCTTCTACGAGTTCTTCTTTTGGTGTTTTATCCTTCTTGAAGACTGTTTCAATCCTCACGTTGTAGGCTGTGAAGAGTTCTTCCAAGTATTTGAATCCAAAACGGGTGAGCCTATCGGGGTAAGTTACGATGAGAATGTCATACTCGCCGTTCTTGGCGAGGTTGATTAGTTTTTTGAGCCCCTTTCTGTTCTCTTTCAATCCAGAGGCAATTTCCTTAACCTCATCCACGATTTGGTAGCCTTTGCTAACTGCGTATTGTTCGAGGGTTTTGAGTTGGGTTTCCAAGTCTTCTTTCTGGTCTCTTCCTGAAACTCTGGCGTAGAGGACTGCTCTTGTTGTTTCCTTCTTTTTGCCGAGTAGTTTTTGGACTTCTTCTTCTGGAATTCTGTAGTCTCGGCCTATTTTGATGGCCTTGATTTTTCCTGCATGAATCCAGCGGATTATGGTGACTTTATTGTAATTGAGGAGTTCCGCAACCTCTGAAGGTTTGTAAAACTTGGGCATTACTGACACCTAAGTAAGAATATGCAACGAAAATATTTAAACCTTTTGAATGTCACTATTTAAAGAACAGCCTTAAACCGTACATAGACTCCCACTACAGAACCCTACCGAACGAGACCGGGATAATGGGCTCCTCGCTCGGAGGGCTCATATCTATCTACGCCGGCTTCAAGTATCCGGAGACCTTCCGCTACATCGGGGCCATGAGCTCGGCTTTCTGGTTCAACCCGGAAATCTACGACTTCGTGAGGAACGCCCCCAAGGGCCCGGGGAGGATTTACATCGACTGGGGAACCATTGAGGGAAGCGACCCCAGTGAAATGATAGAGACCAACATGAAGATGGCGGAGGTACTGAAGGAAAGGGGCTACTTGGAGGGCGAAAACCTCCTCGTCGTTGAGGACGATGGGGCAACGCACAGCGAGTACTACTGGTCGAGGCGCTTCCCGGACGCGGTGCTCTGGCTCTTCGGCGGTTGATTTTTAAACCCCCTTCCCTTTTCTTCAAACATGCTCCTCCACATCGGAATTGACGACACCGACTCACCAAACGGCATGTGCACCACCTACCTCGGCGCGCTCCTCTACCGCGAGCTTTCCAGGATAGCGGAGCCCGTAGACCTGCCGAGGCTCATCAGGCTGAACCCGAACGTCCCGTACAAGACAAGGGGCAATGGAGCGGTGGCGATGACCTTCGAGGCCGACGAAGAAGTTATTCCAGAGATTAAGAACACCGTCCTCTTCTACGTGAATCAGCTCGCGGACTTCACCCACGAGAACACGAACCCCGGAGTCGTCTTTTTTGAGGGCGAAATTCCCGAAGAGCTCCGCGAGTTCTCGCTTAAAGCCCTTAGAGAGCACGTGACCATTGAAGAGGCCGAAAAGGTCGCTAGAACAGTTGGAGCGGAGTTCTTCAAGTTCAAGCTCGGGCGCGGGATAATCGGCTCCCTCGGCGCAATCGGCTACCCCCTTAAGCGCTTCACCTACGAGCTTTTGGCCTACCGCGAGCGTGAAAACTGGGGGACGCCGAGGCGGGTTGACGAGGAGAGCGTTTTCCTCGCCGACAAATGGAGCTACCCCTTCACCTACGACAACGTTGACCCCTACAAGAGGACGGTCTTGATAACGCCCCACGGCAAAGACCCCGTCCTCGTTGGCATCAGAGGGATTGACAGGGGAAAAGTCCTCCAGACCTTCGAGATGATTAAGTTTGAAGAGCCCGTCGCCTTCTACCAGCTCTACAAGACGAACCAGAACACCGACGACCACCTGACGCCCAAGAAAATCGGGGAGTTAAAGACCTACGACAGCGCCGTCGTGAGGGGAAGGGTTGCCCGCCCGTACTGGGAGCGCGGGAGGCACGTCTTCTTCGAGCTTGAGGACGAGACCGGGAAGATACGCGTCGCGGCCTTTGAGCCGACGAAGAAGTTTAGAAATTGGGTCAGAAAGCTCCTGCCGGGCGATGAAATCATAGCCGCCGGAGGAGTTAAGGAGCACGAGGGAATCCTGACGCTCAACCTCGAAAAGTTCTACCCTGTGAAGCTCGTCCCTCAAATCGAGTACCGGAAGCCGAAGTGCCCGAAGTGCGGAGGGACGATGAAGAGCAAGGGCGACTACCTCAAGTGCAAGCGCTGTGGCTATAAGATGCCGAAGAAGCTCATTCCGGTTGAAGTCCCGCGCGAGCTGGAGAGGAAGATTTACGAGGTTCCGCCCGATGCAAGAAAGCACCTGTCGAGGCCGCTGGTGCTGCCGGGTGGGGAAGAGAGGATTTTGGAGGCGCTGGAAGTTCTGAAATGATAATCGCCGTTATGATAATCGTGATTATCACAACGTGACACTGATAGTTCGCCGCTGTGTCGTTACCGGTATTTGAGGAAGAGCATGTAGTAGAAAGCCACCCCAATCAGGACGACGCCTAGGACAAAGATGTAGAGCGCCTCTTCGGGCTTTTCTTTAACCACAAGGCGATAGCAGTTTTCGGAGTAGGAGTACTCCACGTTTTCCCTCTTGAGGAGCACGCGGTCGCCCTTCGCGACGAGGGCCTCTTCTCCCCTATGGTACACCCTCAGAAAGCCGTTCTGAACGCCAACACTGTAGCCCCCGAGCTCCCCGGAGCTCCCCTCGCAGAAAGTTCCGGAGATTGCCTCGCTAGGGTAGAGAAGGAACGCGACGATTAAGAGCAGGCCCAGGACGAGTACATACTCCTCGGTGTCCATGCAAAAACGTCTGTAAAAGGGAATAAAAGCGTTGGGGTCACTTCAAAATCCCCAAGCTTTTGTTCGTCTTCTTTATGCTCTCCCACTTGTCGGCGAGCTCGAACATGGCCCTTATCGCGTCTATGTTCTCCGGCACAACGTCGCTCTCCTGGTGGACGGCCTGGATGTAGAAGAGCCTGTTTCCGCGGACGCTTATGCTCTCCTTCCAGACTGCAATCTCATAGAGGTTGTTCCACTCACGGTGGAGGTTGCGGGCGAACTCTATGAGCTGGGCGGTGCTCTCAAAGCCCTTCTCCTTCTCGAAGAGGAGCACGCGCGTGGTGTTCTCGAAGATATCTACGACGTCCTTTGCCTCAACCGGCTTCTTCAGCTCGACCATGATGCTGTGGACGTGCATGAGAGTTGTTGGGACGACGAAGGCGCTCGTCTCGATGTTTATCGGGATTACCGTCTGGACGTCCGGCCCGTGGTGCGACGGAACAGTGACGCTCGGCGTTATGGCGTTGACCGGTCCGCGCTTCGAGTCGTTTGGGTCGGCGGCGCGGCGAATCATCACAGCGTAAACGTAATCGATGTAGTCCTGAATGGCAGAGAGTGTCCTCGTCAGGCCCGTCGTGTTGCACGAGACAACCCTAACGTAGTCCTTGCCGAGGGCATTCTCGTAGTTCGCCTGGGCCACGAAGGAGACCTCGGCGACGCTCGCCTTCTCGCCGCCCTGGAAGATGGCCTTGACGCCAGCCTTCTCGTAGAGGGGCTTGTTCTTTTCGCCCATTCCTCCGGGCGTGGCGTCAACGATGATGTCAACCTCGTTGAGGAGGTCGTTCAGGGTTCCGGCGACTTCAAAGCCTACATTTTCAAACCTCGGCAGGAACTCCTCGCTCGCCGCGTAGACGGGAATTCCGAGCTCCCTCGCGCGGTAGGCCTCGAAGTCCGGCTTCGTCTTGGTGACGCCGACGAGCTTCATGTCGTCCTGCTTCGTGACCGCGTAGGCCACTCTCTTACCTATAGTCCCGTAACCGTTAATCCCAACCTTCACCTTAGCCATACTCACCACCAGAAAGTTTTATGGCCATAAAATACTTAAGCCTTGTTTTCACTCGTGGTGAAAACTATCTATGGAGAAGTTGAACTTTTACTCTTTTGAAAGCTTGCCCTTTAGGGCGGGGATGCAGTAAACAACCCAACGGGCATTGAACAGTCGAAACCCTTTTAAGCTTCAACAACGTAATAGGGCCTCGAAGAGGCCACCGTAAAATAACCCGATGGGGTGAGGGATTTCACGTTACCCTCCAGTGTTGGAGGGTTGACGCTGTTAAGCGTCCCTTCAAAACCGCTTTCAAGCGGTTAAAAACTCTGAGGGGGCCTCTAAACCATAACCCCAATCCGGGTTTGCCGGTGGGGGGTAACTGGCCGGAGACCCGGCCTTCGGGCGAACCCGAAACCGGCAACGGGAGTAGGGAATGATTGCCCGTAAACCTTCCCGTCGCTGGCGAGGGTTAACTCGTTGGAACCCTCGCCCTTAAGGACGGGGAGGAGGTCAGATCTCCGTGCAAATGGCTTCCGCTGGGGTTATAAGGGCCCGCGCCGAAACTTGTCCGGTGGTGGGAATGTTCGCCGAGATACTGACCATAGGGGACGAGCTCCTCACCGGAAACACCGTGGACAGTAACTCCGCCTTCATCGCCCAGAAGCTCACCGAGAAGGGATACTGGGTGAAGAGGAAGACCACAGTTGGCGATGACGTCGAGGAGATAAAGAGCGCGGTTCAGGAAGTCCTTGCGAGGAAACCGGAGGTTCTGGTGATTTCGGGCGGTCTCGGGCCAACCCACGACGACGTTACGATGCTTGCCGTAGCGGGAGCCCTCAACAGGAAGCTCGTTCTCTGCGAGGGGTGCCTTGAGAGGATTAAAGCGTTTTACCGCGGGCTCTACGAGAAAGGCCTGATTGACGACCCGGAACTTAACGACGCGAGGAGGAAAATGGCCTACCTCCCAGAGGGTGCAGTGCCCCTTGAAAACACCGAAGGTGCCGCCCCTGGGGCTTACATCGAGCACGGAGGGGTCAGGATATTCGTCCTCCCGGGGATGCCCCGCGAAATGAGGGCAATGCTAGAAAGGGAAGTCCTGCCGAGGCTCGGTGAGAGGAAGTTCGTCCAGAGAAAGCTTTTGGCCGAGATAACCGACGAGAGCAAGCTCGCGCCGATACTCAACGAGACGCTGAAGCGCTTCAAGGTGAGAATTCATTCCTCGCCCAAAGGCTTCGGCAAGTACATCGGGATAATAATTTTTGGCGAGAGCGAGGAGGAGATAGAGAGGGCCAAGGCCCTTATGGAGGAAATGGGGGTCCGCTTTGGGGAGGGCTGGTAACCTTTAAATCTTCCCTTCCAAGTCCATTAGGGGTGAGAGGGTGCAGATAATCGAAGAGAAGCCCAAGGAGGGCATAGTGAAGGTTAAAGCAGAGACCCTTGACGACCTCTGGCACCTCTACCACGTCATAGACCCCGGCGACGTAGTCTACGCCAAGACGCTGAGAAAGCAGTCCCAGAGAGCTGACTCGCTCCGCGCTGAGAAGGTCGAGGTAATACCCGTCTACCTCGGCGTTAGGGCCGAGAAGATAAACTTCCACCGCTTTGCGAACCAGGTTCGCGTTACAGGGCCGATAGTTTACGCGAGCAGGGACGACGTGCCCCTTGGCAAGTACCACACGATAACGATTGAGGAAGGAACGGTTGTAACAATCCAGAAGCCCCGCTGGAAGGAGCACCACATCGAGCGCCTCAGGGAGGCGATAGAGGCCTCAAAGCGGGCCAAAGTGATGATAGTCGTCGTTGACGACGGCGAGGCAGACATAGCGCTGGTGAGGGAGTACGGCGTCGAGATGGTCGCGAGCATAAGGAGGAACCTCGGCGGGAAGCGCTACAACACCGACAGGGAGAGTGAGGAGAAGAAGTTCTTCCACGACTTAGCAAAGACCGTGACGGAGCTCATGGAGAGGGAGAAAATTGAGAGGGCAATAGTTGCCGGCCCCGGCTTCGTCAAGGAGGACTTCTACAAGTTCCTGCGCGAGAACTACCCGGAGCTGGCCAAGAAGGTCGTCATCGAGGACACGAGCGTGACCGGCAGGACGGGCATCTACGAGGTCATCAAGCGCGGGACAGTGGACAAGGTATACCACGAGAACCGCGTCGCCAAGGAAGTCCAGCTCGTCGAGAAGGTTCTTGAGAACATAGCCAAGAACAACGGATTAGCCGCCTACGGCCTCAGGGAAGTTGAAGAGGCTGTGAACTACGGCGCAGTTGAGACGCTCCTCGTCCTCGACGAGCTGTTGAAGAGCGAGCACAGAGAGAAGATTGAGGAGCTCATGGACGCCGTGAGGTACGCGAGGGGCGAAGTGGTCATCGTCAGCTCGGAGCACGAGGGCGGTGAGAAGCTGAAGGCTCTGGGCGGCCTCGCGGCTCTGCTGAGGTTCAGGGTGAAGTGAGTTTAAAGGGGAAGAAGGAGAGCCATCTTCCCTGTTTTGCCATTATTTCCCTGGCTTGTCCTCCTGCTTACCGTAGAGCTCCACGTAGGGGTCGCCCTTGAACTCCGGGAAGGGCCTTTCGTCGCCGTTCTCTATGAGCACCCTTTCTTTATCCTCAGTGAACCCGCCGAGCTCAAATGCCAGAATTCCATTTTTAAGCAATTCTGTAATTAAAACATCACTTTTCTCAGGCGGCACTATCGCTATCAGCGTCCCCGTCGAGGAGACGCTCCAGGGCTCAAGCCCGTAGAAGTCAAGGACTTTCTTGACCAGTGGGTCGAGGTGGAGCTTATCCGCGTAGACCCTGAAGCCGACTCCTGAGTTGTCCGCTATCTCGTGAAGAGCGGTTAGACCACCTTCCGTCGCATCGTGCATTCCCCTGGCGAAGGGCCTCGCTATCAGGGCATCCGGAACGACGGTCTCGAAGTAAAAGGAGCGCTTTAGTCTCATCAATTCCTTTTTGGTCAGCACGCCGAGGAGTTCCCTCCCCCTGAAGTATGCGGCAGAGACCGCGAACTCAAGGCCTACCTTGGCCGTCACGACTATTCTATCGCCCGGTCTCGCTATCGGCAACCTGAGCTTGTCCTTCCGCACTATTCCTGCAACCGCTGAGGTGCCCATTGGTTCGGGGATGGAGGGGTAAACCCCAGTGTGCCCCCCTATAACAGACCCCCCGTACTTGAGGCACTCCTCGTTTACGTCGGTCATTACCTCCCTGACGTATTCCTCTGATGTGCCCTCCGGAAATAGAAGGTTCAGCACAAGCCATCTTGGCTCGGCACCGAAAACCGCAACGTCGCTGGCCGCAAAGTGGTATGCGAAGAACCCGAAGGCTTCTTTGGGAACGCCAATCACGGGATCCGTTGCAACGACGAGGTAGTTTTCTTCGTCGTATTCCAGGACCGCGGAGTCAAAACCTGCCCTCGGCCCGTAGATGACCTTAGCGTCCTCCACACCGAGGTTCGGGAATATAACCTCGCGCAGGACGTCGTTCCTAAGCTTTCCGGACGGAAGCATCGGAACCACCCTTAAAGCGCCTGACAACTTCACCAATCCCACGGAGGGTCTCCTCATCTGGGTTCCAGGCCATCACCTCAAAGCTGGGGACGCGGACGCTAATCCTTACCTTCCGCCTCCTCGCTATTTTGCTCACCTCGTAGTTCACCCGGTATGCCAGATCCATGAGCTCCGGCCTTATGGTCTCCTCTTTGTCGATATACTGGAGCGGACAGCCCTCACGCCACTGCCTCCTCCTCGCGTGCTCGTACATGCGGTACGGCCTTATGCCGGCTTCCTCCGCCAGTGCCTCGACCTCTTCGGCGGTGTACTTTATGAGGGGCCTGAAGAAAGGCACTCCTATCCTCGGTATCCCGCAGAGCCTTATGTCGCCATCGCACTGGTCGAGTAATGCCCCTATGATTTTGTCGTTGGCGTTGTCGCCCTTGGCGAGGACTTCAAAGCCGTTGTTGAGGGCGAACCACTTGGCGTTCCAGAGCATCACCTTCTTGCAGTGTATGCATACCGGCCCCTTTCTCCCAACTGCCTCGCGGAGAAGGCCGTCCGTGATGTCAACGAGGTAATGCCCAACTCCGAGGCCTTTCGTGAACTTCATCGCCCAGTTGAGCGTCTCCTTCCAGCTCCAGCGGTGGAAGAAAGTCAGAGCTGAAACGTCGAGACCGGCCTGTTTAAGCAAGTAAAGGACTAGAGAACTGTCCTTTCCCCCTGAGAAAAGGACGAGGATTCTCTTTTCCGTGAGCCCGGTCTCCTCTGCGAAGTCCCTGATTTCCCTGACGGCCCTCTCAATCATAAAAAAACGTAAAAGAGGGAGCTTAAAAAACTTGGGCATCAGAGGTTGACCTTATCAACCCACTGCTCGGCGAGGTCCCCGAAGATTGGGAACTTGTAGAGCTCCCCCCGGTAGGCCTTGACCATGCCCACAATCCATGCTATGAGGGCGACGAGCGACAGCAGGTAGGCGATAAGACCCCCAATGATGGGTATAGCCTCAAAAACTCTTATTGCCACTGTGAAAAACAGGAATGTCACCGTCGACTGCATGGCGTGGAATCGGACAAAGTAGCTCTCCTTTTCCAGCAGGAGCAGTATTATTCCCGTGAGCCACCAGAGCAGGTACGCGAGCAGTCCCTCAAGGTTCTCGTCAATTCCTAGCGATGTCTTTCTGACTTCGCCCTCCATGGTATCACCCCCGCGGTTTTGCGCTTATCTTATATAAATGCCTTAGCCTGTCGTGGGGACGAATCCGCGTTCCGAAAACAGGGCGTTTTTCCAACCTCACACAGCCCGAGTTCGAACCCCTTAGTTTTGTTAGGCTCACCAAAGATTTATTAAGGGCAGGGAGGAGTTCAGATAGAATTAGGATAACCTAATGGTGATGAACATGGTTGTGCCTTTACTCTCACTGCTTCCCGGAGAGAGGGGAATTGTGGTCGACCTGCGGGGCGGCCCGAACTTCAGGAGCAGGCTATATGCAATGGGATTAGCCCCCGGGGCCGTCGTCAGGGTTCTAGAGAACTACCCCAGAGGCCCCCTCATAGTTGAAGTCGGCGGAACGAGGATTGCACTGGGCAAAGGAATGGCTGCAAGGGTTTTTGTAAGAAAGCTCTGAGGTGGTAGCATGGCAATGAAGGTCGTCGCTCTGGCTGGGAACCCGAACGTGGGGAAGACCACGATATTTAACGACCTGACCGGAATGCGCCAGCACGTCGGCAACTGGCCGGGTGTCACGGTGGAGAAGAAGGAGGGAGTCTTCGAGTACAAGGGGGAGCGCTTCCTCGTGGTTGATTTGCCCGGAACTTACTCTCTCACGGCCCACTCCATCGACGAGCTCGTTGCGAGGGACTTTCTCCTCAACGGGAACCCCGACGTCGTTGTGAACGTCGTTGACGCGACTTCCGTCCTTAGAAACCTCTACCTCACTATGGAAATCTTTGAAATGGGTCTGAAGAACGTGGTCATCGCGCTCAACAAGATGGACCTCGCCGAGAAGAAGGGGATAAGGATAGACCCACTCAAGATGTCAAAGGTTCTCGGTGTTCCCGTCGTCCCGCTCAACGCCAAAGAAGGGGCTGGCCTGGACGAGCTAAAGAAGAAGATATGGGAGATGGCCAACGGCATGATAAAGACCAGCCCCGTGCTTCCACGCTACGACCCCGAAGTCGAGAGGGAGATAGAGCACATCTCAAAGTGCCTCGCGGGAACCGAGCTGGCCGAGCGCTACCCGCTCCGCTGGCTGGCGATAAAGCTCCTTCAGCGCGACGATGAGATAATGAAGCTCGTTTTGAGGCACATAGGCGAAGAGAAGCTGAAGGAGATAATGACCCACATAGGCGAGGCCGAAGCGCGCTACGGGCGCGCGATGGACTTAATCATAGCCGGCCAGAAGTACGAGTTCATCGACGGCCTGACCCACGAGTTCATGAGCTACGGCAGTGCAAAGGAGACCCTCACCGACCAGCTCGACAGGATTCTCGTCCACCCGGTTTACGGCTTCATAGCCATGGCATTCGTCTTCTACCTAGTCTTCAAGTTTGTCTTTACGTTTGGGTTCCCCCTCCAGGGGGTTCTCGATGACGCGTTCGGCAGGCTGGGAGAATGGGTGGCACCGCACATAGCTGACGAGACGCTCCGCGGGTTGCTCGTTGATGGTATAATCGGCGGCGTCGGTTCGGTGCTCAGCTTCTTCCCGCTGGTCTTCCTTCTCTTCCTCGCCCTCTCGTTCCTCGAAGACCTCGGCTACATGGCGAGGGTAGCGGTGCTCATGGAAGGAATACTCAGGAAGTTCGGCCTCCCCGGAAAGGCCATAATACCGCTCATCCTCGGCCTCGGCTGCAACGTCCCGGCGGTGATGGCCACAAGGACGCTCGACGAGGAAAAGGACAGGCTGGTCGCGATGTTCGTGAACCCGTTTATCCCATGCTCCGCCCGCTTGAGCGTCATCAGCTTCCTCGTCGGGACGTTCTTTGGGGGGGACGCGCTCGTTGCGCTGGCAATCTACCTGATAAGTTTGGGCGTGGCCCTGCTCTCTGCAAAGCTCGTCAGCAGGTTCGTTCCAGGTGAGGAGAGCCCCTTCGTGATTGAACTACCGGAGTTCCTTCTCCCCAGCTGGAAGAGCCTGCTCCTTCATTCCTGGGAGAGGAGCAAGGAGTTCGTCAAGAAAGCGGGAACCGTGATCCTCGTGGGTTCGATAGTGATATGGTACCTCAGCAACTATCCGGTGCCCATTGGAACCGGGAAGAGCTACGCCGAGAGGCTCGGGCACCTCGTTGAGCCATACCTTCACCTCATGGGGCTTGACTGGAAGGCTGGAGTGAGCCTGATATTTGGAATAATCGCCAAGGAGAACGTTATATCAACGTACAGCATACTCTACGGCGGTCTGAGCGGTGAAGCACTCAGAGAAGCCATTATGGGTGCGATGAGCTCCCTCCAGGGCTTTGTCCTGGCTGTTGTCACGACGCTCTACATCCCGTGTGTAGCAACGATAGGCGCCATAAGGGCAGAGAGCAACTGGAAGTGGGCACTAGCAGTCACGGTTTACATGATAACTGTTGCCTCCCTCGTTGGAGTCATCATCTGGCACGTTGGAACGGTGCTGGGGTTGTGAAGATGGGCAAGATGGAAGAAGTGCTGAGGTTAATCAACGAGGGCAAGCGGTTTCCACAGGAGATTGCCGAGGAGCTCGGAACTAAGGTCGAGGAAGTCGAGGGAATCATTGAGCTCCTTAAAAGTCTCGGATACATCGAGGAGATTGAGCAGGGGCCGTCCTGCGAAACCTGTCCGCTCAGGAAAATCTGCTATGGGAAGTGCCTCGTGCCGAGAGTGAAGGTGCTCAGGCCCAGCTTTAAGGTGCAGGGGGAGTGAGCGGGGCCTGGCTTCATTTTTAAACATTTTCCGCTTTTGATTGTATCACAAATCTGGGGGCTGTTCACCCCAAAACGGGCAACATTGCGTACTGCCTTTGAGTTGCAGGCATTTTGAGTTTTCCACGTCAAATCTTGACATGTTTCTGACTATTGTTGTACATCTCCCTGGGGGTGATATATTTTACAGCCGTAAAATATATAAGCCCGCAGGTGGTAGCCATAAATGGTGATACCATGAAAGCCGTAATCCTTGCAGGCGGTTTTGGAACGAGGCTCAGGCCGCTCTCATCAACGAGACCGAAGCCGATGATTCCTGTTCTCGGAAAGCCCAACCTCCAGTACATCCTCGATGCCCTTGAGAAGGTCGAGGAGATTGACGAGATTATTCTCTCAGTCCACTACATGAGGGGCGAGATAAGGGAGTTCATAGACGAAAAGATGCCAGATTATCCCAAGGAGATACGCTTCGTAAACGACCCGATGCCCCTTGAGACGGGCGGTGCGCTGAAGAACGTTGAGGACTACGTGAGCGAGGACTTCCTTGTGATTTACGGTGACGTCTTCACCAACTTCGACTACCGCGAGCTCATAAAGGCCCACCGCGAGAACGAGGGCCTTATAACGGTTGCAGCGACCAAGGTCTACGACCCGGAGCGCTTTGGAGTCCTTGAGATGGACGAGAGCGGAAAGGTGCTCCACTTTGAAGAGAAGCCCAAGAGGCCGAAGAGCAACCTCGTCGATGCGGGAATCTACGTCGTTAACAAGAAGGTGCTCGAGGAAATCCCCCGGGGCAAAGAGGTCTACTTCGAGCGCGAAATCCTTCCGAGGTTCGTCGAGCGCGGCCAGGTCTACGCCTACAAGATGCCGAAGGGAACCTACTGGGTAGACCTCGGAACTCCTGAGGACTTCTTCTACGCCCACCAGATTGCACTCGATGAGATGGCGAGGGAGAACGGCTACTTCTACATAGCAGAGACGGCAGAAGTCCCTGAGGACGTTGAGATTCAGGGGCCGGTCTACATTGACGAGGGCGTCAAGATAGGGCATGGCGTAAAGATAAAAGCCTACTCATACATCGGGCCAAACACCGTGATAGAGGACAAGGCCTACATCAAGCGCTCCGTCCTCATCGGAAACGACATAATCAAGGAAGGGGCCGAGCTCAAGGACGCAATCCTCGGCGAGGGAGTTGTCGTCGGCAAGGACGTCATCGTAAAGGAGAACGCCGTTATCGGAGACTACGCCAAGATTTACGACGGGCTTGTCATCTACGGCGCCAAAGTCCTGCCTTGGAAGAAGGTCGAGGAGTACGAGGCCTACATCAAGATAAAGCTCGACCCGACGAAGGTCAGGCCCGGCCAGTACCCAGACCGCTGTCCACTCGGCCTTCCAGAGTGTATCTACAAGAAGTTCAAGGCAATAGCCGGCGAGAAACCGCCGTGCGATGAGTGTATCGAGAACCAGTGGCTATTCTGATTCCTCCCACTTTTTTAACTATTCGTAACACCACTCATATGACACGAACTTGTCAAACTTCTTGGCCAAAAACCTTAAATAACATGCTGTTTTTGCTCCGTTAAGGGAAATCCAATGAAGAAGTTTCCTGCTAAGCTTGCTTCTTGGGACGACATAGAAAGATGGGCAAAGGAAGGGGCTTGGAACATTCTGGAAGGAGGCTGGAGACCAGACGTGGTGGTTGGACTCGCAAGGGGCGGCTGGGTTGCGGCGAGGCTCTACTGCGACTATCTCGGCGTCAAAGACCTCGTCAGCCTGAAGGTCGAGCACTGGGGCGTTACAGCTACACCTGACGGCAAGGCGAAGCTCAGGTACGGCACCAACTACGACCTGGGCGGCAAGAAGGTTCTCATCGTGGACGACATAAGCGACACCGGAGAGAGCCTGACCCTGGCCAAGAACTACGTCGAAGGCCAGAAGCCCGCAGAGGTAAGGGTCGCAACGCTCCTTACCATCAAGGGCTCCCGCTTCAAGCCGGACTACTACGGCGAGGAAATCGACTGGGCCTGGATAGTCTTCCCGTGGAACTTCGTCGAAGACATGATTAACCTCGTGGGCAACATTCTTGAGGAGAAAGAAGCTGTGAGCACCGACGAGATTGTTGGGCTCTTCAAGGAGCTTCACGGTATGGAAGTCCCAAAGGGCAAGCTCGAAGAGGCCCTCAGGATGGCAGAGATGAGGAAAGTTTTTAAGTTCCGTGACGGGAAGTGGCGCAAAGCCTGAGGTGCTACCATGGACAGGGAAAAGAAAGTCGAGGAGATACGCAACCACAGCGTCTACGCCCGTGAAATCTACGAAATGCACAGCGAGAGCATAGACAGCGTTATAGAAAACTACGAGAGCCTGAAGGAGGACTATCTCAGCGACCACTCGCGGGCGAGGATTGTCAGGATAGTCTTCAACGAGGACAACGGCCTCCCCCTGGCGATAGAGTTCAACAGGAAGGACGACAGCTTCAAGGGCTTCACAATTGCCATCGGCAAGCCCCACATCAAGAGCAACGGGAACGGAAAGGAAAATGGAGAAGAAGCAGACCCCGCTCAGGAAGAGGCGAGCGGCTGAACGTAGAAGCCCAGCTCTATTCCATTTTTACTCCATATTTCATAGCTGCTGAGGTAGTAGGTCGGATTCTGGAACAGCGCCGTTAGCTCCCTGTTCTCGCCGGCAACCCAGACGATGTAGTTCTCCGGGTTGTAGGGGTTTCTAACCGCCATCACGACGCTCGCATTAACAACGTCCCCGAGACTTCCAGCGACAACACTTGAATCGCCGTAGAGTCCCCTAAGCGGGCTCTTATCGTCGAGAAGGACAAAGCTCGTGACGTCTGTGGCGTGTGCCAGAACCCATGTCCCGTTGACTCTCTCAAAGTGGAGCGGGAACTTATCGTCAAGCTCCTCGACCAGCATATTCGACACGGGGCCTCCAACAAGGACGATGTTCTCCCTCAGCTCGTCGTCGGTGACGTTAACGTCCGCTTTAACTACTACATCAACGTAATGCGGCCACTGGGAGTAAAAGGCCCTGAGGTTCTCGGCTATGGCCTTGGCTGTCCTCTTGTCGTACTCTGTCCCGCTGGGGTCGGGGTTCTGGGTGCCGTACACCACAACGACTCTTCCAGCAACGGCTCCTTTGTCGAATGCCTTCAAGGGGGTCACTGGGACACGCTTCTGGTAGAGCTCCTCTGCATTTTGAGACGGTACTGCGGCCTTCAGTTCGTCCATCATATCATCAACGTAGTCGTCCAGGGGTTTTCCTTCTTTTGTGCTTATCTCGGCGTATTTTTCGTAGATTTCGAGGGTGTCCTCTATCCAGAACTCTCCCCAGGCCTTCTGCATCCACATCTCCAGCTCTGCGTACGCGGGGGTGACTTCCTTAAGCGCAAAGTCGGCCCAGCCGTCGGCGAAGCCTTCATATATCATCCCGGTTGGGCCCCAGAAGTGTATATCGTAGCGTGCAAGGTACGGCATGTCTTCCTCTATCGTGTCCTCAAGGTACCTGAGGCTGTACGTGAGGTCGTCATAGTGGGCGTTGAGACCGGGAATTGTGAGGTCGTGGCCGAGCTCATGGTAGATGAATGTGAGGTATATGAGCTCGTTGAGCTCCCTGCTCTTGATGTAGTCCCTGTTGAGGGGAAGGCCAAACATCGTGTCCCTCGCTGTCTTGTAGCTCCAAAGCGTCCTCTGGGGGTCGCGCCTCACCAGGGGGATTATTCCGCCAGCGCCGTAGACCTGAAGGCCGTCGCGGACTGGGCTGAAGCTGTGGCCGTGGATTGCAACAAGAAACGGGTGGTAGAACTCGAAGCTGACGTTGGAGACGCCCATGTAGCGCCCCATGAACTCGTCCGGCGGGAGGAGTGAGAGGGCGTTCTCGTATATCTCAAGGTCTTCCGTGTAGTAGTCCTGGTGGTCTCTGTAGAAGGCCATAAAGTTGCTCTCCCGCGCGAAGTCCCTAAGGACCCCGATAAAGTCTAGAGTCCATGGATCGTCGATGGGGGCCCAGGGCTGGAGCTCCGGGGGTTCTGTACAGAGGAGGAGGTAGTACTCAAGGGAATACAGCAGCATGTCCTTTTCGGATATTGATGACGCCCCGTCGAGGTGCTCCCTCAGCATCTTGACCGCGCGGTGGTTCCTGTAAGGTGCGAAGTACGAGTCCACCTCGTCGAGATAGCCTCCACGGTCTATGACGAATGGGTCGCCCCTTCCGAAGGCAAGGTAGTAGACAACACTCAGCAGCTCCGTGTTGGGGCTTATTGTCACGAGAACCCTGGGGCTGGGGTCATAGGCACCCGCCGGGAGTGCACTACTCAGAAACAGCAACACGATTATTAAAGCTCCCAACTTTTTCATGACGACACCCCATAGTACAGAAGTGATGCGGTTTATAAGACTTCTGTAATCTGCAAGATTCCCCGAACAACGTTTAAAAGATGTGCGTTGAGTTAAGTTAGGGTGACCGAAAATGAAGAGGGGAACTCTGCTCATAGCACTGCTCCTAATCGCGTCGTTTATTCCGCTCACCGGCGCTTCAGAGGAAAAGCCCCTAGTGGTCGCCAGCATAGCTCCTATTGCCTCAATAGTCCAGGACGCCTTCGGCGACGCAGTGGAAGTCGTGTACCTGATTCCGCCGGGTGCAAACCCCCATGAGTACCAGATGACTGCGGACCAGATTGAACTCCTGAGGAGTGCGGACGTCATAGTGACCACCGGCGGGCACCTGCCCATGGAAAAGAAAATATCAGAGCTCAAGGAGGAAGGCACCATTACCGGGGAGACACTTTTCTTTGATGATTACAGGGAGGAAGGTTTCCGCTACCTGCCCGAACACTGGTACAACGGCAAGGACAACCCTCACGGGGTCTGGCTCGATCCCTACAACGCCCTGGCCATAGCATCGGCCGTGGAGAAGGCGCTCGAAAAGGCTGACCCGGTGAACGCGGGACTTTATAGGGAGTTGTACTCGGACTTTGAAGGCAGGGTTAGGGCCATAGTTGAAGCTTACAAGGCGCTTGTTGATGAGAACAGGACAGCCGTAATCCAGCTCCCCTCGAACCAGTACGCCATTGAGTGGCTTGGAATTACCGCGGTCGCTTCGATAAAGCCTGAGGAAGAGGTTCCGGCCATAGCCGTTGACGAACTCGTCGAAACGGCCAGAGGGGCAGACCTTGTAATCTATGCAGTAGACAGCCCTGAGCAGATGAAGGACGCGGCGAGCGAGCTGGCCAGGAAGAGCGGGAAGCCCCTGGCTGGAATACGTGTCTTCTGGAGTGAGAAGCCCTACACCGAAGTTCTGATAGAGAACAGCGCCGCCGTGATTAAGGCCCTCGGCGGTGAGCGCCAGGAAGCCGGGAATGTTCAGGAAAACGACGTGGGACGCTATGTGGTGCTTTCCTTGGTCTCTGGAATAGTGCTTGGGGTTGCTCTTGGGGTCATACTCAAGAAGTGACTTCCTCTTTTTCCCGTCAGTTTCATTTCTATCTGCAGTCGGCAATGGAAGAGAAGATAAAAACGGAGAGGGAGCTCACTCCCTCTTGTAGGGCTTTCCGTCGGCCTTCGGCGGCCTCGCCTTTCCTATTATTCCCGCGACCACTACCAGGGTCACGACGTAGGGTAGCGTCGCTATGAACTGCCAGGGTATCGTCCCCGCGAGCCAGGGGTTGTTCTGGATGTAGATTGCGAGGTTGTCGAAGAACCCGAAGAGGAACGCTCCTCCGAGCGCCACGAGCGGGTTCCAGCCGCTGAAGACCATGTTGGCGAGGGCTATGAAACCCCTTCCAGCGGATATCGTCTTCGTGACCGTGCCGAGCCAGTCAACGCTCAGGTAGGCTCCAGCTATTCCTGCAAGGGCGCTCGCTATCAGAACAGCCGTGAAGCGATAGAGCTCGACGTTTATTCCGAGGGCATCTGCCGCCTCCGGGTTCTCACCGACCGCCCTAATCCTCAGCCCGAATGGGGTCTTGAAGAGCACCCACCAGGCTATTATGGCGATGACTATCGTTATGGGCACCATCGGGCTGAGGGAGTTTCCGAAGGCGTCCATCCAGAGGGGCTCAATCTGGACGTTGCTCGGAACCTGGTGCTGACCGGCGGTTCCCCAGTATGCGAAGATTCCAAAGGCCACGGCTCCAGCGGCGAGGAGGTTGAGGCCGATACCTGGGATGACGTGGTCTCCCTTCAGGTAGACCGTCAGTATTCCGTGTAGGGCTCCGAGGAGCATGCCGACGAGGGCTCCGCCGAGGAGTCCAACCCAGCCGTTTCCCGCAAGCTCTGCAAACATCGCGCCGAAGAACGCTGAGAACATCAGTATTCCCTCGTAGCCGATGTTAACGACACCGGCCCTCTCGCTTATCACGGCGCCTATGCTGGTCAGGGCTATCGGAACCATTGCGGCGAGCGAACCGAGGAGCAGGCTGATTATCATTGTCTCGTTCATGCCTCACCCCTCCTGAACACCTTGGTAACGAGGTCGAGCAGTCCGGGGACGGCGACCGCTATGATGATTATTCCCTCAATGACCTTGACCATCTCAAGCGGGACGTGGGCATGCTGCTGCATTGCTGTAGCTCCTGCGTTCAGCGCTCCGAAGAGGATTCCGGAGAAGATTATGCCGAGCGGGTGGTTCCTTCCGACGAGGGCAACGCCTATTCCATCGAAGCCGTAGCCGTAAACGTTGGCCAGTCCCTGGGTTATCGCGTAGCTCGGGGGAACTCCCATGACGAGTCCAGCCCCTGCGAGTCCCGCGCTCATGCCGCCGATAACGAACGACCATATTGCAGAGCGCCTTGGGTTAATTCCGCCGTACTCTGCCGCCCTCGGGTTCTGACCGCTGGTTCTGAGCTCGTAACCGAGCTTGGTGTGCCACATCACGATGAAGATTATCACTGCCGTGAGCACTGCGACTATGAAAGACCAGGAAAGGCTCGTTCCCTTCATGAGGAGCGGAAGCCTGGCCGAAGGTGGAACTGGCAGGGTGCTGTTGGGGTCTTTCGGGTTGTAGTAGACGCTGACCGCAAGCCAGCTGACGACGAAGAAGGCAATCCAGTTGAACATTATCGTGGATATGACCTCGTGCACTCCCCTGAAGACCTTGAGGACTGCCGCCGGTAGGGTCCAGAGGGCACCTACGAGAAGGCCAGCGAGGAGGCCGGCTATCGGGTTCTGGAGGTGCTGGGTCACGATTATCGCCGCTATGGCGCCGAAGTAAACCGTCCCTTCGGCTCCGATGTTGAAAAGTCCAGTTCTGGCACCTATTGCAAAGGTTATGGCGGTCAGGATTAGCGGGGCGGCCTTGCTGAGGGCCTCGGCAATGCCGTCAGCTGACCCTAGAGACCCCTTGATGAGCCAGTAGTAAGCGGAACCCGGGCTGTAGCCGCTGAACCAGAGGACGAGGGCGCCAACAAAGGCGCCGATGAGTATCGCCAGGACGCTCTCGGCAAGGGGCTTGGTGTATCCCCTGAGCTCACTCCTGAGGCTCACCCTTAACACCTCCCATCATGAGTCCTATCTGCTCCTCGGTAACCTCCTCCGGCTTAACTATGCCCATGAACTGGCCCTCGTACATTATCGCCATCCTGTCGCTGAGCTGTAAGACCTCGTCCAGGTCTGCAGAGACGAGAAGGACGGCCTTACCCTCGTTCCTCAGCTTGACGAGGTAGTTTCTGATGTATTCCGTCGATGCTACATCAACACCGCGCGTCGGCTGAGCCGCTATGATGAACTTTGGTTTCTTGCTGACCTCTCTCGCAACTATCAGCTTCTGCTGGTTTCCACCGCTCAGGCTCTTCACAGGGGCCTTGGTTCCGGGCGCGCTGACTTCGAACTCCTCTATGAGCCTCTTCGCATGCTCCTCAACCTTACTCCAGTCGAGGAGGAAGCCCCTTGAGAACTCCTTCCTCCAGTGCATTCCGAGGATTGAGTTTTCTGTGACGCTCATGTCCAGAATCAAGCCCATGTGAGTCCTGTCCTCTGGGATGTGAGCCATTCCCATGTCGTAGAGCTCCCTCGGCGTTTTGCTGGTGATGTCCACACCGTTGAGATAAATCTTACCTTTCTCAACTTTCCTAAGCCCGGAGATAGCTTCTATGAGCTCGCTCTGGCCGTTGCCCTCGACACCGGCTATTCCGAATATTTCGCCTGCCCTCACCTCGAAGGTGAGGCCTCTAACAGCCTCTTCCCCCCTGTCGCCTTTGACCCACAGGTCTTCAACGCGGAGAATGACCTCACCGGGCTCCTTTGGAGGCTTCTCAATCCTCAGCACAACGTCCCTGCCGACCATCATCTTAGCGAGGAGCTCTGGCGTTGCTTCGCTGGTATTAACTGTTCCGATTACTTCACCCCTCCTGATGACGGTAACGCGGTCGGTAATCTCCATGACCTCGTTGAGCTTGTGGCTGATGAAGATTATCGTCTTCCCCTGCTCCTTGAGCTTTCTGAGAACTGCGAAGAGCTCCTTCACCTCTATCGGGGTGAGGACTGCCGTGGGCTCGTCGAGAATGAGTATGTCAACGTCGCGGTAGAGCATCTTCAGGATTTCAATCCTCTGCTGGACGCCGACAGGCAGGTTCTCAACCGGGACGTCGAGGGGCACCTGGAAGTTGAGCTCGTCCATGAGCTTCTGGAGCTTCTTCCTAGCGTTCTCGACGTCAATCTTGGACAGGAGGCCGTGTCCTTCCATGCCAAGGATTATGTTTTCGAGGGCGTTGAAGACGTCCACGAGCGTGAAGTGCTGGTGGACCATTCCAATTCCGTTGGCTATCGCATCTGCGGGGCTCTTGAAGTGGACTTCCTTCCCCCTGAGGAAGATTTTGCCCTTTGTGGGCTTGAGCATTCCGAAGAGTATCTTCATCAGAGTCGTCTTTCCGGCACCGTTCTCCCCGAGAAGGCCGAGGATTTCGCCCTCGTAGACCTTAACGGTGACGCCCTTGAGGGCCTTTGTACCGTCCGGATAAACCTTAACAATGTCTCTCATCTCAAGCACTGGAGTCCGCTCTTCCATCGCTTTTCACCCCCAGGGAAAGAAGAACAAAAAAGGGAAGAAATCACTGCTTGTGGTTCTGGTAGTAGTCGAGGGCCCAGTAGGCACCGAAGCGGTATCCACCCTCGAACTTGTAGAGCACCGGAATCTCCATACCGAGGACGATTCCGATGGTATCCTTGCCGTCGTTGAGGGCTATGAGGGCCGCAAGGGCTCCGGCGAGGGCCGAGCCCTCGTTCTCCTTGAAGAGCACCATCTGGACGTTCTTGGGCATCTCTGGGTCGAAACCGTCGATGATGACGAACCTCTGGTTCGGGTACTCCTGGGCAACCTGCTTGACGGGTTCGGTCATCATGTAGCCGACGGCAACGATGATGTCGTACTCACCGCTCTTGGCGAGGCTCCTGAGGTTCGGGAGGTAGTCGTTCTCGCTGTTGCTCTGAACCTCGGTGACCTCAAGGCCAAACTCATCGGCCGCCCTCTTGGCACCGAGGTAGGCCATGTCGTTGAAGCTCAGGTCGCCCCTGCCTCCAACATCGTAAACGACGGCTATCTTCTTGGTGTTCTGCCTCTGGTTGAGCTTTTCATCAAAGTGGGTCTCCGGAGCGGGCTCGTTGGCGCTCCAGTTCTTGGCGTATTCCTCCATGGTCTTCCAGTCCTCGGCTTTCCTTAGGGCCTCAATCTGGTCCTTGGCGGTGGCCTTCGGGACGACAATCTGGCCGTTTACTATCTGGTTCTGGAGCTCGTCAACGGCCCCCCATATCCAGTCTGGAACCTGCTTCCTGGTCTGCTCAAGGAACTTGATGAGCCCGTCCTCGCTCTTGAATCCGAGCTCGCTGAGCTTCTTCTGCTTGATATCCTCAGGAAGAGAATCGAACATGGCCTTGACGTCCTCGATGTCTGAGAGCTTGACACCGCCCTCCTTGAGGCCGAGCTCGACGACACCGCCGACGAACTTGTTCTCCTCCGCCTGCTTGACGGCGTTGTAAACACCGAGGTCAACGCGCTTCATCATGCTCGCAATTATTGCTCCCGGCTTAATCCAGTCCTGGGCGGAGTCAACACCGATTGCAAACGGCGGGCCCATCTTCTTGTTGTTGGCCTTCAGGTAGTCGCCTATGGCCTCAAAGACACCGAGACCGGTTCCACCGGCAACCTGGTAGACTACCCAGGCACCCTGCTGGAGCTGAGCCTGAGTGGCCTGTTTGCCCTTAGCAGGGTCACCAAAAGAGCCAGTGTAGGTGTAGAGGATGTTTATTCCGGTCTTCTCCTCCCCACCGCTGATGCAACCGCTGGCCACTACGCTAAAGGCCATAACGCCTATCAGGAACAGAGCAAGCAATCTTCTCATGCCTAACACCTCACGAGTTCTGAAAATATCTAAAGTGTAACGCAAATATATACTTTGCGGTCTGGAAAAAACCGAAAATTTGGGAAAAACTTTAAACCTTCGTGGAAAAGTTTTTTGTGATGACGATGTTGAAGAAAATAGCCGAAATGGATTCGGGAGCGGTTTTAATAACTGGAGACGGGAAGAGACTCGCGGAAATATACTTGAATGTATGGGGCAGTAGGGGCAAGCGCATACTTGCGGAACACCTCCCATTTAAGGTGGACGGTGATGTTTACATTGGTTCACCTTTTGAGGGTGACGACTTCGACGTGTACCTGATACTCAACCCCCTCTCACGCCCGAAGGAAGAGCGGGAAAAGTTAACCGAGTGGCTGAAAGAGCACAGGGATAAGCTTGTCCTGCTGTATGAAAGCAAGTATGTGAAGGACTCGATAACGCGCTACAAGCTGAGGAACTTCATAGACTACCTCATAGCGTACAAGAGGGAAACTGTTGGCTTCGAGAGGGTTGACGTGATGCGCCTGGATGGCGGAAAGGTAGTGGGGGGCAAGACCTACGTGAGGAGGCGCTGAGGCACGTGGCTTATAAACTGTGAGGTAGAGAGACCAGCGCCCGATGACGAGTGGCTTCGGGTCTGAGGAGTGATGACACCAGCTATCGCCGAGGGCTTTTTATAGGCTTCCTCAATCTTTTCTCCGGGTGGGAGCATGTTTGGAAAGCTGAGGGAGAAGCTCAAGAGGTTCACCCGGCAGGTCGAGGAGAAAATCGAGGAGGAAGAGAAAAAGGTGGAGAAAGGGGCCGAGGCCGAGAAAAAGCCCGGCCTGATGGAGAGGCTCCTCCAGGTCGAGATAAAGGAGAAGGACGTCGAAGATGCACTCGACGAGCTGGAGCTTGAGCTCCTTGAGGCAGATGTTGCCCTTGAGACCGTTGAAGCCCTCAGGGAGAAGATTAAAGAGAAGCTCGTCGGCAAAAAAGTTCGCATCGGAACGAACAAGGCCAAGCTCATTGAAGGGGCACTAAGAGATGCCATTCTTGAAATCCTAACGCCCGAAAAGAAGCTCGACCTCCTTGAGATGATCCGCTCGAAGGAAGAGAAGCCCTTCGTCGTAGTCTTCGTCGGGTTCAACGGTTCGGGGAAGACAACAACCATCGCCAAGCTCGCCAACTGGCTCAAGAAGAACGGGCTGAGCGTCGTCATAGCGGCCAGCGACACCTTCAGAGCTGGAGCTATAGAGCAGATAGAGGAGCACGCCAAGCGCGTCGGCGTCAAGGTCATCAAGCACGACTACGGGGCGGACCCGGCGGCAGTTGCCTATGACGCCATACAGCACGCGAAGGCGAGGGGGGTTGATGTCGTTCTCGTGGACACCGCGGGAAGGAACGAGCTCAACAGGAACCTCATGGACGAGATGAAGAAGATTGTGAGAGTCACCAAGCCCGACCTGGTCATCTTCGTCGGCGACAGTCTGAGCGGAAACGCCGTCGTCGAGCAGGCGAAGCAGTTCAACGAAGCGGTTAGAATAGACGGGGTAATTCTCACGAAGCTGGACGCCGACGCGAGGGGCGGAGCGGCCTTGAGCATAAGCCACGCGATAGGCGCGCCTATACTCTTCGTGGGCGTCGGTCAGGGCTACGACGACCTTACGCCGTTCGACGAGAAGTGGTTCGTGGAGAGGATTTTCGGGGAGGAGTGAGCTTTTCCCTTTTCTTACACGCTGACCGCGAGCCCCATACGAACAACAATCCAGACCGCGAGGAAGCTCAGAACGGCTGCGACGGCCCATATGGTTTCATCGTGTTTCATCGTTTCTATCAGGTTGTATCTCCAAAACCTTCTCTCCAGCCCACTGGAGAAGGGGCGCGATGAGCAGAACGACGAGCAGGGCGATTCCCTCGTCAAAGGTCATGAGCGCCGTTCACGCGAGCACCACAATCCCTGCGGAACCCGAAAGCAGGGCTGTTTCTCTCCGCTTCCTCCAGAGGGCGTAAACGGTAGGAATGAGAAACGGAAGCGCAACGGCAAGGAAAAAGATCGGTGATGGAGAAAACTCAAAGGAGCAGGCTGGAGGGTTCCTCGACCAGCAGACGGCCTTCACGTAGTCTTCCCACGGAACGGCGAAAGCGAGCACGAATTCAATGGAGGGAAGAGGAAAGGATAAAGGAGTGAACGGAGCTTCATGGTTTACCACCCCATGTTAACACGATGCAGCTGTGAGTTCAGCCACTATCATCATGCCTACTATAAGGCCCGGCAGAAAGCCCGCAATGCTGAGCAGCACTTTTTCCCACTTGTCTTTTCCTAATGCCCCCCGACCACAGCCGACACGACAAGTAGAACCAACAAAACGCCCGGCCCAGTAGTTTTAAAATAGACCACAATCACTGACAAAACGGGCAACCCTACTGAGATTGCTGAGTTCATTAGGGTGGGAACCTTAAACCAGAGGTACAAGATGAGCAGGACGAGTGCAGGAAGAAGGACCAAGAGAACGAACTCCAATGATGGAGAGTATTTGCTCCAGGAAACGCAGGGTCTTCCTGCCCCAGCCGTCCAGTTCTCAAAGAAAATTGTGCTTTTTTCAACATAATATCCACCGACGGACCGACTATTGTAGGCAAGCATAAGTTCCCAGGCCGTTGAGAAAGCAATAACAGAAAGGTGGAGAAGGAGGTTTTTTAGTTCCATAAGCTCACTCCCATACCTTATACTTTGACGGAAATGCCGTTCCACACCATGATACAGAGGATAATTGAAGCTATAAGTGACATGGTTGCTCATATCCATTTCTCCCCCGCCTTCTGTGGGGTAGTTTCCCCCTGCTGACGCCAATGTATAGTATCGCCGAGGTGATTCCTGCCCCTATGGGGGGTACCGGTGACTTTTCTAAGAGATAAAGAAGGAGCAGAGTTACTAAGACAACGGCAAGTGAAGATGTTCCAAACGCTATGAACTCACTCCATTTCTTCCAGAGGCCGAGGAGGATTGAGGCCATGAACGGTGCCATCACGAGAACAACGAAAGCCAGCGATGGACTAAAGTGAAAGTCACAAATGGGGTATGGGTGCGTCTGAAGGCAAGAAGCTCCAACGTAATATTCTGAGGGAAGCAGAATCATTAGCAGGAACTCCCATGCGGGAAAGAGGAAAGGATAGAGGAGCGAGCGGAGCTTCATCGGGCTCACCCCTGTTTTGGAGTAATTTTCACTAAGTATGTATCTGAGCCCCAGTTACCCCACGCCAAATAGTGCTCGTACATGTCCCATCCATCATGAATCACTACGTAATCTATGGTGTGGCTGTTTCCAACGTATCCAACTATGACAACACTATGGTCGTCGTATGATTTTTGTTTATCTACTACACTGCCTCCATTGTCTAACTGGAGTAGTACAGGTCTGTGGTTATCAACTTCTTCAATGACATCATCCTCATGTATATACGGTGCATAAAACAATGTGCACAAACCCCATGTGCATGTTGGCTGTGCGTCGTAGCTGTGCATGAGGGGCCACGAGACTATTCTTTTCTCCTTGTACATATAAGTTTTACACCCACAGGACCCTTATAAGCTCCTCAAAGTCCACCTTCGCCGTCATATCTATGTTTATCGGCATTACTCTGACTCATCTCCTCCCGAGTTGAGATTTGTGATTTTATACTGCACCAGATATTCCACTCCAAACCATAATGCAGAGGATAAACGAGATTATGAGTGACACGGTTAGCCACACCCATTTTTCCCTTCCTTTTGCGGAACAGTTTATTCTTCTGTAGAGGCCACCATACAAAACCACCGAGGCGATTCCCGCTCCGGTAAAGGGAATCCAAGACTTTTCGAAGATATACAGGAGTAGGAGAGTTACTAAGACAACGGCAAGCGCAGGGATTCCAAACGCTATGGGTTCATCCCATTTCTTCCACAGGCCGAGGAGGATTGAGACTATAAACGGCGCTATCACGAGGAGAATAAACGCTGGTGAGGGCCTAAAGTGAAAGCTACAAATTGGATGTGGATGAGTCTGAAGGCAGGAAGCTCCAACGTAGTAGTCCGGGGGAAGTAAAACTATCAGCAGGAACTCCCATGCCGGAAAAAGAAAGGGGTAAAGGAGAGAGCGAAGTTTCATGGGATTTACCTCCTCTTGGGGACTATTTTGACGAGATGAGTTCCAGAGCCTCAGTTCACCCACTCCTTCAAGTGAAACCACCGTTGGATATATTCTCCATTGACGTTAATAAACTTTGTGTGAACATAAATTAATAAGCATAGCATTACTCTTGTTTAGATTAGATTTAATGAGTTCAATTGCTCATCGTATATGTAAATATAAGTTTTACACCCACAGAACCCTTACAAGCTCCTCAAAGTCCACCCTCGCAGTCATATCTATGTTTATCGGCGTGACGCTGACCTTCCTCTCGACCTTCAGGGCGTAGGCATCTGTCCCTGGCTCGAAGTCTTGGACAAGTTTGCCGACAATCCAGTAGTAGGGGTTGCCCTTGGGGTCAATCCTCTCCTCGACCGTTGGGGAGTAGCGCTTCCGGGCTAAGCGGGTGATTGCTATCTCCGTTTCCTCCGTCGCGTCGCTCGGAACGTTGACGTTGAGCATGTCAACGCCCTCAGGAAGACCTCTCTCCAAGAGGGCTCCCGCGATTCTCTTGAGGAAGTGAGTCGAGACCGAGAAGTCAACCCCCTCACCCTCGCCGAGGGTCTTCTTCCACTCCACCTCAAGGCTAATCGCTATGCTCGGAATTCCATGAGTTGAGGCCTCTATGGCAGCGGAGGCCGTCCCTGAGACTGTTATCTCGGTGCTCAGGTTCTCGCCGAGGTTAATCCCGCTCACGGCTAAACCAAAGCTCCCGAAGCGGGCTATGGCGAAAATCACGCAGTCAGTAGGAGTTCCATCTATTCCGTAGGCTATCTTTGCGCCGGGAACGTCAACGCGCTTGGCCCTTATCGGCCTGTGGAGCGTCATGGCCCTGCCGCTCGCGCTCCTCTGGAAGAGGGGGGCAACGACGTAAACTTCGCCGAGCTCACTCAGGGCTTTCACAGCGGCGCGCAGTCCGTTGGAGTAGATTCCATCGTCGTTCGTCAGGAGAATCCTCAAAACGAACCCCTCCGCGTCAGTGTTTATTGTCAGGGTTCTCATATAGTTTTTCTACATTCCTTCATGCCAAACATAGCCCATTAACTGCATTGTGAAGGCAGGCAATATAAAACGTTTGGGCTGGCATGCCTGCTCATAGTTGGTCTCTGCTCCAAATGTGGAGGATAATGTTTTAATATGAGACCCGGTATTATATAGTAGACACTCGGGGTGATACATATGCGGGCCCTAAAATCAATCCCAGAGGTGAACAAATCAGAGCTTTTGGAGTATGCAAGGAAAGAAGGCGGTCTGATGCTAGTAGTAGCGGGCGGCAGACCCATTGCTGCTCTTTCCAACGGGGAGCCCGTGTACTCTCCTGTCGAGGTTCCCGAGGTGCTCAGGGACGTAACCCTCTACCGAATTGACAAGTGGGAGCTGCTCGATCTCATTCATGGGGAGCTTGAGCTCCCTCAAACGGCCGGAACCCCTTCTGAGGCTGTCCCTAGGGTTGTGGATTTCTCCATGAGCCTTGACCTGCCCCCGGAGCTTATGCTGAAGGTCGAGAACGCGGTTCTTGACTTTGTTAAAAAGCTTTCCCGTGGAGGCAGGGTGGCGGTGGCATCAATCAGGGCGGACGGCAGGGTGCTCCAGGGGGTTACCGGAACCAACATCCTGGCACTCAGCGTTTCTGCGGAGGGTTATGCCACTGAAGACGTCCCGCTGGATGTCATTGCGCGTGAAATGGGTGTCATCATCGAGAGGGCGGTGGGCTTTAAGACTCGCGTCCACGTGAAGGAGGCGAACTTCAGGGTCGTTCCCAGGCTCCCGCTCGTGAAGTTCAGGAGAAAGGCGGTGGACTTCAAGGGCGGAAGGATAATCGAGGTGTCCCTCCACGCCGGGAAAGGGGCAGGCCTGAAGATTGACAGGGCAAAGGTTGAGGCGGAGGTTGAGAAGCTCCTGAGGGAGGCTGGGATTTCACAGGAGTTCGTGGAGGCGGCAAAGGGGGACGGAGGCCATGAGAGCGGAGAGACAGACGTCGGGAAGATTGAACGTGAGGTTCTGAACCAGTTTTCGGCCGTCCGCGGGATTTCAGTGAACTGGGTGGAGGTCGTGAAGGCCCCCTCTGGCTATCGGGTCGTGGTCGGCGTGGACAGGACGTCCAAGAGCTTGAGCGACAGTAAACTCGAAGAAACCGCCAAGGGGGCACTAAAACGGGTTGAGGAGGGAATAAATGCGCTAGGCAGAGGCGCCAGAATCGAAAAGGCCTACATCGTTATCGAGCGCGATATATACTGACTTTTACTGACCTTTCTTTTTGGTACCCTCTTCACGGCGGGGCCTGCAAACCCTTAAAAGAGAACCCTGCAACGTGCCCTTGGTGAGAGCATGACATACTGGACAAGCGAAGACAACGTCGCCGGAAAGCCCGGAACGGCACTCTTCATAATACTCCCCACCATTGGGTGCTACCGCTTCAGGATTGGAAAGGCCTGCTACATGTGCGCTTACCCCACTGCCGCCCCGAAGGTGAAGTGGAGCCAGGAAGCGATAGTGGACTACGTGAGGGAAGCGCTGGAGAAAATCAAAGGTAAGAAGGGACCCTTCGCGGTGAGAATGTTCACCTCGGGCTCGTTCCTTGACAACGGAGAGCTCAAACCTGAGACGAGGAGGAAAATCTTCGAGCTCTTAGCTAAGATGGACAACGTTGAGGAAATCGTCATCGAGAGCAGGAGCGAGCTCGTCCGCTACGATGCTGTTAAAGAGCTTGCCGAGCTCGTCCCAGACAAGCACTTTGAAGTTGCAATAGGACTTGAAACAGCTAACGACGATGTAGCTGATGTCTCGATAAACAAGGGCAACACCTTCGCGGACTTCGTAAGGGCGGCGGAGATAGTACACGAAGCCGATGCGAAGGTTAAGACGTACCTCCTCCTGAAGCCGATATTCCTCTCCGAGCGCGACGGGATAGAGGACGCCAAGGAAAGCATAATCAAGGCCGAGCCCTACACGGACACCTTCTCAATAAACATAACGGACATCCAGAAGGGCACGCTCTACGAGAGGCTCTGGGAGAAGAACGAGTACCGCCCTCCCTGGCTCTGGAGCGCCGTTGAAGTCCTCATCTGGGCGAAGAGGAAGTTCCCGAACAAGAGAATCCTGAGCGACCCGGTCGGTGCGGGCTCAAAGCGCGGCCCCCACAACTGTCTCACCGACTACGACAAGGTCATTGGAAAGGCCATCAAGAAGTTCTCGGCAACCCAAGACATGAAGTACATCGAGAACCTGAAACCGGAGTGCAGGGAGCGGTGGGAGTACATAGTCGAGAACGGCCTCCTCGACTGGCAGCTGCTGACGTGGTGATTCTTCGGGAGGAGGCCCTCTTCTCCTGAAACTTTTGTTCTGAATACCCCCTGTTCCCGAATGGCCTCCTTCTGAACATCAATGTCCCCCCGCGAAAGCTTTAAATGTTGACAAACGTAAAAGGCCCTGCTAAGAGGTGATTCCCATGGCCGAAAATGCGAACACAGTCATTGAAAAAAACGGCTATCTCGTCGTCGGGAAGGCGGAAGGTGTCGTTGAAATTGACGTTGATACGTTTCTCTGCAAGGGCTGTGGAATTTGTGTCGAAATGTGCCCCAGGAAGGTCTTTGAGTGGAGCAAGGGGCTGAGCGAAAAAGGCGTCCACTACCCAGTTCCGGTTCATGCCGAAAAGTGCGTTAAGTGCAAGCTCTGCGAGCTCCTCTGCCCGGACTTCGCGATATCAGTAAGGTGGTGAGTATGATAATCCGCGGCGACGAGCCTGAACAGCTCAGGCTCATTCGAAAGCTCTACAAGCCCGGCAACTACTTCCTGCAGGGCAACGAGGCCGTTGCATACGGCGCGCTCTTTGCGGGCTGCCGCTTCTACGCAGGTTATCCAATAACTCCATCGAGCGAGATAGCGGAGACGATGGCGCGCGAACTTCCGAAGCTCGGCGGCTACTACCTCCAGATGGAGGACGAGATAGCGAGCATAGCCGCGATGGTCGGGGCGTCCTGGACGGGCCTCAAGGTCATGACGGCAACCGCGGGGCCGGGCTTCAGCCTCATGCAGGAGAACCTTGGCTACGCCGTGATGACCGAGACCCCGCTCGTCCTCGTTGATGTGCAGAGGAGCGGGCCTTCAACGGGCCAGGCCACGAAGGGAGCGCAGGGCGACTTCTTCCAGGCGAGGTGGGGAACTCACGGCGACCACCCGATTGTGGCGGTTTCTCCTATCAGCGGGCAGGACGCCTTCTGGGAGACAATAAGGGCCTTTAACATCGCCGAGAGGCTCAGGACTCCCGTGGTGGTTCTCTTCGATGGTGTTCTCGCCCACACGAGGGAGCTCATCAAGATTCCCGACGTTGATGAGGTGGAGATAACCTACCGCAAGCTCCCCCAGAACGAGGAAGAAGCTAAGCTCCCCTTCGGCGACCCGCACGGAGACGGCGTTCCACCGATGCCCCTCTTCGGACACGGCTACTTTACCCACGTCACCGGTTCGACCCACAAAGAGAACGGCCTTCGCGATGTCTACACGCCGGAAGTCCACGACAGGCTCGTGAGAAGAATCCACAAGAAGATAGAAGGGAACCGCGAGGTCTACGAGAAGTACGAGGAGCACTTCACGGACGACGCAGAGATACTGGTCGTCAGCTGGGGAGTGACGGCAAGGCCCGCCCTCGGAGCCGTCCTCAAGGCACGGGAAGAGGGCATAAAGGCCGGCCTCTTCGTGCCGAAAACGGTTCACCCGTTCCCCGGAGAAAGAATGAGGGAGCTCGGAAAGCGCGTTAGAGCCATACTCGTCCCGGAGATGAACCTCGGCCAGATGATACTCGAAGTCCAGCGTTTCGTCAACGACGACGTTCTGCTCAAGGGCGTGAACAAAATCGGCGGAGTGCCCCTCACAGTTGAGGAAATCCTGCGCGAAATAAGGGGTGTTGCCTGATGGCAAAAGAAATCTATTCCACTTACCCGATGGTTAAGTACCTCCGCAAGGAGGCCCTTCCCACTGCCCTCTGTCCCGGCTGCGGCGGTGGAACCGTCCTCAACGCATTTGCAAACGCCGTTGACCAGCTCAAGCTCGACCCGAAGGATTTGGTTGTCGTGAGCGGAATAGGCTGTTCCGCATGGATAGCCTCACCCTACTTTTTGGCAGATACCCTCCACACGACGCACGGAAGGGCGATAGCCTTCGCGACCGGCGTGAAGGTCGGTTTACCTGACAAGAAGGTCGTCGTGATAAGCGGGGACGGCGATTTGGCGAGCATAGGCGGAAACCACCTCATTCATGCCGCGAGGAGGAACATCGACATAACGGTGATTCTCGTCAACAACTTTATCTACGGAATGACGGGCGGACAGGTCGCTCCGACGACGCCCTTCGGCGCCAAGACAACCACAAGCCCCTACAGGAACATAGAGCACCCTCTGAACGTATCAGAGACCGTGGCCGCCGCCGGGGCGAGCTACGTGGCGAGATGGACGACCGCTCACGTCTATCAGCTCATCGAGAGCATAAAGAAGGCGCTCCAGGTCAAGGGCTTCTCCCTCGTCGAGGTGGTCTCGCAGTGTCCGGTCCAGTTCGGAAGGAGGAACAAAATGAAAGAGCCAGCAGAGATGCTCCGCTGGTTCCTGAAGAACAGCGTCCCGATAAGCAAGGCAAAGAAGATGTCACCGGAGGAGCTCGAGGGCAAGTTCGTCATCGGGGAGTTCGTCAACAGGCAGAGGCCCGAGTTCACCGAGGAGCTCAACAAGCTGATTGACGAGGTTCAGGAGCAGTTCGGCCTTAAGGAGGTGTGAATGATGCAGATTAGGCTCGCCGGAATCGGCGGTCAGGGCGTTGTGCTCGCGGGGGTAATACTCGGCGAGGCCGCCGCGATAGAGGGGCTGAACGTCCTCCAGACGCAGGACTACAGCTCCGCGAGCAGGGGCGGCCACTCGATTGCGGACGTCATAATCTCGAAGGAGCCGATTTACGACGTCATGGTCACCAGGGCTGATGTTCTCGTTGCGCTCCACCAGCTCGGCTACGACACCGTCAAGGACTCACTCAAGGAGGACGGGCTTTTAATCATCGAGACGGATTTGGTCAGGCCCGATAGGGACTACGTCGGCGCGCCCTTCACCAGAATCGCCGAGGAGACCACTGGACTTGCCCTGACCGTGAATATGGTCGCTCTCGGCTACCTTGTTGCGAAGACGGGTGTTGTGAAAAAGGAAAGCGTTGAGGAGGCCATAAGGAGGCGCGTCCCGAAGGGGACTGAGGATGTGAACATCAAGGCTTTCATGGCAGGCTATGAGGAGGGGCTGAAGTGAAGGTTGTCGAGGATAGGGACCACCCTAAAGGCAGAATCATAGTAATTCAGACAGACGAGAAAAAGTGCAAAATCCTGATAACACATCACGCACTTTCCCGCGCAAGGCGCTGGAAACTTTCCCTTGAGGAGCTTATTGAGGCAGTACTATATCCCGAAGAGGTTCTAACAGGACATCACGACAGGTTTATAGCGCATAAAGCAGAGAACGACCATATTATTCGGGTTATCTATGAGTACGAGCATGGCGTTCCCGTGGTCGTAACGGTGTATAGACCGTGTAAAGAGCGTTACTTTATGGGTGGTGGTGTTTATGAAGATAGAGTACTCGCAAGATGCTGACGTCTTGATTATCCGCCTTAGAGATGACGAAATCGTGGATTCGGTTGACCTTGGTGAAGGTGTCATCGCGCACCTGAACGAAAAAGGAGAAGTCGTGGAAATTGAAATACTCGACGCATCCAAGTCAGTCGACTTCAGGGAGCTCGTTCTCAGGATTCCGAGCGGGGTGGTAGCATGAGGTACCCGTTTCCCGTTGGTAAGTCAGACTTCATTCAGGGTGATGAGGCAATAGCAAGGGCCGCAATCCTTGCCGGCTGCCGCTTCTACGCGGGCTACCCAATAACCCCTGCCAGCGAGATATTTGAGGCTATGGCCCTCTACATGCCCCTTGTTGACGGCGTAAGCATCCAGATGGAGGACGAGATAGCGAGCATAGCGGCGATAATAGGTGCTTCCTGGGCCGGTGCGAAGGCGATGACAGCGACGAGCGGTCCGGGGTTCAGCCTTATGCAGGAGAACCTCGGCTACGCGGTTATGACCGAGACGCCGATAGTCGTCGTCGACGTCCAGCGCGGAGGCCCCTCAACGGGCCAGCCGACCCTTCCGGCGCAGGGCGACATAATGCAGGCTATATGGGGCACCCACGGCGACCACATGCTCATCGTCCTCAGCCCCTCGACCGTCCAGGAGGCGTTCGACTTCACAATCCTGGCCTTCAACTTCGCTGAGAAGTACAGGACGCCGGTGGTTCTCCTCACCGATGCGGAGATAGCACATATGCGCGAGCGCGTTTACATTCCCAGCCCAGAGGAGATCGAGCTCGTTGAGAGAAAGCTTCCCGCCAGCGAGGAAGAGGCCAAGCTCCCCTTTGGAGACCCGCACGGAGACGGCGTCCCGCCGATGCCGATATTCGGGAAGGGCTACCGCACCTACGTGACAGGCCTCACCCACGACGAGCGCGGGAGGCCGAAGACCGTTGATGCTGAAGTCCACGAGAAGCTCATAACGAGGATTTTCAGGAAGATACTCGACCACAAGGACGAGATAATAAGCTACGAGGAGTTCATGCTCGACGACGCCGATGTAGCAATCGTATCCACCGGAATCGTCTCGCGCTCTGCCATAAGGGCCGTTAAGATACTCCGCGAGAGGGGCGTTAAGGCGGGTCTGCTCAAGCTCAACACCGTCTGGCCCTTCGACTTTGACTATATCGAGGAGCTCGCGGAGCGCGTCAGGAAGATATACGTGCCCGAGATGAACCTCGGACAGCTCTACCACCTCGTCAAGGAGGGAGCAAACGGCAAAGCCGAGGTCGAGCTCATAGCCAAGATTGGCGGTGAGGTGCACACGCCGATGGAGATAGTTGAAAGGGTGGTGGGATGATGTACATGAAGTCCGCTTACGAGATTCGTGACAAGTACCTCAGAAAGGACATGCTCCCCACAATATTCTGCCCCGGGTGTGGAATCGGCAGCGTCCTCCAGTTCACTTTAAGGGCTATAGACGACCTCGGCCTCAACCAGGACGAGATTGTATGGGTGAGCGGAATAGGCTGTTCCTCACGTGTGCCCGGCTTCGTGAACTTCGACGGCCTTCACACGACCCATGGAAGGGCTTTGGCCTTTGCTACAGGCATCAAGCTCGCCAACCCCAACCTCAAAATAATCGCCTTCATGGGCGACGGCGACGCCGCGGCTATCGGTGGAAACCACTTCATCCACGCCATAAGGAGGAACCTCGACGTCACGGTTATTCTCATCAACAACTTCACCTACGGAATGACCGGTGGCCAGGTCGCGCCCACCGCCCTGAAGGGCCTGCGCGGAACTACAGCGCCATACGGCCAGTTTGAGAACCCATTTGACATAGCCGGCCTGGCCGTTGCCGCCGGCGCTAACTACGTTGCAAGGTGGACAGTCTTCAACTACCTCCAGGGCATCAACAGCATCAAGAAGGCCCTCAGCAAAGAAGGCTTCACGCTTGTGGAGTTCCTCTCGCCGTGCCCGATAAGCTTCGGAAGGAGGAACAGAATGAAGACTTCCCCGGAGCTCATCCGCTGGTACCAGAAGATAACCGTCCCGCTCGCGAAGGCCAAGAAGATGAAGCCAGAAGAACTTGAGGGCAAGATAGTCATCGGAGAGTTCGCAGACAGAGACAGGCCCGGTCTCGTGAGGGAATACAGAGAGTACATAAAGAGGGCCAAGAAGATGATGGGGTGGGAAGAATGAGGAAGGAAGTCCTCTTCAGCGGGTTTGGCGGCCAGGGTGTCATACTCGCGAGCGTCATCCTCGGCAGGGCGGCCGCTGTCTACGAGAACCTCTACGCCGTCCAGACCCAGAGCTACGGCCCTGAGTCCAGGGGCGGCGCGAGCAAGGCGGAGGTCGTCATAAGCGACGAGCCGATTGACTACCCCAAGACGCTCCAGCCGGACTACGCGGTCTTCTTCTCCCAGGAGGCCTACAACAAGTACCTCCGCACAGTAAAGGAGGGCGCGACGGTAATAATCGAGAAAGACCTCGTCCCCCACAGAGACCTTGACTTCGAGAAAAAGCTTAACGTCATAGCCCTCCCCCTGACGGAGATAGCGGAGGAGACAACCGGCCTCAGCTTGACGATGAACATCCTTGCCCTGGGACTGCTCGTCGGGATTACGGGAATAGTGAGCAGGGAAGCGATTGAACAGGCCGTCCGCGACTCCGTCCCGAAGGGCACGGAGGAGATAAACGTTAGGGCCCTCCACAGGGGGTTCGAGCTCGCTGAGGAATTCAAGGGCTGAGCCTATGAAATTTCTGCTGTTTTCTCTCATCTTCTCTCATGTCCTATTTCTCTTGACATCATGACTGCAGGACGGGCATCGTTTTTGTTTGCGGCACTCTACCAACAAGGCTTATTAAGCCAAGTTATGAACACAGAAACATGATAATCAACGAAACGAAGGGACGAGTCTGGCAGGGACACGTTGAAGTTGCTGACACATTCCTCAAGCGGTTTAGGGGGCTGATGCTTGTGGGCAATGTGAACTACGCCCTCGTTTTTGTGCTCCCGGTCGAGAGCAGGCTTAACGCCTCAATTCACATGTTCTTCATGCTGAGCGACATAGACGTAGTCTGGCTGGACTCCACGAAGCGGGTGGTGGACTTCAGAAGGGCGAGGAAGTGGCGCGTATATGCACCGAAGGCACCTGCCAGGTATATAATCGAGGGCCCGGTGGGGCTGATAAAAGCGCTCGACGTGGAGGAAGGCGACCTGATAAGCTGGACCCCCAGCGAGGAGAAGAGGGGGGCAATCCCCGTAAGGCTGTCCCTGCCCGACGGCATCTCGTTTGAGAAGGGCACCAATGGGGTGGCGCTCGTTGAGAGCGTCAAGGAGGTAAAGGCAGAGAAGCCTTAAAACTCCAGCTCGACCCCGTTTTCGTCCCCTTCCCAGAGAACCAGCCTTCTGAGCTCGACACCTTGGGGGAGCCTCTTTTTAACCTCCTCCGCTATCCACAGGGCGACGTTCTCGGTCGTGGGGTTTTCAAAGATGGTGTTCAGGTTCCGGTGGTCAAGCTTACCGACTATTTCACCCACGATGCGCCTGAGTTCGAGGAAGTCAATGACGTAGCCGTTCCTCATGGGGCCCTCGACTGCGACCTCAAGTATGAATGTGTGCCCGTGAATTTCTTCGGGTTCTCCATTAATAACAACCGCGTGCGCTGATTCAAACTTGAAGCGTTCTACCACCCTAGCTTTCATTCCGACCACCAGAGGGGAAAGGCCGCCCCTGCTGATAAGGGTTTTCCTCCTTTCAATTCTCCTAGAGTCTTATTGCAACTCAACCTACGACGACACAAGGGCCTTTTACCGCCGGCTTTCAATTCTCCTAGAGTCTTATTGCAACCGCTTCAAGGATAGAGTTCCCGCCGATTTCGCAGAACTTTCAATTCTCCTAGAGTCTTATTGCAACCTTTGCGCTCCACCTTTCACAAAGGTTGAGCTTAAGGACTTTCAATTCTCCTAGAGTCTTATTGCAACTTAATCTCTATTCCAATCCATTTTCTCCCAAGCTTTTCTTTCAATTCTCCTAGAGTCTTATTGCAACGTAGTGGGTTGGTGCAGTAAATGGGAATTGGAGAGTACTTTCAATTCTCCTAGAGTCTTATTGCAACTCAAGGTCTACGCCAGCAGACCGACCCAGGTAACTTTCAATTCTCCTAGAGTCTTATTGCAACTTGTCAAAGTAAACCTGCCCGTTCGCCTCGTCAACCTCACTTTCAATTCTCCTAGAGTCTTATTGCAACCTGGCGCCTGGCGAGGAGAATTGGCGCTGACTACGTCGCTTTCAATTCTCCTAGAGTCTTATTGCAACTGCTGAAAACTGAGACCGTCCAGGTTTCAGGATCTACCTTTCAATTCTCCTAGAGTCTTATTGCAACTTAGTTTTGTTAGTATTACTCTTTGTTGGTCACTTATCTTTCAATTCTCCTAGAGTCTTATTGCAACAGTTTCCCGCGGGGCGCATGTAACACTCTGTCAACCAACTTTCAATTCTCCTAGAGTCTTATTGCAACTCGCATCTGTGGGTCAAGGCCTTCCTTGTCTCGGAGCACTTTCAATTCTCCTAGAGTCTTATTGCAACACCACCGTGTTGTAGTCAACCAGCAGGACGGGAAACTCTTTCAATTCTCCTAGAGTCTTATTGCAACATACTTGCTGGTGTGCCCTCATAACAGTATCAACGCTCTTTCAATTCTCCTAGAGTCTTATTGCAACCGTCTCAAAGTTCGAATAAGTCTTCTCGTAAACCAACTTTCAATTCTCCTAGAGTCTTATTGCAACTTCCAGCGTAAACCCTCAGCGAAACCGAGCCTTCTACCTGCTTTCAATTCTCCTAGAGTCTTATTGCAACTTGTGAGGTATGAGATGTATGATCTGTTCAGAAAAGACCTTTCAATTCTCCTAGAGTCTTATTGCAACCCTCGTTGACGGCCAACTGCTCACGAGGAGCCCTTTCAATTCTCCTAGAGTCTTATTGCAACTGCTGATGTTCTTCGGCGGGCTGGCCGGCCTAGCGCTCTTTCAATTCTCCTAGAGTCTTATTGCAACCGCGAGCCATGTCGCTGGAAATGTGGGGAGTTACTTTCAATTCTCCTAGAGTCTTATTGCAACCTATTCGACGGTCTGGGGTGCTTTAACGAACTGGGCATCTTTCAATTCTCCTAGAGTCTTATTGCAACCGGATTGTCCTCCTTGAGGAGGGCGTGTGGAAGCCCACCTTTCAATTCTCCTAGAGTCTTATTGCAACTTGCGAAGGATATATATACCGGCAACCGAATACTAAACTTTCAATTCTCCTAGAGTCTTATTGCAACGAAGTTTACCCGCTGGTTATTGATGCTAATGAGATTTCTTTCAATTCTCCTAGAGTCTTATTGCAACAGGACAAGGAGGAGTACGTTGAGGCCCTCGTCGGAGCCCTTTCAATTCTCCTAGAGTCTTATTGCAACGCGCTTTCGTCCGCGTCCGCTTTTTCAACCGGGAGCTCTTTCAATTCTCCTAGAGTCTTATTGCAACTCCCGTCAAGGCTATCGCCTCCGACCGTCGCTCCGTCCTCTTTCAATTCTCCTAGAGTCTTATTGCAACTACGTCGGCTTCAAGAGAGCACAGCTCGCTTACCAGGTCTTTCAATTCTCCTAGAGTCTTATTGCAACAATCGCCGACATTCCCGAAGATTTTCTCACGTTCCTCCCTTTCAATTCTCCTAGAGTCTTATTGCAACTTCGAAAATGGAGAATTTTTGCAAGGGGCACTTTGGACAGCTTTCAATTCTCCTAGAGTCTTATTGCAACCGACCTCAACGAGCTCGACGACCTCTTAGAAGCTCTCACTTTCAATTCTCCTAGAGTCTTATTGCAACCGCTCAACACTTCTTCTATGAGTTCAGCGACCTGCCTTTCAATTCTCCTAGAGTCTTATTGCAACAGGGCGGAAAATCCGCCCATTCGTCCAGCAGAGACCTATAAACACTCAGATATTTAAGCTTTTCTGGAGACCCCTGCAAAAGCAGAGGGGAGGCACTCTGAATTCGGGCCTTGAGAAGTTCCCCTGTGCACCGCTGGGGCCATCTTGTCGTTTCTTTTCCTACATGGGTGAAAACCTCTCAGTGATTTCCGGAGAAAAGATAACACCCCAATTCAAAATTTTAGCCGTTTAGTTGCTCGAAACTCAAAAAGATTCAATTTAAGCAGGGTTTTAGACTAAAGCCCTACCAGAACAGCCCCGTTCAGCATTCCAGAGAATTTTCGTTACAAAATCCAAGCTAAGTTGTGACAATTTGTGATGTTCTTAGACCTACGAAAATCGATTTCCAGGAGCCTTATGTCGTCGAAACGGATAAAACATGGTCCAATAAAGCAGAAAATTCAAATCAAAGGGAGCTCATCGTGATAGAACGTCAAAACCTAGCTCCCTGAGCTTCCATATTATCTCCATCGGGAAGCCTACGACGTTGTAGTAGTCGCCCCTAATCCACTCGACAAAGAGGCCAGCCTTTCCCTGAATCCCGTAGGCCCCGGCCTTGTCCATCGGCTCGCCGGTTCTTAGGTAGGCCCATATCAGCTCATCGTCCAGCTCGCGGAACTTGACTTCGGTCGTGACCGAGCCAGTTATCTCCTCTCCCTCGCGGACTATGCAGTAGCCGGTCGTGACGGAGTGAACCCTCCCGCTGAGAAGTCTGAGCATCTCGTAGGCTTCCTGCTCGTCCCGCGGCTTGCCGAGTATATGGCCGTCAATGCTGACGACCGTGTCGGCACCGATGACCGTGCCGCCGACGCGCGAGTAGACCTCCCGCGCCTTCAGCCTCGCGAGCTCGACGGCGCACTCCTCCGGAACCGTGCTGGAGCACTCTTCCTCGATGTTGCTCGGAACCACGTGGAAGTCCGTAATGAAACGCGACAGTATCTCCCTCCTTCTCGGCGATGCAGAGGCAAGAACCAGCATCAGACCACCCCCAAACGTTAAAAGGAAAGGGCCCAACTGAGAGGGGCGATGACGACAATTTCGCTAGCTGACCAGTGATGAGTACCCTCGCAACCGAGCCTGGCAGTCCTCTTTTATATTCCAGTCCCTCAGATTCTTGCTGGGGAAAGTGGATATAAGAAAGGGAAAGCTCAGGTGCTCGCCCATATCGGTATGCCCGCATCGATGAGCCTCTTGAGCTCCTTCCCTATCGGCGTGCTCTTGCTGACCTTGACGAGGCCCTTCTTGCTCGGCGTTGCCGTGAAGACGTACTGCTCACCGCCGTAGAACTTGAGGGGCTTCTTCGCGTAGTCCGGCGAGACCCTCAGGACTATCGTTTTCTTCTTTTCCTCGACCTCGACGGGTATCTTCTCCTTGGGCTTCTCGGCTTCCCTCTCGGTGAAGCTCTTGACGTCTATGCTTATGCCTATCCTCTTTTCCAGCTCGGTTATGCGCTTGCCCTTCTTGCCGATGATTGCCGGAATGTCGAACTCGTCCGCGTAGATTACCGCCTTGTGCGGGCTGACTATCTCGACCTCGGTGTAGACGTCGGGCAGGAACTTCTTAATCTCCTGCTTGAGCCTCTTCTCGGCGAGTCTCAATGCCGGAGCCTTCTCCTCCTTCTTGACCGGGACGACGCTTACCTCTTCACCGTAGGTGTAGATCTCGTACTCCAGCTCGCCGGTCTCGAAGTCGCGAACCTCTATGACTGGCCTCGCCAAATCCTCCTCCTTCATTCCGCTCGGAACCTTGACGAGGTACTCAAGGGTCAGAACCTTTGCAACCCTTCCGGCCTTGATGAAGAGCACTGTATCTACTATCTGGGGTATCATTCCGAGCTCGACCCTTCCGATGAAGCGCTGTATGGCGTCAATCGGCTTCGTCGCGTGGACGACACCGACCATTCCAACTCCGGCCAGGCGGAGGTCGGCGTATATCTTGAAGTCGCTGGTCTTCCTCATCTCGTCGAATATCGTGTAGTCCGGCCTGACGAGGAGCAGTATGTCACCAGTTAGCTCCATCTTGCCGCTTAAAGCCGTGTACTGCGTTATCTCCTCGCTGACCTGCAGGTCTCTCGGCTTCTCCATAGTCTTCACTATCTTGCCCATGCTCGCGTACCACTCGGCCAAAGCCTGGGCGAAGGTCGAGTTGTGAACCAACACTGGAGTATTGCCAGCAATGAAGTTGTGGTTGGGAACGGTTATGTCATATACCTCGAACTCGCCCTCAACCACCGCGATTTCCTTGACCCTGTCCCAGAATATGTTCTCATCAAGCATGAGACGCAGGTGGGCGAGATACTCCTCTATGAACTCGGCCTTGGTGTAGTAATCCTCCACGGCCTTTTCGATGAGCTCCTTTAGTGTTGTAACTCTAACCTCTGCTCCCGAAAGGAACAGACTCAGCATCGGCTGAGACATTACGCCGTACGTCGAACGCCCTATCCTGTCAAAGATGCGAGCGAGCAATACCCTGACGTTATCGCTAAGTGATACCCACATTTTTGCCTCCCGTTCGAGCAGGCCTGTCTCTCTGTGGAACGCACTTACCAACTTAGCTATCGTTGAGGGCATTGGCGTTCTTTTGCCCTCCAGCCACAGCTTTGGCCCCTCCGGGTCAATTCCATTCCGTATGTAGAACTCTCTGGATACGCGAGAACTGATGAACTCAACGATTTCCCTCCAGCGGTTCAGCTCGTTCATATAATCTATGAGGCTCTTAGCGTCTCTCTCAACTCCAACGTAGTCCCTGTAAATCTGGAGGTATTCCTGGTAAATCCTTCTGAGCCTATCAGGGGAATACGAATTCTTGAGCGGGTTCTTAACTGGTCTCCTGAGAAGAAGTCCAAGCGTCTTTATGGTTTCCCCCGCTGGAATCGTGCCTGCGTTGGGATTCGCCTTAATATAGAAATGCCTTTCAAAGCCCTTAACCCTGAATCGGGGCCTAACGATTTCGTAAAACTTCCTGATGTCTTCTGAATTCTTAATGAGCACCCTGTAGTAAGTGCGTCCATTAATCATCTTCTCGGAGACTATCGAAGGAATTCCAAGGCGCAGGAGAAGATAATGAATCCCGTGGGCAAAATCCCTACTTGCGGTGGCTATCTCAAGCTCCTTACCGATGTAGCCGTCCCCCTCAAAAACCCCCTTGAGGAAGGCAGCTATTCTCCTCTCGTCCGCTCTGAGAACAAGTTTGGGAACCTTTATTGTTTTTGCCTTTTCTCTCTCGGGATAGCCAAGAGCCCTCAAGAGCTTTTCTATAGTCTTCGAGTTCCTAACGCGCAATCTTCCGGGTGAGACAAAGTAGAATTCCTCCTCGCTCACGTTAAACAGGGACTTCACAAGTCCCTTGAAGTGCTCCACAAGTTCCTCATCGAAGTTGTTGAATTCAAAGACACTCCCAGAGCCCTCAGCCCACATCATGCCGAGAAACTCGAAGAACTCCTCGTTGAGCTTGATAAATGGGGGTATCTCCCGAGAACTCCTGTGGTTTCTTCCCCTGTAAAACACTCCAACGGTCCCCTCTGGGATAGCCTTGTCTATGGGGACAGCGCTTCCGTCCTTGAGTCTCGCAAAGAAGCCCTCTCCAACCAGTTCGCCAACCCAAAGCTTCTCTGGAAGGTCAGACTTCACGGCGATTTTTCTTGGAACAGCTATCGGAGAGCCCACCTCAAGGTTGCCTGCATCCTCCCACACGACGAAGCCGTTCTTTATCGTTAAGACTGGGTGATTTGGACTGAGTGTTATCTCCCTTCCGGTAGAGGTTTTCAGCTTGATTAACCTTGTTTCTTTCCTCTTGTGGACTTTGGCAACTTCCTGAACATCAACCTTGTTGTGAGATAGCGTTATGACTCTCGTTCCGGGTTTAAGACTTGAAATTGGTACAAAAGTTCCATCTGCCAACAGAACTGGAGTTTCAGGGGGCAAACACTTACCCTCTCCAGGCGCTCCGGCGATGAGTATCCCCTCCGCCTTGTCCTTGAGCCTCTCAAGGAGCCTCTCGCTGAGCTCGTAGTCATCTATGCTGAGCTTCTTGACCGGCCTCACCGCGGTTATCTCTATCCTGTCCGCGAAGGGGGGTTTGGCTATGACGATACGGTAGTTCCTGAGCTGAACGACGGTAGCTCCTGGTTCGTCGAGTTCTATGAAGCTGTCGGGTTCTCTCTTCGCCCTCTCCACTATGTCGTCGGCTATCTCCTCCAGCTCCTCGTCGGTGAGCGGTTCGTCGCGTATCGGGACAAGCCTCCACTCACCGGGCTTTCCTTTCTTGGCGAGGGGTTTAACTCCGGCCTTGAGGTGGACGCTCATCGTGGTCTCGTCAAAGAAGTCCTCAAGGCGGTGCTTCACCCCGCGCTTGGCGGTCAGGTATATCACGTCTATGCCCTTGGCTATCGCGATGTCGCGCTGAACCTGGTCGCCGGTTATGAGGGTCGCGTTGAGCTCCCTGGCGGTCTCGCGCACCATGTGGTCTATCTCGCCGGCTTTAGCCCTCCTAATCTGCCAGAGCTCCGGCCTCTCGCCGTAGAACTCCAGCAGGATTTTGCCGCCCTCTGCCATCTCGCGGAGCTTCTTGAGCTCCTCAAGGCCGGTGTGGCCTATCGCCTTTCCTTCATTAGCCTGGTGCTCAATCTCGGCCACGACCGCTTCGGGAACCACTACCTTGACCTTCTCGTCAAGGGTTGAGAGGAACTGGGTCAGCCTGCCATCAACTATCACGCTCGTATCTGGAACGAACACTCTCATCTCTCTCACCGGTTTTCGGTGAGGCTAAAGGTTCATAAAGGTTTAGGCCAACATCAAATGGGTGAAAGAATGGGCCGGCTAATCTCCATCGCGAGCGGGAAGGGAGGAACCGGCAAAACGACGACCGCCGCGAACCTCTCAATAGCATTGGGTAAAATGGGTTACAAGGTACTGGCAATCGACGCTGACCTGACTATGGCAAACCTGAGCCTTGTCATGGGGATAGACGATGCTGAGAAGACTATTCACGACGTCCTGGCCGGCACGGCCGAGATTAAGGACGCGATATACACCACGAGGTTTGAGAACGTCCACCTCGTTCCCGGTGCCGTTGACTGGGAGCACGTCCTGAGGGCAGACCCTAGGGGGTTGCCCGGCGTGATAAAGCCCCTCAAACCTTACTTCGACTTCATCATAATTGACTGCCCCGCCGGCCTCCAGATGGACGCGATGAACGCGATGATGAGCGGAGAAGAAGTAATCCTCGTAACGAACCCGGAAATCTCGTGCATCACCGACACTATGAAGGTGGGGATAGTCCTTAAAAAGGCCGGCCTGGCAGTTCTGGGCTTCGTCCTTAACCGCTACGGCAGGAGCGACAACGACATACCCCCCGACGTTGCAGAGGAGGTCATGGAGGTCCCGCTCCTCGTCGTCGTCCCGGAAGACCCCAAAGTTAGAGAAGCGACCCTTGAAGGTATCCCCGTTGTTGAATACGCCCCTGACTCGGACGGTGCAAAGGCCTTCTATGAACTGGCTGAGACCGTCGTGAGGATAGCCGGCTTCAAGGCGAGGGTGATGGGATGATTCTGGCGTTTATAGGCACCGCGGGGAGCGGAAAGACAACGCTGACGGCCGAGTTCGGGAAGTACCTTGAGGAGAACGGATACTCCGTGGCCTACGTCAATCTGGACACGGGCGTCAAAAAGCTTCCCTACACCCCGGACGTTGACGTCCGCGAGGACGTGACCGCCTGGGAGCTGATGGAAGAGGGGCTCGGCCCGAACGGGGCGATAGTGAAGAGCTACGACCTGCTGATTCCAAAGGTCAGCAACTGTGCGGACAAAATAAGGGAGCTCGACGGGAAGAACGACTACGTGCTGATAGACACGCCCGGCCAGATGGAGACCTTCCTCTTCCACGAGTTCGGAGTAAGACTCATGGAGGCATTCCCCGACGCCCTCGGCGTCTACCTCTTCTCGCCCGAGATACTGAGGAAGCCGACGGACTTCTGCTTCGCGCGGTTCTTTGGCCTCATGATCGACCTCAGGCTCGGTATAACCACCGTCCCCGCTTTGAGCAAGGTGGACACTGCCAACGTTGACGAGCTGAGAAAGTACCTCGACGACATTGAGTACCTGACCACGAGGCTAAAGCTGGAGCCGTCCACCCAGGGTCTGCTCGCCTACAAGCTCTGTTCGGTGCTTCCCGAGCTGGCCCCGCCAACGAGGGTTCTCTATCTCTCGGCGAAGACCCGTGAGGGCTTCGATGAGCTTGAGACAGTAGCGTATGAGCATTACTGCACCTGCGGAGATTTAACGTGAACAATCATTCAAAGTTCCGCCAGGTTTCTGCAAACTTTCTCAAGTGGGAAGGGCTAAGGCTTTTTTCCTCGCCAGAGAAAAGGTTTTGGTGAGAGCATGTGCCTTATTGCGGGAGGAATCGGGGAGATTAGGGGAAGGCTCATCAAGATGGCGCTGGCAGGTAAACACCGCGGGCCTGAGAGCTTCGGTGTCTGGACCGACGAGGGGGTTCTCAAGTCTAACGACTTCTCAAGGCTAGGTGGGATTCCTGGAGGGAGAATAGGCGTCCTCCAGTGCCGGCTGGCGATGACCGGTTCCAAGGAGTTCACCCAGCCCTTTGTAAACGAACTTGCCCTCGTCCACAACGGCGAAATTTACAACCACTCTCAGATTAGGGCGTTCCTTGAGGGGAAGGGGGTCTCATTTGAGAGCGACGTTGATACCGAGGTAATCCTCAGGCTCATCGAGTTCCTGAGGGATGGGGGGCTGAGCGTCCCCCAGGCAGTCAGAAACGCAATGCGCTGGCTTGAAGGAGACTATGCCGTCGCTTTCTCGGACGGCGAGAGGATTTACCTCTTCCGCGACCCGATGGGGGTAAGGCCGCTCTACTTCTCGCCAAACGGGTTCTTTGCCAGCGAGAAGAAAGTCCTCTGGGCAATCGGGGAAAAGGCAGTTCCAGTCGAGCCGGGCGAACTCGTTGTTCTTGGCGACGGGGTCAGCCGGGCGAGGGTCTTCTCCCTTGAAGAGCTCAGGGGAAGATACCACCCCGAGGGGAGCCTTCTTAAGGGCCTTGGAAACGTGCTTGAGCACACGGTCAGGCTCAGGGGCGCCGAGAAGACGGGCGTTCTGTTCTCCGGTGGTCTCGACAGCACCCTCGTAGCTTACTTAGCTTCGAGACACTCGGACGTCATACTTTACACCGCCGGGACTGAGGACAGCCCCGACCTTGAGTGGGCGAGGAAGGTCTCAGACCACTTTGGCTGGGAGCTGAGGGAGAGGATTTTTACCCTCGACGACGTCAGGGAAGCCGTGAAAAGGGTAATCTTCGCAATCGAAGAGCCAAACCCGATGAACCTGGCCATTGGACTGCCCATCTACTTCGCCACCGAGCTCGCGGGTAGGGAGGGGACGAAGGTTCTCCTGAGCGGACAGGGTGCGGACGAGCTGTTCGGCGGCTACGCGAAGTACCTGGACAGACCTGAGCTCATGTGGGACGACATCCTCAACATGGCGGAGCGGAACCTTGCGAGGGACGACAAGATAACAATGCTAAACGGTGTCGAGGGAAGGCTCCCGTTCCTTGCTCTGCCCGTGGTTGCCCTCGCGCTCAGGACTCCAATGGGGCTTAAAATCTCCGGGGACGAGCGGAAAGTTATCCTGAGAAAGCTCGCGCTGAAGCTCGGAATCCCGGAGTGGGTAGCGAAGAGGGAGAAAAAAGCGGCCCAGTACGGCAGCAGGGCCCAGAAGCTCCTCGAAAAACTCGCAAAAGAGGGAGGGCTGTCCCTGAGGGAGTTTGCCGAGAAGCTGTTCCGCGAGGCGTTTCCAAACGCTTTTTAACCTTCCTTTCCAATTCCCGGACATGCGCGTTATAATGGTTGGCCACTACCCGCCCCACGGCGGGGGCGTTGCGAGGCATCTCGACAACCTGGTGAGGGAGCTTAGGGAGAGGGGACACGAAGTCCACGTCCTGACATACGGCCCCGTGAAGCCGAGGGACTTTGAGAGGGAGTTCGTGCACCAGGTCAGAGTGCCCCCGGTTTATGGATTCCGAGGGACGAGCTTCGCCTTTCTTGGGGCGAGGAAACTTGTCAGGCTCCACCGGAAGTTTAATTTCGACATCATACACGCCCATTTCGTCGGGACAACGAGCTTCGCCGGCGCCCTTGCCAGGGAGAGGCTGAACATCCCGTTCGTTGTAACAACCCACGGGAGCGACCTTGAACACACCGCGAAGCTGGCGCTCGGGAGGCTCTACGTCAGAAAGAGCCTTGAAAAGGCGGACGCGGTTGTGGCCGTCAGCCACTACCTGGCGAAGCTCGCCGAGAGGCTGGGGGCGGGGGAGGTCAGGGTAATCCCAAACGGCGTCGAGAAAATGGAAGAAGTCCCCGCAAAAAGGCGCTACATCACGTTTATCGGCGCCCTGCGGGAGTACAAGTCCCCGGAGACCTTCATCGAGCTCGCGAGACACTTTCCGGGGGAAGAGTTCCTCGTGGCTGGGGACGGCCCCCTAAGGGCTAGGCTCGAAAAGGACGCACCCCATAACGTCCGCTTCCTCGGCTATCGGAGGGACATCAACAGAATTCTGTCCGAGAGCAGACTGCTCGTCCTCCCCTCGAAGAGAGAAGGCTTCGGCCTCGTAATCCTGGAGGCAACTTCCCTTGGAGTTCCTGCCATCGGAAGGCGCGTGAGTGCAATTCCGGAGCTCATAAGGGATGGTAAAAACGGACTGACGTTCGAGAGCTTTGATGAGCTCGTTGATGCTGTGAGGAAAATGCTCGAACCCAAGAGAAACCGGAAGGCTGGGTGGATAGGAAGGCACGTCGCCGGGCTCTACTCGTGGAAAAGGGTTGCCCGGGAAGTTGAAAGCCTTTACAAGTCCCTCACGGGATAGGTTTTTAACAACTTTTTCCGGCATCTCGCTGGGTGGGAGCATGACGATTGTGATAAACATGCGAGACGGAGTTGACGAGAGAAAGATTAAGGTCGCTGCAAGGCTGATCCTCGAAGGAAAGCTCGTCGCGTTTCCGACCGAGACCGTCTACGGCCTGGGAGCAGACGCGCTGAATGAAGAGGCAGTGAAAAGGATTTTTGAGGCCAAGGGAAGGCCAGCTGACAACCCCCTCATCGTCCACATAGCTGATTTCAACGACCTGAAGAAGCTCGCGAGGGAGGTCCCGAAGGAGGCAAAGCTTCTCGCCGAGAGGTTCTGGCCAGGCCCCCTGACCATCGTCCTGCCGAAGAAGGACGAAGTCCCGCTCGTAACCACCGGTGGTCTTGATACCGTCGCTGTGAGGATGCCGGCCCACGAAATAGCCCTCGCTCTGATAAGGGCGAGCACTCCCGTTGCGGCCCCTTCCGCCAACATAAGCGGGAAGCCGAGCCCGACCCTCGCGGAGCACGTTGTTGACGACTTCTACGGCAGGATTGGGGCAATAATAGACGGAGGGCCGACAAAGGTTGGGGTCGAATCAACAGTCATAGACCTCAGCTCGGAGAGGCCAACGCTCCTCAGGCCCGGAGGTCTCCCCCTGGAAGAGATTGAGGCCGTCATAGGACCGGTTGAGATTCACCCCGCCGTCAAGGGAAAGAACGCTGACCTCGCGAGGGCCCCCGGAATGAAGTACAAGCACTACTCTCCAAACGCCCAGGTCATAGTTGTTGAAGGGCCGAAGGAAATGGTCAGAGAAAAAATCAGGGAGCTCGTCAGAGAGTACCGCTCGAAGGGCTACCGCGTTGGGGTTATGGCGACAGAAGAGTTCGAGGCCGACGAGTTCTACCACCTCGGAAGGACGGTTGAAGATGTGGCCAAAAACTTATTCAAGGCCCTCAGGGAGCTCGACAGGCGCGGAGTTGACGTCATAATCGCGGAGGGCGTCGAGGAGAGGGGCCTCGGCCTTGCGGTCATGAACAGGCTCAGGAAAGCCGCGGGCTACCGGATAGTCCGGGCTTAGGCAACCCTTAAATATTGCCTGGGTTAAATCACTCTGAGTGAGTTGGGTTGGGGTGAGGATATTGATTTCGCCGGGTATTGACTCTTCACCTGAAGAGCTTGAGGAGTTGGGGTTCAAATATATAGATGAGGGAAAAACGAAGGAGGGCCTCAAGCTAATCCTCAAGGCGGCCAAGGGGTATGAAGAGAAAGACGATAAGGAGAACGCCGCGAGGCTGTACCGCTATCTCGGCTACTTCCTTGCCAGGCGCGTTGGAATCGAGAAGGCCAAGCCCTCACTCCTCAAGAGCACTTACCTCTACATAGACCTCATTGAGGAGGAGATTTCAAAACCTGAAGTGGACATAGACGTCCTCGACGAGTACTGCTTCCGCGTCCTTGAAGTGTTTGCAATGCTAAACGACACCCGCCTACTCACCAAGTATGCCTCCGAGTTCGCCGGCATATACGAAGACCTCGGGGAGTCCTACGAGAGTGCAGAAGACGTAACCTTTGCAATCAGAGCCTATGAGTCGGCCTTCAGGTACTACAAGCTTGCGGGTCTGGAAGACGGGGCCAGGAAGATAACTGAAAAGCTCATCAGCCTTTACGGCCAGATAGCGGAGGCAAAGCTCGGTGAGGGCGACATTGGGGCGGCGGCAGATGCCTTCTACGAGCTGGCGCGCTATACGAGGGTCATATTTGGCTACGATGCCCACTTCAAGGAGATGATGGACACCGCCGCGAGGAACTACGAGAGGGCGAGCAAGCTGGCCTACTCTGAGGGAGACCTCAACGGAACCACGAGCTATCTCGTCAAGGCCCAGTATGCGTACCTTCTGGCCGGAAACAGCGGGAGGGCAAAGCTGATAGGAATAAACACTGTCAGAATGCTCAACCAGGTCATTAGCGCCCACCGCGCCTCTGGAAACGACAAGATGGCGTCTGAAAAGCTCATGGAAACTGCAGAGGCGTTAATTGGGGTTGGAAAGCTTGAAGAAGCCATGGGTGCCTACAAGAATGCCCTTGAGCTCGAGGGTGGGCTCAAACACAGAACCCGCATCAGGCTGGCGGTTGCCAAGGTTTACGCCTCTCAAAAGGGCTCGGAGGAAGTTCTTGAAAAAGTTGACTTGGTGGAGTTCCACCTGAAGAAGAACAACCTCCACAAGGCATTTGACATCGTTGATGGAATACTCCTTGAGAAAGAGGAGCTTACAGAAGCAAGAAGAAAAATACTGGAAGCAGAGGGAATCACTGAGTTCTGAGTTCCGCCCTCGGAACTGGGATGTGGTACGGAAGGCGCATCTCCTTGGCGATGACGGTCAGCATGGGCAATAGCTGGACTGAAAGGAAGTTAATAACTTCCACAAAGAGACGGGAGTCCACTTTCTTCTCTTCTTCCCATATGTTCAGGATTTCATCAGTCTTGTCCTTCTGGGGAGGAAGGTATAGTATTGAGCCTTCAATAACTGCCCGGGCTATCTGGGGGTTGTATGAAATCTCATAGGCAAACAGGACTTCGATTCCAGTTACTTTTCCAGTGGGCGTTCTCACTTCGCCGAGGCGAAGCTCCTTGATCCTTGGTGAGAGTTTAACCTCAACCTGTCCGGATGCAATGTTCTGAGCATCCCTCTCAACATCAACCTTGGTTATGTTGTACCCTAACACCGGCATCTTTTTCACCACCTCGAAGTTTACCGGGCTGTATAAAACGCTATCGGTAGGCCTTTAAAAGTTTCAGACATAGTTTAGTTGATGCCGCGGGAAAAAGTAGTCCGTGTGTGGGACGAGAGGGAAGTTGTCTACACCCCCAAGAGGTGGCGCTACCTCTGGGAGAAAAGGGAAAAGGCCCTGAAAGTAATGGAGCGCCTGAGCCAGTTCGACCCCCTGCTCTACGGCAGCGTAGCGAGGGGAGACGTGAGGCGGGACAGCGACATTGACATTTTCATTCCAATCCGGGTTCCGAGCTACCTCATCGAGCTCGCCCTTGAGGGCCTCGTGGGGAGAAGGAGGATAGTCATGGCAACCCCCTGGCACCTGATAAAGGGAGTAATTGAGATAGACGAGGAGACGACGGTAACGTTCCCCCTAATCGAGCCGACCGACAGGGAGCTTGAGTTCTACCGCTGGGGAGGGGCGATTGATTTATGGGGTGTCAAGACTAAGGAGCGCGTCCCAGGCGTCAACAAGAAGCTGATTCTGATAATTCCCACCGAGAAGGGCCACATCGAGCGCGAGGTCGTTGGGAGGGAGAGCGAGGTCGCTAAAATCCTCGGCGTGAGCGTGGATATAGTTACCGAACGCGTCCATGTTCTCACGAGGAGAGATTCAATTGGAAGGACGGGGATTTACCTCAACGAGGAAGTCCCGGACTGGATGAGCTTTGAGGAGGCCCTAAAAATAATCGCCGACCGCGACCCGAACGTGAGGAAAAAGGTGAGAGAGCGGGGGGGCGTATAGCGCTATCAGGCCCATTTCTCCTGGATATACGCCCGTATAAGCTCCTTCGTAGCGAGCAGACCCTTGACGTGAGTCCTCTCCATCCCGTGGCTCGCGTGGACGCCGGGCCCGATGAGGGCAACGCGGAAGTCCCAGCCGGCCCTTAAGGCCGCGGAACCGTCTGAGCCGTAGTAGGGGAAGACGTCAACCACGTAGGGAATGTTGTTCTTCTCTGCAAGCTCTATGAGCTTGGTCGTCATCTCGTAGTCGTAGGGCCCGCTTGAGTCCTTGGCCGCTATTGAAACGGCCGTTTCCTTGCCGGCAACGCCGTCTCCGACGACGCCCATGTCAACGACAAGGAGCTCTTTTGTTGTCGGCGGGTAGCCCGCGGAGCCGCCGTGACCGACTTCCTCATAGGGCGAGAAGAAGAACGCCACGGGGAGCTTTTCGAGGGTCTCGGCACCTAAATCGAGCATTAAGTCAATCATCACAGCCACGCTCGCCTTGTCGTCTAAAAAGTGGGCCTTGACGAAGCCGTTCACGTACTCGAACTTCGGGTCGAAGGCTATGAAGTCGCCCGGCCTTATGCCGAGCTTCTCTGTATCTTCCTTCTTCTCTACCAGCTCGTCCAGGCGGATGTACATGTTCTCCTCCTTGCGCTCCTTCTTTCCGGCCTCCTTGTTGACGTGGACGCTGGGGTTCTTGAGGAGAAGCGTTCCGCGGTACTTCTTCCCCGAGCGGGTGATTATCGTGCAGTACTCGCCCTCGAAGGCCGGGAGGTGGAGGCCGCCTACCCTCGTGAAGCTCAGGTGCCCGTTCGACAGGATCCCCTTAACCATCGCGCCGAGGGTGTCAACGTGGCCCGCTATAACGAGCTCCGGCTCTGGGTGGTTGTAGGCGAGCAGGGCCCCCTTGTTGGTGTAGCGGGTCTTTATCCCTGCCTTGTCGAGCGTTTTCTCAATGTGTGCGAGAACCTCCTTAGTGTAGCCGGTCGGGGAAGGAATTTCAAGGATTTCTCTCAGAATCTCAACGACGCGCTCCATCGAAACCACCATTAAAAGAAAAATCGAAAGGGATAAAAAGCTATCTCAGAAGACCCAGAGCCTCGCTTCCTTGTACTCCTTGAAAGGTATTGCCTGGAGCGTGGGCTTTATTTTCTCAAACGTTTCCGTGGCGACGTAGAACTTTATCGAGCCATTGGGGGCTTTAAGCTCGACGGGAGTCTGGCCGTTGGCCTCGTTGCCCAGAAGGCCCTTTCCTCGCTTTACTGAGGTCTCTTCAACCCTTGCCACAAAGCTTCTGGCGCTCTCCCTGGCGTAGTCGTCTATGTGCTCCACGAAGTTTGGGGGAAGCTCAAGGGACGACAGGTAGTTCCTGACTGCCTCTTCGTATTCCTCCCTAGCTTTGGCGGCGGTGTAGGTTGAGATGTACGCTCCCCCGTACATCAGGCCCCTTTTGAGGGCGTCGCCCCACGTCCCTTCCTTCATCCTGATGTAGTAGACCTTGTCCCCTACTACCGCCCATATTCCGAACTTGGGCTTTCCCCTTGCTATTTCCTGTACGGGAACTATTAACTGGGCATCCATCAGCTACCACCTCCTTGTATTTCGAAGTTGTAGAAGGAGCCATCAGCTCCCAGGCCAAGAACCTTAATCCAGTCCCATTCCGGCCTGTAGTCAAAGGTGAACTTCACAAGCGGTGCCGGGAGGTAGAACGTCTTCCTGAGGGCGAACTCATAGGCCCGCTTCTGGTCGTTCCACGTGTGCTGGTAAACCGGGAGCTTTCCGTCACTGAGCGACAGTGCTATGAATTCTTCACCACCGTAGTCCCCGTAGAGGCCGACGACGTTTGATATGGAAACGTAGGATCCCTTCTCGACGGTCATCGTTTTCTCGGTGTCCGAGTAGTCCGGCGCAAGGCCGTAGAGCTGACCGTTTGAGTAGGCGAGCAGTTCGTTCAGGTACCAGTAGTGGTAGGCACCAATCAAATCCACGCGGTCGTCTATTCTGTAAACGTTGGTGTCCTCCCCATAGTGGCCAACGGGATTCGGGACGAGGTAGGTTCCCTCATCGGTTAGAACGACAATGAAGTCCTCCGCTATGTATGGGTTGACCTCCCTTATCCTGTCTGGCAGGCTGTAAACCCTTGGCTCGACCGTTATGCTGGCCCCTTCATCCCACATCTTGTAGGCCGTATCAGAATCATAGACATAAATTCTGAGCTCGTTGTCCTTCCATGCATAGAAGAGGTAGTTCGACCAGAAGTACTGGACGAGCACTCCAGAGGCGTCAAAGTCGTAAACGACGTCACTCTTGAAGGTGTTCCATTCTACATCATTACCGGAGTGCCACTCAAGGCCCATCAGTACGTGGAGCTTTCCGTTCTCGTCAACCATAGCCGCGTAGTCTCCGTTAGGTATCGCGTAGTATAGTTTAGTCTTTGTGGGGAGGACGGTTATCCTCACACTCCCGGTATCGTGCGGGTCTATGTTGGGGTTATCCGTTTTCCCGTCGAAAAAGTCCTGGTCCCAGGGGACTATCCGGATGACCTTATCACCGTCAAGGAGGAATAAGGTGTTTTCATAGCCGTACGGGAAGTAGTAGAGCCTGCCTGTCCTTGGTGTTATCTTTATCCCGCGGTAGCTGTAGCCCTCTTTGGCGTAAACGAGCCCTTCCACCGTGTAGGCGTTTTCAAGGAAGTTTTTGAGCTGGTCTTCAAAAGAAGCCTCTGTTCCCTGCCCGCTTTCCGAAGTTCCTGTTGAAGTACTCCCTCCCGATTCTCCTGAGGTTCCTGATGAAGTTCCCGAGCCCCCTGACTCTTCGGCCGTGCCTTCGGATTCACCACTCTGAGATTCACCCGTTTGCTCGGTCTTTAGAACCTCGAACAGCCTGTAGTACTTCCCATCATCGCCCCAGAAGGCTATGACCCCCACGTCCCAGCCGTCAATGTGGCCGGAGGCCCACACCGGCTTGACTGGGAGGTCGAGATACCCGACCAGGGTCGTTTCGTGATAAGTGAAGTCGAAGGTGTAGAAGTAAGCCCTGTTTCCTTTCAGCGCCACGAATTCAACCCCACTGCTCGGGAGGTAGACATAAACGCTCTCGTACCCTTCGAGCTTAATCTCAGCCTGATAATCATCGTCGAGTTTTCCGTCCTCGAAGACCATCAGCTTGAGGGTCTTCCCGTCGTAGACCGAAACAAGGTCGTAGTCACCTCCCTCATCAAGCGATAGCTGGGCGTTTTCACCGACGTCAACTTCCGCTGAGACCTTAACTCCCTCCGGGCCATCAACGGTGTTTATGACGTAGAGCTTTCCGCCACTCAGGACGTAGATGCCCTGCTTTCCAACCAGCACGTCCCTTACGTTGTCAAATGAGAACCTTTTGGCTTCGGCTTTCTGGCCTTCCCCCTTCGTGAAGTCGAGGAGATTCTCGTAGTCCCAGCCAATTACGTAAACCTCGTTGCCGTTCCATGCGACGTAATAGACGTACTCATCGTCCTTTTCGGAACCCGCCGCCACGTGTTTAACGTTCAAATCCCAGCTCTCGACCCGTTTGGTCTTGTAGAAGTAGACGACCTTCCTGTCATCTTCGCTCGGCCAGCTTTTCCTCTCGTCCAGGTCGTACACGACGAGGTAGAGCTTTCCGTCGGCCCCAACGGTTAGTATCGAGTCCTGCGGGCCGGCGAAGGTGAACTCCACTCCTTTAACTGGCATCTTGAGCACGATGAAGGGGTAGACCTCTAAGGTGCCGTCCGTATACACCTGTGAAAAGCTCTCGTCAGAGTACTGATAGATGTAAAGGTTCCCTCCCGAGTAGAACATCGGGGCGTAGTCAAAGAGTGTGTTGTAGGCGTTGCCATTGCTCATCCATGAAGAGCCGTCAACGTGGACCGTTATTCCTTTGAGGCCGTTCTCGTTGAATAGCTCAACGTGTCCCCTCTGGCCGATTTCTTCAGGACTGCTAACCGTCCCCCCGCTCTCAGACGGCGATTCCCCCGTTGTGCCTTGATTTCCCCCGGCCGTTGTTTGCTGAGAAGTTCCAGTTTGCCCTCCCCCGGTGGACTTCTCGCTCGTTCCGCCCATGCAACCCGCTACCAGTACCACCCCTACTATCAACAACGCTATTAGGGCTTTCCTCAATCTGCCCACCCCCAACGGTGAGTGGAAAGAAAAGAAAGCACATTATCTCCAAGATGGCCAACCTGCTTGCTGACCTGAACTTTTTACTTTAGAATCTCCCCCACTTCGGCCAGCATCTTCTCGTAGTCCGCCTCGGTCATGCGTATCTTGACCTTGTCCCCCTCCCAGAACGTCACCTCTTTTCTTTCTATCGTTTCTTCCTCCTCTCTTGAGAAATCGAACCAGTCTATCTCCTCTTCTTCCTCGCCATACTCATCGTAGGGCTCTATTTCGCGGTAGCACTTAACAATGATCTTCTTTTTCCGCGATTTCCTGAAGATCCCAACCTCAACCTCTTTGACGGTGACGTCCTCTATGGCGAACCAGGCTGAGGTGCTGTACTTTCCTCCGTATTTTGTGTCCGCCTCTATCTCAACTCCGTAAGGCCTGAGCTTCTCCCACTTTTCGGCCAGTTCCTCGGCCGGTATCTTGAAGGTCTTGTGGCGTACGGATTTAACAAAGCTGGAAGCGGCACTCTTCAGGGAGTCCATAAACCCCATTTTCTACGCCCCCTTAGTGGGTAACCGGCCTCAAAATAGCAAAAGAGGCCGGAGCATAACTTTGTGGTTTAAACAATATGATTGAGCTCAGGGTATATTCCCCTATGTTAATCTTTTTAGTGTATTAGTGCTATATTACCTTTTCTCTTAATCATCCTATTGATATCTGTATGATGTTCCCCGCTTTTAATCTCGGCATTGCTCGATTTGCACAAATCCTAAATACTAAGACACACTACACTACTAAGAAGTGGTTGACATGGAGGCCCTTGCGTTTAAGTGCGAAAGGTGTGGTGCACCCCTTGAGGTGTCACCCGAAACCATTGTAGCTGTCTGTCCCTACTGTGGCTTTCCAAACCACGTCAGCGGCAACATCAAGACCGAGGAGATATACATTGTCCCATCCATCGATAAAAACGCCATAGCACGGGCCTTCTGGAGGGCAGTTGATGATGACTTCGACCTCAAGAGTATTAAGGACGAAATCCAGATAGTCGGTATAGAGGGCCACTATTCCCCCCACTGGACGGGTTTGGTGCACGTCTATGGAACCGTAAGGTACATGAAACGTGAGGAGGAGTGTCACACAGATTCAAAGGGAAACACACACTGTCAAACGGTAGAAAGGCACTATACGGAGAGGGTTGACGAGAACCTCCGTCTTCTCGGATCGGCCAGACGGCAGGTAAAGAGCTTTGGTGTCGATGACCTAATTATGCACTACTCCAAAACGCGACCCGACGACAGGAGGCTTCTGGACCTCGAAGAGGGGGAATGGGAGCGCATAAAACTTGAGATCCTGAACACGGAAATGGACGAACAGCAGGCAAAGCTGATAATGCGTGAGGATGCAATAGACGTCATCAGAAACCGCTTTCTAGCGAAGTCTGACAAGATAGAGCGCTTCAATATCCATGCCGATGAGCCGAAGAACGTCAGGCTGGTTCTCTTGCCCATGTGGACGGTCTACTACCGCTATGGGAACTCGATATTCCAGACGGTCTTCGCGGGCTGGGACGGGAAGAGGGTCGCCGCGACCGAGCCGATGAACGTCTTCAGGCAGGCCCAGTACCTTACAGGTGCAGGGGTGGGGATTGCAATAGCATCCTTTGGGGCGGCGCTGTTCTCAAGCTCCCCAGTCTTCGCGGTGTTGGCCATAGCTGGCGGCTCGGCACTGGGTTGGTTCGCGGGTAGCAAGGTGCTGGAAGGACAGAGAATTGAACGGGAGCGGAAAGGCGTCCTGGGGTGATAGCATGGAGGTCACTTGTCCCACATGCTCTGCAAAGTTTAAGGTTCCCGACACGGTGAGCGTTGCCACCTGCCCCTACTGCGGAACCACATTCCACGTTCACACCGGTGAAGAGAGTCGGGTTGACCACTTCTTCTTCCCGCCCATGAGGGAAGACCCGGCAGGGCGGCTCCTCAAGTTCCTTTCGAGACAGTACGGGGCCCCTGCTGACATAGTGGGTGCGAAGGTCACGAAAAAGGAGCTCCACTGGGTTCCAGTGTACTTCTTCTACCTCCACGGGAGGAGCAAGAGCAATGAGACAGTCGAGGAAGTCGAGTTCTTTGGCATTCCGGCGGGGTCGCCCTTTGTAGCTCTCTTAACAGAGTATCCGTTCCCGATCAGGGGAAAGCGCTTCTTCGATGATAGTATAGTGAAGAAGGGAAAGTACTACGAGCCCGACCTGGACAGGGAAAAAGCCGAAGCGATAGCACGCTCAAGGCTTGAGAGCGCTTTGAAAAAGGAAGCCAGCGAAGAAAACTCATACGCCGGTGAGCTGGAGCTAACCGTGAAGTTCCAAGGATTGGTGCACTATCCCCTCTGGGAAATCCACTACGAGTACGGGGGCGAGAACTTTGTCAACTTCGTGGACGGGACTGATGGAAGGGTCATTAGAGGGGAGTACCCCCTTATGAGCGATGCCCGAAAGAAAGCAACGCTCCTTGGCGCCGGAGTGATAGGTACCGGATTTGTGCTTGGTCTTCTTGCATCAGCGCTGACAGGAAGCCTCTGGGGTTTGGTCGGAGGACTGGCAGGTGGGTTTGCAGGCGGAGCTGGAATCTTTACGAAAGGTTCTGTTAAGAAGAGAACCATAAGCGAAGTAATCAAGGCCGGTAGAGGTAACGTTTATTTCCAACCGGTATGAAGTATGGAGGTGAACCGTATGGGGAAAGAAACTTCCATAGTTGAAAAGCTTGAGCTCATAATCCCCGGATTTCACGGCTACAAGAAGAAGGAGCTTATAAGAGAAGACGATATGCTAGTCAGGGGAAAGGTCGCCGACACCTTGGCCCAGGCGAAGAGGGAACTCGAAAGGGCACTCCAGAGGTGTGCAATGGTAAATTGCCAGCAACTGATGGGGATTGAGAACTTAAGAAAGAAGCTCATGATGCTTGAGAGCAGGATACGACATGCCGAGGCGGGCTATCGGGGCTACTTCGACAGGGTCAAGTTCAAGGAGAAAGAGCTCGAACGGCTTCTCGAATACGACGCAAAGATGATTGAAATGGCGGAGGATATACTAAACGAAGCCAAGAACATAAACGCACAGGCTGCCAATCCCCAAGCTCTGGGAATGGCCCTTTTGAACCTTGACGACAAGCTCGTGAACTTTGAGGAAGTTTTGAGCCGGAGGATGAGCTTCGCGGCGGGTGAGTGAAATGGTTCAGGTTATAGAGTGGGTCAACCCAGGAGAAGACGAGATAATCTGGCGCTACCCCAACGAGGTCATAAAGTGGGGTGCCCAGCTGATAGTCCATGAGTACGAAGTGGCAGTCTTCATGCGCGACGGTAAAATCTACGACGTCCTCGGGCCCGGAAGGCACACGCTGACCACTCAGAACTTACCGCTTCTCTACAAGCTCGTTGGTGGCTCAAACAGCCCCTTCAAGGCAACGGTAATCTTCGTCAGCATGAAGCAGTTCCAGGGACGCTACGGAGGAGAGACCCAGACTAGGGAGCTTGCCCCAGTCAAGTACTACGGTGTCTACTGGTTCAAGGTCGCTGACCCGGTGCTATTCATAACCGAAGTCGTTGGTGGCCAGAGTCTCTACGACACCCAAGACGTCACCAAGTTCATCAGGGCATACTTCAACGAGGGCATGATGAAGCATCTCTCGGCTTATTCGATAGTTGACCTCTTCCAGAACCTTGACATGGTGAGCACGCAGGTCAAGGTCAAGCTCATGGAGGACTTCCGCAGGCTGGGACTTGAACTGGTTGATGTGAAGATTGAAGGGGTAAACACCACTGACGAGTGGCGCCAGAGGCTCTTCTGGCTCATGCAGACTGGCAACGCTCAAGCGGTTATGCAAATGGACACTGTAAAGCAAGTCGCGGCCGAGCTCGGCAAGAGCCCTGGTGCCGGAATGGGGACAGGTATGGTTCTTGTTCCCCAGCTCTTCCAGCAACCTGCCCAACCGGCCCAGCCGGCTCAGCCCTACGCCGGCGCTCCTCCGGCTCCTCAGCAGCCCCCGCAAGCCGCTCCCGCCCAGCCGGCGGCGCAGCAGGAAATCTGCCCCTACTGCGGCAAGCCCATTCCACCGGGAGCGCGCTTCTGCCCGTACTGCGGACACGAAATCAAGCGTTGCCCCAACGGCCACATAGTTCCGGAAGGAGCGAAGTTCTGTCCGGTCTGCGGGGCAAAGATTGAGTGAGTTTTCCTTTTTACACTCTTTTTACATTACCATCTGTCGGTCTTTAAGAATCGGAGAGTAGGCCTTGTCTTCTTTCCTGAGAAGACCACATGATGAGCTGTAGTGACCACTTTGCGTGATCCTACTAAAAAGCACAAAACCGTGAGTTGGCACTTATAGAATAAACCCCAAACACTTAAGCACACAGCTGAAGAAAATCTGGTAGCGGGGGGAGGATTTGAACCTCCGACCTCCGGGTTATGAGCCCGGCGGGCACTCCTAGCTGCCCCACCCCGCTGCTCGACCCGTTATTTACTACCCCAAAGCTGATTTATAAAGTTTACGGTTCATAACTTCGCAGGATTCGAGATATTAAAAAAGGGCTAGAAGAACCCCTGAAAGCAAAAGGGTCACGGAGAAGTACGGGATGGAGATGCGGTGGAAGTCTTTTACGCTAACCCTTGCTATCCTGAGTGCTATCAGGTTTGCCAGGGAACCTATGACGAAGCCGTTGCCTCCAACGTTGACCCCCAGAGAGAGCGGAAGCCACTCCGGTTTGCCGGCCAGAAGGAGAACCGTTGCAGGGACGTTGCTGAACAGCTGGCTGAGGACGGCGGAAACGAGGAAGAGTTCAGAGCCCTCCCGGGGAAACTGCAGGCCCGCGTCCTTTAGTAGAAATGCAAGCTCATTGAAATCAACGAATATGAAGACGAAGGTCAGAACAAGCGCCCAGTCGAACTTCCTGAGCACTTCCCTGCCAACTAGGAGAAACGCAAGGGACGTGAACATTAGCGCAAGTGCTGGCCTCCCTGTTCTAATCAGGAGCACATCGGCTATCAGCGAGACAAGGGAAACGCCAAGGAGGGCCTTTTTGAGAGTAACTGACGGAACCCATTCAGTCGAGAGCCCCCTGTCTTTGATCCTCAGAGCGAACGCAAAAAGGACGGCGAGCCAGAGCGAAACGAAGGGGAGCATCGAACTGGTGAACTCCACGAATCCGAGGCTGTGGTTCTGCCATATTATGATGTTCTGGGGGTTGCCTATTGGAGTCAGAGCGGAACCCACGTTTGCGGCGATAGCGGAGAGCGCCACGGCCCTTCCAGTGTCCACACTGGCGAGCTCTGAGGTCGCAACGACGAGAGGAATAAAAATCAGCACTGCGGTATCGTTCATGATAACGGTCGAGGAAAGCGAAATCACAAGAATGAAGAGCATTACATTTTTCTCCGAAAGCCTCGCTCTTTAGGGGGGATGCAGTAAACTGCCCAACGAGCACTAAATCCCCGAAACCCTTTTAAACCTTACCAGCGTAATAGGGCCTTGAAGAGGCCACCGAGAAAAAACCCTACTCGAAGGGGTTTCGTTAGTGCCTATCCGTTTGGATAGGCGACGCCGTTAGGCGTCCACATTCCACGCTGACTGGTGTGGCCGTAAAAACATTGAAAGAAAGGTGGCCTTTGAGCAATAACCCCAATCCGGATTTGCCGGTAGGGGTAACGGGCCGAAGACCCGGCCCGCGGGCTGAACCGAAACCGGCAACGGGAGTAGATTATGAGCCCGCAAACCTCCCCATCAATGGCGAGGAGTTAAGCCGAACCCTCGCCCTAGCTGGGAAGGAGGTCAGAAGCCCCGTTATCGCGGAGATGCTCTTCCAGTCTATAAGCTGTGGAGTCCTGCGTGGGAGGCCGGGGTCGAATACAGTCAGGACTAAGTAAAGTCCAATAAGCGCCAGGAGGAACCATTCACGCGGGATTATACATTTAAAGCGTCTCATGACTCACTCTCCCGCCTGCTGAGCCGCGGGGCCTCATCTTGTTCCTTGTGAAAAGCACGGAAGCGGTGGGTTATAAGGCTTTCTCGCAGGGCCCCGAAAGCCCCACGATGAAGATGAGGGTGGGAAAGTTGTCCGCTACGATAGTTTCGCATGTTTTAAAAGTAGCGGATAACCAGAATGGAACTGGGAGAGTGCCATCGGCTAACCTCTGCATTCTACTGCCCGCGGTCTGCTGTGAGAACTCACCAACAACACAGACAACACTTTATAACCCTCAGGTCCCCAGTTATTTCAGGTGGTGCTATGTACCTGACAAAGGAGGAGGAGCTCATTCTGGCAGGGGAGTATGGGTACGCGCTCCAGAAGGCTATGGAAATCCTGGTCGCCCTTGGGGACATCTACGGTGCAGAGCGCCTGATACCAATAAAGAGCGCCCAGATTGCGGGCGTCTCCTACAAGAACATCGGCGACGCCGGCATTGAGTTTCTGAGGGACTTCGCTGATGCAGGTGCGAAGGTAAGCGTTTACACGACCCTCAACCCGGCTGGAATAGGCGATGACGAGTTCATGGAGAAGCAGAGGGAAGTCCTCGAACTCTACCGAGCGATGGGGATAGAGGTAACCTCAACTTGCACGCCCTACTACGGCGCAAACCTGCCGAAGTTCGGCGACCACCTGGCCTGGAGCGAGAGCTCGGCGGTGAGCTTTGCAAACTCCATAATCGGGGCGAGGACAAACAGGGAGGGCGGGCCGTCGAGTTTGGCTGCAGCTATAGTAGGGAAGACCCCTGAGTACGGCCTCCATCTCGACGAGAACAGAAAAGCCACGATAGCGGTTAAAGTGGAAGCGAACGTGAAACGCTTCGTTGACTACTCGGCCCTCGGCTACCACCTCGGGAAGGCCCTCGGGAACGACGTCCCATACCTAACGGGGCTCAGGCCTGAGAGCGTTGACCACCTCAAGGAGCTTGGGGCATCTATGGCCGCGACCGGCTCGATAGCGCTGTACCACGTCGAGGGCGAGACGCCGGAATACAGGCACGCGGTTGATGACAAGATTGAGACCCTGACCGTGGAGGAGAAAGACCTTATGGCCGTCAGAGAGAGCTTCTCGGACGACTGGAGCGAAATAGACATGATTCTAATCGGCTGTCCTCACGCCTCACTGGTGGAGATTAAGGAGATAGCCGAGCTCCTCAGAATGCGCGGAAAACCCCTCAGGATTCCGCTCTTCATTACCGCGAGCAGAACCGTAAAGGCCCTGGCGGATTCTCTCGGCTATACTGAGGTCATAGAGCGCTACAACGGCAGGATTGTCGCGGACTCATGCTTTGTTGTGTCGCCGATTAAGGGCTGGTACAGGGGCATAGCGACCAACAGCGGGAAGAGTGCCTTCTACTTCCGCTCGTTCGGCTTCAGCGTGAGGCTCGACGACGCCGAGAGGCTCATAAAGGAGGCCCCGTGAGGTGGGAGCATGAAGCTGAAGGGGAAGAAAGTGGTCGGCGGAAAGGCTGAGGGCGAGCTGATAGTCTCGCAGAAACCGCTCTCCTTCCTCGGCGGGGTTGACCCCGAGACCGGCATCGTTACGGACGCCGAGAGCGACATAAGGGGCCAGAGCGTAGCGGGCAAAATCCTTGCGTTTCCGCGCGGGAAGGGTTCCACCGTTGGCTCCTACGTAATCTACGCCCTCAAGAAGAGCGGAAAGGCTCCAAAGGCAATAATCGTGGAAGAGGCAGAAACAATAGTCGCGACCGGCGCAATAATAGCGGGCATCCCGATGGTTCAGGGGATAGACGTCTCGAAGCTGAAGAGCGGGATGAAAGTTAGGGTGGACGCGGATTCTGGGGAAGTTGAGGTCGAGGAGTAACTTTTTAACTGCCCTTTCCATTTTAGTCCAGGAGATAGCGATGCCGAGGGGAATCTACGAGTGCTTAAACTGCGGCTACCGCGAAGAGAGGGACTCCAGGGAGCCCCTCCTCGAAGGCTCGTGCCCCCGCTGTGGGGGCGATATGATCCTCGTGGGCTATGTGGAAGAGAAGGCCGGAGAGGCAGTTAGCCAGTTGTCCAAGCCGGTACAGCCCAGCCCGGCCCCTGAGAGGGAAGTTCCGCACCTGCCGCCTGAAGTCGAGTCCAAACTCAGGACGTTCTATAACCTCAGGTTTGCGGGGTTCGACGGCAGGGTCTTCGTCTTTGAGGTTGATGAAATCCTTGAATCCAACTTTGAGGTCGTTTTGAGCGAGATGGAGAAGCTCGGCTACTGGTGCGCCCTTAAAAAGCGCCACGGAAAGGTTCTCCTCCTGGTTTTCCCGGCCGGCGAGGTTAAACCCGACAACCGCTGGCTTCCCTGGGTTTTTCTGCTTGCGACGCTCGTCACGACGTTTTTCTCGGGCTACCTCCTGGCCCTGAACTACATTGGAGTCCTTGATTACTACAACCTGCCCGGCATGAGGAACCCATACCTCATAGCGCTCTCGTTCTCGGCCAGCGTTATGGCAATCCTTGGGACGCACGAGCTCGGCCACAAGATTGCCGCGGCGTACCACGGCGTCCGGGCGACGATGCCCTACTTCATACCATTCCCCTTCAGCCTCATCGGGACTCTGGGTGCTGTCATAAGGGTCAAGTCTCCCCTCCCCACGAGGAACGCGGCGATAGACCTGGGGGCCAGCGGGCCGATAGCTGGCTTTCTGGTCGCGCTCCCCGTCACGGCTATAGGCCTCAAGCTCTCAGTGGTCGTGCCTCCGGAGATGGTGCCTGCCACGGAGGGAGGCGTCTACTTCGGGACCAACCTCCTGTTTGAGCTTATGACCAAGGCCGTGCTCGGGATTCCTGAGGACTACGTGATATTCCTCCACCCAATTGCAATGGCAGGCTGGGTTGGACTGCTCGTCACGTTCCTCAACCTAATCCCGGTTGCCCAGCTCGACGGGGGCCACATCTTAAGGGCCTTCATAAGCGAGAGGGCCCACAGGATAGTAACTTACGCGGCCGCGTTCATTCTCATCGGAATGAGCTACCTGTGGAGCGGGTGGTTCATCTGGGGCCTCCTCGTGCTGTTCATAGGCTCTGCCGGGAACCCCGGGGCACTGGACGAGGTGTCGCCAATATCAAGGACGAGAATACTCCTTGCGGTGCTCGTGGCGGTTATATTCGTGCTCACGGCGACACCGGTGCCAATATGGACTACTTAGATTTCCCCGCCTCTTTCAATATCTGCTCGATGTCGTAGTATATGCTGTCCCTGGAGACCCCGAAGACCCTCGCGAGCTCGGAGATGTTGAGAACCTTCGGGTTGTAGTCGAAGGCCTCAAGAACCATCGCTATCAGCTTTCTCCTTTCCTTAAGGGTGTACTTGCCAACGGGTTTTTTCTCCTCAAAAACGTTGTAGACAACGACCCCAACGGCATAAGTCCTCCTTGTCACGGGCGTGGTGTAGGTTTTCACGTCAAAATCAACGATTTTGGCCCCCTCCGGCATGGTGGAGTTCAGCTTTTCAAGGGTTTTGTTAATGGCGTCCTCCCTGTTTTTTCCTGAGGAGAACTCGGCACGGACGACCTTGCAGGCGTTGATAGAGTGGTCAATCGCCAGGACAACACCGAGGTTCATAAAGGCTCCAAAGCTCAGCTGTATCTTTGCAGAATTTACAAAACCGGGCACGTCGCGTAAAACATTTTCTGATTTTTTGTTGATTTCCTCGATGCAATCCTCAATGCTTGCAGATTCGCAGTGGAAGCTTAGTAGCATCAATAGACACCCCTTGGAAACCTTGCAGTGTTGGGTATGGTTCTCCCCATTATTGGGGAGAAAGATATATAAGCTTTTTTGGGCAATTTATGGTTGAAGTAACCCTTTGGAGGTGGTTTGCCATGAAGAGGAAGGCCCAGGGTGCAATTGAGTACCTGTTTATGATCGCCGCGGCGCTGGTTATAATCCTGATAGTCGTTAAGCAGCTCCAGGGCAAGGGCAAGAGTGCCAAGGATACTGCTAACCAAGCTGAAACCGAGATAAACAACACCCTTAACCAGATGATGGGGAACAACACTACCACTACCTAAGAAATGATTGTGTCGTTTCTTTTACATTTTAATGATTTTGATTTGTTTAATGGCAGGTGCCAGCAATGAAAAGGAGTGCTCAGGCTTCAATAGAGTACGTTTTTATGGTGGCCATCGCCTTAGTCTTGATACTCTTGTTCCTGCGCACGTTCTTTGATCCCCGCACTGGTACCGTCCGCAAGGTGGGGAAATTCCAGAATGATACTGAGGCTAAAATCTCCGATGAGATGGATAAAGTTATTAACGAGCAAGATTAATGCCCGGCCATCGTTTTAGAGGCTGTCCTTCCTAATGTTTGGAGCATTTGAGACAAAAAGTTTAACTATAACAAATGACTCAAGAGTTCTTCAGAGGTGACTCCTATGGCGTTCCTCTCCTTCGGCTCAAAAAAAGGCAAAATAAAAAAGCTCATTGAAGAAGAGCACTTCGATGAGGCCGTGGCGCTGGCAATCAAGGATAAAAAGGCACTTGAAGGCCTCATTGAGCTCCTCGATGACAACATGCCCGGAATCCGGGGGGATGCTCTCCTAATCCTTGGAATGATCGCCCAGCAGAATAGGGAAGTTCTGGGGCCGCACATAGAAAAGATACTCCCCAAAGCCGTGGAGCTCACCAAAAACAGGAACCCCTACGTTAAGGAGAACGCGATGGTTCTCTCCCGTGAGCTCGTCCTCAGGTTCCCGACCAAGGCGAGTGCACTGAAAAACACCATTCTCAATGACCTTATAGACGAGCTTAAAGAAGGTGACAAGAACACCAAGGCCTTTGCCCTGATAATGCTCGGCGAGCTCAAAGCTGAAGAGGCCAGACCTTATGCCGAGGAGCTCGTGGACGTTGAGGACAAGGTTATACTCCCCTTCGAGGGCAAGAAGTGGGTACCCCTCGGCCAGATAGCGAGGGAAACCCTTGAAAAGCTCTGAGGTGGTGCTAATGCCCAATCTGATTCTCTTTGTGATTTTTCTCTTTCTCCTCGCAATCGTCGGGTGGATAGTGCTTAAACTCACAATAGCAGTCCTTAAGTGGCTCGCGGTCAACGCGATTACCGGCCTCATAATAGTGGGTGTCCTCAACTTCCTGGGAGTCACCCACGTCCCCATAAACTGGCTGACACTCCTCATACTCGCCGTTGGGGGAGTGGTCGGCGCGTTTATCCTCATACTCATCTCCCTCCTCTAACTCCAAACCTTTATAAAGGCCCTTTTCTTGCCTATTTCAGCGAGAGAAGGTAGGGGTGATGCTCATGTCTCACAAGTCTGCGGAAATGTATGAGCTCAAGAAAAAGGTCGAGGAGCTGAAGGGCTATCGAGGCCGCGCAACCGAGCTCGTCAGCCTCTACATCCCGGCAGGCTACGACATAAACAAGGTCATGCAGCAGCTTAGGGAGGAGTACGGAACAGCCCAGAACATCAAGAGCAAGTCCACCCGAAAGAACGTCCTCGGTGCCCTCGAAAGGGCAATGCAGCACCTCAAGCTCTACCGAAAGACCCCTGAGAACGGTCTCGCCCTTTTCGTCGGAAACGTGAGTGAGCAGGAGGGAGTCAGCGACATAAAGCTCTGGGCGATCGTCCCGCCCGAGCCCCTCAACGTCAGGCTGTATCGATGTGACCAGACTTTTGTTACCGAGCCCCTTGAGGAGATGCTCCGCGTTAAGGACGCCTACGGCCTCATCACCGTCGAGAAGAACGAGGCCACGATAGGCCTCCTGAGGGGCAAGAGGATAGAAGTCGTTGAGGAGCTTACTTCAAACGTCCCCGGAAAGACCCGCGCCGGTGGTCAGTCGGCGAGGCGTTACGAGAGAATCCGTGAGCAGGAGACCCACGAGTTCATGAAGAGGATAGGCGAGCACGCCAACAAGGTCTTCCTCCCGCTTCTTGAGAAGGGTGAGCTGAGGGGAATCATCATCGGCGGCCCCGGACCGACCAAGGAGGAGTTCGTCGAGGGCGACTACCTCCACCACGAGCTCAGGAAGAAGGTTATCGGTGTCGTTGACATCAGCTACCACGGCGAGTACGGGCTCAGGGAGCTCGTGGAGAAGGCCAGCGACATACTGAGGGACCACGAGGCAGTCAAGGAGAGGAAGCTCATCCAGGACTTCTTCAGGCACCTCGTCAAGGACACCGGAATGATAACCTACGGTGAGAAGGAGGTCAGGAAAGCCCTTGAGCTCGGAGCCGTTGACACGCTCCTCATCAGCGAGGGCTACAACAAGGTTAGGGTCAAGGCTAAGTGCAACAACTGCGGCTGGGAAGAAGAGAAGACAATGAGTGAGGGGGAGTTCCAAGTCTACAAGAAGAAGCTGACCCACTGTCCAAAGTGCAGCAGCCAGAACATAACCTTCGAAAAGTGGGACGTCGCGGAGGAGCTCATCAAGATGGCAGAGGAGAGCGGTGCAGAGGTCGAGATAATTTCCCTCGACACCGAGGAGGGCCAGCAGTTCTACAAGGCCTTTGGTGGACTTGGAGCGTTCCTGAGGTACAAGATTCAGTGAGCTACTTGTACGCATCTTCTCTCTTCTTTAAACGATGTATCAGAACCAAGCGTTTTTGCCAGTTAACAGAATAAATCACCCTGTAATCTCCGATTCTAACCCGATATATGTCCAAATCAGCGGAACCCTTTATCTTAACAATATCAAACCTGTCCCTCGGAACTGCTTCGTATCTAAGGGCCTCTTTTAACTCCAAGAACTTCCTCAGATTGGCCTTTGGGAGAGATTTAACAGCTTTAACTACTTCCCGCTTTATTTTGACCTCAAAGGTCATAAGTCGTCCTCCAAGAGATCTTCGAGGTCATCTGCGTTAACCCATTCCTCCTCGTGGAACTCCCGGGCTTCTCTTTCTATCTCCTCAACTTCCTCGGCCGAGAGCTCGTTCTTGACCAATGGAACAAGCAGAGCTTCAAGACGCTGAACTTCTACCTTTAGACGCTCAAGCTCTTCCATAACGTGCCTTACGGTTGCCTCACTAACCCTCTCCATAATCTCACCTCCCTGTGGTTCTCACGGAACTATTTCTATTTTTCGCTTAGTGGCCTGATAAGTTCCTTCAGAACTCAGCCCAGCACCTCAACGAGCAGTTTTCTAATCATCGTCCCGTCTGAAATGGAGAACTATCACACCGCGCATAAAACCACCGAGAGTTCTTGGAGAAGGAGGTATTTTAAGACTCCGAATGACTTGGGAAACCTTTAAGTATCGGTACCGATACTAAGTATCGGGGGCGATACCTATGCTGTTTGACCCACGGCCGAAGAGCAGGAGGGAGGAGATTTTCGACAGGGAGAAAGAGCTAAACTCTCTGCTTAAAGGAATGGAAGAGTACCCGATAACGGTTCTCATCGGAATCCGGAGGGTGGGGAAGAGTTCCCTCCTGAGGGTAACCCTGAATGAATTTGACGGTCTTGGCCTTTACCTCGATGCGAGGAGGCTTTACGCAGCAGGGGGCGGCACGATAAGTCCCGCCGTTCTGGTGGACGAGATTAGAAAGATACTCCTTGGAAAGGGCAGGTTCGGCTTTCTGAGTGGAATAAAGCTGGAGAGCGTTAATCTGGCGGGAGTAAAAATCACACCAAAGGAGATGACCATAATAGACGTCTTCGAACTCCTGAACGGCCTCGGGGAGAGGTTTGGGAGGGTCGTCTTGGCTTTCGACGAGGCCCAGTACCTCCGCTTCTACGGGCCGAGGGGTGGAAAAGACCTTTTGGCGGGAATAGCCTACGCCTATGACTCTCTCCCGAACCTCGGCTTCGTGTTCACGGGTTCAGAGGTCGGCCTCCTCCATGATTTCATCGGTATCGACGACTACTCGAGTCCACTATTCGGCAGGGTCTACGAGGAAGTTGAAGTTAAGCCGTTCCCGAGAGGGCTCTCGGAGGCTTTCCTGCGGGTGGGGTTTGAGGAGGTAGGCTTGAAAGTTCCGGACGAGGAGATAAAGAGAGCTGTCGATGGGCTCAACGGCATTCCGGGCTGGCTTGTGGAGTTCGGTTTCAACTACTGGAAGAGCGGAAGCTTTGAGATGGCCATGGAGAGAACTGTCGAGAGGGCCCGGGCGATGATACGGGAAGAGCTTCTTGAGCTTGAAAAGCGCTCTCCAAGGTATTCCCTAATCCTCAGGGCGATAGCAATCGGCCTCCACCGGTGGAAGAACATCAAGGACTACGTGGAGGCTAAAGGCGGGCCCATAACGAACGCGAGACTGTCCGCGCTCCTGAAGAACCTTGAGAAGATGAGCTGGGTGAGGAAAGAAAGCGGGGAGTACCGGATAATAGATCCCCTCGTGGAAAAAATATTGAAGGGCTAATCACATCTTCTCCGGCGCCTCTATTCCGAGTAGCTCCAGCCCGTTCCTGAGAACCTGCTTCACAGCTAAAACGAGGAGCAGGCGCTCTTCCCTGATTCCGTCCTCGGCCTTGAGCACCGGATGGTCCATGTAGAACTTGTTGAAGAGCGAAGCCAGCTCATTGAGGTAGGCAGGAACCAGGTGGGGCTTGATGTCCCCGCCCGCGCTCTCTATCACTTCAGGGAACTTGGCAAGGAGCTTGATGAGCTCCTTTTCGCGGAGGGTGAGCTTCGAGAAGTCGGCCTTCTCAAGGAGTGCCCTCCAGTCAGTCTCAACGCCGCTCTCCCCTGCCTTCCTCAGGATTGATGCACAGCGCGCGTGTGCGTACTGGATGTAGGGTGCGCTCTCGCCCTCGAAGTTGAGGACGTCGTCCCAGCGGAAGGTTATGACCTTGTCTGGGCTGTACTTGACGAGGTTAAAGCGAACCGCGCCAACTCCGACCGCTTCAGCTATCTCGTCCTTCTCCTCCTCGCTCAGGTTCGGGTTCTTCTGCTCGACCAGCTCCCTCGCCCTCTGGACGGCCTCGTTGAGAACTTCGTCAACGGTAAAACCGACCCAAGTTCCCTTCCTGCCTGAGAACTTGCCTTCAGGCCTCACAACGTGCTCGTAAGCCAGGTGGTGGAAGTTCTCAGCTGAGTCCTCAAAGCCGAGGAGCTGGAGGGCGTATTTAATCGCCATCTGGGGGTGCCTCTGCTCCGCTCCGATGACGTTTATCACTATGTCCCCTCTGCCGAACCTGCCGGGCATCTCCTCGCCATCAGGGGCAGTTGTCCAGGTCTCGTGGTTCTCAATCCTGTCCCAGACCTTGTAGAGCATGTCAGCCTTGACCTTGCCAAACTTCCAGAGGTGATACGCTATGTCCTTGCCTGTGTAAGTTGCCGTTCCGTCGCTCCTTTTGAGAACCAAAAACGGGTTCTTCATGTCAGGGAAGAGCTTCCTTAAATCCATTACAAAGGCCCCTTTGTACTTGCCCTCTGTGGCCCAGAAGAAGTTCTCGTTGGCCTCGATGAGCCTGTAGGCCTCCTCGAAGATTCCGCTCCTCACTATGTCGCTCTCCCAGCTGAGCAGGTCGTAGGCGATACCCATGCGGTAGGTTGTGAGCATCTGGGCTTTAACAACGCGCTCCGCCAGCTTCCTGCCAATCTCGGCTATCTCGTTGTCCCCCTCTTCGAGCTTCTTCATGAGCTCGCGTATCTCCCTGTCAACCTCGGGGTTTTCCTCAAGCTTTTTGTTCACCTCGACGTAGAGCAGGCCCATTACGTGGTCTATGAAGTCCTCCTTCAGGCCTTTCTCCCTCAGCTCGGCCTCAATCCTCTCGAACTCCTCTTTCATGTTGAGGTAGCCCCAGAGAACCTGCGCGAACTGTACTCCAAGGTCGTCTATGTAGTTCTGCACCTCGACGGTGTAGCCGAGCCTGCGCATAATCCTCGCCATCGTGTCGCCCAAAACCGCGTTCCTGGCGTGCCCCATGTGGAGGGGCTTCGTTGGGTTCACGGAGGTATGCTCGACGATGACCTTCTTACCCTCACCAACGTTGCTTTCACCGTAGCTGGCGCCTTTTTCAAGGATTTCCTTCACAAGGGCCCTCCCGAAGTAGGCGTAGTCCACGTAGAAGTTTATGTAGCCGTTCACGGCCTTAACATCAGTTATCCCTTCTGGCTTTTCAATCCGCTCAGCGAGCTCTTCGGCTATGAGCTTCGGTGCCTTCCTGAAGACCCTCGCGAGCTGGAAAGCTACCGCAGTTCCAAAATCACCGAGCTCAAGGCTCGGTGTGTCGTCAAAGGTTATCTCTCCGTCCCACTCCTTCCCAGCCTCGGTGAGCATTTCATCGAGCGCCTTCCTGAGTGCGAGCCTTGCCCTCTCCTGTATCTCTTTATAGACCATCTTCACCACCGCTCCCACTTTAACCCAACCTTTAAAAAGTTCTCCCGCGAGCTTACAACGGGGATGGGTATGAAGCACCACGTCGGTGAGCACAAGGCCAAGAAGGGCCTCATAAGGATTGAGTTCGACGAGAGGGACGGAGTTGCCGAGCACGTTAAGATTACGGGAGACTTCTTCATGCACCCCGAGGAGGCAGTCCACGACCTCGAGAAGAAGCTCGAAGGGCATAAAATCGAGGAGCTTGAAAGTCTGATTGATGAGTTCTTCGCCATGAGGCTCGACGTTGAGATGCCCTACGTTAACGTTGAGGACTTCAAGATTGCCCTCAAGAAGGCCCTCGAAGGGTGAGGTGTGTGGAACTCCGGAAGACGTTCTCGATGCTCCTTGGGACGTTCCTGATGGGAATAGTCCTTGGTGTAGCGTATGCTTACGTTCAACCGGAGAAGGCAGGAGAATACGTACTTAAGCTAGCGGAAGAGCTCGGGGGACTTTCGCCCAATCCCTTCGATAACTTCGTCAAAATTTTTACCCACAACGCCGGCGTCGCCCTGCTCGTCCTTGCCTCCGGGCTGTTCTTTGGAATTGGCCCCTGGTTAATGATGCTGTTCAATGGGGCCGTCGTTGGAATCGTGGTGGGGTTCTTTGCGAAGATTGGGGCGCCCTTAAGTCAGATTATCCTGGGCATAGTCCCCCACGGCGTCGTGGAAATCCCGGCATTCGTCCTTGCGGGAACCGCCGGTATTGTCTGGTACAGGAACATCCGTGAAGCTGAAAAACCTGCAAGCGGCTTCAAAGAGGGGATAAAAAAGGCGCTGAAGCTCTATGCAGTGGCCGTTGGAATGCTCCTAATTGCGGCCTTCATCGAGGCGTACGTAACTCCCAAGGTTGCCGGCCTCTGATACCTCGAAGGTTCCGTTCTCCTCGTACGTTTCTATTTCCCTCAATATCGCCTCCATCGGGTTTTCAAGTCCGCTGACGACGTTCCGTATGTAGCTCCTGTAGCTTCCGTTGGCCTCTATCATGCGCTCGGCGACCTCAGCGACTTCGAGCGGGTCGGTGGAGTGGAACTTGACGCCGAGCTCGATTAGCCACCTGGTCACCGACAGGAGCCTTCCCGGATAGGTGGAGATTGTAGGTGTCCCGAGCGCTATTGCCTCCCTGTTCATTGTTCCCCCTGCACCTATCATGAGTCTTGCATAGTGGAGGAGGCTGAGGCTGTCCACGGGCTTTTCAGGCATTATCACGTTGTCAAAGTGCTCGAAGCGTTTTCTCTGCTCCTCAGTCCGTGGGAAAAGGACTATAGGCATATCTGGCAGGAACGGAATGACGTCTTCGAGCACGCTTCTCTCCGGCCCGTTGAAGTAGTTGGCCTTAACCGGCTCGGTGCGCATCACGATGTAGCCGTTCTTCTTGAGGCCGAGCTCGTGGAATACCCTCCTGTCCGGCTTAAATCCGTAGAGGTGGGCCAGCTCTGAGAAGCCGTTTACTGGCTTCATGCCGTTGGGGTCGGCACCGCACTTGAGAAGCTCGTAGGCGTCTATAGCCTTCGGAAAGAGCAAGAGCCTGGTAAACGGCAGGATGAGCTTGTTCTGGGCAATGGCGGTTTCATTGTCCACGAAACCTATGCTGGGAATTCCAAGGCCAAATGCCACCCTGGGGGCCTCAACTGAGTGTTTGTAGACGGCGAGGTCAGGTTTTTCCTCGATTATCAGCCGGCTGAGCTTGTATACTCGTTCAGCGCTCGCGAGGAGCTTGCCTTCAAGGGTAGAACCGCCGTGCTTTCCGACAACGTAGTAATCAAAGCCAAACATGTCGAGAATTCCGGTGAGGCCGTCAAATTCCCTCGTTGTGATTAAAACCTCGTGGCCGGTTTTCTCAAGCTCCTTGATCAGGCCCTTGAAAAAGTGAACGTGAGGCGCGTTCGTGATATCTACCCATACCTTCATTCTACCACCCACCAACAAATGGACGGTTCTGTCCAATATAAGGCTTTCCGAAAAACGGTTTTGGAAGCGTTTTTTAGGACACTCCAGAAGAGTCCAATCAACAAAAAACGCTTTCTAACGCTTTCCTTCAATGGCACCGGTTGCAACAGGTTATATCTCCCGGCTCGAATTGGAGTGAGAGGGAACACGAAAAAATTTCCCGGTGTGCGTGTCAGAACGGTTTCAAAGCTTTCAAAATCGTTACCTCAAAAAGGCTTTTATTCGGCTGTTTCAACCCGCTTCGGTGGAAGCGATGGACGGAGTGAATGAGATAGCGGTGATAGGCCTTGGATACATTGGCCTTCCAACGGCGATAATGTTCGCGAACGCTGGCTTCAAAGTCACCGGTTATGAAATAAGGGAAGAGGTCGTTAAGAAAATAAACTCCGGCGAGGCCCACATCGTTGAGCCAGAGATAGACGAACTCCTCCAAAAGGCCGTTGAAAGCGGCAACCTCAGGGCCACCACCAACCCCGATGACATCAAGGGAAAGGACGCCTACATAATCTGCGTCCAGACCCCGCTGAGGGAGGACAAGACCCCCGACCTGAGCTACCTGGAGAGCGCCGTTAGGATCGTCGCGAAGGCCATGAAGCCCGGCTCCCTTGTGGTCATAGAGAGCACGGTCCCGCCGCTCACGACGGTTAGAATGGCAGAGCTCATAGAGGAACTCACCGGACTCAAGGCAGGGAAGGACTTCTACATGGTCCACGCCCCGGAGAGGGTTATGCCGGGGAGGATTTTCAAGGAGCTCGTTTACAACTCCCGCATTTTTGGAGGTATAACCCCTGAGAGCGCTGAAATGGCTGAGAGACTATATCGCTCCTTTGTCAAGGGGCAGACGTTCAAGACGAGCTCAACCGTCAGCGAGGTCGTCAAGCTTATGGAAAATACCTTCCGCGATGTGAACATCGCCCTTGCCAACGAGTTCGCCTTCCTCGCCCACCAGTACGGTATAAACGTCTTTGAGGCGATAGAGCTGGCCAATACCCACCCGAGGGTTAAAATCCACACCCCTGGAATAGGGGTTGGGGGCCACTGCCTTCCAAAGGACTCCCACCTGCTTCTCTGGCCAGCCAAAGAGGACTTCGGGCTCATAAAGCTCGCGAGGGAGATAAACGACTCCATGCCCCTCTTCACAAAGGATTTGCTCTTCTCGGCGCTTAAGGAGCTGAACGTCCCGCCGGAAGATGCCGTCATAGCGGTTTTGGGGCTGGCCTACAAGGGAGACAGCGACGACACTAGGAATTCCCCGGCGCTGGCATTCGTCGGGGAGATTGAGGAAGACGTAAAGGAGGTCAGGACGTATGACCCCTTCGTTCCGGGAACGAGCGGGAGCGTTGAGGAAGCAGTTGAAAACGCCGACGCCGTCGTTATAGCAACAGATCACTCAGAGTTCAAAAACATTGACTGGGAGCACCTTGGAAGGCTCATGAGGACGAGGATTCTCATCGACGGCAGGCACGTAGTCGAGAACCCGCCGAGGGGCTTCCTCTTCAAGGGCGTTGGGAGGGGAGAGTATTGAAGCCGGCCTTTGTATTTGGAACCCGGCCAGAGATAATAAAGCTCGCACCGGTTGTTAGGGCGTTCATTGAGAGGGGCGTTGAGCCCCTTTTAATTCACACCGGACAGCACTACGACTACGAGATGAGCAGGGTCTTCCTCGAGGAGCTTGAGCTCCCACCAATAGACCACCACCTCGAAGTCGGCTCCGGAACTCAGGCCGAGCAGACTGGGAAAGCGATGATAAAAATCGAGAGAGTTCTGATGGAAGAAAAGCCCGACGTGACGCTCGTTCAGGGTGACACCAATACGGTTCTGGCAGGTGCCTTGGCCAGCGTCAAGCTCAAAATCCCCGTGGCCCACGTTGAAGCTGGCCTGAGGAGCTTTGACAGGACGATGCCGGAGGAGATAAACAGGATTCTGGCCGACCACGCGAGCGAGGTGCTCTTCCCTCCAACAGAGGAGACCAGGAAAAACCTTGAGCGCGAGGGTATAACCGAGAACGTCTACGTGGTCGGCAACACCATCGTTGATGCCGTTCTCCAGAACGCTGAGGTTGCCGAGAAGAAGAGCAGCATACTTGAGAGGCTCGGACTGGAGCCGAAGGGATACGTGCTCATAACGGCCCACAGGGCAGAGAACACCGACAGCAGGGAGAACCTGACAAGGCTCGTTGAGATGCTTGAGGCCCTCCAGATGAGGGCCGTCTACCCGATGCACCCGCGGACGAGGAAGAGGCTTGAGGAGTTCGGCCTCTGGGAGAGGGTAAGCTCGATAGAGAACCTGACGGTAACCAAACCCCTTGGCTACCTTGACTTCCTCAAGCTGGAGAAGAACGCCTTCGCGATAATGACAGACTCAGGCGGAATCCAGGAGGAGGCGATAATCCTCGGCGTTCCCTGCCTGACCCTCCGCTACAACACGGAGAGACCTGAGACTGTCGAGGCGGGCGGGAACGTCCTTGTGGGTCTCGAAAAGGAGCGCGCCCTGGGATACCTCCAGAGGCTCTTGGAGGACAGAGAGTTCTACAGAAAGATGGCCGAAGCGCCGAACCCATTTGGCGACGGAAAAGCAGGGGAGAGGATAGCCGAGATACTGCTGGAGCTCTACAAAAAGGGAGAGCTGAAAGTCAGGAGCTCAAGGTTCATCTGAATCAATCCTCAGAAACTGGTCAAGCTGGGACGCTATCTCGCTGGCAACCATCTCGTAGGGGTCGCCCTCTGCGAGTTTCCCCACCTTTCCTTTTAGATGCCACCAGTAGGCAACGTCACAGGTCTGGTTTGCTATTCTGAGTTCTAAGAGTCTTTCTATGCATGCCTTGCGGAGCGTTTCCGCGGATTTATCAATCTCAGCTTCTGAAAACGCCAGCCCGCGGTTTATCGTCTCAACCGCGGATTCAACGTCGCCCGCGTAGGAATAGTAGAGGATCCCAGATATCGAAATTTCATTGTATATGAGCCCATCATTTTCCTCAACAACGGGCCCGTAAAAGAGGACGAACCTCCCCTTTAAGTCATAGTTCTGGACATCATCAACAATTACGGGCGTGAGGCTGTGCTTCCCAATTACTTCCACGAGGGCTTTTTCGATGTAGTCCCTGTACGGGTCCGGTGCCCACACGGCTACGTAAACGACGTTAGGGTTTTCTGGGGCGAACGTCCAGTTGTAGTCTTTGTATGTTATTAGTGTTCCACCACTCTGAGATGCACCTGAAAGGGCAGATAACACGTATGAATCCCGGGCAAGGGCAACTCCAACAATAGAGAGGACAATTAGCGCTACGATGCCCAACACTAGAAAGATACGTTTCACTAGCCCCACCCAAGAATGGTTCAAAAAATTACTTTAAAAAGTTTTTCAGACCTCAGTTCCAATGTAAATCCCGTGCCTCGTCCTGACGATTCTTACCCTTATCTTGTCCCCAACTTGGGCATTGGTGCCGACGACTTCGATGAGCCTGTTCCTTGCCTTTGCGAGCATCTCCCCCTCAATCCTGCCAGGGAGGACGACTTCCGCCTTAACTACCTCTCCAGGCCTAAAGGATAGAGGTATAAACTCGCGCCTCTCCATTCCGAAGTGGCTCGGCTTCAGGACGAGGGGCTTCATGCCGGTCTTCTCCTCAAGCTTTCTCAGCCAGGAGTAGAACTCCTTGAACGGAACGGGCTTCGCTATGACCGGGTTCCTCCCGAACTTGTATGGGACGTAGTTCTGGAAACCAAGAGCAGGCCAGCGCTTCCCTGCGCCGATTTTTCTCGCGAACTCTATGAATGCCTCGGCCTCGTCGTCGTTCACGCCAAATATTATCACCGGTGCAATAAGGACGTCAATGCCGGCGTTTACTAGAGCCTCGGCCATATCGAGGACGTGCTCAAGGTCGTAATCCTTTCTGCCCATGAGCATCTTCGCTTTCTCTGAATCGAGGGAGTGAATGGATAGGTTAACCCTGTCGAGGCCAGCTTCCGCCAGCTCCTCGACGAGTTTGTCGTTGAGAAGCGTCCCGTTGCTCTGCATCGATATGACCGAGACGTTAGGGTGCTCCCTGAGTGCCTGCACGAGCTCAACGCGGAAGGGATATATGAGCGGCTCACCCTGGCCGTCGAGGTGGGCTTCGAGGCCCTTGCCCTTTATCCGGGCGACTTCATCAAACCACTTCATGAGATAGTCAATATCAACCACGTAGTCGAGCTTTCTCGTCCTAGAGTAGGGGCCCTCATCAACGGAGCAGAAGATACAGCTCAGATTGCACCCGCTGACACCGCGAACCTGAATTAGATTGGTGCCCCTGTCAATCAGGCCGAAGGCGTTGTAGCCGAGGAGCGGGACGTCGAGGCCCTCATGGACGTAGAGAACCTTTCTCTTTGTGTAGCGGTTTCTCAGCAGGCCACCGAGGTTGTTCTGGATGTAGACCGCTATGAAGTTCTCAACCTTTTCGTAGTCAGTGTCAATGAGAAGCGCCCCTTCACGGGCAGTAATCTGGGGAGAGACACGGTATTTCTTCCGTATGACCCTCTCCAGCTCCTTCTTTGGAAAGTCAGCGTAAAGGGTCTCCCTCCAGATTAGCCTAATACTATCACCTGTGTCCTCGAAGACGACGTGGGGAAGGCGAATCTCAATCATGTTTCGGGAGTTTGGGCTCGCTCTTAAAAATCCGACGATGGATAAAACCTCCAGCCCTGGGGCGTTCTGACGGCACGTCTCGTCCAAAAATTTTTTAAGGTAAGCACTGTCGCAATCATGCGGGCATGGAAACATTTTAATATCGTTGAATTAAATAGTCTATTAGTGAACTTAACTGGGGGGTAGCATATGTGGGGAAAGATTGAGCATTACTTTGACGAATACCCTGTGAGGAAGCAGATAGCCAAGACTCTCCTTAAGTACGGCCTAAAGGTCTCCGATGACATGAAGATCAAAGCAGGAGACATTGAAGTGCCGTACACCAAGATAGCAAAGGCCCTCGACGTTGACAGACGCGTTGTCAAAGAAACAGTCGCCATGATACTTAAGGTTCCGGAGCTCAGGGATATCTTCACCAACCTTGAGCCGACCGTCCACATGAAGTACGTCGGAAGGCACGTCGGCTACGGCGTCATCGAGATCGAGCCAGAGCCGAGGGCCGTCGGCATACTGGCAAGGGTCGCCCAGAAGATAGCGGACAAGGGAATAAACATCGTCCAGGTCGTTGCAGAAGACCCGGAGCTCTACCCGGAGGCAACACTCACGATAATCACCGAGAAGCCGATTCCGGGAGACCTCATCAACGAGCTGTCCAAGCTCGAGGGCGTCAAGAGGATATCAATCTACTGACTGCCCCACAGTTTTATTTTATACTCTTGTAGGGTTTGATGAGGTTAAAACCTGCAGTTCTCGTTGCCTTGGGGGCTAAATTCTCGATGTGTGTAAAAATCTTCAATGCGCTTTGTCGAGCACTCTCACCTCGCTGTGTGGTCTTGGCAAACTGATATATTGGCCCATATAATTCAGTGGGGCCCAAAGAACCCCTCTTGGCATTAAAGGACAAATATGGTGCCCCAATTTTAACCAAAAGTTCTAAACTGTCCTTCTTTATAAGTAAGGTTTATAAGTTATGGTTGGTAACCATTGATAGTTAATTCAAATGAGTACATCAACCTCCGGAGGGTTGAGTATGGAAGAAGCAAGTCGAGCCAGCAAATTTGCGTACACGTTTATCGTACTGTTTATTCTGTGGCTTGTCGTTACTGCAAGCCTCGACAGCCAGGAACTGGTAGCTGGAGCGGTTATATCTCTGATAGTTGCGGCACTGACGCACGATGTATTCACCAAGGCAGGACTGGCAAACCTTCACCCCAAGAGAATTGCCTACGCAATAGCCTACATTCCCTACTTCCTGTGGGCCATGATAATGGCCAACCTTGACGTCGCTTACAGGGTTCTTCACCCGGCGAGGCCCATAAGGCCTGGAATCGTGAAGTGCAGGACCGTTCTCACCAGCGACACAGGAAAACTCGCGCTCGCGAACTCGATAACCCTCACCCCTGGAACGATAACCCTCGACGTTGACGAAGAGGACTACTTCATCCACTGGATATGGGTTCAGGACGATGTTCTCGGTGCCAAGGACGATTCCGAGCACGTTGAGAAGGCTTCAGAGGCCATAACCAGGCCCTTTGAAAAATTCCTGAAGGTGATCTTCGGATGATAGGGATAAACGTTTATCTCGCCCTGATAGCGATAGCAACGCTTCTCAGCATGTACCGCGTCTTCAGGGGACCAACGACGGTCGACAGGCTCGTTGCCGTTGACATCATGACGACCATTACAGCGGGCCTCATGGTGCTCTTCGCGCTCTACTACGAGAGGATGATATTCCTCGACGTGGCCCTGGTCTACGCTATGCTTGCCTTCGGTGGGGTCATAGCCTTCGCTCGCTACATGGAGGGAGGCCTATGAACGCCCTTGCAGCAATAGGAGAAGCTCTCGTGTTAATAGGAACATTCTTCTACTTCCTCTCGGCCCTTGGCCTCATTAGGATGCCAGACGTTTACAACAGGATGCAGACCTCGACCAAGAGCGCTACCCTTGGAAGCCTCGGCGTCATGGTCGGCGTCGGCATCTGGGCGCTCGGCACCGATTTTGGAAGCGCCGCGTGGCTCGTCAAGACCATAGCTATAGCAACTTTTCTGCTGCTCACCAACCCGATAAGCGCCCACGCCCTCATCAGGGCCGCTTACAAGAGCGGAATCCCCCTCTGGGAGGGCAGCGTCGTTGACAAGTACCGCGAGCACCTGGAGGCCAAGGAGAAGGTAGCCGAGGAGGCACCCGCAGAGGAGGGTGGTGAAGAATGAACTGCATAACCTGCATTGAATACATAATCGTTGGCCTTATGATCCTCTCCGCAATACTCGCCGTCGAGTGGCGCGACCTGCTCGCAGCGGCGGTTGGGAGTGCTGCAGTCAGCCTGTTCGCGTCGTTACTGTTCTTCATGCTGCAGGCGCCGGACGTGGCAATGACCGAGGCGGCGATAGGCGCGGCGCTCAGCGGTGCGATATTCATCTTCGCAATCAAGAGAACCCAGCGCTTTGAGACCGAGGAAGAGGAGAAGCCTGGCTGGTGGGTGAGGTGGTGAAAATGCTCAAGCGCGCTCTCGCGATAATCTCCCTGCTCATAATCGGTTACTGGCTCGCCCAGGGCCTTGCAGGAGTCCCCTTCGGCGAGGACAAGATGCTCGTCGGCCAGTACTACCTCGACCACGTTAAGGAACAGACCGGCGCGGTCAACGCCGTCACCGCAATAGTCGTTAACTACCGTGGATTCGATACCCTCGGTGAGGTCACGGTTCTCTTCATAGCCTCAACCGGCGTTGGTGCCCTTCTCTGGAGGAAGAAGAGGGAGAGGACCGCCAAGACCGAGGGCTCGATAGTCCTCACCACCGGAACCAGGCTTCTCGTGCCGTTCGTGATGCTCTTCGGTGTGTACATCTTCATCCACGGACACCTCACCCCTGGTGGAGGATTCCCGGGCGGAGCCACCATAGCAACGGCGTTCCTCCTGCTCTACATGGCCTTCATCACCTACGAGATACCGCACAAGGCCTTCGAGAAGACAGAGGGCATCGTTGGAATGGCCTACGTGCTCGTCGGCCTCATCGGCCTTGCCATCGGCGGCTACTTCCTCTACGACTGGATATGGCAGGACTGGAAGTTCGGCGCTGACAACATCGGCAGGCTCTTCAGCGGCGGGTTCATCCCGATAATCTACACCATCATCGGCCTCAAGGTCGGCACCGAGCTGAGCGGAATCATAGACAACATGCTCAAGGAGGAGGTGAGCGAATGATTTCAGTCTACTACTTCGGTGCCATCACCCTCATACTGATAGGCCTCTACGCGGTTCTCGTTAAGAAGAACCTCCTTAAGATACTCATCGGCCTCAGCATAATGGAGACCGGCGTTAACCTTCTCCTGGTCAGCGTCGGCTACGTCGCCGGAAAGAGCGCACCCATACTCAGCGAGGGAATCGGGCCCGCCCAGGCCGTTGACCCGATCCCGCAGGCCCTCGTTCTCACTGCGATAGTCATAGGCGTTGCCACGACCGCTATGGCCCTTAGCGTCGCCATAATACTCCACGAAAAGTATGGAACCCTCAACGTTGAGGAGATAAGGAGGTTGAGAGGATGAACGGGCAGTACGCTTCACTCCTCATAGCGTTACCACTCATAAGCGCCTTCTTCGTGCCCTTGATAAAGGGGCTTGGAAAGAAGGCCGTTAAGTACTACCTCGTAGCAATCACCGCGCTCCAGACCGGAATCGCGGCGTGGGTCTTCCAGCAGGTTTACACTTCCGGAGAGCCGATAATAGTCATGGCAGGCGGCTGGAAGCCGCCCGTCGGAATCAACCTCTACATCGGCCACTTCGCGGCGCTCTTCGTGCTCATCGTTGCCGCTGTAAGCTTCATGATGGCGGTCTTCAGCATCAGGGCCGTTGAAGTCGAACCTATAGACAAGTACGCCATGCTGTTCCTCCTGCTGATGCTCGGAGCAACCGGTATGATAGCGACGGGAGACCTGTTCAACCTCTTCGTCTTCATGGAGATAACCTCTATAACTGCCTACGCCCTCACAGCCTACAACAAGACGGGTGAAGCTGCGGAGGCCTCAATGAAGTACATCATCCTGGGAGGAATCGGCTCAAGCTTCTTCCTCATTGGCGTTGCCCTCATCTACGGTGCCACAGGAACGCTCAACATGGCCCACCTGGCCCAGCTTGCGGGTGCAATTGACCCAACGGTTGCCCAGGTCGGGCTGGCGCTTATAGTCTTCGGCCTGGCCGTCGAGGCGGAGCTGTTCCCGCTCAACGCCTGGGCACCCGACGCCTACCAGGCCGCGCCGCACCCGATAACTGCCATGTTCTCAGCCTTCGTCGTCAAGGCCGGCCTCTACGCGATGGCCAGGCTGCTCTACATCATGCAGGCCGCCGAGAGCTGGAGTTCAGTCCTCAAGATGCTCGTAATAATGGCCACCCTCACCGTCTTCGTCGCCGAGTTCGCGGCACTCAGGCAGAGGAACGTCAAGAGAATGATAGCCTACTCCAGTATCGCCCAGATAGGACTCATAGCCCTCGCCTTTGCCCTCGGAACCCAGGCGGGTGTTGATGCCGGAGTCTTCCACATGGTCAACCACGCCATCGTCAAGGCCCTCCTGTTCCTAGCCATAGGACACGTCGCGGTAACCCTTGGCGGCACATCACTGGAGCACTTTGAGGGCCTTGGAAAGAGAATGCCCCTGACGGCGTTCGCCATAACCGTTGGAGCTGTGGCCGCCGTCGGAATACCGCTCTTCAACGTCTTCTGGAGCAAGCTCAGGATTCTCCTTGCCACCCTCGGCGCAGGCTATACATGGGCCGCCGCCCTCGTGCTCATAGCAAGCGTTGTCGAGGCCGTCTATTACTTCAGGCTGATACACACGATGTGGTTCGCCGGGGAGGGCGGAAGAATTGGCGAGGGAGTTGCCGTCAGCGTTATACTCCTCGTCCTCGTGGCCCTCGTGATAGTCATCGGAGTTTACCCGGACTACGCCTGGAGCATAGCCCAGAAGGCTGGAAGCGACATCTTCAACGTGGCCCAGTACGTTAAGAACGTTCCACTGATGGGGGTGGGAGCATGATTAACGAGCTGCTTATAATCCTCTTTGCACCTCTGGTCGCAGGCGTCATCGCTTGGGCGCTTGACATAAGGGGAATTAGGGAAGCGATAGGGATAATCGGTGCGGCCGTCCCGCTGGCAATGCTGGCCAAGCTGTACTCCCAGGTGCTTGACGGGGCCATCAACCACTCAATCACTATCAGCGGGTTTACCCTCCAGTTCCAGCTCAACTCGATGAGCTGGTACTTCGCGGCCGTCGCTTCCCTCGTCGGCCTCGCGATGGCCTTTGGAATGGCGGTCACCTCCAGGGAGAGCTATGAGTGGCTCTTCGCCCTCATGAGCTTCACCGGAGTGCTCGGCGTCTTCCTGAGCCAGGACTTCGTGGGCTTCTTCCTGTTCTGGGAGCTCATGACCTTCGCAAGCTTCATGATGGTGCTTAAGAGAAACAGGCACGAGTCCCTCAAGTACTTCGTGCTGAGCGTCATCGGCGCCTACGCGATGCTCATAGCCATTGGAATGCTCTACGCAAAGACCGGTGCCCTTGACTTTGCATCAATCAGACAGGCACTCTACCTGGACGCGGCCATGGGCACGATAACGACCAGGGAGACTGCAATAATATTCGCGCTCTTCCTGACCGCATTCGGCGTTAAGGCGGGTGCCTTCCCGCTCCACGTCTGGGCTCCGGGAGCTTACAGCGAGACCGACCAGAGCTATACAGCATTCTTCAGCGGTGCCCTCAGCAAGGCTGGAGCCTATGGTTTCCTCCTGCTCTACGTCCTCATGGGCTACAAGCTCTACGCCGCATTCGGAACCTTCCACGACCACCTGGTCTTCGCTTACATAATCGCCTGGATAGGTGCGCTGACCGTCATTATAGCCAGCTTCCTCGCGGTTCTTCAGGAGGACATCAGGAAGCTCTTCGCTTACTCATCAGTCGGCCAGGTTGGCTACATACTGCTGGCGTTTGGCCTCGGGACTTCCCTCGGATTCGCGGGAGGCCTGTTCCACGTGCTTAGCCACGCGGTCTTTAAGGGCCTCTTCTGGCTCGTCACGGCGGCGATAATACTCCAGACCGGCAAGACCCAGTTCAAGGACATGGGTGGCCTCGCCGAGAAGATGCCGTTCACCTTCGCGATGGGACTCATAGCCGTCCTCAGCCTTGCCGGAATCCCGCCGATGGCAGGCTTCGCGAGCAAGTGGCTCATTTACGAGGCGGCGATACAGGCGCACATGCCGCTCGTCGCCGGTGCGATATTCCTTGGAAGCGCTCTGGCCTTCGCATACGTGGTGAGGTTCCTCTACGCAGTCTGGTTCGGCCAGAGGCCGAGCGACCTTGAGGACGTCAAGGAGGCCCCGCTCCCGCTCCTCATAGGAATGGCGATACTCGCGATACCCAACATCGTCTTTGGAATTGCCCCCGGCATAGTTACCGACTACCTCAACAAGATGCTCGGCGGCGAAGTAGTGGGCGGCGACTACTACAAGCTAGTTACCCCGACCGGAACCTACAATGCCCTGCTCGTGACGGTAGTGCTTGTTCTCGGCCTCGCGATAGCCGGGCTCATCTACATCTACGGTGCCAGAACCCGGAGGATACCGGTTACCAACACTTACCAGTCAGGTAACCCCGTCACCGAGGAGTTCAACCTGAGCATCAGGAGAAACTTCTACAGGCCGCTGGCGGAAGCCCTTGGGTTCTGGCTCAGGTACAGCTTCGACAGGTTCTACGAGCGCCTAGCAGGGATAGCGGAGGACTTTGCGGACTCCCTCAGGCAGGCGTTCTACAACGGCAACGTACAGAGCTACTCATGGTATCTGGCTATAGTGCTGCTCATACTTGCACTGTGGGGGGTGTTGTGAATGACTGACTGGAAGCTGGTACTCGAAGTCATTGGAATGATTATCTATGCAACGTTCATGGGATTCATATTCATGGGTATAGAGAGAAAAGCAATGGCAAGGATTCAGCGCCGTGTTGGGCCGCCGATCTACCAGCCCATAATAGACACGCTTAAGCTCCTCGGCAAGAAGGAGAGCGTCAGCCACGGCTTCATCTACGACTTTGGGCCGGTGTTCGCCCTTGGAGCCAGCATAGCCGCGCTCCTCTTTATACCCATTGCCAACTTCCAGCTCTTCAGCTCAAACGCCGACCTCATCGTGGTTGCATACCTCTTGGAAATCCCCATGCTCGGCATAATGCTCGGTGCCATGAGCTCGGGCAACCCCTACTCAGCCCTCGGTGTCCAACGTGGTCTGCTCACCATGGTCGCCATGCAGCTCCCCTACGGACTGGCTCTGATAGCCCTCGTCCAGCACTGGGGCACCTTCAAGCTGGGCGAGATAGTGGCCCTCCAGCAGACCCAGGGATGGAGCATCCTCGTTCCAGCACTCTTCCTTGCGATGATAGTCTTCGACATAGTCTTCCAGGCAATGCTCGGCCTTGAGCCCTTCGACATAGTCTCGGCCCCGGCTGAAATCTCCATGGGTCCGATGGTCGAGTACGGGGGTAAGCACGCGGCACTGCTCTTCACCCAGCACGCGGTTCAGCTCTTCGCCGAGACTGCGTTCTTTGCGGTGCTCTTCCTTGGGGGGGCCAGCAACCTGCTCGAACTGCTGGTCAAGCAGATAGCGGTGCTCTTCATAGCGATATTCGTTGCCAGTATTTACCCGCGCTTTACCATCGACCAGGCGGCCAAGTTCTTCTGGAAGTGGCCGACCATACTGGGAATAATAGCCGTGCTCCTGACGATGTGAGGTGATGTGGATGAGTGAGATGAAAAATGACGATTTCGTAAACTACGAACTCCGGGAGTTCAAGCTCTTCGAGCCACTGTTCAGGTGGGCCAGAAAGAAGAGCCTCTGGATAGTAGCCTTCTGTACAGGGTGCGGCGGTATCGAGATGCCACCCCTGGCCACCGCCAGATACGACTTTGAGCGCTTCGGAATAATGCCCAACCCGGCCCCTAGGATGGGTGACCTGTTCCTCATCACCGGCTACGTAACGCCAAAGACCCTCAAGAGGATAATCATAACCTACGAGATGATGCAGGACCCCAAGTACGTCCTTGCCCACGGCTCCTGCCCCATTAACGGTGGAGTTTACTGGGACTCCTACAACGTTGTCAAGCAGCTCGACAAGTATATCCCGGTTGACGTGGCCATAGCCGGTTGCATGCCAAGGGCTGAGGCAGTCATGGAAGGAATCATGGAGATAATGAGGAAGATAGAGGACGGAACCGCGGACGGCTGGAAGAGGTATAAGGAGAACTATGAGTGGTACAAGAAGAACCAGGACGAGCTGTTTGGTGAAGGCTGGCGCGAGAAGGACGCCAGGAGGTGGCTGGCATGGATATGAACGAGAAGCCCAAGGTCGAGGAAAAAGTCCAGGAGGTTCCCGAGGTGGAGGCCCAACAGCTCCCCGAGACCAAGGAAGGAAAGCTTGTGGCAGAGATACTTAGAAAGGCCCCCTACGCCGAGGGAAGCGTGAGGAGAGCGAGGCGCGTCGAGTTCAAAGTCCCCGCCGACAGGATAAAGGAGTTCCTCGAACTCACGAGCGAGAAGTTTGAGATGCTCATGCAGATAAGCGTCGTTGACTGGATTAAAGAGGGTGAGTTTGAGCTCGTCTACCAGCTCTGGAGCGTTAGTGAGAGCGTCCATGCCTTTGTGAGGACGAGGGTTCCGAGGGAGAACGCAAAGCTACCGACGGTCATGGACATCTGGCCAGTTGCGGAGACATACGAGAGAGAAGCCCATGAGTTCTTTGGAATAATATTCGAGGGCAACCCGAGGCTCGGTCCATTCATCCTGGAGCCGAGGGAGTACGAGAAGCACCCGCTCAGGAAGGACTTCAACACACTCGCCTACGCCAAGACCATCTACGGTGAGGACTTCGATAGATACGATGAGAGCAAAACCAATTACGTAATATGAGGTGATGATCATGGCGAATTTGGAAGTCCCGAAGGAGCTTAAAACCGAGGCAAAGGCCCACGACATGTACCTCCACCCAATAGACAAGGACACCTATGAGCTGTTCTTTGGTCCACAGCACATGGCTACCGAGAACTTCAGCATAATCCTCAAGATGGACGGCAACAGGATAGAAAAGGCAATCGTTAACCCCGGATTCCTCCACCGCGGTTTCGAGAAGCTGGCCGAGCAGAGGCCCTATTTCAGCAACATAGCCCTCATCCTCCGTATCTGTGTTCCGGAGAGCGACGTGCCGGAGAACGTGTACTCAATGGCCGTTGACGAGATAGTCGGCTGGGAGGTTCCGGAGAGGGCCCAGTGGATAAGGACTGTAGTCCTCGAAATGGCAAGGCTCAGCGCGTGGATGTTCTGGATTATGGGCTTTGGAAATGAGATAGGTCTCTACACCGCGGGTCAGTGGGCAGCAGCTTACCGTGAGAGGTTCATGCGCCTCTTCGAGGAGCTCACCGGTGGAAGGGTTTACCACATCTACACCGTTCCCGGAGGAGTCAGGAGAGACATACCGGGCGACAAGTGGCTCCGCCAGCTCCGCGACACCGTCGAGTACCTCAAGGGCAAGATGAAGGACTTCGACGAGATACTCTTCGACAACTACATAATGTTCGAGAGGACTGAGGGAGTAGGCGTCATGGACAAGAAGTTCGCCCTCAAGCATGCCGTCACCGGTCCGAACCTCAGGGCCGTTGGCGTTCCCTACGACGTCAGGAAGGACGACCCGTATTACCTCTACCCGGAGCTTGAGTTTGAGGTGCCCGTCCTGAAGGAGGGCGACAGCCTGGCGAGAGTCCTCGTTAGGAGGTACGAGATGGAGCAGGACCTCTACATACTAGAGCAACTCCTTGACATGGGGCCGCCGAGCGGGCCCTACATGGTGCAGGACGCAAGGCTCAAGGCCCTGCCAAGGTTCAAGCCGCCGGCCGGAGACGCCTACGCCCACGTCGAGAGCACCAAGGGAGACTTCGGTGCATACGTCGTCAGCGACGGAACCCACAAGCCCTACAGAGCTCACTTCCGCGGGCCGAGCCAGAGCCACGGTGTTACGGTTCTTGAAGAGCTCCTGAAGGGAGCCCGCCTTGCAGACGTTCCGGTCATCCTGAAGACCCTTGACAACTGCCCGCCGGACATAGACAGGTGATGAAGATGGAGAACGTTGAGAAGCCAAAGGTTAGGGTCGTCGGCGAGGAGAAGGTCAAGCTCAAGAAGTCATTCGTCAAGCCATGGCTGGGAATCAAGTACCTCTTCAAGAAGCCGGTCACGATAAAGATACCCTTCGAGAAGATAGAGCCCGCTCCAAAGTACAGGGGGTTCCACACCCTCGACTGGAAGAAGTGTGTCGGCTGTAACTTCTGCGGTCAGATATGCCCGGCCAGAGCCATAGAGATGACCTGGCTCGAAGTGGACGGCAAGATGGAGAAGAGGCCGCACCCGAAGGTGGACTACGGAAGGTGTACCTTCTGCCAGTTCTGCGTTGATGTCTGTCCGACCGGGGCCCTTGGCTTCAGCGAGAACTACTACCTTGCCGCGGGAGGCTCAGAGGAAGACCTTGAGCTCTTCAACTGGGTGCCGATCCACCCCGACAAGGTCAGGGAGATAAACGAGAAGTTCGGCGACTACCGCTTCCCGGTCGTCAAGATTGAGAAGAAGGCCGACGGAACCTACGTCTACCACCTCCGCGACGGGGACAAGATAGAGTTTAAGATACTCGGCTACGGCATCAGGCCGCCCAAGCCACCTGCGAAGCCCGCAACAAAGCCCGCCACAGCTCAAGAGAAGAAAGAGGCCCCCAAGCCGGCCGAGAAGAAGGAAGCCAAGCCCGAGGAAAAGAAGACTGTGTGAACCTTTTATTCCTTTTCTACATTTCCCACAATGGTCTTCTGAGGACCTAAGGGTGTTCTTCAACCGTTTTCCAAAAAGAAAAGATTAGAGACATCAGAGGAGTCTATCGAGAATTATCGCCGTTAGCGCTCCAACCGCCATTCCTGACTCAAGGATGCTGGCCACAAGCTTGGGGAATTGCTCCAAAAACTCCGGTGGGAGCTGGGGTGCGCCGAGACCCGCTATGAGGGCGGCGGCGAGTATCAGCGTGTTCCTGTCGTTGAACTCAACCTTCTCCTTTATCAGCCTCAGACCGGTGACGCTTATCATACCGTACAGGGCCAGAGTAAGGCCACCGAGGACAGGTGCAGGCATCGAAGCCAAGATGCCCGTGAACTTTGGCAGGAGGGAAAGGAATATCAGGATAACGGCCCCAACCTGGACGACGTGCCTGCTGCCCACCTTGGTGAGTGCCACGACGCCTATGTTCTCGGAGTAGCTCGTCGTTCCGCATGCACCAAGGAGGCCGGCTATCGAGCAGGCCAGGCCCTCACTGCCGATGCCCCTCGCTATCCTCTCCTCGGTTATCTCCGATCCGGTCACGGCCGCTATCGCGTGGTAGTCCCCGACGCTCTCGATTATGCTCACCATGAAGGCGAACAGGAGGAGGACTATCGCCGTTGTGTCAAAGACCGGCTGGCCCCACGGGAGCGGTTTGGGAACGCTCACCGCCGGCAGGCTCTCAACAAGCCCGAAGTCCACGAGGCCGAGTGGAACGCTCACGAGGTATCCGACTACTGCTCCAATGACAACGGCCACTGCCTTCAGGCTTCCCCTGCCCTTCAGGGCAACGAAGACAGTCGTGAGGAAAGTTATGAGCGCCACCAAGGTAGACCGGACAATCGTCTCCCCGGCGGGGTCTGCGTAGAAGTTGAAGAAGTTCTTGACGGCAACGTCTGCGAGGCTGAACCCGATGAGGGTTATTGTGACCCCAGTGACCAGCGGAGTGAAGAGCTTTCTGACCTTTCCGATAATCCCCAGCCAGCCTATCGCCGCCTCGATGAGCCCTCCGACTATGAGTGCCCCCTGAACCGCGGCCATTCCAAGGCTCGAGCCGATTGCTATCAGCCCCGGAATGAAAGCAAAGCTTGAGCCCTGCACTATTGGATAGCGGGAGCCTATCGTCGTCTGGAGCAGTGTGGCAATGCCCATCGCGAGAAGGACTGCCTGTATCATCATGGCAATCTCCGAGCCGCTGAGGTTCACTGCACCACCGACGGCCAGGGGCACGGTGACGGTCGCTCCAAACATCGCGAGAACGTGCTGAAGGCCAAAAACCAAAGCCTTGGAAGGTTCGACTTTATCTTCAATTCCGACCTTGAGGACGGGTTCTTTCATCGCCTCGTAGGTTTCCATTAAAGCCCGCTCCAGCTGTGTGAAAGTTTGTTTAAAAAGTTTTCGGGAGTGGGAGAAATAGACAGAAAAATGTTAATCACTAACCCTGAACCATTTCTACGGTACTTCAAGGCAGGTTACTCAATAGTTCCCTTCATAGCCGTCGATGTTGAGCCGAGCAAGCTCCCTGAAGTGGACGTTCTTGGCATAGCCACCGGGGCGCACGACATACTCATGCAGCTGACCTCCTCCTCAGCTAGGACGAGGGTTTGGCTTAACCCCTCGCCAACGGCAGGGAGGTTTGAGGGGTTCTCAAAAACGAACCCCAAAAGAGGGTTCGGAGAACCCCTCTGGCCGGGTCTCCGGCCAGTTACCCCTCCTCTGAGCATAAAGACCACCCAGATTCGGGGTTATGGTTTTCACAACCTTCTTTAAAATGTTGAAAGCTCCAACTAAATCCGCGTTAAAGACAAGCCCCGTCGCGGGACACTTAAACAAACCACGAACAACCCTTGCCCCCTCATGAGGCTTCCCGCAAACGGGGCAAGTTTGAGAAGTGAAAGCCTCATCAACAACCACAACCCGAATACCATACTCTTCCGCAACCTCAGTTAAACGTTTAATGACATAATTAAATCGCCAGACGTGAGAGAGAATAAAGTTTTGCTTCTTGCCCTTACAGAATTCCGAGCTATGCTCTTAGGATAACCAACGACGATTCTATTAACTCCCAACTCGTAGAGCTTCCTAACCGTTCCTCTTACGGCAGTGTTAATGTAGTGTTTAGCCTGAAGTTTCGCTTTATCGTGCATTCTCCTGAGTTTTCTACTCGCTTTAGCTCCACTCTTGTTGAGTTTTGACTGGTAGTCAGCAATTTTTCTCCTCCAGTAGAAGTCAATGCTTTTAAGCGGTCTTCCATTGACCAGGAAACTCTCGCCATTCTCCACGTAAACGGCCATGAGATTGTTCACTCCCAGGTCAATGCCCGCCGAGAGGTTTCCCTTTGGTGTTCTTGGGAGTTTAACCCATTCTTCAGCGTTTTTGCGAGAAATTTGTTGGACTGTGGCGGAGCCGATTTCCCATTTAAACTCTTCATAAACGGTTTTTTCAGTTGAATTGAAGTCCACGATTTTGTGTTGGAAGAATTCTTGTCGCCTCAAGTAGTTTACTCGGTTCCAGGCTTTGGCTCCTGAATCGGCTAACTGATGGAGGATTTTCGCTTGTTCTTTTGAGGGGTGGAGTTTTATTGTTACTGAGCGCTTCATTTCAAGGTATGGTGTGAATTTTAGGCTTTAAAATAGTTTTGCCTTCCTGCCTAAAGGCTGGTTGGGTGGTTTACTGCATCCCCGCCGTGAACGATAAGACTTAAGAAAGAAAAATGTAAGGGACCTCCAGGAGCTGGAGAACTTCCTCATAGAAAAACTTGGAAGAATAGAGAGGCTGAGGAGCACCGAAACCTCAATCCTCACGAGTGTGCGGAAGTGGGGCTACGCGAGGGTGTTCTAGGTTGCAGAGCCCTTTGAGTGGGCAACTCTGGCAGGGCGCTTTTTCAAACTTTTCCACGTAGCCAAGGGAGGAGAGAACCGCTATGGCCCCATCGACCTCGTCCCTTGTGGCGCCCAGCCTCTCCGCCACCTCTCCAGGGCTCAGCCCCTTCCTGAGGAGGTCGAGGACTTCAGCAATCATCAGACCACCTCCAGCACCGGGACGGCAAGCCTCACGCCAGCGTCGATGACGCTGAACCTGGTCTCATAGACCATCTCAAGGGTCTCCTCCCTCAGCACCTCCTCCGGCTCCCCCGTGTGGACTATTCTGCCGTTTTTCATCACCGCAATCCTGTCGGCGAAGAGCGCCGCCATGTTTGGGTCGTGCATGACTATTACGGCACCAACGCCCTCCCTGGAGAGGGCCTTCACGGTGCTCAGAACCCTCACGCTGTTCCTCAGGTCCAGGTGGCTGGTAGGCTCGTCGAGGAGCAGGAACTTTGGTGAGGTCATTAGTGCCCGGGCAATCAGGAGCATCTGGATTTGCCCCCCGCTCAGGCTGGTGTAGGGCCTGTCGCTGAATTTGGATAGGCCAAAGAGTCCCAGGAGCTCCATGGCACGCCTCCGGTGTTTTCTGGCCGGTGAGCCAAAGGTACCAAGCTCCGACACCGCCCCGAGGAGCACGAAGTCGATGGCTTTGAAAGGAAACGCCGGCACGTGGTTCTGGGGGACATAACCGAGGAGCCTCGCCCGCCCCCCCGGAGAAAGGCTGTGGACGTCCTTTCCATCCACAGTTACCCGCCCGTTAAGGGGCCTCAGCTTTCCGAACATCAGCTTCAGGAGGGTGCTCTTACCGGCACCGTTCGGCCCGATGAGCGCCAGCACCTCACCCTTCTCCACGGAGATGGTCACCTCTTCTACTCCGAACCCGCCGTAGGTGAAGCTCAGGTTCTCAACGGAAAGCACAGCACCACCTCCCTAACTCCACCCTCCGCCCGTTTTCTTGAGCAGGTACGCGAAGAACGGAACCCCGAACAGCGTCATCACAACGCCGACGGGGAGGTCGAAGGGCAGAATCCTGACGAAAACGTCCGCGGCCACGGTTGTGGTAACACCTATTGAAGCGACTGCCGGGACGAGCCTCCCGTGCTCCGGCCCGACGAGCATCCTCGCGACGTGGGGGACTATCAGACCGACCCAGCCGATTATACCTGCAAAGGCAACCACGCAGGCCACCATCGCCGAGGCGAGGAAAACGAAGATGGCCCTCCACCTCTGGAGGTTGACCCCGAGGAACTCCGCCTCCTCACCAAGGCTCATGACGTCGAGCCTGAAGGACAGGAGGTACAGAACCAGGGAGGCCGCTGCGACCGCGGGCAGGGAGTAGGCGACCATCCACCACTCCGACCCGGAGAAACTCCCCATCATCCACACAACTATGCCCGAGAGCCCTTCGTCAGGGAGCAGGACGAGGAGTACTGACAGGGCCGCGGAAAAGAGGGACGAGACGATGACTCCCCCGAGTATCAGGGAGACCGGCGACGCTTTTCCACAGGCCCTGGCGAGGGAATAGGCAAGGAAAACGGCCAGGAGGCCAAAGGCGAGGGCAAGAGGGGTTATCCCTATGTGTGGCAGGAAAGCGAAGCCAATGGCAGCACCGAAGGCCGCACCGGAGCTGACGCCCAGGAGCGAGCCCTCAACGAGCGGGTTCTTGAATATCGCCTGGAACGTCATCCCCGCAAGGCTCAGGCCGACTCCCGCCGAGACTGCCATCAGGGTTCTCGGAAGCCGGACGTTAAGGATTATGGCCCTGCCGAGGGGGTCGAGGTGGAAGGGGCTGGTTTTGTATGTCCCCGCGAATGCCCCCGCGAGGAGCGAGATGGCTGGCAGGGCGAGCAGGAGCCCTGCGAGGGGAATGCCTCCAGCCCGGTTCATGTTCCTGAGGCTCTGCATTCAACCACCTCCAAAAAACCTTTCGAGGAACTCTCTTTCCTTTCCCTTCCAGTCCGGGTATTCCTCCGGATAGACCGCCTTCCCCAGCTGCCACATCCCCACGGCCATCCTCGGGCCCCAGCGGAAGTAGGAGCCCCTCCCGAGGTCGCCCCTCAGGAAGACGACCCTGCCGTTTTTGACGGCCTTCATGCCCCTCCACACCTCGTCCTTGAGTATGCGCTCCCTGAGTTTCTCCACCTCTTCTGGCTTTGTCATCGGGCTGCTGGCGAGGATGAGGACGTCCACATCCCGGTATTCGCTCACCAGCCTTTCCCTATCCGTCAATACCCTAACGGGCATCCTCCCACCGACGCTGATGCTGGCGGCGTAATCGGCACCAACGAGCCTTACAACGTCTGCAAGGATATCGTTCCCGTTCACGATGTACAGTTTGCCCATTATGGACTGAACGATGAGCACCTTCCTCCTCTCTCTGATTCCGGCAGCTATCTTTTGAACCGCCCCGACCTGCTCCCGGAAGTAGCCCGTGAACTCCCTCGCATTTTCTTCCCTTCCGAACAGCTTTCCAAGGAGCTCAACGGACCCGGGGATGTCGTCAATGGAGCCCTCCCTCAGGAAAACCACGGGGATTCCGTGGTTCATAGCCTTTCTCTCCAGCTCCTCCGGTCTGTGAACGCCTTCGATGCGGACCGATACTATTACATCCGGTCCCAGTTCGAGGACCTTTTCCCAGTTGTCTATCTCTACAGGGCGGGCCACGCGGGGCAGTCTTTTCAGGTCTTCGGGGATAAGCCCGTTGGAATCGACCGCACTGGATACGCCAGCAACCTGTTCATCGGCACCGAGTATGTGGACAATCTCAAGGGCCGTCGAGGGCAGAACTACCGCACGTTTCACGGGCAACTCCACGCTGACGTTCCTGCCTGCCATGTCGACCAGGGACGCGTTTTTTCCTCCGTTGCCGCCCCCGATGCACCCGAAGGAGCCCGCGATCAGGAGGGAGATTAGGAGGACCGAGAGGTGTGCCCTAACCCTCACGCCGCTTCACCCCCGACTTCAGCCTCACCGAGCGCCGCTTCGAGCCTCGTACGGACGTAGTCGAGGCACATCAGGTAGGCGAGGGTGTTCGCCCAGAAGAGGCCGAGGGGCGTTAAAAGGGCGGTTTTGCCCCTTACCTCGACCCATCCCCTTTCCTCCGCGATGGCCAGCGAGGGGAAGTCCTCCAGCCTGAAGGTGTCAAAGGTAAGCCTCCCCTCGAAAAGCCGCGATACAAACCGCTCAAAGTCGAAAGCCCCGGAAAGAACCGCCTTCACCGAGTAGGGATTCGAGAGGTACCTCCCCACTCCCGGAGAATGAAAGATGCGGTGCCCCATTACGTGGCCTCCCGCTCCGGGCCCGATACCGAGGAGGGGCACCTCAGGCCTCGTGAACGTTACAGAGTAGAGGAAACCGTCCCTCCCGTTCGTGAAGTGGTTCATCGAGAGGTGCCGGTAGCCGTGCTCGTACAGGAACGTTACCGCGGACAGAAAGTCCCTCAGGTTCTCCTCCACGGAGGGGTGGGGGTATTTGGCCGTCAGTGGCGTGTGCTCAAGGGGGTATATCGAGAGCCCGTCGATATCGAGCTTTATGACTGTTTCAACGTCCTCTAAGAGGGTATTTCCGAAGGGGAGGTCGTAGAGGAGGTCTACTGATACAACGTCAAAGTACTCCATCGCGAGTTTGAGCTTTTTAAAGGCCTCCTCCGCCCCGGAACGTCTGCCGAGGAGTGCCCTTTTCCGCCCCTCAAACGTCTGGATGCCAAAGCTTATCCTGTTCACCCCAAGCTCCGAGAGGGCCCTGGCCTTCTCCTCGTCAAACTCGGACACTGTGCTCTCCACGGTGACTTCCCCCGGCGATGTCCTGGAGGTGACTTCGTCGAGTATCTCCCCGAACCCCTTCGCGGGAAGGAGGGTCGGTGTGCCCCCACCGAAGTACACCACCACCGGTTTGAAGGAGTGACAGTTCCGGAGCTCCCTGAGGAGGGCGTTCACGTACCTCTCATAGGGTACCGTTGGCCTCTCCCGGTAGAGGATGCAGAACGTGCAGTTGCCGGTGCAGAACGGGACGTGGACGTAGAGGAACCCCTTCCTGTTCCGGTAGAGCCTGGGAACCGAGACGTCCACGTCCCTGAAAAAGGGCCGCAGGGGGGAGAGGGCCCTGTGGTGGGTCTTTATCCAGTCCATTCCCTCACCCCCTTTCTAACGGGGATGTAGATTAGGCCCGAAACAACGCCGAGCAGCAGGTAGAGCGGCACACGGGGGCTCCATGGCTGGCCCTCAACCACGGCGGTGCCGACGAAATCGGCGAGGGTGTAAAAGGCACCCACCGCGAGGAGACCGAGACCGAGGAGCAGGCCGGAGTAGAGGTAGGCAACGCTCCTGCTCTCCCCCTTCCGGGCCTTTGGGACACCGGTCAGAAAGACGGCCCCTATCGTCAGCAGGACAAAGCCGGTGAAAAAGTCCCCGCTGAGGGTGGGGGCCTCTGAAGTAACAGCCCCTGCGAAGGCCAGCATCTCAGCAACCCCCGCGAGCAGGAATGTGGTGCCAAGTACGGCACACGTTATTCCGGTGTTCTTCGTGTTCATATCAGAGCACCCCCCGCAACTATAAGAAGGGCAACTGCGTAGGCCAGCACTATCCCGTAGGCCACCGCAAAGGCCGCCCATTTGCCGCCTATCTCGCCCTTTATTGCTCCAATGGTGGCTATGCAGGGCACGTAAATCAAAACGAAGGCCATGTACGCGAAGGCCGAAACGGGAGTGAAGTCACCGCTCGCGGCAAGCACCTCCCCGAGGCCCTCCTCGCCGACCCCGTGGAGGATGCCAAGGGTTCCCACGACCACCTCCTTGGCAAGGAGTCCGAAGACGAGGCCGACCACGGCCTTCCAGTTCCATCCAAGGGGGCTGAAGAGCGGCTCAAGGGCGCGGCCAATCCAGGCCACCCATGACTTCGAGAGCGCCTCCCCGCTCTCAAAGGCCTCCGGCCCGATGTAGCCGCCGGGCCCGAAAACGCTCAGGAGCCATATCAGGACGACCGTGCCGAAGATTACCGTGCCTGCCTTGGCGAGGAACTTCTTTGTTCTCTCCCATGTCACCCCGAGAATTAAGCCCCAGTTGGGCCGGTTGTAGGGCGGGAGTTCCATGACGAAGTAGGAGGACTCGCCACCGAAAATGACCCTCCTGAAGAGCCAAGCCATCACGAGCGCAAGGGCTATCCCGAGGAAGTACATCGCGGTGACAACGCTGCCCTCCCTGCCCGCGAAGAATGCACCTGCGAAGAGGGCGTAGACCGGAAGTCTCGCGGAGCAGGACATAAGCGGATTGACGAGCACGGTGAGGATTCTGTCCTTCTCGTCCTCGATGGTCCTCGTGGCCATTATCGCCGGAACGTTGCAGCTGAAGCCGAGGAGCAGAGGTATCAGGGACTTGCCGTGAAGTCCGAACTTCTTCATGACCCTGTCCATCACAAAAGCGGCCCTCGCCATATAGCCGGAGTCCTCAAGCCACGCGAAGGCAAGGAACAGGAAGGCTATCTGGGGGACGAAAACGAGGACGCTCCCAACGCCGGCTATTATTCCATCGGCCACGAGCGAGGATAGCATTTCGTTGCCTATGTGCTCTCCGGCAACCTCCCCGAGCCATGCGAACAGCGCATCGACAGCATCCACAAAGGGCCCGGCTATGTCGAAGGCGAACTTGAACGCCATCCACACAAGGGCGACGAAGACTGGTATCCCGAGCCACCTGTGGAGGAATACCTCATCGAGCATATCCGAGACCGTCATTCGCTCCATTCTCTCAAGGATGGCATACCCTGCAATCTCCGCCGCGAGCCGGTAGCGCGCGTCCGCAAGCGCGAGCAGGAGCTCCTCCTCCGTTTTACCCTCTTCCCTCAGAATTTTCCTGTACTCATCGAGCGCCTCCGGCGCCCTTTCCTTCACAATTTCCCTGACTTCATCATCGTCCTCAAGGAGCCTTAACGCGATCAAAGTGGGGTTTTCCACCTTTCCGTTGAGGAGCTCCGACAGGCGCCTCACATGCCCATCGAAACCGGGGTATTCCGGCGGTTCGGGCCTTTTACCATCCCGGCATGACTCCAAAACCGCGTCCTTCAGCTCCTCAATCCCTTCGCCCCTCGTGGCCACGAGCGGGACAACCGGAATGCTGAGCCTCTCCCCCAACCTTTTGGGGTCTATCTTCAGCCCCTTCTCCTCAGCGGAATCCATCTTGTTGAGTGCCACGACCACGGGCACACCCATCTCAAGGATCTGAAGAAGGAGGTAGAGGTTTCTTTCGAGGTTTGATGCGTCCACAACGTCGATTATCAGGGAAGGCCTCTCTTTGAGTATGAAGTTCCTCGCAATCCTTTCGTCAACGGAGCGGGCGGAGAGGCTGTAGACCCCGGGCAGGTCAACGATGTGAAACTCAACCCCTCCGTGGGTGAAGTGGCCCTCCCTCTTCTCCACCGTGACACCGGGCCAGTTGGCCACCTTGTGCCTCATCCCGGTCAGAGCGTTGAAGACTGTCGTTTTTCCGACGTTGGGATTGCCTATTATCGCTATCGTGACTTCCTTCATTCCCCGATCACCTCAACGTAGATTCTTGAGGAAACGCCCCCGCCGAGCGCCACCTGAACGCCCTTGACCTCGACAACGAGGGGGCCGGAGAAGCTGTTTCTTACCACTCTGAGGTCGCTTCCTGGGTGGAGGCCCATCTCGGCGAGCCTTTCGGATATTCCCCTCCCCCAGACCCTGATGAGCCTGACGCGCCTCCCCGGCTCGATAAAGTTAAGGGGAACCACAGGGAACCACCTCCAGGCACTCCGCTTCCTCCTTCCTGAGCGACAGACGGTAGCCCCGGAGCTCCACCTCTATCGGGTCACCGAGCGGCGCCTTCTTGAGAACCCTCACTTCAGTTCCTGGGAGCACCCCCATCTCCATGAACTTCAGTATCGGGCCCCCGCAGAGCTTCCTTACCCTGACGGTCGAACCGACGGGAACTTCGTCCAGCCGCATCGAACCACCTCCTGTACAGGGCTGGCGATTGTAGTTAGGCTCTCCTAACAACGTGGCAATATGAATTAGGGCACCTTAAAAGTCTTTCTATTTGTAAAAGTAACCTTTGAAGTTAAAATAAGTGATAATTAGGCCAACCTAATCAAACTCGGCAGGCAAAAAAGAAAAACCAGGGTTTATAAAGAAGCGGGGGGTAATGTGTGCCTTTGCAAAATTTGGGCCACATCGGCGTACGGTGCCGGAACCTGCAGGAGAAAAATGGACAGAGAATGTCCCTCAGGTCACCCTCTCAAGTCCATTCTTTTTGACGATATAGGTGTCCTCGTGCTTTATCGCGCCCTCCGGAATCATGAGGGGCGGGTGTATTATGCTCAGTACCATGTTTTCCTGAACCCTAACGGCCCTCTGGGGGACGACTATCGTGGTTATCGGTGGCTCCTCGATTAGGAGACCAACGCCGTGAGTGTAGCCGGCCAGGTAGGTGTCCCCAAACCCCTTCTCCTTGAAGAAGTTCGCGAGCTTCTTCTCGACGGCGTTTAGGGCAACGCCAACCCTTGTCTCCTCAAGCGCAATCCTGCGGGCCTCTTCCTTGACCTCGATAGCCTTTCTCACTCTCTCGCCCGGCTCCCCAACGACGAACGTCCTCGCCATGTTGGCGTAATAGCTGTTCCAGTCGGCCCCAATGACGACGGTAACGACGCCGTTTTCCGGAACCCTGAGGTCGCGAAAAGGCTCGGCGTGTGCCCTGGGCGTCGTTGAAACGTAGACCTTGGGGTCTTCACTCCCATTGAGCATGAGCTCCCTCACGACCTCAGCCGCTATCTCAAGCTCGCTCTTGCCGGGCTTTATGACTTCTTCAGCGACATTCATCCCTTTCTTCGCGATCTTCCCGGCCTTCCTTATGTTGTCCAGCTCCCAGTCCTCTTTTATCATCCTGAGGCCCATCGTGAGGTCAAGGACGTCCACTATTTCCACAGTTGGATTGAGCCTCTGGAAGATTTTGTAGAATATCAGGTAAGCATCGCGCTCCACTCCGAACTCAAGGCCGACCTTCTTCATACCGTTCCCGCGTATCCAGCCCACGATGCCGGCCATCAGCTCCTCAACGCGCTGGAACTCCACGACGTTCTCTATCCAGCTTCTCTTCCTGAAAAGCTCTGCTTCGCCCTTGACCACATAAACAATTGGTTCTCCCTCCGCGGGGATGAGAAGGCTTGGCCTCAACCACTTCGTCCCCGTGAAGTAAATGAAGCTTGAGAGCGTCCTTATCACTGCCCCGTCTATGCCGTTCTCCCTAAGGAGCTCCTGAAAGCGCTCCACACGCCTTTTGAAAATTTCAGGGTTTCCTCTCATGTACATACCCCCATAACTTCTCCCCTATTTAACGTTAAAACACCTTCCCCCACCCAAGCTTCACCACGAGGAACCTGGCGTGACAGATGCCCATGTTTTCCAAGCTTTCCCCATTAACTACAAACGTGTCAATCCCTCCAGTCGAGCAACCTCTTCTCACCGTCTATCTCCTTGTAGGGGGCGATGTCCATAGTCATTTCAAGGGTTCCTAGATAGTTGCCCTCCTCGTCAAAGAGGGGCACGTATTTTATGTAAACGTACTTCGGCCCGAGCCGGAGCCAGAAGGCTGCCTCCTTCTTCCTGCCCTCCTTGAAGGCCTTGAGGATTTTGTTCACTATATGGACGCTCTTCGGGGGATGGCAGAGCTGGACGGGCCTTCCGAGCACCGATGGGGTCCTGGCGAATATTCTCTCGCCCGGCGAGAAGAAACGAACGCGGTCGTCCCTGTCTATAAAGGTCACGTCCACCGGAAGGGCCTCGAATATCGCCTTTAGTTCCTCAATGCTCACATAGCCGGTTCCAAGGTCTATGTCTCCCTCGCGTTCGAGTTCTGACCTGTCGAACTCCAACGGCTGGCCCCTCAATGCCTGCTGAACTTCCTTTGGAAGGTTCAAAAGTTCCTCGACACTCAGCTCTGGGTCGATCTCCCAGGGGTGGAGCGGTTTAACGTCCTCCCCGGGGTCCCAGGCTGGAGGGTTGACCTTGTAGTAGCCAATCTCGTCCTCCTGCATCCTTATTGCCTTCCACTCCCCATCGCTCAGCAGGGCCTTTAATGTGGGGTAGTAGATGTTGTTCTCCCTGAAGACCATGTCGCTCAGCGCGAACGAAGCCTCGCCCGCCTTTTCCTTAAAGCGCTCAACGAACTCCTCCCAGGGCATCTCATTCCTCTTCCTCAAAAGCTCGGCAAGCCTCTTTACCATAAACCTGATTTCGTCGTGCTTCGTCCAGAGGACGGTAGCTATTGCTGTCAGACCCCTCCGCTCGATGTAGGGGAAGGTGAGCATCTCCTCCCGGTTGTAGTGGGTGAAGCCGACCTTCCTGAGGTTGCCCACTATCTCCTCCAGGACACCGAGGATTTCCTCCCTCATGCGTTCGTCCTTGGTTGTTGCCAAAGTCCTCGCGTAGAGGTTGAGCATCTCGGAGTCCTTCATTATCTCCTTGTTCTCGAGGTAGAGCGTCTTGAGCGGGTGTTCGTCGGGCAGGTCTTTCTCCTCAAGCTCCTCCGTTCCGGCAACCGCTTCCCTGAACAGCTCAACGTGGAGGTCGCACATCTTCGCTATGTCCTTGGCGGAAACGCCTTCCTTCACGAGCTCCTGCTCTATGATTGGAATCTCAAGGGGAGATATACCGCTCAAAACCCTGCGGAATTCTTCCTTGAGTTTATTCACGTCCTCGCCCTCGTGGATTCTAAGGAGAAGCTTCTTCAGCTGCTCCTTCTTGTATTCGCGATTGTTCAACAACTCAGTCATCTTTACCACCTTCATGACGAGTGTCATATTGAGTACTTTTAAGCGTTTCTGGGCAAATTTGCCCAATAACCTTTATATGCCGCATGTCATAATTGGGAGCGGTGATGAAAAATGATGCTTGACGTTCGTGGATTGAAGGCACCCCAGCCGGCGCTTATGATAATAGAAAGCCTTGGAAAGCTCCAAGTGGGGGAAACGCTTGAGGTCATAGGCGATAAGCCCTTCGTTGACATGCTGGGAAAGCTTGAGGAAGCCGGTTATCGGGTTGAACTGAAAGAAGTTGGCGGGTCATTCGTGCTCAGGATAACCAAGACCGAGAACTCCAAGGAGCTTACGATGGAAGTCAAGGAGTGCGACGATAAGCTGGACGAAATAACGGAGGAAACCAACGTGGGCAAGCTCCTAAAGGCCTATCCTGAATCCATCAAAATACTGGTGAAGTACGGCTTCTCGCCCCTTGAGAACCCCGTGATGAGGAAAACCCTCGCGAGGACGATAACCCTGAGGGGGGCAAAGAAGCTCATTGGGATGAGCGACGAGAAGTTCAGGGAAATGATGGAAGAACTGAAAGGGCTGGAAGAAGGTAGATAGTTCAGTTCAAAACATTTCCATTGAGGTTTATTTGTTTTTTAGTAATCTCAACCTACGATGGATTTATTTTTGTTAATTCTTAAAGCCACTAGACTTTGGCGAGGCCGTTGCCCGCTCAATATAGTTCAGCCCCCGTTTGAGCTTTAAAGTATTCCTCGGCCCTCTTGATTAAGAATTCGTTTTTAATTTTCTTTCCAATACGCTTGAAGATCAATGTGGTTATGTCTCCGCCGAACCATGCTTTGTCTTCAATTAGCTCTCGGTAGCTCTCTTCATCGGTTAAATCGCTTTCTCTTACTGAAACAAGTATTTTATAACTATCCAATCTCTTGATTAGGACATACTCTTCCTCCTCCCTTCCGGGTCTTTCAATCAGCTCGTAGAGACCGTCCTCCAAGTCTAAGAGTTCTTTCTTCACTATGGTAACGTCCGAAGGAACGATTTCAAGCTTTTTCCTTTTCACAGTCTCAACTAACCATTCGTAGAAAAGAAACTGGTTGTTTTCTTCAAAGCCTGCATCTCTGAGGTCGTGGTCGTCCGTGTAACCACAGATGAGGACCGCCCCAACCCTCATCAGCTTTCCGAGGAACTTCATAAGTTCGGGGCTCAGGACGAACAGCCACCTGCCGGTGGAGACTCCAATCTGGAGGAGCGTCATGTTCTCCTTTGAGTACGTTTCAACCTCAAGCCAGTCAAAGGAATCTCCCTCAGTGGTTTTCAGCTCGTAGTGCAGTTCTCCCACTGCAACCAGCCTAAATCCCCTCATATCAAAGATGAACTTCAGGTGCTCTTCTCGTCTTTCCCGCTGGTACGCGAGTTCACGAGTGTACTTGAACTCGCGCGAGAGCTTATCAAGCACTTCCTTCCAGGATTTATCAAACACGGCAACGGTATAATAAGTAGTCCCCATTTCACTCCCCCCATGATTCATTACATAATGAAAATAAAGAAACATGTTCAGTCGAATTCCGAGGCTAGGTAACGCACTTCAACGTCCACACCAAACCGGGACTTTATTTCCTTTGGCAGGTACTGGGTGTAGTAATAGTAGTCCCTTATGTTCTCAATGCCTCCGGCATAGTACACCTCAATCTTTCTGATTCCCCTATTGATGGCGTACTCAGCGTACTTTGCAAGCTGTTCCTCGCTTATTTTATGTGCGTTTCTCTTGCACTCTATCAGCACGGTCTCCGACCCCTTCTCCGCAATTATGTCAATCTCGGTGTTTTTATCAATTGATGTTATCACCCTCTTCTCGACTTCCCTTATCGTCCACCCGTTCCTCTTGAGGTGGCTGACGACCTCTGCCTCATAAAGGGCACCTGACTTAATTTGGCCTCTCGCCAATTCCTGATTAATCTTGCTGATAAGCTCGCGCCCTCCGTGTTTAACGCTGCTTGCATCGTTAAGTACTTCTTCAAGCTTCTCAACGTCCCAGTCTCGGCGAATAACCTCCTTAAATGCATTCTTGTTAGTTAACCACTTCCTGATCCTTTTGAGGCTATCAACAACCTCATCAAAGTCCATGCCACGCCTTTTTACGTATTTCTCGCCTATCTCCTCGAGGTACTGCTTGCCCAGTTCATTTACGACCCACCTGGCGTTTTCTCTGCTGACTTTCGTGAATTCCCTAACCATTATTTTACGTCCCAGGTAGTCCTTTACGATGCCCATTGAAAATCTGGATATTTCGTCCCCGTCCTTCGCGAGTATCTTGATCCCCCATTTCCCACCGCGAACGATGTCTGTTGGATCTGGAGCAAGAATAGTGGATAGTGCATCATACGCCATTGCTGCCTCAGGAGAGACGTAATGTTCGATAGCAAGACTTAACGCATTGTCCACGAGGATTGCGCCTATTACCAGGACAATTCCCGGAACAGCCTGGGGCTGAACCTCACCCCCTGGCTTCTTCTCAGGACTGAACTCCTATGGAACCGCTACTGTGTTGTTCGCCGTCGCGTTAACGAAGCTTGCCGCGGCGCTCGCTCCACTGACGGTCATCCCAAGGAATAGCAACACGAGGGCCAAGGCGAGAACCCTCTTCCAGCCCAAGCGGATCACCTCCAATGTTGTTCAGATGGATAATAAATCCAAACCTTAAAAATTTTCCATTAGAAGTTTTAACAAGGAAAAAGCAATCAAAAGAAGATTACTGTCTTGCAGAAGCTTGAAATTACAACCGCCAAAACAGGGCAATCAAGGGACTCCCAGGGGCCGGAAACCGCCGGAAATTCAAGCCCCAACAGCTAAATTAGAGAAAGAAGAGCTTGGTTAATCAAGCTCCTCAGCGAGGGGCGAACCCTCTTCTACCTTTATTCCCCTGCTCAGCATGTCCCTGAGGTCGGCCTCCGGGTCACCGGTGAGCCTGAGGTCAAACTTCTTCCCGAGGGTCTCGAAGACGTTCGGCGTGAAGAACTCAGGAGCCTTGGGTCCGATGTAGATGCCCTTAATGCCCAGGTAGAGGAGTGAGTAGAGTATCGCTATGGCCTTCTGCTCCATCCAGCTGAGGACTATGCTGACCGGGAGCTCGTTGAGGCCGACGTCCAGCTCCTTAGCGAGCGCCCCTGCAATCTGGATTATCGAGTAGACGTTGTTGCACTGGCCGAAGTCCATGAAGCGCGGTATTCCCTCGATTTCGCCGTAGTCGCGCCTGTTGTAGCGGAACTTACCGCACGCGGCCGAGAGGATTATGGCATCCTTGGGCACCATCGCGGTAAGCTTCTCGTAGTAGCTCATCTTCGGGTTGGGGACGTCACAGCCACCTATGACGAAGACGTGCCTTATCTTGCCCTCGTTTATCAGCTCGATGAGCTTATCCATGAGCGGGAGCACGTTGGTGTGGTGGAAACCGGTGACGATGTAGCCGTCGTCCCTCTTTTCCATCTTTGGCGTCTCAAGGGCGCGCTTTATGAGGGGCTCGAAGTTGTAGTCCTCGATGTGGGGGACTCCTTCAAGGCCGGCTATTCCGGTTGTGAAAATCCTGTCCTGATATGCCTTCGTTGGCTGCTGGACACAGTTGCTCGTGCCGAGGATAACGCCCGGGAACTCGGCGAACTCCTTCTTCTGGTATAGCCACGAACCTCCCCAGTTGCCGTAGAGGGCCTTGAACTTCCTCAGCTCCGGGTAGGCGTGAGCCGGAAACGTTTCCGAGTGGGTGTAAACCTTGAGCTCGTCCTCAAGGCCCATCTCCTAGATCTGCCTGAGGAGCTCGTAGAGGGCCTTGTAGCTGTGGCCGGTGACGAGTATTCCGTGACCCTCGGCGGTTCCGGTGGGCACTTCGACCGGCTCTGGCCTGCCGAAGGTCTCGACGTAGGCCTTATCGAGGAGCTTCATAGCCTCAAGGTGAACCCTTCCGTTTTCGAGGATGAGCTCAAGGAAGCGGTTCTTGTCAAAGTTAACGTTGGTCAGAGTCGAGTAAAGCGCTTCAGCCAGAAAGTGCCCTATTTTTGGGTCGTCGTAGCCAACCTCAAGGGCGTGATAGTAGTAAGCTGCGGTTCCCTTTATTCCGTAGATGAGGGCCTCCTGAAGGGAGTTGAGGTCCGGGTCCTTTCCGCACACTCCCCTTATCGTGCATCCTCCCGCCAGGCTCATCGAGCACTGGTTGCAGAGCATTCCGTACCTCTCCGGGGTTCTTATCGCCATTTCCCACACCCCCAATTCATGACAGGTGTCATATGCGGTTGTTTATTGGAAAAATCTTCATAAAAGCGTTGCGGTTTCTTAACTTAAAGAAGGGTTATGACTTATGTCATAACAAATCCCAAAAAGCTTAAATATTCCGCCTGTCATGGTTACCACCATGAAGGTCAGCGCTTTCGAAGTTGCCTCACGCTATGTTTATCCCTCACTCAGGCGGAGACTTGTAGAACACCTCCGCGAGAAAGGCTTGAAGCAGACCGAGATAGCGAGGCTCCTCCACATTACCCAGTCTGCCGTTTCCCGCTACCTCCACATGGATAGGGGGGCTTTAATAGACATCTCTCAGTTTCCAGACATTGACGCTGAGCTCCGCTCGTTTGCCGAAGAGATTATTGAGAAAAAGCCCGGGGAGTACGAGATACACAGGAGGCTCGTGGAGATCTCAGTAGAAATGTTGGGAAAGGGCTATGTCTGCTCATTCCATGCAAAAATTGACCCTGAAATAAATCCCTCGGAATGCAACGTGTGCCTTGACCTCTTTGGGTGATTTCTCTTTTCCCTCACGCTTTTTAGTCTCCCCCTATGTAATCAAGCGTCTCCTCAATGAAGTCCTCGAAAGCTTCCTCATCAATTTCTTCAATCCTGAGCTCGAACTTTTTGCCAAGGCCCCACCTCACTGCGAGGGGCCCTTTATCGGTCTCCGCGATTATCAGGCCAAAGGGCATGTCCCCGGCCCAGTGGTGTTTGGAGAACGTCACGTTGAAGCCCCTTCTGGCGAGCTCTTCCAGTATAATTTCGTAAGTCTGAAGTGGACCCTTGTCCGTCTTCGCAAATCCGACAAATGGCATTTTATATCACCGAATATAGTTTGAACTCAAAACTTAAAAGGTTTTGGTTTTGAATAGAAAAAACAGAAAACCGCTCCAATCCTCACTTCCAAAGGTACGGCAAGATACTGTAGCCCGTCCACAGCAGTGGGCCGAGGTTCAGGAGCAGGTGCGGTATGAAGGTGAAGACCATCTGGCCGGACTGGCGCCAGACGACTATGTGGAGGAAGCCGGAGATGGTCGTTGCCAGCACGAAGAGCGCGCCGAATACCGTTCCAGGCTCCACGACCGTCAGGAACTTCGTCCAGAACATCGTATGGATAAGCCCCACGAATGCCGCGAAGAAGACTAGGCCTGCCACGCGGTAGGGGAGGCTCTTCTTTCCGGGATAGAGGCCCCAGGAGTCGAATATGTAAAGCCAGAGCAACTGCTCGCTGGCCGCGTTTGCCGGTGCCCATAGGAGGGCGGTAAGAACCACGCCTGGGAGCCAGGGATCGTCCACTTTGACTGGGGCGAGGTACGCGAAGACCAGGCCGATGAGGATTACCCCCACATTCACGTAGAACCATACCGGCGGGCGGGGCGGCATCGGGGTGCGGTAGCCGACGACTCCACGGCGGAGCTTTGCGAGGCCCCATGCCAGGCTGTAGTAGAGAATAATCGGTATCAGCGCGCCCTTCTTTCCGTACAGCCAGCCGGCGATGAAGGGGAACGCCACCGCAACTACGGCGGATATCGCCAGGTCAAGGCGTGACGGTCTCCATGACGTTGGGTCGTATCTTTGGGTTTCGGTAGCCGACATAAGCTCTTCCCCCACCTGGGAGGCTATGTTTATTTGTTCGCATTATGACATAGAAGCTTACCTGGTCGAGCGCTGGAAAAAATTGGTTAAAATAGAGCCACTTTCAGAAGTTTATTGGTTACGGGCCCCATACAAGAACCCAGACGCCTATTCCTATCAGCAAAAGCCCTGCCACAACGGAGAGCTCCGCACTGTGCCTGACCATTGTCTGGGAGAAGCGCTTGCTCTCGCTCACGCCCCCCATGGCGAGCAGGATTACGACGAGGGGGAGCACGAAGATGATGTTGTAGAGCGCCAGGAGGAAGAAGGCGAGAGCCCTGCTGCTGTGGGCTATTATCGTCGCGTAGACGAGGTAACTGCCGGCCGAGCAGGGGAGAAGTGTCGTGGAAACAACGACACCGAGGACAAAGGAGCCGACAAAGGTCGCGTCGGCGCTGAATATCTTTTTCCGTATCCTCCCCTTGTCCCCTATCCTGGAGCGCTCCATTATCCCCGTGACTATAGTGTATATCCCAAAGCCTATCGCAAAAACACCTGCCGCCCAGAGGGGAATGTACTGGCCGAGGAAGAGCAGGCCGACGCCGAGGAGGTAGTAGGAGATGTAGACCGCCAGTATAAACGCGGAGCCGATTACGTAGAGCCTCCTCCGCGAGACTTCCCTAACAGATATCGCGATGAGGAGCATCGTGTAAATCACGAAGGTGCACGGGTTTATCGAGTCGCTCATGGCCAGGGCGTAGAACTTGGGGATAAAGTCCGGAATGCCTAGGAGGTACAGAACGACGGCACTTAAGCCGAATGACGCCAGCAGGATTATGGTGAGGGCCTTGATTTCACTCCTCATGGTAGAAGAGTACACATGGTGGCTTTTTACGCTTTCCGAAACAAAAAGTTGAAAACAAAAGGTCAACCCGTCGAGTTTCCGGCAGAGGTTGAATTGGCCTTCAGCTGGTCGAGTATTTCCTGGACGTCAACGGGTTCGTGTTCAACGAACAGCGTGTGGAGGGCGTCAATAACGAGCTTCCATTTGGGCTCGTCGCGGGGTAGGAGGTATACCTTACCGACGATGAGGAATACCCCGTTGTTTTCCATGGCCGTTGCAATGATTTCGGGCGCTTTTTCCACGTCGAACTCTCCCTCAATGACGGCGTAGAGCGTCCCGTTGTAGGCGATTGCTATCGCAGGGACGCCGGTTATGCCCGTGAGCTGCGCCAGCTGGTTGAATAGCTCCATGTTGGTCTGGTTGTTGACGAGCTCGTAGTATGTGAAGGCCTCCTCTCCATACTTCGCAGGTATTTTCTCCTTCATGTTCCGGCAGTGGGGGCAGGTCTTTGCACCGTACATGTAGAAGTGAACCTTATCGAGGTATATCTTAGTGCCGTTGACGTCAACGTAGTCCTGTTGAGCGGCTGTGGACGTTGAAGAGGTCGTATCCGTATTATCACTTCCTATGCATCCAGCGGAAAAGCCTATGAGAAATAACAACAGCAAAAGCACTCCTACTTTCTTCATCAGACCACCTGCCCTTTATCGGGGTCGGGGGTTATAAATTTAACACACGACCAGAACCCTTAAATCCCTCGGGGTCGTAATGATATGGGGGTTTTCATGCAGGCGTGGTACCGCTCACGGGCCCTTTACGACGCCGTGATGAAGCTCGTGAAGGCGGGGAAGTTCGACGAGGCCATGGAGCTCGCCGAGGGAATACCCGACGGGAGCGTCCGCTCTAAGGCTGTCAATGAGATAGTAATCGAGATGGCGAAGATGGGCGAGGACTATAGGGAGGCCCTAGATAGGGCCATAGAGACCGCCCTTGAGACAAAGAATCCAACGAAGAACCTGATGGGGCTGGCGTTTGAGTTTCTGGAGATGGAGAAGTTCGATGACGCCCTGTACATAGCGGAGCACATAACCGACCTCCCCAACCGCTCAAAGGTGCAGGCAGAGGTCGCACTCAGGTTCGCCCGGAAGGGGGACGTAAAGAGGGCTATGGAGCTGATAGAGGACATAATGGATGAAGACGTCAAGACGTGGGCAACCTCAATGCTCGCGAGCGAACTTTAGCTCGCAGGAGTTAAAAAGAAAAGCTTTGCCACGGTTTTTTAACAAAAATCCCTCCAAAACCCTTTTTTAACGGCCTCCCGCTGTTACCCCCAGGTGAGACCATGAACGGGGGAGAAATAATAGGACTGATCGGAATGCTGCTCCTCGTGAGCTCGTGGGTTCCACAGACGCTGGAGACGATAAGGACGAGGAAGTGCCCGCTGAACATGGGTTTCATAGTGATTTACGTGACAGCGGCGACCCTGCTGACGATATACTCCTACCTGATAGGAGACTGGATATTCTTCACCCTGAACTTCCTGTCGGCGTTCCAGAGCGCAATAAACCTCGTCGTGAAGCTGACGGAAAAGAAAGGGTAATCACTTCCGCTCGTAGAGGCCCACGAGCTCTCCCCACTGGATAACGTGGCCTTCCATGGCCTTCTCCAATTCTTTTCTTGTTGCCCCCGGCGGAAGGTTCAGCATTGTGTCGAGGGCGTAGACCTTGAAGTGGTAGTGGTGCACCCCGTGTCCCCTCGGCGGACAGGGCCCGCCGTAGCCTATCCTTCCAAAGTCATTTTTGCCCTGAACCATCGGAATTGGGCCCTCAACTTTTTCGACCTTGGGAACGTCCTCAGGAACTTCACCCGCGGGCGGAATGTTCCAGGCAATCCAGTGGGTGAAAGTCCCTGAAGGTGCATCAGGGTCGTCCATTATGATGACGAGGCTCTTCGCTTCTTCACTTATGTGCCCGATGAATATCGGCGGGTTTATGTCTTCACCCTCGCAGGTGAACTTGGCCGGAATGTAGTCCCCGTCGTGGAAGACGGAGCCTACCTCAAGGGTCTTCGGCGCGGTCATCTTCTCACCCCCACCGCCTATACAGCCTGCACCGATTAATAGGGCACTTATTAGAAGAGGAACTATGGCCCTCATAGTTAAATATTGCGCTCAACCCCGTAAAAGGCTTTTGCTAAAGGTTAAATACCCCGGAGCGTTCAAACAACCATGCGCGTGGTTTGGGAGAAGGAGATACCGGCGGAGAAGATAGTCGTCTCACCGAGGCCGGTCTGGAAGTGCCGGGCGTGTCCTATGTACGGCAAAAGGCCGAGCTGTCCGCCCCACGCCCCGGACTGGAGAGAGGCCAGGGAATGGGTGTCCCACTTCAAGAGGGCCCTGCTTATCAAGTTCGAGATAGACATGGAGCGCTTTGAAGAGGAAAAACGGGAAGCTATCCTCTACCTCCTCAAAAAAGAGGCCGAGTTCTTCAGGGAGGGAAAGCTCTACGCGATGGCCCTCTTCCCCGGCAACTGCAACCTCTGCCCCGACTGCCCCTTCGAGCGGGGCGAGCCCTGCAGGCTCCCAACGAAAGTCAGGCCGAGCATTGACGCGGTTGGGGTTGAGATAAGCTCCCTCGTCAAGATAGACTTCTCCGAAAGCGTTTTGTACGGAATGGTGCTAATAGAGTAGTGGTGTTAGGGAATGAAAAACGCCCGCTCCTCTCCACTGTCCCATCTGGCGGTTGCCCTCGCCCTGACCGTTGCCTACGCCGTTGGAGCCGCGTGGTTTTACTACGCTCCCGCACGGGGAGAACCAAACCTGGACGTGACTTTCCGGGGACTGTTTATTCACTTCCTGTTTCTGAGCTTTCTCTTCTGGATTGTCGCAATCCCCGAGAAGAAGCCTTTCCCCGCGTTAAACCTGCTCGTGCTCACGCTCCTGATGGTTCCGGCCGGAGTCGTTGCATTGCTCCTCTGTCTCTTCGCCCTAAGCGGGGCTGGACTTCGGGAGACGTATGGCATTGAGTACGTGGTACTGGCCCTCGTGCCCTTTGCGGTTGCCCACAAGTTGGTCAAGGGGCGTGTTTTGGCCGTTCCATTCATCTTGGCGGTGCTCTACGGCATCACCGCTTATCTATGGGTGAACGTGCCATGGTAAAGATTGCCTACGTGACCCTGCTCGGCCGCTCGCCGTGGGCGGCGGTCAACACCTACTACAAAATCCTGAAGGAGAAGAGAGTGAGTGGAGGGATTGAGCGCATATACATCTTCACGGAAGAGCGATACAGGGCCGTCCTGCCGAAGGTTAAGAAAGCTCTAAGGGCCATCTCCAAGGCCTACGGTCTCACCCCCAGGATTGAGGCCGTCGTAATACCCGACGACAGCTTTTTTGAGGCCGACAGGCGGTTCAGAGAGCTGTTCTCGGAGCTTAGAGACGGGGGATACACGATAGGGCTGGACATCACCTCCGGCAGAAAAGCGCTCGTCGCAGCCGCGATAGTGCAGGCGAGGGAGTTCCCGGTTTCGTTCATAGTCTATATGGCCCTCCTGGATAGGGACTTCCCGGACAGGCCCCATATGATGATTCCGGTTCACATGCAGCCCCTCAAGAACTTCCTCGGTGATGGCGATGAGTCCCGCTGAGGTCATAACCAAGCCGGAACTGCAGGTTCTCATCAACCTCCTCACGGAGGGAGGAGAACTTGAGGTGGGCTACCCGCTCTATGGGCTCCCGCTCCTCAAAGCAAGGCCGGCCAGAAGGGGCTACATCGTGGAAGTTCTGGCCGATAAGCGGGCTATCAACTCCCGCGTCCCGAAGAGGTTCGCCTCGGAGCTCCCGACGTGGGGCGACTTCTACGAGTGCTTCATCTCCTCCGGAATCCTCCGCTACGAGAACATAGCCGAGTTCGAGGAGACGCTTGAGCTCTACGAGAGGCTAAAAAGGGGAGTTGCCTTTGCGCCCGATACGAACCTGTTCTACCACCGCTTCATCTCCTCGTACAGGCCCCTTGACAAGTACCAGATAGTCGTGGCAGAGGGTGTGAAGAAGGAAATCGAGGACGCTATGAACTACAAGTACCGCCATAAACAGCTGGGGGAGATTGCCAGAAGGGTTCTAAACGCCCACCTTCTCAGGGAGTTCACCAACAGGAGAACCAAGAGGAGCAGGAAAGCGGCGTACATAGCCCTTAAGGAGTTCGAGAGGCTGAAGCCGAGGGTGATAATCGCCGAGAGCGTGGACGAGCCGGCCCACAACAACGACGAAATTATAGTCAAGACCCTCAAGAGGTACGACAACATGACGCCTTCCCTGCTCGTCTTCCTGACCGCCGACATCGCCATAACCGACGTCGCCAAGATGGAAGGGCTGGAGTACTTCCTCTTTAAGTACCCCAGAGAAAAACTTGGAAGGCACGTCGTTAGTGCATACCAGCTCAGGACGCTCCTCTTCAACCTTGCTGCAGTCTTCGGGGTGATTGATGTAAACGGAGTTCTCGTCTTCGGCGAGTTCGGGGGCAAGGTAAACATTGACGAGCTCAAGCTGGTGTTCCCGGCAGAGGACAATCTTTATCTGCAGTTCAGATTCCACCTTGAGCTGTGCCGGAAGCTGATGGAGATAATGGGAGGTTAGCCCTTCAGCTTGAATTTTATGAACAGCGCCGCCAGTTCGAGGAGGAATATTGAGACTGCCAGTATTAACGAGATTGCCCTGTAAAGGGGCATCAGGACGAGGCAGTTGAGACGCCGAGCGCGACCAGCTCTTCCCCTTCTCTGCTTTCTCCTCCATAGCGGTACTCGATGAGAAAGGTCAACCAGGCCAGCCCGACAACGATTAGCCGGGAAATCGTTGGCTCCATCATCAAGACACATAACCCGAAGACGAGAAATGGGAGGGCGTAGAACAGCTTCCTCATTCACTCACCTCCAGCCCGCCTGAAGAGACCTCCGTGCCGTTGCACAAGACGGTGAAGATGTAGTCGCCGGGCGCCCTGACCATGACCTTGAGCTCCATGTCGCCGTTCCTCATTATCGTCGAGCCGTTGAGTTCATCGAGCCTCTCAGTGTCCCACATACCTTCAATACTCAACACCTTCTGGGGCCTCACGCTCAGATAAGAAGTCGTGTTGAAGTTCTCCTGTGGCACCTCGATTAAGATGGGAATTCTCTCTGCGTATGGGACGCAGACTGTGCCTATAATGGGCCTGCCGTTGACCGTGACGTTGAAGTCCTTAGGGACGAAGGGTGGGACAAGCTTCAGCGCTGAGACCACTATGCTGGCGTTGAGGTCTCTTCCAACCACTTTAACCGTAAATGCGGACAGAGTGGCGTTCATATCTCTGAAGAGCGCCAGGACATCTTCAAAAACCGATGCAGGCACTGTCACCCAGCCCGAAAATGTGCCGTTTATATCGGCGCTTTTAACTGCGAGTGTTGTGGTGGCACCACCATCAAGTTCTTGGGTATTGGTACTGGCTGAGTCCGAAGAGATGCACCCGCTGGCTATGGCCCCGAGAAGAACCAGCAGGAGAAGGAGGATATTGGCTTTATGCATATTCCACCACCAAAAGTGTTAGAGAACTAAAAGCCTAAAAGTGTTGTGGAAAACCAGGAAGGGAGAGAAATCAGCTAAGCATGCCCTCAAGCTTCTCAACGAACTCGATGCTCCTCTTGAGGTCGGCGAAGTACTCCTTGGCCTTCTCGACGTGCTCCCTCTCAACCCTTCCGCCCTTTGCCAGGACGCTAGCAGGTGCGAGGAGCTGGACGGCGTAGCGCAGGCTCGTCTTCTCTCCAAGCTCGGCGAGGTACTCTATGGCCTCCTCGCTGACCTCAATCTTCTCCTCCTTGGCCCTTATCTTCACTATCTCCCTGATTTCCTCCTTCCTGTAGGGCTCGGTGTTGATTATGAGAAGCCTGTCGAGCATGTCAATCGGTATGCCGTGCGGGGCCTCTATGTCGGTGCCCCTTATCCTCGTCCTTCCCCTGTTGGTGGCCAAGATAAGGATCGGCGCTAGCTCGCTTTCCATTGCCCTGGCTAAGAACGAGAAGGCCTCGATGTCTAGCATGTGGACTTCGTCTATGAAGAGCACTCCGGGGACGAGGGTGGCCCTTCCCTCCTCGACCCAGCTCTTGACGGTCTCATCAACGCGCCTCCTGACGTCGTCGCTTATCTCCGCCCCGGTGCTGAACAGCAGGCCGAAGATGTTTCCTCTTGCATTCGCCACGTCGAGGTCGTGGAGCGTGACTGTGTAAGTGAACTCCTTTATCTTGAGAACCGGGCCGTTTGGGAGGTTCACCTTGCGCTTGAAGAACAGCCCCTCTTCCTCCTTCGTGGTTCCTATCTTTGAGACCCTGCCCGTCTCGGCGTCAATCTGTATGACGTCGCCCTCCTCAACTCCCATCTCCATGAGCTGGTACGCTATCTCCCTGCCGGCCCTGACGGTCTTCTCGTCGTCCTTTGTGCGGAGGGTTATGATGACACTCTCGGGAACCTCAACGTAGGGGTTAAAGGGGTGCCTCGTGCGCTTGATTTCAATCTTGGCGACCTCACCCTCGTAGACCTTCCTCTCCTCGCTTATCCTGACGCCTATCGCCCTCCTCATGGCCTGCTTCAGGAACTCCGTCTTGTTGACCTCGGCGGAATAAATCTCGCTCCCGGCTATCTGGACGAAGGGGACGTCTTCACCGAGCTCCCTGGCTATTCCCATTGCTATGGCCGTCTTACCGCTCCCGGTCGGGCCGACGAGCAGAATCCCCTTACCTGCGAGCTTTCCGCGCTTGATGAGCTCAACGGCTATTCCAGCGGCCTCCCTCGCTTTAACCTGCCCGACCATGCCGTCGGCGATGAACCTGGCCTTCCCGTTCTCGTCGAGGCCGAGGCCCTTTATGTGGGAGTGCATGCCAACCCTGTCAAAAGAGACCTTTGCGACTTCCTCTATCCCCGCTGGCACCCTCTCACCCCCTGCCTTTAATCTTTCCATGAGTTACTAAAAGAGGACGGAGGTTTAAAAAGTTGACGGAGGCTCAGGCCGTCGATCCCGGGCATCAATGACCCCAAAGGCCAATGTCATCATCGCCGGTAGTAGTTGGCTCCTCTGCTTAAAAACTCACCTGAACTTAACGGCAAAGTACAGTGAGGCAGTGCCGATTATTATGCTCACCGCGAGGATAAACGAGCCTATGGTTCTTACAAGGTATGCCTCCTCCTGGAAGGCGAGCCAGCCCAGGATAAGACCAGCAAACACAAGGGGTACTACCGAGAGCTCGGACTTCCAGAGAAAGCCAATTCCAAGTAAAAGGCCGGCGAGTAAATAGAGTGGATTTCCATAGTTCAGGAAGAGAAGAACGGACAAAACCGAACCTGCCCAGGGAACGAGTTTACCAGCTTTTTCCCAGCGGTTGATATAAACCGAGCCCGTCAGAAGACTCAGGAGTGACAGGACAGCGCTTATCTGCGAAGCCATGGGGTTGGAGTCCTGAGTGTAAAGAGAGACAAACACAAAGACTGCTGAAAGGGCCACGAGGAAGAGGGCCCTTTTCATGAGCTCACCTCACAGGACGTTGAGGTACTTGTGCACCTGGAAGCTCAGGCCGACATTTTTTCTCCCCATTATCTTGGCCGCCTCACGGTAGAGCTCCATTAACCTCGCCTGGGTGATGTCTATCGGCTCCCTTGGCTGGATTACGAGCGGGGCAAGGTCTTTCATAAGTTCAGCATACCAGCGGACGTTTTCAATCTTCGTGTCCTTTGTCACCACGAGCTTGGCGTAGGTCTTTGCACCGGTCTCCTTCAGAATTCTTATGCTCTCCACCTCACGGAGCACCAGCGACTTCCAGTCTTCAGTTGCCTTGGCGGTCTCGTCCTTTATGTCCACGCTCGCATAGTCAGTGAGGTGGGCGACCTCCTTAACGAGCTCCGGGAGCCCGCCGTGGGTCTCAAGGAAGTTGTCGAAGCCGAACTCCTTCATCTTTTCCATAAGGGCCCGCAGGGGCTTTACCTGGAGCGTCGGCTCGCCGCCGGTGTAGCTTATCGAGTGGATATCCCCAGTGTCGAGGCGGAGAACCGCGTTGACGACATCATCGAGTTCCGCAGGGTTTGGTCTGTACTCGAACTTTCCAGTAAACGGTTCTACCTCGTAGCGCCAGCGTGAAACGCGGGAGGCATCTATGTACTCCCTTGAGTCGCACCACTGGCAATGAAGGTCGCACCCTGCAAAACGGACAAATATCTGCCTCCTTCCGAATGCAGAGCCCTCGACACTGCCCCCCTCACCCTGCCAGCTGTTGAAGACCTCTGCCATTATGAGCTTCATACAAACACCTCACAGCTCGTCAACGTCAACGCCCTTGACGTGCTCGCTCACGTAGCCCTCAAGGATTTCGACCCTTACGCTCCTGTCCTCCCCGGTCATGTCAGCCATCAGCTGAACGCCCCTTGCGTAGTCCCAGAGGCGCCTTTTTGCCTCGTCGGTTACGGCCTCAGCCATGACTATTATCTCCCGCTCGTCGGCCCTCTGGCTCACGAACTCGATTACCTTCCTCGCGTCCTCCTCGGTGAAAACGCCTCTCTTCTTAAACAGCACCGCCACCACCTCACAGCATTATGCGGACAAACAATTATGTAATTGCACAATTATGTGAATATGCGCTTAGGTAGTCGTGTGGCCTAGATGTACTTGAGGAGAACATCCACCGCTTCCTCGAACAGCTCCTTGTCCCTTCCATCGAGGATGCCCTCAAGGTAGTTGAGAGCGACCAAGTTGAGGATTATGTAGGCAGTGTTCCTGTCAAGGCCTAGGGAGTAGGCGTCGTAGTAGACGCGCTCTTCGCCCAGAGCCTCGTTGAGCATCTCCACAAAGTAGTTTATCTCCTCCACTGTGAGCTCGTCCCACCTGCTCTCAAGCTCATCGAAGTAGCGCTCCATGATGCGAAGTGTTTCGAGGTCAACCTTAAGCGTCCCCTCGAAGTACGGGAACTCGCCGACGCGGAAGAGCTTTACCCCCTCGTCGTCCCTAACCGCTATGCTGTCCCAGAGAACTATTCCCTCAACGGGGTTGTGGCCGTACCTGCTCGCCAGGTATGAGAACCTCTCAAGGGCGAAGTCCATGTCCTCTATAAACTCCTCTTCGTCTCTGAAGTGGATTATCTTGCTCACGGTTCCAGTCATGTTTCGCACCTGCCCTGGGTTGGGGTGAAGGTTATAAGACCTTTACCCTACTCCCTCCGCCCGACGAGTAGTGGGTTGCGATGACGTCGGGACCCCCAGGGGGGCGACAGCCCCAAACTGCCCCCCCTTACAAACTTCGCCTACGCGAAGTTTGACCAAGGTTCGTGATTCTTCTCCAAAAATGCAATCCTAAGAGGTTTTCACTCTCAAGTGCCAGTACTCTCAAAGAATTCTCTTCAAAGGAGCTATTTAGGAGGGGTTTCTCTAAGAGGCGCTCCTTCGGAGCGCGATGAAAAGTAAACCCGCGTGAGAAAGCTTCCAAAATTTAGGAATTCGCATTCCAAAAAGCCGTTAAAAGCGCAAACACTCTCAAAACACCCTGTTAGAAGAATCACAAACTTTGATGAAACTTTGCGAAGGCAAAGTTTCAGCGCTGGCGGGGAAACTTTTCTGGGGAAAAGTTTCATCACAAGGGGAACATGCTTTTTGAGATGGGCTGATTTTGAGGGTTTATTATCAAAGTTGCCATCTTTGAGCGTGTTTCCTCCATTAGCGCCCTTTGGGCGCGTTACAAGCTAAACACCTTCCCTCAAGCGGGTGTAAATGTAAACCCCTCATTGACGGACTGTTTAGTAGGCATGCGACTTATCTTTGTCCCCTTGTGAGGGTTTGACCCTTTTGGTCAAGCTTTTCCCAAAAGCTTGCTTGGTGAGTGTTTCACTTCCCCGGCGTCCTTTGGACGCCAAAACGAATTTGAAACTACCTGAAGGTGCTTGCTTGGAGAGTAAACTCGCCCAAGAATCGGCAAATCCCTTAATGCACGACTGATTTCTACCCGTTGGTGGGAGATGGAACCTTTTTGATCAAACTTTTCCCAAAAGTTTGTTGCCAAGCAAAAGTTTCATCAAAGTTTGTAGCTCCTTCTGAAAAACTAAAACTCAAAGTGATTTTCTCGTTGGATGACTCGGTCCCGTGAAGTGAGAACTTTTGGATCGCTCCTGCTTGTGTGGGTTTAACATTGGCATAGACGCCCGAAGGGCGTCAAGAGGAGAGCAAACCGACACTGTAGCTGGAGTCTAAGGTTATTCCCCTTTTGGGGCTCAAAGAAAACTAAAAGAAAATCGAGCTTCACACAGGCCCGTTGTGAGGAGCTACGGACTTTGGTCAACCTTTGCGCAGGCAAAGGTTGCTACGGATACAGCCTGCTCGGCGTCCTCGGGAAGAGTGTTGCCCAGCGGACGTGGTCGAGCTTGAGAACCCACGCCACTAGACGCTCAAGGCCGAGACCGAAGCCACTGTGCGGGACGCTTCCGTACTTCCTCAGGTCGAGGTACCACTGGTAGTCCTCGGGGTTCATGCCCTCCTCCAGAATACGCTGGACGAGCTTGTTGTAGTCGTCCTCACGCTGGGAGCCGCCGATTATCTCGCCGTACCCCTCTGGCGCGAGCATGTCAGCGGCGAGCACCTTTCTCGGGTCCTCGGGGTCTTCCTTCATATAGAAGGCCTTGATGTGCTTTGGATAACCATAGACGAAGAACGGAGCCTCGAACTCCTCGGTAAGGACGCGCTCCTCGTCAGCGCCCATGTCCTCGCCCCACTCTATCTGGACGCCCTTGCTCTGGAGTATGTCAATCGCCTCGTCGTAGCTTATCCTCGGGAACGGCGGGACGGCGTTCTTAAGGGTCGTCAGGTCTTTCCTGAAGGTCTCGATGTCGCTCTTCCTGAGCTCAAGCGTCCTCTGCACCATGTAGCTCACGAGCTCCTCCTCGACCTTCATGATGTCCCAGAGGTCCATCCAGGCGGCCTCAAGCTCCAGGTGCCAGAACTCTGTGAGGTGCCTCCTCGTCCTGCTCTTCTCGGCCCTGAAGCTTGGCGTAAGCGACCAGACCTTTTCGAGGCCAAAAATGGCCGCCTCAAGGTAGAGCTGTGCGGACTGGCTCAGGTAGGCGTAGCGGTCGAAGTACTTGAGCTTGAAAAGCGTTGAGCCGCCCTCAACGGCACCGGTTACGAGTATCGGCGGGAAGACCTCGTACCAACCGTTCTGGATGAGCCACTCGCGGGCGGCCTGCATAAGAGTGCCCTTGACCTTCATTATGCTCGCGACCTTCGGCGAGCGGAGGTGCAGGTGCCTGACGTCGAGCAGGAACTCAGGGCTCGCGTCCTTGGTTATCGGAAAGAAGTCAACGTTCTGGATAACTTCAAGCTTGTCGGCCTGAACCTCGGCCCCGGTCGGCGCGCGCGGGTCTGCCTTGACGGTTCCCTCTATGATGACGCTCGACTCGATTCCAAGCTTTTTGGCCTCTCTATAGGTGTCTTCGCCGAGGTCTTTTGAGAAGACCACCTGGACGATTCCGCTCGAGTCCCTAAGGACGATAAACACCTTCTTTCCGACTTCCCTCTTCCTGTAAACCCATCCGGCGAGCTTAACCCTTTGTCCTTCCAGTTCGGGCTTAACATCGGCACAGTAAACCTTATCAATCACCTTTACCACCTCCAAAAGCTTTTCAGTTGAGTTTATAACGCTAACCCAATCAGAAGAGACTATTCAGCCAGAGCGACAGGACTATCTGCCTCGACTCAATCCTGAAGAGCTGGGGCATGGTTGAGGGTCTCCTCTTCGGGTTTTAAATCCTTCGGGCTTTTTGATGTCATAACGTCAAAAGGTTTAAGTTGCAACCTGGCATATGTCCGACGGTGGGAGAGATGTTTGCGCTGGTTGGAAGGCTCGTTGATTACCGCTCCGTTAAGGAGGGTGCCGTCATCGTTGAGGACAATATTGTCAGGGCCGTTGTCCCGGCTGAAGAACTCAAAGAGTGGGGTGTTGATGAAATCTACGGCGGATCGGGTTATATGGTAATTCCGGGCATAGTTAACGCCCACACGCATGTTGCGATGGCGAAGTTCAGAGGGCTGGGTGAAAACCTGCCCACGGAAGAGTGGCTTGAAAGGATTATTTGGCCCATGGAGAGAGAATGGACGAGAGAGGAAATCCGCAGGTGGGCAGAGCTTGGAATCGGAGAGGCCCTGATGAACGGTTCGACCACAATAAACGACCACTACTTCTTCGCGGACGAGATTGCAAAGGTCGCCGAAAAACTCGGCGTGAGGGCCTTTATTGGACAGACTGTAATGGACGAGGTTGACTTCCCCCTGGCGAGCCCAGAGGAGGGACGCCGCTTCTTCAGGAGGTGGTGGGGTAAGAGCGACCTCGTGACTCCAACTCTCGCGCCCCACGCGACCAACACAGTCTCCCTTGAGCTTATGGAAGAAATAGCGGAGTTATCAGCCGAAACTGGCGCGAGGGTCCACACCCACCTTGCCCAGAGCAGGGCGGAGGTCAAGGAGGTCAGAGAGCGCTACGACCTTTCGCCGGTTGGCCTACTCAAAAAGGCTGGACTCCTGAACGAGAGGCTCTTAGGGGTGCACGGAGTCTATCTGGAAGCATCGGAGTTTCAGAAGCTTGCCGAAGCAGGCTCAACACTTGTCCACTGCCCGACGAGCAACATCAGCCTTGAAGCAGGGACTGTGAACCTGCGGAAACTCCTAGACATCGGACTGAACGTCGCCCTCGGCAACGACTCTCCCAACCCGGCCGGCATTATTGACCCCTTCATTGAGATGAGGACGGCTGGAATAGCCGCCAACGTCACATCGGGGAAGGCACACGCCGTCCCCGCAAGAGAGGTCTTCGGAATGGCGACGGCCAATGGCGCCCGTGCCCTTGGATTGAAGGCAGGACTCATAGAGCCCGGTTACCTGGCGGACCTCGTGCTGGTGAACTCAAGGAAGCCCCAGTTCCTGCCCGGGGAAAACCCGTACTCGGACATCGTCTATTCCGCCAGGGGAAGCGACGTTGAGCTCGTCGTCGTGAACGGAGAAGTTGTCTATAAAAACGGCGCGTTTACAAAGTTCGGAAAAACAGTTGAAGAGCTTTGGGAATGGCTCAGACCTTTCTGACAATGAGCTTAACGCCGTCGACGTCAACCACTTCGACGGTGTCCCCTATTTTCAGCTTTTCTCCGTTCTCACTTAATGCTATCCACTTGTCGCCCTCAAGCTCTACGAGGTAGTGCTCCTTCCCGACCTCGACGACCTTCCCTCTCTTGCCTTTGAGCTCGAAGGTGTACTTCTGTTTTCCCATATCCTGGACGTCCTTTTTGATATACCTCCCTATGGCAATGTATGAAACTACCGCCGCCACCAGCGAGACAACAAAGCTCTCTATGAATTTCCAGCCGAAGCCGAGGAGCAGTCCGAGGACTGCAAAGGCGACTCCTACAGGCGTGATGAAAGCAGAGACCATCATGTCGAGCACTATTACCAGAAGTCCCAAAATTAAGAGAAAGATTGGGAAGACGTCCATGCCCCTCACCGCTGGCCGTTACTCCATAGCCTCCTTAAGTTTTTCGAGTTGCTCATTGACTTGATCCTCACTCCCCTCAGCGGGCTTCTTCTCGTTTTCAGGGGGCCTGGGTAGCGGTGTGTCCTTGACTTTCTGGAGAACCCTGAGCAGGCCTATCAGTGCCTCGGTGTCGTAGGGGACTATGAGGTTGCCGTACTTGGCGAGCTCGGGCATCTTCTCGATGTACTGCAGGGTAAGGTACTTCTCGTCCGCCATCTTGAGCGCTTCGAGAACCTTCCTGATGGCCTCGGCCTGACCTTCGGCAATGAGTATCTGCCTCTGCTTCTCACCCTCCGCCTTTAGTATGGCCGCCTGCTTCTGTCCCTCGGCCTCTTTGATTGCGCTCTCCTTCTTGCCCTCTGCGATGAGTATCATCGCCCTCTTCTCACGCTCTGCCGTCATCTGCTTTGCCATGGCCTCCTGGATGTCCTTCGGTGGGTCTATGCGCTGTATCTCAACGCGCGTTATTTTGACGCCCCAGCGGTCGGTTATCTTGTCCAACTCTTCCCTGAGCCTGGCGTTGATTATGTCCCTGCCGCTCAGGGTCTCATCAAGCTCCATCTCACCGATGATAGCACGCAGGTTGGTCTGCGCGAGCTTGATGATTGCCATGAGGAAGTTGCTGACGTTGTAAACGGCCTTTACAGGGTCAATAATCTGATAGTAAACGACTGCGTCAACGGTGACGACGACGTTGTCCTTACAGATGACCTCCTGCGGCGGCACATCGACGACGTGCTCGCGCATGTCCACGACCTTGACACGCTCCATAAAGGGTATTATGAAGTGTATTCCCGGCTCAAGGATTCTGTTGAACTTTCCGAGCCTCTCGACGAGGCCCTTCTGGTACGGCCTGATGACCTTCACGCTCAGCAGGAGCATTATCAAAAGAAACACTCCAAGGATAACAAGGGCCACACCGGCAAAAGACATTACCATCCCCCCGGTTAGTTTTCAAACTAGTGGAAATAAAAGTTCTTATAAAGTTTTCTGTATAAAATTGAAAAGAATACATCAGTTCGCTTCGTTTTCCCTTTTGATGTTGTGCACGAGAACCTTAAGCCTCTCCACGAAGTCTTTCTCCACCGGAAGGTTCTCCCGGAGTAGAGTTTCAACTATGGTTATTGCCTTCGTCAAATCGTTAATGTTCTGCACCGTGTAGAACTTGAGGTCGTTGAGGGTGTTGAGAAGCTCTGCCTTCCTGTTGAGCTCCGCGTAGGCCAACGCCAGCCTGCCGAGGGTCTCGACAACTAACCGGCGGTTCTTTAGGGTCTCATCCGCACTCCTACTCTTTTTTAGAGCCTCCACGCTTCTTGTGAGCGTTTTCTTCAGCTCATCAACCTGGGATTCAAGCTCTTCCCTTCTCCTCTCGCTCTCCCTGAGCTTCTCAAGGTCTTCCAGAAACTCCTCGACGCTTCCGTAGCGGTCTTCCTTCCTCTTCGCCAGCAACTTCTCGAAGAGCCCATCGTACTTTGCCAATGCCGGGTTGAAATCGGAGGGCGGCTTATGGCGGTAGTTCTCGTCGGTTATCTTGCCGAAGACCTCCTCGTATGTGTAGCCCTCAAACGGAACCCTGCCGGTCAGTAGCTCGTAGAAAATCGTCCCCAACTGCCATACGTCTGTCCTGTGGTCTGTGCTTCCAAACCTGCTTGGCATCAGGTGCTCCGGCGCGGCGTAGAGTGGGGTATAGCCCATCACGCTCCTTCCCGAGCTCATCGTTCCGATTTTGGCTAATCCCCAATCGGTTATCTTTGGCGTTAAGTTGGCCTTTAGGAGGATGTTTCCGGGCTTTAAGTCGCGGTGAACGATGCCTTTTGAGTGGGCGTGTTTTAGGCCTTCCGCAATGCCCTTTATGAGTCCCAGTGCGGTTTTCTCATCAACGGGTTTTGGCAGTTCCTCGAGCGTTCTAACGAGCTTTCCATCAACCTCAGCACCCTCAACGAACTCCATCTCGAGGTGGGGAACGGGTAAAATGTCCGCGTCGTAGAGCTTGACGACGTTGGGGTGATTGAGCTGGAACCACGTTGAAACCTCACGGAGGAAGGTCTTGCTGGTTTTCTCGTCAATCCTCGGGATTTTTAGGGCGACTGTTTTGCCGTCCTTTTTGCGTTTGACCTTGAAGACTTTGGCAAAACCACCCTCCCCGAGGAACTCAAGGGGCTCGTACCTGTCCAAGAGCTCGGCCGGGAAGCCCTCAATTGAACCCTTGGAGGGCTCATTTTGGGTCTTTCCTCCAGAGCGCGAGCGCTTGAGGAGGAGCACTGCCCCAACAAGGATGAACACGGCCAGAACCACTGCGATGGCCTTCCTTGGAACTGCGTTGGCCGGCGTGGATTCGCTGGTCGTTTTCGGTTGGGTATCCTGAGAGGTCACCACCGCGAGGGTTAGCGTTATTTTCTTTTCTTCTCCTGGGGCAACCTCAACCGTTTTTCTGGTCGGTGGATAGCCCTCCTTCCGGATTTCTATCGTGTGGGTACCCGGTGGAAGGGTGAGCGTCAGCGGTGTTGTCCCGCGCCACGTGCCGTCAACGTAGACGTCCGCTCCTGTGGGCTGAGAATTTATCCAAACCGTCCCCGTCGCGATTTTCTTCTCAAGCTTCGCCGTTATCTTTACGGTTTCACCTGGAGGAACATTGACCGTTGCCAAGTATGGCTTGTAGCCTTCGAGAGTCACGTTTATCGTGTGCTGGCCCGGCTGTAGCTCAACGGTCAGGGGAGTAGTCCCGCGGTAGGTGCCGTCCACGTAAACGCTGGCTCCCGAGGGTGTTGAGTCAACTACGAGGGTTCCGGATTTGGGTTCCAGGTTTACGTTTAGAACAACGGTTTTTCCGGCATCTACCGTGACCGTCGTCGAGTACTCCTCATAGCCAGGCATCTTCACTTGAACCCTGTGCGTCCCAGGGGATACACTGACGTTTATTGGTGCTATTCCCTGGTAGCCTCCGTCAACGTAAACCTCAGCGCCTGCAGGTATGGAGACTACTTCGATTGTTCCCATATCACCCTGCACCTGTGGAGATGCCGAAGTCGTTGTTTCTGTTCCTGTTGTTCCTCCTGACACCGATGTTTCAGCGGGCTCAAGCGAACGGACGGCAAGGAAGCTTCCAAGTCCTGTAACTGGGTCGGGGATTCCAACTTTCACCCTTTTGTTGGTGATGTAGAAGTTCCACACCTCGGCCGTGTAGATTCTGGGGGCGTTGTAGAGGTGGAGTGCGTAGGCGAGCTTGTAGAGGTCCCAGAACTGGTCAATGCTCCATACGCTCACTGTCCATCCGTTTTTTGTCCACTTAGCGTAGGCGAGTAAGTTAGCAAGGTCGTAGCCTGTCCAGTCGAGGAGAGGCTTGAGCTTATTCGGAGTGTTGTAGTACTTGAGGTTTAGTTCGCTGATGAACCTGGCAACGTCACCGCTGGCGATAGCGTTGAGAACGTCTCTGACCGTTACTGGGTTGTGGTAGTTGGAACCCCAATTTGGAGCGACGTAACTGCCGTAGTACCAGAAGTCCCAGGCGAGGTCCGTGATGTCTTGAATTCCGCTGACGACCCAACCCACAGTGTAAACGTGCCACTGAAGCTCCTTGGGGTCGCTACTGTAAACCATCCTGCTGGCCTGGCTCCTCTGCCACTGGAGGAGGTCAACCTTGAAGCCCGCCTTCTGGAGTATCTGGGCAAGGTACTTGCCCTCATCAAGCCTCTCGTCCTCAACACGAGCAATAATCTTCACGGTAACCGGCTGACCGTCGAAGTACCAGACACCGTCCCTTTTCTCAAGGGTGTGTCCTAAGTCTGAGAGTTCTGAGGATGCCCTGGTCATGGCCTCGTCAATCATCTTGATGGCATAGTTCTCGTCACCCTGAGAGGTTATTCCCATAGCCTTCGCAACGGTTACGTAATTCTCGTGTGCGTTAACTTGGCCCGTTGGATTTGGGCCGTAGATTGGAGCACCGCTTCCCTGGAGGATCTGGCTGACGATGTACTGCCTGTTGATGAGCCAGTTCATAGCAAACCTGACCTCACGGAGCGCGAACGGGTTAAAGCGGGTTCCGTTGGAGGTTTCCACGAGGCCTGTCGTGGAGTCTCCTGCGAGGTTGAGGTTGATGCTCCACCAGGTGAAGATAGCCTTAATCAGGTTGATGTTCTTGCCGTATTCCTGAACCACACTGGACAAAGTACTATACGGCCTGGTGAACCAGTACAGGTCGTACTCGCCTTTAGCCACGGAGAGAATAGCCGTGTAGTCGTTGAGAACGCCGTAAACGTCAATCTCTCTCCAGTACGGCTCCCAGGGAAGGGTCTTACCGTTAACGGTGTCTGGGAACCCGACCCTTCTGTTGTTCGCGAGCTTGAGGACGAGCTTCATATCCTCAGCGTCGTAGTCCTCAACGTAGTACGGTCCATTGGTCACGAGGGCATTTTTGTGGTTTGAAATCCAGCCTATCAGGGCCGAGTACCCGCTTTCTGCATCCTGAAGGCCGGAGTGGTAGTAGTCCAGACCCCATTTTCCGAGAACGCTTGAAAGCTCCGACAGGGGGCCCGGAATAGGAGCTTCATCCTTTAGCCTTGAGAGCATGCCCGAAATGTACTCCATCTGTTCCTCGTCTATCAGGTTGAGCTGGTATCCGTTGACGGACTTCGAGCTCCACGAGAACATCTTGCCGCCGTATCCCTTTGCCACGAGCTCGGAGGCTGCATAATAGAGCTGCCAGGGAAACTCCGGGTATGGGACGTAGTTAACGGCGGTGGCCCACCTGCTGTATGGAACTGCATAATCCTGGTAGACCGTGAATTCAACGTAATCAGATGTGACGGCTTTCACCTCGAGACCGTAGATTCCTTGGAGCTTGCCGGCCTCGCTGGCGCTCCAGCTCTGGTCGTAGTACGCTCCCCCTTCATGGCTCCATTCCCAGTCCATTGCGTAGGCGAATAAGTAGTCGGCGAGGGTTATCTTCTGACCGTCAACCCAGGTTCCGAGACCGCACTTCCAGGTGACGGCACTCCTGGCTGTTCTGCCGGCGTATGGGGAGGTCCACTCGCCGAGGGTGTCATTCCAGATTACGGCATCGCCCGGAACCTGAACGTTGTAATTGACACTGACAAGCTGACAGCGGTAGCTGTGATAGCTTCCGTCGGGTCCCATCACGTAGGGCGGGTCGTTGAGGAAGTACCAGATGCGGTGGGTGTAAACGTCGGTCATTCCGCTCGGGGACGGGTTGAAGACACCCATGAAGAGGCTACCCTGGGCGGCAAGGTACGCGATTTTAAGCTCATCCCCCTGGATAGGTTGAGCAAGGGTTGGACTTAGCGGAAAGAGGGAAGATAACAGCAACACGATAACGAGCATAGCCTTTGCATTCACCATCTCCACACCACCACCGTTACGTTGTCTTCAGTGACAGTCAGGGCCCTTTCCACGAGGGTTTTGGCGAGGTCACGTGCCGTTTTCCCAGGGATGAGCGTCCGCAGGATTTCTTCCTTTGAGACATAGTCGTGAAGACCGTCCGTGCTGAGAAGGAGGATGTGGCCGGGTCCGGCTTCCCAGCGGTAGAGGTCAACCATTAGGTGCCTTCCAATGGCTGAGCTCACCCTGTTCCTGAGCGGGTGGTACATGACCTCCTCCTCGCTGACCTGCCCCATGAGGACGAGCTCCTGAAGAGGAGAGTGGTCGAGCGTCCTCGCGACGAGTTTCCCTCCGGAAACCAGGTACGCCCTGCTGTCGCCGGTGTTGGCAACGATAACGGTCCTTCCCCTAACTACAGCCGAGACGAGGGTCGTCCCCATTCCCTCAAGTGGTCCCCTTGCCCGTTCTCTAACAACGGAGTGGGCAACCTCATGGGCCTTCTTCAGGAGAATCGCGAGAAGGTCTTCTTCAAGGCCTTCAACGTACTCCCCTTCAAAGACCTCCGCAAGGGTTTCCAGGGCCAGCCTAGAAGCGACTTCCCCGGCGTTGTGACCGCCCAGTCCGTCCGCGACCGCGAGCAGGTAGCCGTCGGGGAGCTTCATGATGAGCAGGCCGTCCTCGTTGTGTTTCCGCCCCCCAACATGGGTTATCCCGTAAACGAAGTCAGTTCCGGCCCCGCTGAACTCCATGTGTGGGCTTTCGGGCAGTATCAGTCTCATCCCTCCACCTCCCGTTTAATCCTGTCAACGAGAACCTCCACCCTCTCAACGAGTTCCGGGGAAATCGGAAGACCCTCCATCAGGAGGAGCTCGACGGTTTCAATCGCCCGCTCAACCTCGCCCCTTTCTTCCCGAGTGAACTCCTTGAGCTCCTCAAGCGCACTAATCAGGCCTGCCTTGTCGTTGAGCTTCGCCGAAAGGACCGCGTTCCTTCCGAGTCCTTCAACGAGTTTCCTGACGAGCCTTTGAACCTCCGACCGGTCCGTCGTTACTTGGATGGCTTTCTTGAGCTTTCCTGTCAGGAGTTCATAGAAGATTAAGTCGAGCTGGTACGTCTGGTTTTTATAAACCACTGGGACGAGACAGTTTGGATTCTCGCCGTGAGCGAGGTCTATCCCAACTGTTGTTGCACTGGCGTATGGGATGACCATCATAATGAAAACCAAGAGGAGTATCGCGGAAACGTGATTTCTGCTCATTTCTCCATCACCAACACGACAACCGTCACGTTATCCTTTGTAACCGGTAGTGCCTCCCCAACGAGCTTCGTGGCTATTTCCTCCGCTGTTTTTCCGGTTGAGGCTATCTCCACTATTCTTTCTTCGTCCACGTAATCGTGCAGTCCATCACTACTGAGAAGAAGAACGTCTCCCTGCCCGAGCTCCCACTCGTAGGTGTCAACTCCAAAGTCAATACCCAGCGCCTTTGTGATTATGTTCTTTAATGGATGCCTCTTGGCTTCCTCAGGGGTTATCTCGCCCCTGTCAACCATCTCCTGGACGAGGGAGTGGTCTTTGGTTCTCTCGACGATTCTTCCGTCCCTTATTAGGTAAGCCCTACTGTCGCCTGTGTTCGCTATTATCGCCTTTCCGCCCCTCACGAGGGCGGAAACAAGGGTAGTCCCCATTCCCTCCCTTTCGCCGACGGCGTTCTCCTTTATCCGGTTGTGGGCGAGCCTGTGGGTTTTCTTCAGGAGCTCCCTAACTTCATCGTCGCTCATCCCCTTCTGGTATTCCCCGCTAAAGACTTCCCTGAGGGTTTCAACGGCCATACGAGACGCAACCTCACCGGCGTTGTGGCCACCAAGGCCATCGGCCACCGCAAGGAGGTACGCATCGGGAAGCTTCATGATTAGGAAGTTGTCCTCGTTGTTGTTCCTAGCCCCAACGTGGCTTATCCCGAAAGCTCTACCGGCTTTTACCTTGGTTATCTCCCCCGTTTGGGTTCTCATCTCGATTCCACCTCCACCTTTGTCTCTGCTCAGGTAGAGATAGGCCACGCCAACGGCCACAACGAGTAGAAACCCGAGAACCAACGGCAGATGTGAGGAGCCATCCCCAACAGGGGCTTGAGTTGGCGTTCCGGTGGACGATTCAAGGGATACGTTACGAACGAGCGTCGCCCTTGAGTTGCGGCCCAACGAGGGGGCGGTGGTTGTGCAGTTTTCAGTGAGATTAGCACCGGGTAAAACGGCGGTCAGGTTGGAGGGCGTTGAATTATTCATATCTTTCAGCCGTCCGTTCAGGTTCTCCGTTATTATTACCGGCTCAAAGGACTCGACACTCACATTGATGGGCTCAAGGGAGTACGTTCTCTCCACGATTTTAGCTTCGACGGGCAGGGTTCCCAAGCTCAAAGAGGTCTCACGTCCAAGCCGGAACGGGGCCAGGTAGTAATGCCATCCCTTATGCCCTCCCATCAGTCCATCGCTCACGAACTGAACTGTGAAGTTCCCCAGGAAGTGCGTTCCACCAACGCTCCCATTCCAGTTCAGCCTGACGAGAATGGATTCGTTGATTCTGTAGTAGGTGGCCATAACGGGACTGCCGTTCATCAGGGCAAAATAATAGGGGTAAACATCCTCCACAAAGGACGAATCGCCGGTTATCGGGTTGATGAGGTACGTTCCGTTGCTCCACCCAACGGCGATTAGGAAATTACTTCTGTTTCCAACGGCCCACACTGAGGGGCCGTCCCACGCCTCCAGGCCGGTTTCCCACAACCTAACCGTGCCGTTCGGGTAGATTATTCCGGCCCAAGAGAGCATGTGCTCGTCGTAACCAGCGGCAATTACCTCCCCGTTTTCATCTATCTCGAACGTGAGTATCACGTGATTCTGGGGAAGTGAGTACGCCCTCTCGATTCTCCCGCTTTTAGGGTCCATCCACAGGATTACGGGTTTCCGCATTGCTTCCGTCCCGTAGGCAATCGCAACCACAACGGAGCCGTTCCAAACTTTTACATGGGTTATGTAGCCAGGAAGTGAGGTTCCCCATCTGTAATCTCCATCCCCGTCGAGGGCCATAACCCATGAGGTCATGTTCTTAAACCTCGGAACGCATGACATCCCGGACACGATTACCTCATCGCCGAATGACTCAACTCCGTAGCTCGGCCAGGTTTCCTCGTCACAGAACCCACCGAGAATCGTGTATTTTGCCAGCGGAGTCCCATCCGAACCTATCTTGAAGAGGGTGGTGTTGCCGACCCATTGGCCTAAATGGACCGTTTCAAAGGTGCTTACGTAAGTCTCAACGCCGATTGCGTATATGAACCCATCGAGCACTGCAGCGTCGCTGAGCTTCCCTGCGTGGTGCTCCTGAGGAGGGAAACTGAACTCCCAGGCTTTCACGGGAATCACCAAGAGGAGGGTAAGAAAAAAGGCGAGCAAGACCCTCTTCATCCCTCGGCCTCCTTCTCCACCCTGTGGAGGAGAACCCTAAGCTCGTCCAGCGTGGACTTGCTTATCGGCACGCTCTCGCGCATCATGAGCTTGAACTGCCGTATTGCGCTCTCTAGCTCCTCCCTGTGCTCCTTAGAGAAGGCCTTCAGATCCTCCAGTGCATTGATGAGTCCGGCCTTGTCGTTTAGCTGGGCGTGGAGAAGGGCGTTCCTGCTCAGCTGTTCCACGAGCTGGCTCATGAGCTTCTTGAGCTCCTTGCTGTCGGTGGTTATACTCATCGTAGTCTTTGTCTTCTCTATCTCCTTCCCAAGGGCCTTTTTCTCCTCTTCGAGCTTCTTCACCAGTCCTAAATCCCTGAGGAACTCCTCGACACTCTGGTAGCGGTCTTCCTTCCTCTTCGCGAGAAGCTTCTCAAAGATGCCGTCGTATTTTGCCAAAGCCTTGTTGAAGTGGCTCGGCGGCTTTGGCTTCACGGCGGGGTTGATCACCTTAGCCATCACAACCGCCGGTGAAGTCCCCTGATATGGGAGTTTGCCCGTTAGAAGTTCGTAGAAGATGAGGCCGAGCTGGTAGATGTCCGTCCTCTGGTCGGTGTGGCCGTAAGTTTCATCATCAAGCTGTTCAGGAGTAGCGTAAAGCAGAGTTAATCCCTTGGTTGTGGTGGCAGTAGTTGAGACGGCTCCAACCTTCGCTAAACCCCAGTCGGTTATCTTGGGCGTTAGGTCTGAGGTAATAAGAACGTTTTGTGGCTTAAGGTCGCGGTGGTAGACCTGCTTGCTGTGGGCGTGCTTAAGACCCTCGGCGATGCCCCTAACAAGCTTTAGGGCGGTCTCCTCGTTGGCTGGCTTCGGGTATTTACCGAGGTCCCTGATGGTTTCACCGTCGAGCTGGATTCCGTCCACGAACTCGATTTCGAGGTGCGGTAATGGCTCGTCGTAGGCGTTGTAGAGCTTGACAATGTTTTTATGATTGAGCAGGCGCCAGGCCTGGACCTCCTTGAGAAAGAACCTCTTCGCCTTTTCATCCAGTCTGGAGACCTTGAGGGCTATGATTTTTCCGTCGGATTTTCTCTTGACTTTGAAGACCTTGGCGAAACCGCCCTCACCGAGGAATTCTAAGGGCTCGTACTTATTCAAGAGCTCGGGTGGAAAGTTTAATGGAGGTCTTGTGTGTTTCTCTAGTTTGGGCTTTTTTGCCTTAGTACCAATAGAAGTTGTAGATTTTTCATACCCCTTTTTGTTGCCTTTTTTGTGTTTTAGTTTTCGCTCAAGTGCCCCGGTAAACAACCAATATCCAACCGCGCCAAATATAGGGGGTTGTACTGAAAAGAAACCCCATACAACCTTTCTTATTAATCCCATATCCTTTCGCTGTGCAATGTCTCTTATTGTTATAATGATTGAGAACAAGTATCCCAGATAAAACACCCCAACCAAGATAAATTCAGCGGCACTCACATCACGTTCCTCCCTAAACTCAAATTCTCATCAAAAATTTATCCCCCGAACTCCTCCGCCCACTTTTCATAGCGCTCGATGTCCTTCCTCGTCAGCGGGCTCTTAATCCTCTTGAAAGCGGCCTCAAAGTCCCTCATCTCAAGCGGTCTGGTTTTAAGGGAGCGCTTCCTGAGCTCTTGGAACGGGAGCTCAGCGAGCTTGTGCAGGTCTCTGTTCTCTTCCCTTATCATGTTCCATATTGCCTCCTGGCAGAGGTTTTTGATGTCCCTGCCTGAGTACAGCCTCCTGACGCTCTCCTCCGCTATGGCGTCAAGGTCAAGTCTGCTTATGTCGAGCCCGCGCGTGTTTATCTTGATAATCTCCTTTGTGGCCCTCTTGTCAGGCAGTGGGATGTAAATTCTGCGCGGGAAGCGCGAGAGAACGGCCTCGTCCAGATCCCATGGCGTGTTAGTGGCGGCAAGCGTTAAAACGAGCAGGTCGCTCTTCTTGTCCTGAAAGCCGTCAAGCTCGGTGAGGAGTGTTGCAAGCATTCTCCTGCTCGCCTCACTCTGGTCTCCGGAGCGCTTCGTCGTCAGCGCGTCTATCTCGTCCAGGAACACTATGCTCGGAGCCCTCTCCCTCGCCACCTCATAGAGGGCCGAGATTATCTTGGTGGACTCGCCGAAGTACTTGCTCAGCACGTTGCTGGCTTTGACGCTGAAGAAAGTCGCGTTCAAACTGCCGGCGGCGGCACTCGCCAGGAGGGTCTTACCCGTTCCCGGAGGACCAAAGAGGAGGATGCCCTTCCAGGGCTGGATTGATTCTGGCCTCTGCAGAGCGGAGATTACTATCGTTTCCATCATCAGCATCTTTACGTCTTCCAGGCCGCCTATGTCACTCCACCTGACTTTTGACTTCACTATAAGGTTCTCAACGTACTGTTTAAACTTGTCTTCCTCCTCGACACCATCTTCGTTTCTTCCGTTTCCGCCCTCCTTCATCGGCCGGTGCTTCTGTCTCACTCCGTAGCGACCAGCCTCAATGTCCTTGGCTATGGCTTTCCACTTTTTGGACTTTTGAAGGTAGCTCTCGCGGTTGAACTCATCATACTTTGAGAGCTGTTTCAGTATGCGTGAGCATTCGAGGGCTTTCTTTCTGGCGGTTTCCTTATCCCCCTTCTTTATGGCATCCTCAAACTCCCTCTTGGCCTTTCTAAAGGCGGACATCAGGGGGCCGGAAAGGTCGACGGACATTTTAAACACCTCCTACCATCTAAAATACATCATTTTCTCTCTGAATCCTATGCAGTAAGACTGTAAGCCGTTCAATTAGGTCATTGCCAACAGGAATTCCTTCCTCCAGCAGCATCTCCACCTGGGCGATGGCATTGAGCAGGTCGTCAAGGTTCTTCCACGTGTAGAACTTCAAGTCTTCCAAAGCATTCAGCAACCCTGCCTTATCGTTAAGCCTGGCCCTTAGAACCGCTATTTCGGCGGTTTTTTCGATTATCTCTCTCCGGAGCCTCTGTATTTCCTTTCCAGAGCGGCTCCGCTTGAGGGTTTCCTTTGTTCTCTTTAACTCATCGAGTTCGTTGTTCAGCTCTTCAAGGGAGTCCAGTGCTTCTATGAACTCATCTACACTCTGGTAACGCTCCTCCTTTTGCTTTGCCAGAAGCCTCTCGAAAATACCGTCGTACTTGGCAAGGGCTGGATTAACCCTTGAGGGAGGCATTGGTTTTGCTTGGAGGATTTTCCCGAAGAGGGAAGCCGGGGACGTTGCTTCATACGGGGACTTACCGGTCAGGAGCTCGTAGAAGATTAGGCCAAGCTGGTAGATGTCTGTCCGGTGGTCGGGAGTCCCAAATGTTTCCTCGTCGAGCTGTTCTGGGGCCGCATAGAGCGGCGAGTAGCCGTAGTGCCTGCTCAGCGAGCTCCTAGCGCTTATCTTCGCCAGGCCCCAGTCGGTTATCTTCGGAGTCAAGTTGGCCTTGAGAAGAATATTCAGAGGCTTGAGGTCAAGGTGGTAAATTCCCTTTGAGTGGGCATGGGCTAAACCCTTGGCGATACCTCTAACAATACTTAAAGCGGTTTTTTCATCAACAGGCTTTGGATACTCGTCGAGATTTCTAATGAGCTTTCCATTTACTTCAGCACCCTCAACGAGCTCCATCTCCAGGTATGGCCTGGGCAGGATATCAGCTTTGTAAAGCCTGACTATGTTCTCGTGGTTGAGATTGTACCAGGCGGCGACCTCCTTGATGAAGAGTGCGCTCGTTTTCCTGTCAATGTGCGGTATTTTGATGGCAACGATGGTGCCGTCGTCCTTTCTTCTGGCCCTGAAGACCTTTGCGAAGCCACCTTCGCCAAGAAACTCGACTGGTTCATAGCTCTCGAGCAATTCTTCTGGAAAGCTCATGGGCACAGTGGAGACGTCTGAAATGGTTTTTATCTGGGTTTCTCTCTTCTTTTTCTCTTCACCTTTTGGGCCAAGAACCCTTAGCTTCGCCAATGCCCTGTCTATTCTCCGCACTATTTCTTTTGCTTCCTCGCTGCCAATTGCTTCGTGTCTCCTCTTCGTTTCAGTTAATAGCCTTTCAATTTGGCTTCTTGTTATTTTGTACGTTATCTTCCACTGACCCTCGACCCGTCCAACGCCTATGTCCTCGGGGTGCACTTCGATATAGGCTTCGGGCAAGAAGGAGGCAGAACACTCCTTTGGAGCAACAAACACTGTGCGATATTCCTCTCCAGAAAGTACCCGCGATAAATAGGCCAGGTGTCTATCCTTCCAGTTGGAGGATTTAACTAGTGTTTCAATGTCTTTTACGACGACCTCTGGAAGAAGGTCCCTCATGGGTACCCCCGTGGAAACGTAATCAGGAGGCATTACCGCGTCGCTGTAAAATCCAACAAAATACCATTTGCCATCTAAGGGATTTCTGCTTATGAAAAACACAAACCCTCTGCCGAACTTTTGAGGCCTCGTGATGATGGAACCGTAATAATTATCCCGCGAAAATTTTTCGTAGAAATTCCACCATTCATGGGCATATCCTGTCCTTCTGACAAATTCAAACCCGGATTCATGCCTTCTCCTAAACGCCTCCCAGTCAAAACCCTTCCAGCGGTTAAAAGACCAGTTTATCTTGGCAACGAGTTTGTCCAAGTCAATCACACCCCTTGACGGGCTTTTCGGCTCACATAGGGTTACCATTTTCTTTTCCTGCTTGGGTCTTCCCAACGGGCAGGATATCTTTTCACTCCGAAGGCCCTGCCATTGACTTCAGCGGGGTGTACTGCATGCCGGCTTGGTGTATTCTAACCGTGTGAGAATTTAAAAGAAAAAGATCAAACCCCCGGGCTCACAGCTCCTCCAGCCAGTCCTCCTTTTTCTTCTCGTGTTTCTCCCCTGCCACCTTCTCAGCAGCGACCTCCGGCTCAAGCTCGCCCTCCTTGACCGCGTGTATTGTCTTCATAATCTCCGCCAGCTCCTCATCTTCCTCAAAGTCCACACCAGTACCGATTGTCTGGTCAGTCATGCCAAGCATCTGGTTGAGGTTCTCGTTGAAGTTCTGAGCGTCAAGCTGCATCTCCGTGAGGTGCCTTTCAAGCTCCTCCGGCGACATATTCTTGAGAAGGTTCCATGTCGGTGTCCCTTTCAGAAAAGCCTCATTCTCCTTGATTATCACGAGGTTGCTTATGAGCATAAGCTGCTTGTTGAGCTGCACGTGGGTCTTTTGGAGGTTCTTCTTGCGCTGGTTGAGGGTCTTTATCTTGGTGGCTATCGTGAGCTCCTCGCTCTTGCTTCTGGCTCTCCTTGCCTGCTCAAAGAGTCTCGCTATTTCCTGATCTGTGGAAACTAATTCCTTTTCTATCCTCTCAATTTGATATTCCAGCTTTATCTGGCTCTCCCTGAGCTTCGAGAGGGGGATGTCAAGGGGGTTCTTCCTTCCAAAAAAGCGGGAGAGAATTGTCATAGTTCCTCGTCCTCCTCAAGTCTGCGGTCGATGGAGACAACTTTCTCGGCTACGTCTTCCACATCGGCCTCCCCCGATTCGACTTGGCTCCAGGCCTTCATGAGTTCCCTCTCGGTCTGGTCTTCAGTCTCCTCGAACTCGGCAATCTCCATCTCAAAGACCCTGTTCAAGCCCTCGACCATCTCATCGAATTCCTTGCCGTCGAGGTTTATCTTTATCAGAGCCTGTTCGAGCTGCTCGGGTTCGACATTGCTGAGCTTCTCCCAGATGCCAACTTTCCGAAGTTCCTTCTCGTACCTCTTTACGATAATGAGGTTCTTTATGAGGGTGTATTGCCTCTGTGCGGTCGTAAAGTCCTTGAGCTTGAGCTTCTGCTCCATATCGAGGCTCTTTATCTCCTGGGCAAGCATCTTCTTCTTGAGCTTGTCAGCCCCGATTCCCTCTTGGAAGAGCTGCTTCTTTTTCTTCTCTATCTGGTTGAGTTCCCTCTTGAGCCTCTCCAGCCTGTTCCTCAACCTTATCTCCTCGGCCTGAAGCTCCCTAAGGGAGAGCTTCTCGATGGTGTTCTTCCTTCCGAATATATCACGTATTTTCATACCATACACCTCCAAATACGTAAGAGGACCAAGTCAGAGGAACCCCTCCCTAACGAGGACGTAACCCACGCCATCGACAAACTTGGTTATGTACCCTCTCTCTTTCGAGAGCTCGTGGAAGGCCTGCTTCACCATGTCCTCCGTGAATTCCTCAGCGGCCTCTTCCAGACGGACGTATCCTTTCTGCAGTATCCTTTCCTCAAGGAAGTTCTTGACCTTGGAGATGAGCTCGTTGTCCCGCTCAAGGCGGAGTATGGGTTCGAAGGCCTTCGCGTATTCGTCATGTGGGTTGTAGATAAGCTCGCCACTCTCAAGGTCAAGGAGGGCCAAGGAGACGTTCTCAGAAATGAAGTTTCTGTGGAAGTCGTTCGAATTAACGTAGTTTGCTATTCTCTTCTCGAAGCCAGTCGGAGATGCAACCAGAAGGACTATCCTGCCGTTCTTTGCTTCGTCGCGGGCATCGACCAAGAGAGCGTTGATGTCAGCCAGTTCGAGGGGGTCGGTATCAAAGCCGGCTTCAGCGTAGCGCTCGGGCCTTCCATAGAAGAGTGCCCGCACTGTTATTTCTTCCTTCTTTCCGAAGAGCTTCTTTTCCTTGAGCCTGACTTCCACCATCCTGTTGTCCGGGACGTTCTTGAGGTCTCTTTCACTCAGCTTGCCAGCGTAACCGCTCTTATCAAATGTTCCCTTTTCCTCAACGCTGGTGGCCTTGAAGTTCCTGCTTAAGAGCTTAATTTCGTCTTTGAACTTGCTCTTCATCCTTCCAACAAAGTTTATCTCGAGCATTCTCGCCTCATCAAGCTTAACGAAGCGCGAACCCTTCTCGACTTTGCCTGCAAGTTCCATTACCTGTTTGATCCGCTTTGAAACTTCATCTTCTTTCTCCTTCAGTTTCAGCTCTTTTCTGCGAAGCTCCATTTCTTTTTGCTGAAGTTCAAGCTCCTTCCTCCGTATCTCCTCTTCCATTGCCTTTATGTTTGCCATCATCTCTCTCTGCATCTTGCTGAGCTCTTCCTCAAGCATTTGTCTTGCTTCCTCGTCCTTCATCTTGCTGATTTCGTCTATTAGTCTCTGTCTTTCTTCCTCGAACTGTTTCTTCATTTCTTCTTTCTCACGAAGAAGCCGGGATATTTCAGCTTCCTTGGCGGTTTCAAGTCTTCTCCTAAGCTCTTCTTTCTCCCGTTCAAAGTTCCTTCTCAGCTCCACCATCTGCCGCCTCAGGTTCTCAACTTGGTGCCGGTATGCCTCTGCTACGGCCTCAGTTCTCTCGTCTTCCATTAAGAGGTAGTCCCTTATCCAGTCAAAGCGGATTATTGCCTCAGCTATCGCCGAGTTTAATTTTTCCTTGTATGAGTCCCACTTAGTCTTGAGGAAGTACCTCAGGTAGAGCTTCACGTTTGAATCGTTGAGGAACTCGTCTATCCAGCGGTCAGTTCCCCGGTAGTAGTCCCTCAGCAGGGTAAGAACATTGGTGTCTCTGTGCATTATATTCTTTAGTATGTCTTCCTTGGAGTACAGCTCAAAGACGTTGTAGCGCAGAATCCGCTCAATGGCCGTAAGCTCCCTGTTGCTGTACCTTCTGGTGGCGGGTGGATAAGTCTCTCCGTTCTGCCAGAAGCTCCAAGCAAGTATAGCTAGAGCCCCCTCGAACTTGCTTCTAAAGTGAACGTCCAGGTCTTTCAGGAAGGTGCCGCAATCCCCCCTGCGGTAGCGGTAGTAGTTCTCTTCTATTGACTGCCAGAGTTTTTCTCTCATCCTGAAATCTTCCACTGCAATGTCAAGGCCTTCGTTCAGGACACTCTCTGCGGGGCGGAGCAGTTCCTTAACACAGTCAGTTTTTCCTTCCTCAAATATTCCCATCTCCACCACCTGCAAACAGTTTAAGCTCTTCGTCTATCCGTTCAGCTAGAAAATCTACCACATCACCGTAACCCTCAATCTCCAAACTTGTCCTGGTTCTCCTGTCTCCATGAATGGTGGCCCTTATCGTGGCCCTGCCCTTCCTAGTGTACACGTTGTATATTTTGGTGTCGTCTTCCGAATGGGAATAACTGGAGTTTATCTTAGATAGCAGATAGTCAATGAATTTCTCAACAACTTTCTTCTCCTCGTTTATAGTGTATTCAAGAACCCTCCTCCTTGCCTTGACGTTACTCTCGACTTTCTTTGCATAATAAACTTCCACTTTCTCCTCTGCATTGCCCTCAAGCCTTGAGAACAGCTCCTCCAGAAAATCCCGGGTATTATCCGTTTCGATGTAGAATACTGTTCCCCGGGGCTTTTTCAGGGTGGCCTGGGAGGACCACTTATCAAGAAGATAGTCTATCCTTTTTCTCTCCGCATCATTATCATACGTGACAAAGATTATATATCCCATACGTACCACTGCCGGGGATTAGTCGTCTATCTTATTTAAAGTTTTCTCCAATATGGAGAGATGTTAAGTCTCTCTACAATCCTCACTGAATTTTTGTGTCCCACACAGTGGACATGTGATACCCCCGATTACGCTGAATATTTTTGTGGTACAATTGCGCTACATATGAGCAGTGAGGTTATGGAATAAATTATTTTCGTTTGGTTAAGGGTGCCTCCTATCAGCGCCTTAAAAATGGTAAATGCCTCTTTTGGAAGATACAGTAGGTTGTACTTTTCAGAAGTAGCCCCCGGTTGGAGTTCCATAATTGTATTCTTCTCAGCTGGGCAATACGGTACATACAATTAAGAAATTTGTAAAACGTTAGGAGAAACAAAGGATAAAATTTATTTATCCTCAAGCAGGTTTGTTAATTAGATTCTGCAACGGGAGGGGGCAAAATGGGAGAAGAATTACACCATCTAACCCTTAAATCCAGTGTTTTTATTGATGACTTTCCACTAGACGAAGAGGAAGAAAAGGCCCTTTTAACCGTTGAAGCATACAGGATATCCGCGGAAAGCTCGTTGAAAAAGAAAAAATTAGCAACGTTAGCTGGAATAACCACAGCAGGTGTGGGACTTATCGCGCTCTTGCAAACGGCCAACCCCATGTTGGGTGTGGGCCTAGTGGGGGCTGGAATAGGAACCGCAGTGTTGGCCCAATTGACGATAAGGCCACATCCAATAAAACTCTTCTCAAAAGTCCACATTCCAACTTTGCTGGTTCCGTACAAGGGAGACAGCTTGGCCATAGTACCACCATACTTCTCCGAAAAAAACGTTCCGGGAGTGATAACGCAAGCTCTGACATTTTATGATGCTAATATTCAAACTGCCTTCGAGATTTCCCGGCAACTACCCACCACTCACGAGTCCCTAGACGCCGAGATAGACTTTCAAAACAAACTTAACGAGATTAAAAATTCCCTAACTCCAAAATCTGCGCTGAATTTTAATGTGGTTGCAGTCAGTAGTAACGTTATGGAGCCCCTCCTCGTTGCATTTGGCCCCGTCTTCGTCAACGACAGACCCTCGAGGAGTTTGCCTTTTGAGACGGAGCAGATTAAGGAGGGCATTTCTGTTGTCAAAACACTTGAGAACCTCGATACCCGGGCGGAGACCGAGATTGGGATTCTTGATGACATTGAAAGGAGCGTGAACAGGAGCACCAGTTTGTTTGTCAGCGGGCTACAAGCTATGCTGGAGGGAATAGAGAAGTACTTCTCAGAGATACGAAAACTTCTGAAAAAGAACCTTCTTGGCGGTGTTAACATTAATGCAAAGCCCACAAAAGAGGAGCTCGAAAAATACGGGTACGCGTATGTGAATCATAAATATCACATAAGGTTGCATTCGAAGTACCCGACCACATCGTTGATAGCAATCTTTCAGAGACACATTGATGCCACTGAAGAAAAACTCCGGAGCAAAATTTCAGAGTACGTCCTTGAGATGAACAGAGAGATCAGAACCGCCAGGGAAGAGACCCAGCGGCGTATAGAGAGAACAGAAAGGGACTACAAACGGAAAATAATGCGAAAAGAAGACCAGATTAAGAAATTAAACCATGAAATAGAAAAACAAAAACAGATGTTAATATCTATCAACAATCAGATCCAGGCCCTCTCAGCCCAAATTAAGAATTATCAATCCGAAGCAGAAGAGTATGAATCACGCGCCCAATGGGCAGAAACAGCTTCTGAGAGACGGAGCTATTTAAGCCGGGCAAATCAGATTAGAAAACAGGCAGACCGGTTGCACAACAATGTTCTAAAACTCTACGAACGGGGTATGAAAATAAAAGCAGAGTATGAGGCAAACATTGAGAGACTCGAAGAGCTTAAGATGGAAAAAGAGGAGCTGGAAAACGAAATGGAGACGGAGATTAGAAGATTAAAACTTGAAGGCGACCAGAAAGTCCGGGAAATTCAGGAATATTACACGAAGCAAATACAAAGGGTTCGCGAGGATTTGGACAGATTTATTAATATCAGAGATGAACATTTGAGCATCATTGATGCCTTCTATGAAACAGTTATTGAGTCCGAACTGAATTATCAAAAGGCACCTATTGAAAACCGCCTCAAAGCACTCCAAGACGCGTATTCCAGTGTTCTCGATGCGATTAATGCCCTGAGAAACAGGCACACAGCTTTCCTAAACACCATTAGAGGTCTGGCTCTAAACCTGCAGGTAAATAAACCAACAGTAGTCTATATCCCAGTGTGGGCTATAGTTTCCGAGAAGGGAGAAGAGAAACTAATTCCCCCATCGATTGTCAACAGAGGCAAGAGAAACGAATTACTGAGCCCACACCCAGCTCTAGACCCAGCATTTAAGGACATCGTAACAGCTCTCAGGCTCGATATTCTTATAGAAGCGGAGGGGGACAATCCAACCAAGGCAATAAGGGAAGGACTGAAAAATTTGGACAAGCTCGTGGAGAGGGGCCTCCTGACCGAGAAAGATGTCGCAAAAATAAGGAAGGTGCTGGGTGGTTGATATGTTACTCAGGGGGGTAGTGAGAGAGCCGATTTTTCCTCAAAATAGTCACCTTGAAGAAAGCGTCAGAATTGAAAGGCCAGCAATAGTTTTGGACTTTGTTCTGGCCAATAGCATAGAAGTGGACGATGCCACAGATGATGATAGGGTAATAACATCTTCCCTCTTCGGGAAAGACAGAGTGGTCGTGGGTAGAAACGTAGCAATTGTAGGGAATGTTCAGAGTAATGGAAAGATTACGATTGGAGATGGTTCTGTGGTATTTGGGAACGTGGTCGGCAGAGAAGTAACTGTCAGAACCAACGTTAATGTGTTGGGAAACATAATTGCTGTGAATAAAGTGGTTATTGGAACGGGCTCAAAAATCGGAGGGTACGCAGCGTCAATACATGGAACAGTGAAAGCAGATGATAACGTGGAAGTTTTTGATATATTCGGAAATTCGGGGATATCCCTCGGGCAGGACGTTCATATAATGGACTATTCAGTGTACGGAGGCACTGGGGGGGTTAATGTCAAAGGAAAAATATCACTCGGAGAGTACTCTATTAATTCTCCCGAGGAGATAATGTTCAAGAACTCCCTAAATCTGCTCTCAGTTTTGGTGCTCACACAGTATAACCCAAAGGCTTCTTTGAAGTACCTGAAGGACAATTTAAATTCTATCATGGACATTAAGTCGTATCTCAAGAAGCATAACGTAGACATAGGAGAATTGGAAAAAGAGTTCCAGAGCAAACCCCTTTATGACACCATTAAGAAAGCACTCTCTGAAGTAGCCCAGACTCTTTCACTCGCTTCTCCAAGCATTACAATAACCAACGCGAACGCCCCGGTAACGATAACAGTTGGCAACAATAACGTTGTCTCGGTCGCCGCTGGCCAAGGTGACAAGCATCTAACTGTGAACCTCCTAGAGCTCTTCCAGAAGGCCAAGAATAGCATCATGGAGGGAAGCCTACCAAAAGCTTACTCCAAGCTGGTTTCTATTAGGGAAATTGCTTTAAAGCAAGGCAACGTGCCGGAAGAGCTCGAAGAGGCCCTGAGTATCATTAAAAACAGAATAAGGGGCGGGGTAACCGTGGCCAACGAAGAGTTGAAGGAGGTTTTGATTTCGCTTTTAGATGCGGCTTACAACAAACTGCTTAAGGTGTGACATTTTATTTTTTCCAGCTCTCTAAGCTGTGATTGTCGCAACAAGAGAATACCGAGGTACAGTCAAAAACAGCTACCTTTGCACCACTGGTTTGCATTTTCCACCCTAAAGCTCTGCAGACAGTAAGCGGCAGGATTGAAGCCTCCAGGTACCGACGAGATAATCGGAGGTCAACTCTCGTCCATATGCAAAAACCCGCTAATTTGCTCCCTGCATGCAGTATAGTGTGGAGCTTGCGGTGATTGTCGGCTTTCACCCCTTCAAGATTCGGAGGGTCTGCACAAGAGCTAAAGAAAAATAGAAAAATCAGAGCCTCCTCCTCAGAGCGAGGGGGAGAACCGCGAGGCCAATTACAGCGCCCGGGCCGCAGATTCCAGACCCCTCACCGCCCTGGCTCTCAGTCTCGCCCGTGTTTGATGCGGTTGCGGTCTGCGTCGGTGAGATTTCCTCCGGCTTCTTGCCCTCCACCATGAGGGCCCTCCACTCCCTGAGCCACTTGTCCGTGTTCTTGGCGAGCTCCTCCGAGGTGATTGAGATAACCTTGGCAGAGCTGACGTCGAGGGCATAGCTGAAGCAGGGCGGAAGCTCAACTTCCTTGTTCACCGGGTACATCCACTGGTTGAGCGGGAGCTTCTCCTGGGCCTCCTTGCTTATCAGGAAGTTTATGAACTTCTTGGCGAGTTCAAGGTTCTTGGTGCCCTTAACGATTCCGGCGCCCTCAATCTGGACGTAGGCGGTGTTGTTGAGGAACACGACCCCTATGCTGGTGTCATTGTAGTTGCAGGCAGAGTAAGCGGGGTCTGTGGCGTAGCTGACGAATAGCGGGGCCTGGTTCTTGTCCCACATCTCCCAGCCTTCTCCCCAGCCCTTGACGATTATTACATCGTTCTGCTTCAGCTTCTCCCAGTAGTAGGGCCACATGTCCCCGTAAACGCCGATAGTCCAGAGGAAGAACGCCATTCCCGTTGAGCTCGTGAGCGGGTTCTCGACAATGAGCTTGCCCTTCCACTCGGGCTTCGTAAGGTCTTCAAAGGTCTTCGGCGGGTTCTTCACGACGTCCTTCTTGTAGACGATGGCTATTGCACCGTAGTCGTAGGGAGTGAGGTGGAACGTCGGGTCGAAGTCCTCTATAATCCACTCCGGGATGTAGCCAGCGTTCTCGGGCCTGTAAGGTATCAGAACCTCCGCCTGAATGGCCTTCTGGAGGTAGCTGTTGTCAATTCCGATGACGACGTCCGCCTGGGGGTTGTCCTTCTCCAGTATCAACTTGCTGAGCACCTCACCGGCGTCGCCGAACGTTACGAGGCGCACTTTGGCCCCGTATTCGTTCTCAAAGATGGGTATGATTTCCTTCATCCAGGGCTCAATGCTCTCGTAGGAGTAGACGGTCAGCGTTGGGGTTTCCTTCGCCGTAGCGGGCACAGCCCCAAAGAGCGAGAGGGCAAAGACTGCCACAATCAGCAGTGACGCTAGCCTTTTCATCAGACCACCCCCATTAACAAGTTGTTTTGCTCCATAACTCGATAATTGGGAGGGTAAAAAAAGTTTGCTTCCTAAATTTGGCCCTCAGGTCTGCTCTTCCCTGCCGACCATCTTGATGACGTAGTCCGCCGCGTTCTGGAGGGCCACAGAAAAGCCGGGTTCAACACCTATGATTATCGTTTCCTTCCCCTTCCTCTTGGCCTCCTGGATTATGGGGAGGAAGTCTGCGTCCCTCGTGGCAAGGGCTATGACATCGACGTCGGAGTTGTAAATCAGCTCCATGGCCTCGATGGCGATTCTAACATCGGTATCCCCCGCGACTATCACGGGCTCAAGCCCCTGGTTGACAACGGCCTCGATGAGCCCCTGGGGAGCGTACTGGTTGAGAACGACCTTCGCGACCCTTATTTTACCAATTCTCTCAAGCGCCTCGACGATGTCTTCGAGCTTTATCCCGAACTCCTTTCGAAGAATGTTGGGCCCGTCGACGATAAGCCCGATGCTCTTGCCTTTTATTTCAACTTTCTCAACTTCCTGCTCCGGTTGTTCCTTCTCGCGCCTGAGCACCTTAATGAGCGTTTCCTTCATTCTTTGTCCCTCCCTCTTTCTTCGGCTCAAGGGTAATGGTGTAGTCCGCCGCGTGCTTCAATGCGGCCGAGAAACCCGGCTCAACGCCGATGACTGCTGTTTCTTTTCCTTTTTCTTTGGCCTTCAGAATTACCGGTAGAAACTCCGCGTTTCGCGTCGCGAGCGCTATGACGTCTATGTTCGGGTTGTAAATCTCACGCATGGCCTCAACGGCGAGCTTGACTCCTGTTTCCCCCGAGACAACAATCGCCTCGAAGCCCTGATTCGAGACGGCCTCGATGAGCCCCTGGGGAGCGTACTGGTTGAGAACGACTTTAGCGACACGGATATCCCCTATCCTCTCGAGGGCCTCGACGATGTCTTCGAGCTTTATCCCGAACTCCTTTCGAAGGATGTTTGGGCCGTCGATGAGGAGGGCTATCCTCTTCCCCCGCTTGACCTTTTTCTTTATCATCCCTATGCTTCTGATTCCATCCTTTGTCATCGAAATTATCCTTTCCCAGCTTCCCCCGGGCATAAGTGTCACCATTGAAACTGCTAAAATCAAGGACCCTTTACGAGATAATGCTATAAAAATATTTGTCAAAGGAGCCTCTTGTAGTAGTACCAGAGGCCCCTTATGATGTCCCTTACCTCTATCATGGTAAAGGTCTCTGTCCTGTCTATGAGCTTCGCCGTCTCCTCCCAGCTATGAGCTTGAAGGACGCGGTAGATTAGGAGTTGTATCTGCCTCTCATCGAGGTAGGGCTTCATCCAGCCGTCGAGGAAGTAGAGCTTGACGATTGGCCTGACTGCGTCAACCACGGTGTCGTAGGTGAGAACCTTGCCCGTGAACGCATCCAGCCTCTTCTTCTGGATGTCCGTGAGGTGAACAGGGTATTCAACGGCTTCGCCGAAAGGTGTCTCAAAGAGCCAGCGCGCTATCTCGGGCTCGAGCTCCCTGTGGGTGTCCCCGAGCCACTCCGTGAACCTTATCCTGAACTCGTCGTTGGCCTTCTTGATGAGCTTCCTCGCTCTCTCGCTTATTGGCTTGAGGACTATCGCAGTGTACTCGCCGCTGACCGGGTTTCGGGCAGGGCTGAGGTGTACCACCGCAAAGCCGTTCCTGACCCAGAAGCGGACGAGCTCTTCGCTCGCACCGAAGCCGGAGCCTATCCAGTCGAGGCCCTTCTCCCTCGCTTCCTTCTCAAGGAGCTCAAGGGCCTTGCTTCCGAGCCCCATGTCCATCGCGTCCGGGTGCGTCGCAATTCTGACTATGCGGTAGCCCTTCAGCTTGGCGAACTCCTTCAGGTAGTGGTGCTTGACCATCATATCGGGGATTATGTTGCCCCTCGGCTTGTAGCCCTTGGCCATTTTCTCGATGACGTTCTTGGGAATTCCGCCCTCTTTGGCTATCTGGACTGCCGTAACAATCTTGCCGTTTTTCAGCCTGAGCACGCGGGCCTCGTGGTGGGGCGCATCGGCCAGCAGGGCAACGTCGCTTGGCCTGTTGCGGTAGTGGGCGAGGATGTAGATCCCAACGAAGTGCCTGAGGTCTTCCCTGTCGTTTTCGAACCAGTCGTCGAGGTCTGGCTCCTCAAGGCAGACTTCCTTCTTCTTGATCAGCTCGAAGTCCTCCTCTGTGAGCTCCACTGGTTCAGCATCAAGGAGCAGGACGTCAAAGAGCCACCGCTCAATCGGGTCGTTTTCAGCGTAGCGGATTGGCTCATCCATGTGGAGCTCCTTAAACTCCCTCTTCTCTCTCGCCCTCTTGAGGAACTTGACCGAGAAGCCCCTTCCCGCTCCCTCGTAGCCGTGGATTGTTGAGGAGTAGACGACTCTCTCCTTGTTGAGGTACTTGTGGAGTATGGGCACGTGAATTCCCGCGGCCTCGTCGAGAATGTAGAGGTCGGCGCTCTTCCTGTAGCCCTCGGCCGGTGGGTAATAGCGGAGGCCGATTTTCCTCGCGTAGAGCTCCTTTATCAGGCCCCTCTCCTCAACGACGTGGGGCTTAAAGCCAAGCTTTTCAAGGGCCCTCTTGGCGAAGCGGAAGAGAGCCTGGACGTTCTCAAGCTCTGGAGCTGTAACAACGATTCTCGTCCTCTTCTTTAGAGCCAAGGCCAGACCTATTGCGCCTATTCCAACGGAAACGCTCTTGCCCCTTCCCCTGTCTGCAGTCAGAACGAGCATTCCGCCATCAACGAGCTCCTCGAAGGCCTTCAAGACCTCAACCTGGCCCTCGGTTAAGGCCATCTCGTAGAGCTCCCTCGGGAAGAGGGTCTCCTCGGGAATCGGCACGCCCTTTCGGCCCTTTATCTTGGCCTGGCTCTTGTGTCTCTTCGGCTTTTTCCTGGCCTTTCCGTTCTCGGTGATGATGTAGATACCGTCATGCTCCGTAAACTTTCTGATAAGGCGCCTGTTGAAGCGCTTCTTGACGTCGTCTATGGTGTAAGGTGGCGTTACGAGGCTCTTGTGGAAGCCCGTCCACATGTCCTTCCACTTCTCAAACGGGTGGGCGAGTATGAATATTAGCCCACCACCGCGCACGGTCTCGATGATCCTTCCGAGGTCGTTCGGCGAGTAGTCGTAGCTCATGTCGAGAACCAGCAGGTCGTAAGTCCTTCCAAGGATGTCACGGGTGTGCTTGAAGGTCACGGCCTTTACCTCGACGTTCGAGCCGGCCAGAACGTCGAAGTGCTTTCTGAAGGCCTCGTAGCGCTTCCTGCCGAATGTCTCCTCGCCAAGGGCGTCGGTGGCGTAGAGAACCTCGATTTTGTCCTCGCTCTCGTCGCGGAGGCGTTTCTTCATCAGCTCGTCGAGAACTCCACTCAAAACCCTCGCGGAGGCCCCCGCGAGTATTCCGGCCAGCTCGGCCTTCCTCAGGGTATCGCCCTCGATTAGGATCATTCTCCTGTGGAAGTTCTCAAGGGCCTGGGCTAAAGCGGTCTCAGTGAGCTTGAGAACCGAGTCCTTAACCTTCTCGCCCTTCGCGTACTCTCTCACTTCCTTGTCAAAGCGGACCTTGACGGTCACGGCCGTCACCCCCCGGAAGAAAGGGAGAAGAGGGATTTAAAAAGGTTCAGTACTTGTGTTTAATAATTTTTTAATAGTCCCTTTAGTGTCGCTACGAGAGTCTTTAAATGAGTCTTTTTCCTGACTTCTGAATTAACTCTTCTTTTTAGTTGAGTTTCATCTGGAAGAAGGATTATAGAAACTTTCCCGTTCAGCTCTTTTTGAACTCTCTGGACAATTTTCCTGTATGGTCCACCCCCGATGTATGCAATGACCCATTTATCTTTTGCATGAACCTCCAAAAACTCTTTCAGCCTAGTGGATACAAGAGTTATTTGTTCTTCTGGAGTACGAGAAGATAGTACAAAGTCGTATTCCAATATCGAAGTTTCTTTTTCAAAATCCTGGGGAACCGGACCATACATTCCAGAGAGAGTAACCTTTTCAATTTTTTTAATATCAACACCATGCTCCTGAAGATATCTAAAAATAAGCTTGTGTGTTGTAGATTTTGAGTATGGTTTTTTTGGAGTGCAGGATAAGATTAAAATAACTCTCTTCTCTGGGGAGACACTATACGGTGTTTTTGTTATGTCAAACTTGGTGGGATCACGCTTTAAGGAAATTCTCTGGGCATAAAACTGGCCCTTGGAGAGTTTTGGAAGTTTCAACTTAAATTTAGTGGCAATATCGATGAAGTCTTCGTCAATCGTTGATAACTTAGCAACTACTTTCAAAAGCTTGTTGTCACTATTTGCATATCTAACAAGCCACTCTTTAAACTCGCGAGATTTAGGATTGTACTTTTTCAGTTCTCCTATAAGATTCAATTGAACAGATAGATTATGAAGTGCAATTATACCATAGATATCCGACTTGATTACTTCTTTCCCATTGAGGATATATCGAGAGTAACTTTTGCTCTTTAGTATCTTTTTTGCTTTCTGAAGATTTCGTCCTCTGATGCAATCACAAAATGGGCATAAATCCAAATCTCTGTTGGTTATCGTGTAAAATTTCTTTTTTTGAGTGTATGAAACAAAAAACTGAAGATTTTGGGCAGCTTTGACATATGTATTACTGTCAAAACTGTTTACTCCCAAATAATACATGAAAGGAGTTATCCTTCCAGAAATTCCAAAAACATGTATGGGAATTTTTTCTGGGTCAGAATGTATCTCAAGTAATGTGTCCTTGAGAGCTTTTATTATCTCAACGATTAGCTCATAATGGTTCTTTATTGGAACCATTGAACCAATGGCCAACCCAAAAGGATAGTGGGAATACTCATTAAATCCGGTTTCCTCAAGGAGATTGAACAATCTTTTGACATAATACTGAATTTCTTCGTAGGATCTGCCATGGACAGCAAGATACGGAAAAACATCCACATCATGTGAATCATATACTAATTCCATCAGGCGTACAGCATTCATAATGCTCTTTTCCATTCTTTCATTAGTTTCTTTCTTATTTAGTCCGGGGGGTATTGGATAATCCAAAGATGCAACGTAGTCAGCACCAAGTTTAAGTTGCAAATCCAAAACGCTTTCGGGTGTTGCTTTAAGTTGGTACTTTGACAAATCATACTCCCGGTTATACAGAAGTTTAAAACCACCACTATCTGCGAAAAGAATAGGGGAATAAGTTGGATTCTCTTGTATAATCCAGTCTTTTAATGTCTTTCCATCCTTAAACCATTCATTAAAGCTCTTTTCATTGAGATTAAAATCCACAAAGTGAAGAACTTGAGTCATTATTGTAGACAATTTTAGCTCGTGTATTATTCCTCTTTTAATCGATTTCCATATACCCCCATTTCGGAGAACTCCCGGAGGGCCTGTTATGAAATTGACTACGGGAAAAAATGTGAATTCTCGTGGTGGCTTTGGACGGGCAGACATGTTTAATCCCTAATCTCCAAGCATCACGTTAGATTTAAAAATATTTAGTACTTTCTCATAAAATGAAGGTGGCAGTTATTATGAATAGAGTAAGCTTAACGCTACATCCAAGTGAGATTGCCAAATATTTTGAGCTTGATAAATGTCCGAGATATATTTACTGGCTGAGTAAGAAAGAGGAACTTAAAAGTGAGCTTTCTCAGTTAGACGAAAAGATACAAAACAAATTAAAAGGAAAAATTGACGAGATATTGAGAGAACAGGGAGAAAACTTCGAATTAGCACAATTGAATATCTTGAGTCAAATGACTGGTATTCCTGAAAATGACATAATTAAGTCTGAGAAAAAATTTGCAAACTTAATCTGGTATATATTGAATCCTCAGTTCTACAAAGAGAAGCAACGTATTTTCTTCCAGCCACACATAGAGAGTCAAATTGGAATATACAAACTTGAAGGCAAGGCCGATATCATCTTAGTAAGGCATTTGCCCCACAAGGTCGAAATCTGGATTTTTGAAGCAAAGTTTACCAATCAAGAAAAGTTCCATCATAGAATCCAAGCAGTAGCATATGCAATGTTAATTTACAATGCAGTCAGGACTTCAATAAAAAATCGGGACATTAATGTCTATGTTGCAGTTCTCACAAAAAAGAACAATCTCAACTCTGCATACGATTGTTTGGAAAAACGTGGATTTTCAGAAGAAATTAGACCAAATGCTGATATTTTAAATGAACTCCGAGAACAAGGCTGCCTAAAAGCTCTTAAATTTCCCGAAGAAACGAGAACATATATTGAGATTTTAAAACAACACCTAAAAAAAGATGGGACATTTAGTAAACTAATAGAAGGGAAAGAAATCCCAAGGTTTTGGATCAGTAAGAGATGTCAAAATTGCCCATATGAAGCCCTGTGTATCAAAGAAGCTGTGGAAGAACGGAGTCTAGGATTATTGGGTATCCTGCCTGGAGACCAAGAGCTTCTTGAAGAAATGGATATTAAAACATTAGAGGACTTAGCGAATCTATATGACTATCCGGAAAAATTAAGCCCAAAAAATTTTGAACCTCTTAAACCTAAGGATAGCGAAAAAGTAAATGCTATCTTAAAACGCCTGAACATAACAAACCTCCAGAAACTTTCCCAAGGTGCATACAGGCTTCTAAGGGAGATAAATCGCAGAGCTGGAGAGCCAGATTACTTTCCAGACTGGCTACAAGGTTCCGGATTTAACTTACCTAAAGACACTTACAGAGAAGATGATATTATAACCCCTAACTATCCATCAGGATCCCTTATTCGGACGTATATATTTGTCCAGCATGACCCGATTTACGACAGAATAGCAATCTTGAGTGCAGTCGTGGAAAACACTCTCTCCAATAAGCAGAAAGTGATTGTCAAGATTATTCAAGAGTTCTCTGAAGATGAAGATAAAATGGACGTGTTCGAAAGACAGCTACTTGATGAGTTCTTTGAAGAACTGTTCCGAGCAATAAAAGAAGTAAAACCACAGGAATTGAACCTTGATGAATTCTTTAAGAATAGAGAACCCGATAAGAAGCCTTGGAAATCCCCTGAAGAATCCCAAAAATATGGTTATGTACACCTCTATTTTTATAGCAGATTCCAAAGGGATTCACTAATGGACGCTATAAAGCGGCATTCTAACAAGCTAAAATACTATAAGGGAATTAGATGGATACTTGGATTAAGATCGGCTATTGATTTTAAGCCCCGTGAGCAAGACACGGTTTCTATAATACAAGAGGATATAAAACGAAGAAAAGCTTTAAGGTTTCCCGGACTCGGCATAATTGTTACAACTGCCCAACACCGTATTCCAGGTCGTGGAGACGATTTATGGTTCCGGTGGGACAGCTCCCTAACGAGTAGATTCGAAAACATCTTCAAGATTGCCGCAAAGAAAGAAATTAGAGAAGATCAAAGTGTGCATATAAATCTAAATCGGTTGATTGTTGCTAGTGGATTAGAGTTCTCGGGTGAGATTTATCCAGTTATTAACCGAGACTTAGAGCAAATACCATTAGAACATCTGTGGAAAGACATCAAGGATGAAAAAGGTCGGTTTAAATTAGCCGAACTTGCAAAATATTTTGCACTTGCACTCCGACATCTAGAGAGGAGCGTTCCTGAATGGTACAAAGATGCCACCGTGAGAAAGGAACCAATCCCGATAGATGATTTAGAAGACCAAGGATTTGAGGAAATACCCCTTGCGGAGGTGTTGATGGAGTATCAGAAGCTAGAGCATCATACTAAAAAAGAGCTTATGGAAGAATACTACAGACTCCCGCTTAAAGAACGCTGCAGTACTGGGAAGTCTCTCCTAATTAAAATCGAATCAATAGAAAGACCAGATAATGATACCACAATAATACACGGTTATGCACTCCTCCCTGATGGGCAAAGATGGGACTTGGAGAGTGCCCCACCAATTTCTCTTTCTGAAGACTCCTTTGTTGTTGTTACTCCAGTAATTGAAGAAAATGGCGGATTTAGACAGATAACAAAGTATAAGGATCCCAAATCAATACAGTACTCAATACCTGCAACTATTCAATTCTTTGATGAAAGTTCTGGTAAAGTATCTATAAGACTGCTACAACCATTCGGTATTGAGAACTATGAATTTGTTGTAGAGGGGCATTTATATGTGGAAGAAAATAAGGTAAGAAGATTGGGAAATGGGGATATAACGTTACAGCCCGAGGGGTACTTGGTAATAGACGAGACTATTGATGACATAAATTCCTCAAGAGCTTATGATACCTTAAACACATTACGGGAAAATGCAGGTACACACCCATTCTATTCTAAACTAGACTCCTTATACAAGTCCCAAAGAATAACACAGGACAAAATTGATTTAATGAAGATTAAACCTCCATGGACTAAGAATGATATTGAAGAATTCGTTAATACCTTTTTGATTGAAAAAGTAAACGATGAACAAAGGAGTTTTATACTAAATTGGGATAAGAGTTTAGTAACTCTCCAAGGACCTCCAGGAACAGGAAAAACATCGTGGGCCGTATCACCTGCCATTCTGAGCAGGGTGTATTCGTCTTTAAAACAGGGGCATGATATTTTAGTTTTGGTAACAGGAATTTCCCACCGGGCAGTTAATGAGGCACTAACTAGTTTCCTAAGGCTATTTAGCTCCCTGAAAGGGGAGTTTGAAGGTAAGAACATTAACATATATCGGCTTGTAAACAGCTCCGAGCAAAGAGACAAAATACAAAAGGATGTTAAAAATGAAAAAAACAAACTTCCAGAAGAATTGCTTAGTAAAGTCAAATTCCTTAACTACAATAAAGACTCAATCCCCTTTAGCTCCCCCAAGAAGGGCAATAAGTCTTTAACAGAACTTATACAGCAGCCACAAGCATTTATAATATTTGGAACTACCGGTGCAATCTCAGGGCTATCTAATAAGAAACTCCCCAATAGAGATAAAATCAACATAGCCGCAGATTTAATTGTAATTGATGAGGCAAGTATGATGGATTTGCCCATGTTTCTCTTAGCAACTTCATTTCTCAAAGAAAATGGACAAGTCTTACTAGTTGGTGATCATAGACAAATGCAGCCTATTCAGCAACATGACTGGGAACATGAAGATCGTGAAACAATTGAACAGCATACACCATTCCTGTCTGCTATCAATTTCATAAGATTTTTACGTGGAGAACTCTCAGAATCGGAAAGAGAAGATTTCAAGAGAGTTCTTTATAGGAACCCTCCTTTGTGGAAAGATAACAACCTGAAAAAAGATATTCTACCGTTCCATAGACTCAATGAGACATACCGATTGCCTCAGATTGTCGCTGATATGCTCACAGATTTGTTCTATATACATGACAATATTAAACTTAAGAGCAAGAAACACGAAATAGAAAAACTAAAAGAGAAATCGGAGAAATTCAAAGAAGGACTATTAAAACACATTGAGAGATTAAGGGATAATCATGATACAATTCCCATAGCAAGCATAATCGATCCCGAATATCCTGTAACCTTAGTACTTCACGATGAGAACAGATCAACTAAAGTCAACGAAGTTGAAAAAATTATCATTAGTGAAATTGTCAAAAAGCTTCCAAAAGAATACACATCTGAGGATAAGTTAGGAATTGTTGTGCCATTCAAGGCGCAGAGAGCTCAGATTAAAAGCCTTCTTAGAGAGCTTGGGTTAGAGCACGTTCAAGTTGATACCGTGGAAAGATTCCAAGGAGGAGAAAAGGACATTATAATTATCTCCCTCACGGCAAGTGACCCCTCATATATAAGTGCAGTTTTAGAGTTTCTATTTAACCCCAATAGGCTCAATGTTGCTATGAGTAGAATGAAAGAGAAACTCATACTGATTGGATCCCAGGAAGTGTTTAATGCAACAACTAAAGATATCCAGAAATTTGAAGAACTAATAGAACCCTGGAGAACCCTATTCAGAAAGATACGGGCGTATGGAGAAAAATTATGGAGTGGAACTCTGGAGGAATTTGTTGGAGAGTTAGATACCAGTGCGGATATATATCAAAGAATACTCAATAAATACAAGGCTATTAACATGGAAGTCTTTGGAATAAACGAATGGCCTAAGAGTCCATGATTTTTAGATGCTTGTCGAAACGCTAAGCTTTTATACGAAAAGGCCAATCCAGATTTGGTGGTTTCTATGGCCAAAGGGCTGAGTATTAAAGACCTCGAAAAATTCAAGCTCGTTGGAAACCTCGACGCCTTCAGGCGGAAGGTCGTTTTCCAGGTTACCGAGATAAGCGTCGAGAAGGACGATTACTTCTCAAGGCTCTACCTCTACGACGGCAGAAGAGTTAAGCCCTTCACCTCCGGAAAGAAGGACTCAAACCCGCGCTTCTCCCCGGACGGGAAGCTGATAGCCTTCACCTCCAAGCGTGATAAGGAGAGCAAAGAGTCCGAGCTCTACGTTATTCCAACCGACGGCGGTGAGGCGAGACTCTTAGCGAAGTTCAAGTACGGGATTAAAAACCTTCGCTTCACCGAGGACGGCAAGAGTGTAGCAGTTATAACGCCGATAGACATCGAGAAGAAGCCCAAGGACGACGTGCACATCATCAAGGAGCTCCCCTTCTGGTTCAACGGTGTCGGCTGGGTCTACGGGAAGAGGAGCGTCGTCTATCTGGTGGACGTTGAAACCGGCAGGAAAAAGCGTGTAACGCCTAAGAACCTCGACGTCTCGGGGGTCCGCTTCCACGACGGGAAGCTCTACTTTATAGCTCAAGAAGACCGCGAGCGGAAGCCGATGGTGAGCGATCTCTACGTCCTTGAAGGCAGGAAGGCCAAGCGTTTGACTCCCGGAAAGTGGAGCGTGAGCGACTTCATTCCGCTCGACGACGGGACTTTCATTCTAAAGGCCAACACGAGGGAGAGGGGCATTCCTACGAACACTCACATCTACCACTACAACCCCGAGACGGGCGAGCTGAGGAAGCTCACAGCTAAGCTTGACCGCTCAGCCTACAACTCCCTCAACAGCGACGTCCGCGGAAGTCAGAGGGCCGAGCTGGTTTTCAGGGACGGCTGGGTCTACTACGTCGCGACCGACGGTCCAAGGGCGAACCTCTTCAGGGTAAACCTTGAGGGGAAGATAGAGCGCGTCATCGGAGGAGATAGAAGCGTTGAGAGTTTCGCAATCGGTGACTACATAGCCTTCACCGCCCAGGACGCGGTCACTCCACTGGAGCTTTACGTCCTCCGCGACGGCAATGAGAAGAAAATCACGGACTTCAACGGCTGGATTAAGGATTACAGGCTCTCCAGGCCGGAGCACTTCAAGGTCGAGGCCAGCGACGGCGTTGAAATAGACGCCTGGATTATGAAGCCCGTTGACTTCGAGCCTGGAAAGAAATATCCAGCGGTTCTCGAAATCCACGGCGGGCCGAAGACGGCCTACGGCTACGCCTTCATGCACGAGTTTCACGTTTTGACGGCCAAGGGCTTCGTGGTAATATTCTCCAACCCGCGCGGTAGCGACGGCTACGGTGAGGAGTTCGCCGATATAAGGGGTCACTATGGGGAGAGGGATTATCAGGACCTCATGGAGGTCGTTGATGAAGCATTGAAGCGCTTCGAGTTCATCGACGGGGAGAGACTCGGCCTCACCGGCGGTTCCTACGGCGGCTTCATGACCAACTGGATAGTCGGCCACACGAACAGGTTCAAGGCGGCCGTTACCCAGCGCTCAATCTCCAACTGGGTGAGCTTCTTTGGCACGACGGACATAGGCTACTACTTCGCTCCCGACCAGATAGGCGGCGACCCGTGGAGCAACACCGAGGGCTACTGGAAGAAAAGCCCGCTTAAGTACGCGCCGAACGTTGAAACGCCACTCCTGATAATCCATTCGATGGAGGACTACCGTTGCTGGCTTCCGGAGGCCCTTCAGTTCTACACGGCACTCAAATACCTCGGCAAGACCGTTGAGCTGGCGCTCTTTCCGGGTGAAAACCACGACCTCAGCAGGAGCGGAAAGCCGAAGCACAGGGTTAAGAGGCTTGAGCTGATAGCAGGGTGGATGGAGAGGTGGCTGAAAGCACCACAAACTTTTTAAATTCTTGTTGAAAAAAAAAAACTATTGGTGGTCGTCATGGATCGTGGACCTACAACAGAAAATGAAAAATACATAGTAAAGTTAGTTAGAGATCTTGCTGAGAGTCGTATGGAGTTCTATCAGTCACAGCTTCCACCCCTTTGTGCGGGCAGGGAGTGTAATTCCTCAGCATGGGCAATTTTTGGGTTTTGATGTTTTTATCTTTGTTTGTACTTAAGTCTGCAGTGCAATGGGGGGTGTATTGATGAACACTAAAGAAATGTACCTTAAACTCCAGGAGCTTGTTGATTCGAAGGTCTTCTACTGGAGAAAAGAAAATGGTAGAGGCTTGATATTGCATAAAATCAACAACAAAAAGGATACAAAAGGATTCGAGGTCTATACTGACATGGGAACTATAGCACTACTAGAGCTTGTAAAATTACATGTTCTTGTAAAATTACATGTTCCATATGAACAACTTGTAGCCATTATGGAGAACACATTTGGTATGAGTTCAGAAGAAGCGGAATCTGTTCTTCATGAACGCCTGCATAAACTTCTGGAGTTCAATACTAAAATCATATCCCCATACCCTCTGGGGCACCCCTACTCATACTCAGCCCCCCATCTTGCAGCTGTGGAGATAACAACCCATTGTAACTTAAGCTGTAATTATTGTTACGCAAATTCTGGCCCACATTCTCAAATGTATATGAACCTAGAACAAATTAAACATGTATTTGATGAGCTTGAAGTCATGGAAATACCAATCCTTTGGATTACCGGAGGTGAGCCCCTTCTTCATCCAGAAATTGAGAAAATACTCAAAGAGGCTCAGAATAGAGGTTTTTACGTCATTGTGGCTACTAACGGGACTCCTCTTTATAAGAATGAAAGATTGCTGTCTATAGTCAAAAACTATGTCGATGAAATTCAAATTGATTTAGACGGTGCAAGGAAAGAAACTCATGAATTCTATCGAGGACCTGGAACATATGAAAAAGTAATATGGTCTATTAAGAATTTAACAAAAGACAAAGATAAGCACAGAACAATGGTTGCTGTTGGCACAACTCTTGGTAAACGAAACTTAAATGAGATACCCGAGATAATTAGATTAGTAGATTCACTTGGAGCTGATTATTGGGTTTATGGTGCACTAATTCCAATAGGCAGAGGAAAGTTTATCCAGTGGGAGGGACTTTCCCCGGAGGATCTAGTAAAAGCATATAAATTGATACTCAACGGCTCCAAGTTCGCAAAGAATGTCACAGTATTAAAATCTTTAGCAGGAGTAACCCCCCTAAATCCTCCATTAAGCAAACCAACGGCCCGTTGTGGTGCGGTTAACTTTCAAATTCAAATCCATACCAATGGGGATGTGTATCCCTGTGTATTTCTCAGAGAAAAAAGATTCAAATTGGGTAATATATTCCAACAGTCTTTAAGGGATATATTATCCTCACCGTTAGCAGAGTACTTTAGAGTGGGAATAGACAATCCAGAGCAAGATAAGTATAACTTGGTTGATCCAAAATGTCGCAACTGCATTCTGTATCAGAAAGGATACTGTAACACATTTTGCAAAGCTATTCCCAGAGATAAGTATTGCACTAGAGACATAGCTGGCTCCCCCTTGAATGAGATGTACATCTCATTGAGTGGGGGCAGAAAACTATGAACGTTATCGAAGTCAAAGACCTTACAAAGACTTATGGAGCAATTAAAGCCCTTGACGCAATAACCTTCTCGATTCCTGATGGAGTCATTTTAGGGGTTATTGGACCAAATGGAGCAGGAAAAACAACACTTATCAGGATTTTGAGTTGTCTGCTGAGTTATGACAGTGGGACAGTTAGGCTCTTTGGTATGGAAGTAAAAAGGTGTGGAAATAAGATAAAGAGGAAAATTGCAATTCTTCCCCAAGAGGTGAGGGCCCACTTCTACACGCTGACACCCTTTGAGTATGTTTATCATTATCTCAGAATGCGTGGTCTGTCAAGGAATGAAGCCAAGAATCGTGCAAATCGTGCTATGGAGAAGTTTGGAATCGAGTATCATAATAGAATAATGTCAACGCTCTCTGGAGGAATGGTTAGGAAAACGTTGCTTGCAATGGTTTTATCAGCCAATGCAGAACTTTACTTCCTCGATGAACCCACTGTTGGCCTTGACGTTGAGAGTAGGTTAAAGCTATGGGAAGTGCTAAGGGAAAGAGCTGAGGATTCAACGATAATCCTAACAAGCCATTACCTTAATGAGATATCAACGGTATCTGATTTAGTACTTCTCCTTAAGAATAAAGTTCTCGCCTTTGGCCCGCCTGAGGAGATAGCAAAACGCTACCTATCAGATTTTGTCTCAAAGCTGGTCGTCTTTGGGGACTTTGGTGGAGAATTTATTTCCAAAAAGGCTGGTAGGAACACTATCCTTTACTTTCGATCAAAGGCCGAGGAAAGGGAGGCAATAACACTCCTGGAAGAACTTGGGATCCCATTCAGGAGAGAGGAGCTTACAATTGAGGACGTCTTTCTGGTGGGGGAGCTGGAATGATTTGGGCTATAGTTGAGTACTACTACAACGCACTGATGAAGAGCAAAGCCTCGATGCTCAGCTTCGCAATACAGCCAATATCATTTATTTTTATAGTCTATGTAATCAGCGGTGGGAAGTTCCTTGATTCTGCTTTATCTGGTGCGGTAGTTAGTTTTGTCGTTGGTGTGGGTATAGCTGACCTCTCGATAGAGCTCGTAGGTATGAAAGTTCGTTCAAAGTTCTACGACATTTTTATGGCCCTCCCCGGAAGAGGAATCGAAAAAACTCTGGGCATCTCAATTGGTATAAGTCTTCCTGCGTTCCCTTATATTGCAGTTTTAACAACTATCCTTATCATTAACGGTGGTTTTCAGCGTTTATTTGGTGTAGTCCTTGCTTTGAGTGCCCTCTGGCTCTGGAGCATTTCACTTGGGACATACCTTGGAACCAAGATAAAGGAACCTCTCACTGTCATGAGAATCTCCACCATCCTGACAACTCTCTTAACGGTTTTTCCACCCGTTTACTACCCCCTAGACATTGTCCCATATCAGCTAAGAAAACTCCTGCTCCTGATTCCAACTGTTAGTGCTTCAAGCGTCATGAGCGGTAATGTAACTGAAATTGCAATCATCTCCTTGGCGTCTTGGCTGGCAGTGGGCTTTTTGGTTCTCTTAATCGCTGAGTGGAAGGAGTAATGAAAGTCATTGGAATCCTGTGTGGGGATGACATGCCGAACATAACCCTCTCAGTCCCGCCTGACCTCTACAGGCGTATGAAGAAACACCCAGAGATAAAGTGGAGCGAGGTGGCGAGAAAGGCTATAGCGGAGTATCTGGCCAAAATAGAGGCTGAGGAACTCAGCTCAGACGAGTTACTCTCGCTTCTCGGCGAGGAATTCAGGAAAGAGCTTGAGAGCACGCCCGTTGAGGAGTATGAGAAGGCGCTCAAGAAAACGAGGGATGCCGAATGAAAAAGACTCTCTACGACACCACCGTCCTGATTGAGGCCGTAGAATCCCGCAGGAAGCTCGAAGAGTACACAACGGTTCTCAACATCGTGGAGTTCCTGAGGGCGCTTGAGCTTGGCCTGACCGTGATAACGCCGAGCCTCGAAGACTACCCGCTCGCGGTCAGGATATCGCAGGTAATGGTCAAAAGAGGAACGCCCGCTCCGGCGGTCGATGCGGTAGTTGCCGCGGTCGCGGTTAACAGAGAGCTAACGCTTGTTACGAGGGAGGAACACTTCGAGTGGATAAAATAAGAGTTCAGGGGCTGAAACTTCAGAGCGTATAATCCAGAACCTTCTTGGCCTCCTCGATGTGCTCGGGGTAGACGTTCTTAATCTCGGGGTGGAGGGCTTTGATGACCCTTCCAACGAGCACGAAGAGGGTTCCCGCGATAATCGGGAGCTCGTTGACGACGTCCTCCTCGAGCGGAATGTCGCCCGGTATCTTTTTGAGGACGTACTTCCTGATGGGCTCAATCTCGACCTTCTCGTCCTCGATGACCGCTCTAAAGAGGTTCAGGCTGTTCTTGAAGCCCTTGGTAATCGGTATGTGGCGCATCTTTATCGTGCTGGAGCGCTCGGCCTTGGCGTTCTCGTAGGCGACCTCGAAGAGGTCAGCGAGCTTCTTCTCGACTATCTCCATCATCTCCTCCGCTCTCGGCTTGATGACCGCGAGCTCGCAGGTTCTCTCCAGAATCTTCTGGAGCTGTGGATAGGGTATTATCATCTCTGCCATCTCCCATCACCTCCGCGTTCTTGCCGTGATTTTTTAGTAACCCAGGGTATATAAAACTTTCGCTCAGAGGAGCAGGAGAGCCACGAGCAGTCCGACCATAATCAGGGGGCCGAAAAGGAGAACCGCCACCGCCGACTCCTCTGTGGGCTTTTCCGGGCCGTACTTCTGGACGAGCCACAGGCCGGCGAAGAAACCCAAAACTATACCAATGAACCAGCCAAGGAGGCTTCCTTTAAACCGGAGGGAGTTGAAGGCGAGCATCGCTCCGAAAAGCAGAAAAACGCCGAGAAGAGCCTTTACCGTGCTTTTCTGCTTGATAACGAGGGCGTAGGATAGCGCCCAGGCGACCGTGAAGAGGAACCCGAAGAGTGCCTCCGCGAGCATGATTCGTCCCCCTAACATTAAAACCCTGCTGGGACTTTAAGATTTTTCTCGGAAAAACTGTAAAAGTGTTGAAATTTGCCAAAAGCTTTTTTAACGCCGTTGTCGTTCTGGTGAACATGCTCGGCGTTATACTTGCGTTTCCGGAGAAGAGGTGGGAAAACTACACCCTGCCCATGAACGGAGAACCCATCGTCAGGCTCACGGAGAGGAGGCTCTTAACCGCCAAAAGAATCCACGAGGTCAACACAATCGTCAGAAAGGACAAGCTGAAGACTTACTCTCTCCACGTTTCCAAGCCCATTCCAGTAACGGCAAGGGGCAAGATGGAGGCGCTCCTCAAAGCCCTCCCCGACGAACCCTTCTTCCTGGTCGAGGGCAACATGCCGCTGGTAATGCCGTTCCTCGTGAACTACCTTGTGGGTCTCTTTTACGAGAACGAGCCTGAGGCGCTAATCCCCGTCTGGAACGACGGAAGCGCCGAGGTATTTCACGCGGTTTATGAGCCGGACGCGCTGAGGGATGCGATAGAATCGGCCCTCGCGGAGGGTTACAAGAGCTTTTCAAGGATTGCCGAGTTCCTTGACTACGAACCTGTCTCGATAGAGGAGCTCGCGAAGAAGAACCCGAAGGTCACGCTGAGCTTCTTCCGCGTCAGGAGCTCCATGGACGTTGCCTTTGCAGAAAAAACAATTGAAGAGCTCAGAGCCAGGGGAGAGCCATTCTAACGGCCCTTGCTATTCCGACGGCCAGGACAGCCTTTGCCACGTCCACGGGCACAAAGGGAAGCACGCCGACAGCAAAGGCCTTACCGAAGTCCCCCCCAAGGTAGAGGCCGAGCCTCAGCCAGCCGAGGAGGTAGATTACCCCCAGCCCGAGCAGACTGCCGGCGGCCCACATAACCGGATTTTCCCAACCCTTTGAGAAGACGCCCGCCACGAGGGCCGCCACCGGGAACGCGAGCAGGTAGCCTCCAGTCGGCCCGTAGAGGTGGACGAACCCGCCGGTAAAACCCGCGAAGACGGGGAGCCCGATGGCGCCCGCCAGGACGTAGAGGGCCTGGCTCACGAAGCCCAGTTTGGGGCCCAGGATAAGGCCCGAAAGGAGAACCACCAGAACCTGGAGCGTGAACGGAACCGGCCCAAGGGGGATTTGAACCTGGGCGCTTACCGCCGTTAAAGCCACGAACAGGCCCGCAAGTGCCACTTCCCTAGCCTTCATGCCACCACCAGAGGGCGCTTTAGTTAATCTTTAAATGGTTTAGGTTAACAAAACTCCATGCCCAGGAGAAGAATGCTCCACGACAGTCCTGTAAAGAGGGCCATACTCCAAGGGCCGTTCCCAATCTCTGGAGAAGAGCTGGCAAAAAGGTTTGGAATCTCGCGGGTGGTGGTCTGGAAGCACGTCAGGGAGCTGAGAAGGCTGGGCTATTCAATACGCTCAACAGGAAAGGGCTACCTCCTTGAAGGGAGGCCGGACGTCCCATACCCCTGGGAGCTGGACGTCAGGGCGGTTTATCTTCCAGAGACGGCTTCCACAATGGACGTCGCGTGGAAGCTTGAGGACTGGACCTTCGTCATAGCGGGGACGCAGCGCTCGGGACGCGGGAGGGGCGGTCGGCGCTGGTTCTCACCGCCCGGCGGCCTGTACTTCTCGGTGGCCGTTTCCCCGAACCTCCCACTATCCGAGACGGACTCAATCTTAAGTTCCGTACTCTCTAGCATCGTGGAAGTCCTTCACGACCTCGGTGTCGAGGCAGAGCCAAGGGAGAACGCGCTTTACGTAGGGGACAGAAAGCTTGGGGGAGTTCTCGTCGAGATATCTGGAGAGATGGAGAGAATAAAGCGCGCCGTCGTGGGGGTTGGCATTAACGTGAACAACCCCGTCCCGGAGGGCGCGGTGTCCCTTCAGATGCTCCTCGGCAAGGTTTCGCTCCTTGAGGTTGCGAGGAAAACACTCCCCGCCGTCGAGGAGGGCCTGAGAAGACTTTTAAAGACCTCGGGAAATTCCGGTTGATGATAACGGTCGAAGACGTTCACTTTTCCTACGGCGGGCGCGAGGTTCTCAGGGGGGTAAGCCTGACCCTCGACCAGGAAATCCTCGCCCTAGTCGGCCCAAACGGGAGCGGGAAAACGACGCTGGCTAAGCACCTAAACGGGCTCCTCAAGCCGACGCGGGGCAGAGTCCTCGTGGACGGGATGGACACGAGAGAGCACACCGTTGCCGAACTCAGCAGGAAGGTCGGCTACGTCTTCCAGAACCCCGAGCACATGTTCTTCGAGGAGACCGTCTTCAAGGAGGTCGCCTTTGGCCCGAAAAACCTGGGCCTCAGCGAGGCAGAAGTCGAAGAGCGGGTTCGCTGGGCCCTCGGGGCAGTCGGCCTTGGGGGATTTGAGGAGAGGACGCCCTACTCCCTGAGCGGAGGCGAGAAGCAGAGGCTCGCAATAGCCTGCGTCCTGGCCATGAGGCCCAAGTACCTCGTGCTCGACGAGCCAACGACTGGCCTCGACTGGAAGGCCGAGCGGAGCGTCGTGGAGGTCATAAAGTCCCTGAGGGAGAGGGGCCACGGGATTCTGCTCATAACCCACGATATGGATCTGGTGCTTGAGCTTGCCGACCGCGTCGTCCTCCTGCGGGGAGGCAGAAAGGTCTTTGATGGCCCCGTTGAGGACTTCTTTGCCCTAAACCTTGAGGAGTACGGCCTCGAAAAGCCGGAGGTGCTTTTACTCGCGGAGAGGCTTAACGTAGGCTTCGTGAGGACGGTTGATGAAATCGTGCGGAGGGTCCGGCCGTGATGTACCAGTTCTACGTTGAGAGGGACTCGGTTCTCCACTCGCTCGACCCGCGTGTCAAGATAATCGGGATGCTGGCCGGGATAGTCTCTCTGATGTTCTTCAACGACCCGAAAGTCCTTGTACCGTTCTTTCTGCTCGTCCTCCTCTCTGGAAAACTCCTCGGAAAGCTTGGAATCGGTGAACAGCTCAGGCTCCTGAAGCCCCTTATGTTCATAGTCGTGCTGACGGTCATAGCCTGGCCCATTATCTACAGGCCCCGGCTTATGGGCCTTGTTTTCGGCCTCTCGTTTTCCCTCCGCCTGCTCGGCTTTGGCTTGATAACCTTCCAGCTCCTCATGACGACAAAACAGAGGGAGCTCATACTCGGCTTCGTTAAGCTGGGCCTCCCCTACGAGCTCGGCCTGACCCTCACGATAGCTCTCCGCTACATCCCGACTCTCTACATCATCGCGGGCACGATAATGGACGCCCAAAAAAGCAGGGGGCTTGAGCTCGACAAAGGAAACTTCCTGGAGAGGGCCAGAAAGACCGTCCCAATCCTGATACCGCTCATTGTTGCCGCCCTTAAGACAGCCCACGAGCTCAGCATAGCCCTTGAGAGCAGGGCCTTCGGGGCGAGCAGGAAGAGAACATTCTACCGGGACATAGGGATGACCGGAAGGGACTACGTGGCACTTGGAGCCGTTCTGGTTTCATTCGCGGTGCTTGTTTACCTCCGCTTTGTCCTCGGCATCGGGCACGTGGTCATTTACATTTCTCTTTTGGAAGCCTCGCCGTTCACGGCGGGGATGCGGTAAACCACCCGACGAGCAATCAAACAGGAAAGCAAAACTATTTTAAATCCTAAAATTCATACCATTAATTGAAATGAAGCGGGCAGTAACCCTTAAACTCCAGCCCTCAAAAGAGCAAGGGAAAACCCTTTCCGAGTTAGCCGGGCTCGGAGCTAAAGCTTGGAACCGAGTAAACTATTTGAGGCGCCAACAATACTTCCAAGGGCAAATCATGGACTTCAATAAAACTGAGAAAACCGTTTATGAGGAGTTTAAGCGTGAAATAGGCTCTGCAACCGTCCAGCAGATAGCGAGGAAGAACGCTGAGGCGTGGCGTTCATTCTTCTCCCTCCTTCGGAAAAAGCGGAACGGAGAACTCCCCAACTGGCTTAAGCCAAAACCACCAAACTACTTGAAGGAAGATGGGGGGAGAAAACCATTAATCGTTCTCCGGAACGACCAGTACAGGATTGAGGGGAATAAGTTAATTCTAAAAGGCCTTGGCAAATTCAAAAAGCTGGAAGTCCAGTTCAAGGGCAGAATACACTTTAAGGGCAAGCAGGGACGCTTAGAAATAACTTATGACGAAGTAAGACGGAAGTGGTATGCTCACATTGGCTACACAGCCGAGGAAAAACTCGAAGGCAATTCTTGGGTTAAAGTTCCGAGAGAACCTAAAGGAAACCTTTCAGCGGGAATTGACTTGGGAGTGAACAATTTGATGGCCGTCTATGTCGAGAATGGGGAGAGTTTTCTGGTCAATGGTAGACCCTTGAAGAGTATTGACTTCTACTGGCGGAAGAGGATTGCTGATTACCAGTCGAAACTCAACAAGAGCGGAGCTAAAACGAGTAGGAAACTCAGGAGAATGCACGAGAAGGCTAAACTTCAGGCGAGACACTACATTAATACTGCTGTAAGACAGACTGTTAGAAGACTTTACAATTTAGGAGTTTCAAGGATTGTGGTCGGCTACCCGAAGGGGATTGCCAGAAACTCCGACAGAGGTAAAAAGCAGAATTTTATCCTCTCTCACGTTTGGCGGTTCAATACAGTCATTAAACGCTTGAAGGAAGTCTCGGAAGAGTATGGTATTCGGGTTGTGGTTGTGAATGAGGCTTTCACTTCAAAAACTTGCCCTGTCTGCGGGAAGCCTCACGAGGGGGCTCGTTTTGTTCGTGGTTTGTTTAAGTGTCCCGCGACGGGGCTTGTCTTTAACGCGGATTTGGTTGGAGCGTTTAACATTTTGAAGAAGGCGGTTAAAACCATAACCCCGAGCCTGCCGGGTTTGACGGCGGGTAGGGGTAACTGGCCGGAGACCCGGCCAGAGGGGTTCGAAAAACCCGTTCTAACAGGTTCCCTAATGAGAACTCCTCGAACCTCTCCGTCCGTGGCGAGGGGTTAACCCGTTGAAACCCTCGCCTTGGCTGGGGGGAGGTCAGCGGTGATCGTCTTGACTATTGAGTCCACTGGGATTGAGTGGTCGCCGAGGCTGGCTATCTGTTCAGGGGGGGCTTTGAGAACTGTGACGTTTAGCTTGTAGTGGCCGCGGTAGGAGTTAGTCCTGAGGACGATGAGGGAATCGAAAAGCTCTGGGACTAGGAAGAACCTAGCGAACTCCCCTGGCAGGTCGAGCTCGTTGAAGCTCAGCGTCCCGTGGTGGAGAACCAGGGTGAGCGAGCCCTCGTCGGCCCTCTTTCTCAGCTCAAGGAGGGTCTCCTGGGATACTCCCGTAAGGGTGGGAAACTGGGACACGAGGACGGTGGAGCCTTCTTCGACATAGTCGAGGGCCTTCACCAGGTCTTCGGCGCTGTAAACGTTTGCTGAGAGCAGGCTCGAAGGCTCAACCCCAAACGTCCTGAGTATGGAAGGCGAAAAGATCCTCTTAGGCCCGACATGGTAGGCTTTTCCGCTGCGGAGGGCCTCGCTGAGGAGGGTGTGGGCGAGGATAGAACCGGCTAGCTCGTCCGTCGAGACTAGGGCAGATAGAGAGCCCCGGCTGAACTCGACCGGGAAGCCCTCAAAGGGTTTTATCCCGCTGATTTCTTCGACTGGCTGGAAAAAGCCTGGCATCGTTCATCCTTGGCGGAAGTTCTATTTATCCTTTTCCATCAGGGGAGGAGAACCTCCCTAGTCACAGCCCCCGCGAGGGCAAGCAGACCCGCTATAAACATCTCAACGACTATCGCTATCAGCCATGCCATGAACGCCCTGAGCCAATCAGTATGGAACACTACTTTGATTACCCAGATGTATGTGATCATAAAGGCGAGCCAGCCGAGCATTATTCCCATCGGACCCACTATTGAGAATACCAGCGCCACTGTTCCCCCAACTATCGCCCCGAGGATCCCTCCACCGACTATTGCCACCATTGCGCCGACTATGGAGGTATCCTTTATCCCGACGAGCTTTGCGCTGAGAGCTAGACTAACCCTCCCACGAAGATAACAGAGAGGAGTCCACACCAAGGTTGTCCCAAAAGGCCTATAAGGGGGGACTCAAACGAACCATGGTGGTTAAAATGGGCGCTGGTGAGGCACTGTGGGACTTCTTTTACAGGTATTTCTGGGAGCCGATGTTCACGAGGAGCGGTTACAACGCTGTCAATACCTTTGTCTACGCACTGCTCTTCGGTCTCGGTGTCATATATTCCTACCGCTACATAATCAAGCCGCTGAAAATCAAGGTCGATGAGAGGCTCTTCTGGGCCGTGACTCCGATGGTAATCTTCGGGTCTACCGTTAGGGCGCTCGTTGACGGCGGAGTTCTCCCGAAGCACCCCCTCATACTGACGCCGGGCATATTCTTCACGGCGTTCTTCCTCATACTTCCCTCCCTCGTCGCGGATGCCAGGCTGAAGACGTATCCCAAAATAACAATAGCCTGGGGAACCGTTTTGGCGGCCTGGGCAAACTACCTCCTCATCACCCACGCCAAGAGCTGGGAGCCCTACATGCTGACGATGGTTCACACCGTTGTCTCGTTTGCAGTCGTTCTGGCGTTCTACAAGTGGAAGCCCTTTGACAGGCTCTACCTGTATCCGGCTCTGGCCCACTATTTCGATGTTGCCTCGACGGTTGTGGCCATTCACTTCTACGGCTACCGCGAGGTGCACTGGATTGAGCACCACCTCGTCCAGTGGTTCGGAGCCTACATCTACTACCCCTGGATAACCCTAATTCTCATAGCGGTCTACTACGCCCTTCGGGAGCTCGTCCCGGACGAGGAAGAGAGGCACTTCTGGTACCTAGCCATCTACATCCTCGGGCTGGGCCCGGCAATAAGGGACCCGGCGCAGATGATACTGCAGATAGGGGGTTAATCTCTCTCAGCTTTTTTCTCTGAGCTAACGCCGAATTGTGCAATACTGTGTTTTAGTTCAAACTCCAGCCCAAGAAATACAAATTGGCGTGGTAAATATGATAAAAAACTCTTATATATTGTCTTGCTAAAAATACACCGAGGAGTCTAGGGAAATAGTGGGGGAAGGATATGAAAAAAGTTGGGGCATTCATTATCACGCTGATATTTCTCTCCTCACTCCCCTTAGGAACAACCCAAGCCCAAGAACCCCAGGTGGTAGTGGAGGTAAATCCTAATTTAGAGCTCTTTTCAGTGATTTATATTCTAGCATTTAACGGGAGCGACCCCTTTATAGTCGCTCCTCAAGATTACATTCAGGACGTTCTAACGTACTTCGCTCCCTACAAAGAGCATGAGGCAGTTAAATACATTAGAGAAGTTCTGGACGAGTCCCTTCAGTATTATTCCCGAGACAGCGCGATGATGGATTTGGGCGGCAGGCTGGCACTGCTTGATTACCTCCCCAACGAAACAAACCTTGGAGATTTAAAGCCCTTGGCGGAATTCGCCAACGAGAGCAATTTTATGAAATTTTACAAAGCCCACAGGGAGGATTACCTCGAATACACTTTGAGAGTAACGCCGTACCTGGAAAATGTTCCAGAACTACACAGGAAGTTCTTTGGGTTTACATATCAGGAATACCGTGTTGAGCTGTCTTACTCAGTTAGAATCCATCCCCATACAGTACTTGAGGGGAAGACAGCGTACTGCATTGGATACGCCCTCCCGAGTAAATACAAGGAACCAATGTTCCAGCAGGTCACCACAATATTCCACGAGTTTACACATCCACCTGTTGAGGATTTCCTTGGAGAAAACTTCAAGTTTTTCGAAAACAAGAGCTATTACCTAGATGAGGTCAGAAACCAGATGCCTGTGACCACTTCATACGATTACGATCATTTTGGGTCATTCAGTATGTATCTTGATGAGATTTTAACAGAGAGTCTTGCAGAATACTTTGCTCTAAAAAGTGGAGTTCCAGAGGATTTTGTTGAATTTAGAAGCCTTCAAATGTCCACAGTGTTATACCCTATTCAAGATTTTCTAGGGGAGTATGAGCACTTTGAAGAAACAAGGAAGGAGAACGAAACTCTGTTTGACTACGCCCCAATCATGGCTGAACACATGGGAAAATGGGCGACTCCGGAGAACATCAGCGAATACTTCAAAATGAGAACTCCAATCACGGGAGGTTGGGCGGCGGACAGGATAAAATACATGGGAAAGGTCATCATTGTCTACGGCACTCAAAACCCAGATAAGAGCGGAACAGAATACGATAGGGAGACTGCAGAGGAGTATAAGAGAGACCTTGAGAAATTCTTTATCCTGTACCATGGGAGTGATCCGGAGATAATAGTTAAGGCGGATGTAAACCTAACAGAGAATGATTTGAAGGAAAACCTGATTCTCATCGGCGGGCCTGTGGCCAATAAAATCACCAGAGAACTTAATGATAAGCTCCCCATAACTTTCGTTCGGGATGAGAACGGTTGGAGTCTAAAACGGAATCCGGGGGCTGTTAAAGACTTTCATGCTTTCTTAGTCGCGAATGGGGACATTATGAAGATTCCTTTGGACAGCACGATTCCCTATGATGGCTCCATAGGAGCATTGCAGACTATTAGGAACCCGTGGAATGAAAAGAACTTTATTATAGTACTTGCAGGCTTAACAAGATATGGGACAAGGAATATTCTTAGGAACCCGGGCTTTGGAGCTGGCTATATAATCTTTGGAAACAACTACACAGAATTAGGGTTCTATAAACAGTACACCAGGTGAAGTCTATGACGCCTCCCTGTAAACGAAAGCTAAAAGCTAAGGTCAAAAAGAGGGATTATAGCCGAATCGTCTTCACTGCAATCGGAGTTGGTAACGGAGAGTTTTAAGGCTTCAGCTTTCTCCCCTCTTCTATCTCCTTCCTCAGAACTTTGGCTTCCTCCTCGGCACCCCTCACCCTGAAGACCCTCGCGATTCTCTCCACCGCCTCAAGCTTCCGCACGATGCCGTCGAGCCACGTGAAGACGTCTCCAGGATAGACTATCAGCCCATAAAGCTTCCTGAAGTGCTCCGCTATCTGTGTCGGGTGCTTCCCGCTCCTGCGGAGCTCGATTATGAGGTTCCCAACGCACTCCATCGCGTACTCGGTGCAGTCGTCTTCCCCACACATGAAGAACTCCTGGTAGATTGTGAACAGCCTCTCGGCAGCGTTGGGGCTGAGCTCGGGAATCACCTTGTCGAGCTCTTCTAAGATGGATGCAAAGCTCGGCGAGAAGACGTTGGCGCTCAGCCTTCCCCTTACTGCCCCTTCAAGCTCCCTCTGGAGCGTCCCGCTCAGGTAGAGGTTCTCGAAGGGGTGGAGCTTTAGGGCAATCCAGCGGGCGGGCTTTTCGCGGAGGTTCTTCCTTATGAACTCCGCCTCCTTGGGCAGGAGAAAGCTCATGCTGACGGCCCTTCCGTAGGGGGTGACCTCAACGATGGGCTTTTTGAGCCTCACGAGGTCAAACCCCTCCAGCTTTTCAAGAACTTTCTCGGCGCTCTGGTTGGCGCCGAGGCATTTGGCCTGGACTTCTTCAATGACGTCAAGCCCCTTGAAGACGCAGGAGTGGGCCAGGACGTTGTCCTCCTCAAGCTCATCGCTCCACTCAACCGTTACGGGCTCTATAGGTGCAGTCAGGAGCTTGAATGCAACCTCGTCCTCAGAGCTTTCCATCTGGGCGGAGTACTTCCTTCCGGGCTCGACTATGAGGTAAACCTTACCTTTCTCGTGGTAGAGGGGCCTTCCAGCACGGCCAAGCATCTGGTGGAACTCGCGGACGGTTAGCCATTTGTTGCCCATGGCGAGGCTCTCGAAGATGACCTGACTGGCGGGGAAATCAACGCCCGCTCCGAGTGCGGAGGTGGTAACCACCACGTCCAGGCGCTGGGCCAGAAACTCCATCTCGGTGAGCTTTCTCTGCTTGTATGGAAGCCCGGAGTGGTATGGCTTAGCGCGGAGGCCTTTGCTCGTTAGATAAGCCGAAAGCTCGTGCGTCCGCTTTCTTGAGAACGTGAAGACTATCGTCTGGCCCCTATAGCCCTGCTTCGACTTCCTCATCGCCTCCGCCCTGCAGAGGTTTGCTATGTGGCGCCACTTCTCGGACTCGTTCCTCACTATGATGATGTGTCTTTCCAAATCAACCGGCCTCTCGTCGTAGAGGACGAGCTTGAGGCCGAGTTCCTTGGCAAGCTCCTCGGGGTTCCCGACGGTCGCGCTCAGGCCTATGAACTGAGCCTTCGGGTAGAGCTTCCTCAGCCTCGCTATAAGGCCGTCAAGGCGGGGCCCGCGCTCCTCGTCGTCGAGGGTGTGTATCTCGTCTATCACGATGGTTCCAACGTTGCCTATCTTCCGACCGGCCCTCAGGAGGTAGTCTATTCCCTCGTAGGTTCCAACTATGATGTCCGCGTCTATGCCGGTGTCAACAACAACGAGCTCGTCCTTAGTCTTAATCCTGCTCATACCTACCCTTATCGCCACGCGGAGGCCGAGTTTGGAGTAGCGCCTTTTGAAGTCCTCGTACTTCTGGTTTGCTAAAGCAACGAGCGGGACTAAAAAGAGGAGCTTTTTGCCCTCCATCGCCTTGGGAACTCCAGCTAATTCGCCTATCAGCGTTTTACCGCTCGCAGTCGCGGAAACGACGAGTAAGTTCTCTCCCTCGAGGAGGCCGTTCTTGACGGCTAAGCTCTGAACCGGGAGGAGCTCCTTCACGCCCTCCCCCTTCAGAACTTCCTTGAACTTCTCGGGTAGAGGGAGCTCGTCAACGCGGATTTTTTCAAGTTTGATGTGCTTGGCCTTCAGCTCGTCCCATTTGGTGACTTCTGGATGTTTGGTCGGGTCAAAGCGCGGGTCGAATGCGTAGAGAACCTTATCCAGGTCCCTAAACCTGTCGAGGAGCTTCTTCGCCTGCTCGAACATCGCTGTGCTGTTGAACCTGAATCTAAGCTCCCTCTTCAGCTCGTCCTCCGCACAACGCTCGCAGATGTACTCGTTGCGGTACTTTATCCTGTTGCCTGGCGTTAGGACTGTTATCCTACCCTCAAGGAGGCAGAGACGGCACAGCTCGGCCTTTTCCACCCTTTTGTTCTGGAGCCTTCTCTTAAAGTAGTCCTCCCACTCGTCCGCGTTGACGAGAACGATTCTCGCCTGCCTCAACAGCTTCTCAATCTCCTTCGGGTTGCGGTACTGGCTTCCTTCCAGAACCTTGAAGAGCCTTCCCTCCCGCATTATGAAGCGGTATATCCTCTCGGCCTTGAGGTTCTTCATCTCGCTGAGCTTTTCCGGCTCGTTCTCGATGAAAAACGCTTCAAGCTCGTTTTTCTTTCTTCCTGGCCTTATTACGAACAGCATCGTCACCGCCTCGGCCAGCCGTCCACTCACCACACCTCAGAGTCGGGAGGGGTTCCCCCTACGGGGGCGTTAGTGTGATTTTGTGGAGTTTCATTCCCATTCTCTGTTTCTCTACTGCCATAATCCCGTAGGGATTGGTCTTCATTGGTCTTTCATCGGGCGTTGAAGCCCTCGAAGCCTCCAACCCTTTCGGGGTAACCCCTGAGCCCCACATCCGAAGGTTTAACACAGCGACAAAATCCCTGTCCTCAATCAAACCACAGTTTGAGCACTTCATTAAACGCCCCTCTCGGGGTATTAACTGACCCCCGCATACGGGGCAAATACGAGAAGAATTCCTTGGATTGACGTAAACAACAGGAACACCCAGCCACTTCGCCTTGTACTCGATTAGCCTTTGTAATTCACGAGCATTCCACTTGGAAAGCTTTCTATTCATCTTTTTTGAACCGTTCAAAACCCTCTCCTTTATGCTATTCAAATCCTCCAAAGTTATACCCATCCGCCTTTCCCTTGCAATTTCAACGATTTTATTCGCCAACTTGTGTAGAAAATTCTTTGTCCTGTTTCTTTCTCTTTTTGAATACTTTTCCAGCAGTTTTTTACTCAATCTTTTGTTCCACGCTGAAATCTTCTGAATCTTTCGCCTCTTTAACTCGTAAACCCTGTGAACGTGGTACAACTCACGAGTGTCGAAGCGGTAGACTGTTAAACCGGCGAGGACTGTAACGTTAGTTAGGTTTATATCAATGCTCATCCAGTCTCTTGGCTCAAAGTATTCTACAGTTTTCACAAAGGTTAGGACGAGTTTGTTAGGGAACAAGAATAATCCGCCGAGTTTGAGTTTCCCACCCCAGACCTCCTTCAAAAATAGCAGAATATATGGATAATTAGCAAGGTTTATTTCAAGGTAATACTCTCTCGGAATTATTGTTATCTTCAACATAGAGCCTTTTAGCCCAAAGAGTGTTGATTTCACGTAAACGAATTTCTTCTTCAGCTTTGGTTCTCGAGCTTTCTTTCCCTTTTTGAGTTTTCGCTTGTAGGATTTTACGAGCCCAAGCGTTTGGTTTATTGCGGAGTCAACGTAATGGGCTGCATAATTCCAGTTCTCTAAAAGTGTGTCTCGAAGTCGTTTTCTTTCGACTTTTGTAAATTTTTTGGTATTGAGGATTTCTTGAAGAGCTGTCTTTGCTATTTCGTGATACTTTTCAATAAACTCCAGAATAACCTCGTCAATTCGTATTGGAATTGAGTATGCTCTAACAATGGTTTCATTTTTTGTCCTTTTCAATGAGTTCCCAGATGACGTCCCCATATGTTTCACCGTTTTACTGAGTCTGTCCCTTAGCTTCTTTGACGCTTGCCATAATCTTTCTCCCTTCCACAGTCGCTATCATAATGGGTATCGGCGAGCCAGCAGTTCTTGAGCTCCTCGACGACGAGGTTCGCCTCGATTGAGAGCGCGTTCACTCCAAAGGTCTTCTTTAAGCTTTTCAGGAACTCTCTGAGCTCGTCCATGTCCCTGAATTCTCCCTTCAGCAGTACGTTGTGGTCTCCGGTTTTTAGGTATAGGAACTCGACGTTGTCGAGCGAGGCAAGCTCGCGGAGCATGCTCCTCGTGTAGGGGTCAACGTCCTTGAGCCTGATGAAGATTAGGGCCGTAACGGGATTCCCGAGGAAAGCCGGGTCAATCACCGCCGAGTAGCCCTTAACCGCCCCAAGCCTTTCGAGCTTCTCAAGCCTGCTCTTCACGCTCGCGGGGGAGAGGTTGACCTTTTTTCCGAGCTCGGTCAGTGTAATCCTGCCGTTTGAGCGGAGGATTCTCAGAATCTCCCTGTCCCTCTCATCAATCCCTGGCATTCTATCACCGACAAAGGAAAAGGGAAATCACCGGGTAATCTTTATCTCCCTCATGAGCTCCAGCGGCTCCGGGTGCTTCTCAAAGTAGTCCCGGACAGGCTTGAGGAGCTCGATGAGGTATTCGGCGACGGCGTTCTTGAGGTCGAGCGGGTGGAGCTTGCCCTCTGCGAAGTCCCTCTTGAGCTCCTCGAAGGTCGTGTAGGTGACGTCGCCTCCGAACTTGGCCGGGCGGTGGATTGTGAACTCGGTCGGCTCCTCGCGGAAGATTATGTACTCAGCCCAGTCGAGAACGGGGTTGTACTTAACTTCCCTCGCGGGGCAGAAGGCCTTCCTGAGCTTCTGCTTAATCTCTTCAGGACTGTCATGGATGAACACGGCCGAGTAGGGCTTGCTCTTGCTCATCTTCATCTGGGTCTTGAGCTCTTTGAACTGCTCCTCGCTTTCAATGGGCCAGACGGGCGGTTCCTGCAGGCCGAGCAGGAGGTGGTGGTGCAGAGCGACCGGCTTGAGCTTCTCGCCCTTCCACTCAAGCGGGTGGTATCTAAGCTTTGGAGCCACCTCAATCGCTATGACGTGGGCCTTCCTCTGGTCCATTCCTGCGTGGGCTATGGTGACGCCCTGGTAGAATATGTCCGCAACCTGCATTGCCGGGTATATGAGCTTGGCAAAGTCTATGGCCTCTCCCATCTGGCGGCCCATTATCGTTATGGAGCGCATCATCCTCGCTAAAGTCACGTTCTTGGATATGTCTATGACCGTCTGCCAGTAGTCGCCCTTCTCTAGTATCTCACTCGCGAGGACGAACTCGACCTTGTCCGGGTCGCCGCCCATGACCTTTATGCTCTGCTTCATGCCCTCCTTGAAGTAGGTGAGCGCGACCTTCTGGATGGTCTCAAGGTCGCCGCCGAGCTTGTCGTTTATCCAGCTGTGCCAGTCGGCGAGGAAAATCCTCGTCTTGATTCCAGCCTTCTGAAGGTCTGCTATCTTTGCGCCGGCCATGAGACCGGTACCGAGGTGAATGTAACCGCTTATCTCGAATCCTATGTAGTGCTGCATTGGGATTCCAACCTCGAAGAGGTGCCTCAGGTTCTCCTCCGTCAGGAGCTCCTCCGTGGGCTTGCGCTTTATGAGCTGGATCTTCTCCTCAATGTCCATCTCCACCACCTAAGGCCGAAAGGGTGGGAAACTTTAAGGGCTTTGCGGAAGTTTTTCTGGCCCGTTAAACTTTCGAGCGATAAGGTTTATAACTTTATTATGACTAAATGAAACGGTGATACCATGAAGAAGGCCGCAATGTTCCTGGTAGCCGTTGTTCTGCTGTCTGTTTTTGGGGTGGTTGCCAGCCCAGCGGTTAGCGCCGCCGAAAGCGGAAAGATTGTCATAGCCATAGACCTCGCCCACGGCGAAAACGCCAACGGTCTTGAAGACGTCACGTACAAGAACCAGACACTGACTGAAGGAATGCTGAAGGTTCTGACGGACTATACGTTCGTCTACTTCGGTGACCCCAAGTATGAAAGCGACCTTGGAATCAAGAGGCTTGGTGACAAAATCACATACGATGCGCTCAAGAATAACGACGTTACTATTCTCATCCTTGGCCAGCCGACCAGCCCGCTCCCGTCCGAGGAAATCGAGGCCATAAAGCAGTGGCTCCAGGAGGGTGGAAAGGTTCTCTGGATCGCCGGTGATTCTGACTACCCGAACGGTGACAGAACCCAGCAGTTCATCAACAGCCTTCTTGACCAGCTCGGCGTTACCAACCTCCGCCTTGAGCTCGCCTCTGTTGAAGACCCGGTCAGCAACGCAGGGGCCCCGTACCGTGTCGTCGCACTCGCCGACCCGTGGAAGGACACCCCCAAGAGAGACATCCTCGTTAAGAACTTCAAGTACGATGGTAAGGTTCTTGAACACGGCCCGGGTCTTATTGCCTGGGTTGACGGCAAAGACGGGAGCGGTGAGTGGCACAAGCTCACACCCGACAGCAAGCCTGAGAAGACCTACGTCCTTGTCCACTCCAGCCCCAATGCAATAATCAAGGAGAACAGCGACCCGGCTGCAAACGCTTACCAGGCTGGTGAGCAGGGAGAGTTCCCGATCGTTGCCGCCCAGATTGTCAAGGTCAACGACAAGAACAACGTCATCATAGTCAGCGGTGAGACCCCCGTTGGAGGTCACGAGCCAATGTGGGCCAGCCAGTACTACGACGTCAAGCTCGACGGCCCGGCCGTCGTCTCCAACATCCTCGAGTGGAGCGTTGAGATGACCACTGCTGAGGAGAGCGGTGGAATCTGCGGTCCGGCGCTCTTCGTCGGCCTTGCAGTCGTCCCGCTCCTCATCAGGAGGAGGAAGTGATTTTCCATTCTTTTAGTCTTCTTCACCAGCACCTTTTTTAAGATGGGTATCGAATTGGGGTGGGGATTGCCATGAGGCGCGCGCTTGGAATTTTCCTGATACTCGTTTTGGGCCTCAGCGTTGTGGCCAGCGGCTGTATTAATAGCGGTGGAAGTGAAAGCAGCGGAACCAGTGGAGTAACCCTTGTAATCGTCACGAGGCACGACGCGACCATCCAGTACAAGGTCAAGCAACTCTTCCTCAAGAGCGACATAGCCAAGCAGTACAACATCGTTGACCTGAAGTTCATAGGCGTCCCGGAGTCCCTCTGGCCGAGCTACATAGAGAAGGGCGCCGACGTTGGCTGGGGTGGAGGCCCGACCCTTTTCGATGACCTGTACAAGATGGACTACCTCGCACCGATAACCGACGAGAAGATACTCGGGCTCATCGGCAAGCAGATTCCGGAGGAGCTCGCAGGAATGCAGATGGTTAGAAAAGACGGGAGTAACGTCTACTGGATAGCCGCCGCGCTCTCGTCCTTCGGTTTCACCGTTAACAAGGAAGTTCTCGAAAAGCAGGGGCTCCCGTTCCCCAAGAAGTGGGAAGACATAGCCTCCCCTGACTGGGCCCGCGACCCGCCGATGTACGGCATCGCAGACCCGACGAGGAGCACCTCCAACACGAGGATTTACCAGATTATCCTCCAGGCCTTCGGCTGGGAGGAAGGGTGGAGGATTATGACCCTCATCGCGGCGAACTCCAAGGTCTATGAGGCTAGTGACGCCGTCAGAGATGCGGTCATCAACGGTGAAATCGCCGCAGGAAACACCATCGACTTCTACGGTTACACTGCCATGAGGCAGAACCCGAACTGTGAGTACGTCATCCCCGAAGGCGAAAGTATTATCAACGGTGACCCGATTGCCCTCCTCAAGAACGCCCAGCACCCTGAGGCGGCACAGGCCTTCATTTACTGGGTTCTGACCGAGGGACAGGCTGTCTGGATGAGCCAGGACATAAACAGGCTCCCGATTAACGCCGAGATATTCAACAAGACCATCACAGAGGAGGAGGCCAAGATTATCTTCAACGGCGAATATGCGGGCAAGACCTTCGCCGAGGCCCGCCCGGCCCTCCTCAAGGCCTATCAGATCTCCGTTGCAAGCAAAGGAATCCCGTTCGACGATGCAAGGGCCCTCAAGACCGTTAACTCCCTCCAGTACTACTTCAAGGCCACCCTCGTTGACGTCAACGGCCCGCTCCACCAGGCCTGGATGGCACTTGTCAAGGCCTACAAGGACGGCAAGATAACAGAGGAGCAGTTCGAGAAGCTCAAGGACGAGCTCACCGCCCCAATTCAGTTCAAGGACCCGGATACCGGCGAGATGGTCACCTTCACTGAAGAGTACGCCGCCAAGATAAACGACAGGATTGCCACCGACGCGGGCTTCCAGAGCCAGCTCATGCAGGAGTGGAGGAACGCCGCCCAGGATAAGTACCAGAAGGTTCTCGATGAGCTCAAGAAAGTAACCGGCTGACTCCAATTTCATATTCTATTTTTTTGGATTTAACAGAGCCATGTCAAGAAAAACTTCCCAGATTTTCCAAGGATTTTCAAAATCTTTTCAGAAACTTTTAAAACAAGTGGCCAAACCTTAAGATAATTGTGGACACTCAAAAACCACAGGGAGGTAACACTGATGAAGGTCAGCAAGTGGAGTGAAAGGTTTTTTGGAACGCCTTTGCCGGACCCAGTTGTCATAGTGTCATTCCTGTTCCCGCTGCTCTACCTGGTGGGCTTTCTGGTGATTCCGGTTCTAGTGATGCTCGGAACTGCCTTCAAGTACAACGAGCACTTCTCCCTCTACTGGTTCAAGAGCATCTTCGAGTCAAACTACTACTTCAACCCCCATCCCGGGGGATACCTGGTAAAGACCATCGAGTACGGCGGCAGAGAAGTTTACCACTTCTACGGTTGGGACTTCGGCGTTGTCCTCAACTCAATAATAGTCTCAATAAGCGTCATGATTCTGACAACGCTTCTCGGAACGTTCTTCGCGTTCATAATGGCCCGCTATGACTTTCCGGGCAAGAACATAATGCGCGTCCTCCTCTTCATCCCGCTCCTCGTCACCCCGTTCGTCAACGTCGTCGTTGTCAAGAAGATGTTCCTCCCAGACGGAATCATCAACTGGATTTTCCACGAGCACCTCCACCTCTTCCCGAAGCCGATATGGATTGACGGTCTCGTCGGTGTCATAATCGCCCAGACGATAACCTACTACCCGATAGTCTACCTCAACGCCTACGCGAGCTTCATCAACATAGACCCCAGCCTCGAAGAGCAGGCCGAGAACCTCGGCAGCAAGGGCTTCCACCTCTTCAGGACGGTAACCCTTCCGCTCGCAATGCCTGGAATAATGGCGGGTGCAATCCTCGTCGGAATCTTCAGCCTTGAAGACCTCGCGGCCCCAATCGTCTTCCAGGGAAGCGCCATAGCCAAGAAGCTCATGTCCTACCAGATTTACAGCTCCTTCGTCTCCGGCTTTGCAGTCGGCAACCCGCAGATGGCCGCCCTGGCCCTGATAATGCTTACTATAGCCGTCGTAATGTTCCTCGCCGTCCGCTGGTACGTCGGCCTCAAGCAGTACGCGATGCTCAGCAAGGGCGGCAGGTGGAAGCCGAGGGTCGCCAAGCCCAAGTGGTGGCAGGCCCTCATAATAGCCTTCGTCGCCGTTCCTCTCCTGCTGATAACAATCTTCCCCCAGATTGGTGTTGTCCTGCTTGCCTTCTCAAAGACGTGGTACGGCACCTGGCCGAGTGGGTTCACCCTTGAGAACATGAAAGCCATAGTGACCCAGCCCGACATAGAGCGCGTCATCATCAACAGCGTGATGTACTCAACGGTCGCAATAATCATTATCATCCTCCTGTCCCTGACGGCCTCCTACGCCTCGAGTAGGTTCAAGAAGGCCAAGCTCGCCCCGATACTCGACAGCCTCGCCACAATACCTATAGCCGTCCCCGGAATCGTCATAGCAATGAGCTATTTCTTCTTCTTCTCGACGGTTCCGCCGTTCAAGGGCACCATCTTCGACCCAACGAACCTGCTGTACTTCTTCCCGGGAGCGGCGCTGATACTGGCGTACTCCATCAGGCGTCTGCCCTTCGCGGCACGCTCAATCTCCGCCGGCCTCCAGCAGGTTCACGTCTCGCTTGAAGAGGCCGCGATGAACCTTGGAGCAGGCAGGTGGAAGGCCCTCACCAGCATACTCCTGCCCATGATTTCACTCAACCTGCTCGGCGGAGCGATGCTAAGCTTCGTCTACTGTATGAGTGAAACCAGCGTCGGCATTACCCTCGGTTCCATCAACTCAACGTGGTACCCGATAACGGCCAAGATGAGGGAGCTCATCATAGGCGCCGTTGGAAGTGCCAACCTTGCAGCTGCACTCGGCGTTTTCCTCATGCTCGTGCAGATAGCGGCGATTGTTATAGCCAACGTAATAACCAAGCAGAGGTACTCCTTCATTGGTCTTACCTGAGGTGGTGATTGAGATGGTTGACGTTAAGCTTGAGAACATCGTGAAGACCTTCGATGGAACGACCGCGTTAAAGGGGATAAGCCTTCACATAAAGCACAAGGAGCTCTTCACCCTGCTCGGCCCGAGCGGGTGTGGAAAATCCACGACGCTGAGAATCATAGCTGGTCTCGACTACCCCGACAGCGGACACGTCTACTTCGGCGACGAGGAGGTCACTTACCTCCCCTCCTACCAGCGCGGTGCCGTGCTCGTCTTCCAGAACTACGCCCTCTGGCCCCACATGACGGTCTTTGACAACGTCGCTTACGGCCTCAAGATAAGGAAGGTTCCGAAAGAGGAAATCAAGAAGAGGGTCGAGTGGGCGCTTGAGCTCGTCAAGCTCAAGGGCTTCGAGAACCGCTATCCTACCCAGCTTTCCGGCGGACAGCAGCAGCGTGTCGCAATCGCGAGGGCTCTCGTTGTCGAGCCGAAGGTTCTCCTCCTTGACGAGCCGCTCAGCAACCTCGACGCAAAGCTCAGGCTTGAGATGCGTTCGGAAATCAGAAGGATTCAGCGCGAGCTCGGAATAACAGTCATCTACGTTACCCACGACCAGGAAGAGGCAATGGCAATAAGCGACAGGATTGCCGTCATGAACGTCGGAACCGTCGAGCAGGTCGGAACCCCGAGGGACATCTACGAGAGGCCGAAGACCGAGTTCGTTGCCAGCTTCATGGGCAAGACCAACGTTATTCCGGCCAAAGTCGTCGAGAGGGACGGCGACCGCGTTACGGTTGAGTTCGAGAGCTTCCGCCTTGAGGGCCTCCACTACACCGAGAAGAGCGACAACGTCGTCCTCGTCATAAGGCCGGAGCGCATAAAGTTCAGGCCCGGCGAGAACACAGTCTCGCTTGAGGGAACCGTAGACCTCATTGAGTACTACGGCTTCTTCACCGAGGTCGTCGGCCTCTTCGGCGAGACGAGAATCATAGCCAGGGCCATAAGCGACAAGGAGATAGCCAACCTCAGGCCCACCCAGCCGGTTACGTTCTACATAGACAGGGACGACATAATAGTCCTGCCCAAGCAGAACCTCTAAACCTTTAAACTCTCTTTTCTCTTCCTTACCTGGCCGGTGGTAGGTATGCTGAGCTACTTTGATGAAGGGAAAGTTTACGAGGTTATCCTTGTTACCAAGTCGAACGTCACCCCGGTGGGGGTTGTTAGAGAAGGTGAGAAGCTCAGGTTCAAGCTCTTTCCGGGGAGGAGCTTCCGAGAAGTTCTTGAGACCGGTAAAGCCTCAATCCAGTCCACCAACGACCCGGAACTGCTCGTCAGGACTGCACTAAATCTGCCCGTAACGCTTGAGTTCGTCGAGAAAAACGGCTACCGCTGGATTGAGGGCCTGCCCGGCCTCTACGGCCGGGTTGAGAGCAGGGTCAAGCGCTGGAAAGATGAACTCGGCGAGACCGAAGTCCTGCTCTGCGAGCTTATTCCCGAGGGAGAAATCGAAGGGAAACTTCCCCTGAGGCCTTTCAGCAGGGCGGACTGCATACTCGTTGAGATGGCCGTCCTGTTCACCCGCTACCGCGTGAGACCTGGGGAATCGCTGAGGGAAGAGATCCTTAAGATGCACTCCCTTTACAACCACCTTGGTGGCAGTTCCCCCACAGCCCAATATATCGTTGAGCTCTTGACGGGAAAAGCTCAAAACAGGAAGTGATGGAAGTCCTCTTGAACAGATTCCGAACGGGAAATGTTTTAAGCGTTTTCTCCCCCATTTTGACGGTGATAGCATGGTTAAAAGATTACTAGCCCTGCTGATGGCTTTTGCAACTGCGGTTTCTGTGCTTGGGGGAGTCCCAGCACTTGCCGAGGAGTACTCTACGACCTATAGCGAGTTCCTTTATCAACCAGCTCCAGCCGTTCCAGCGTTTGCAGTGCCCGGGGGTAATTTCACCCTATACATGAAAGGCAATGACCTCGATGTGAAAGGTATAGAGGCCGTCTCAATTCTTCATGGCCCCTACCAGCTTCCAATACTCAGTGCCACGGCACCAGCAGGCAATGACATGAGCACGGTTGTTGTCGGTGTCCCCAACGACGTTGCTCCCGACGATTACTTCCTCCTTATAAAGACGGACAAGGGAACCCTCGTTCTCCCAAACGGCCTCAAGGTCTTCAAGGAGTGGCCCAAGACCCTCAAGATCGCGTGGGTCAGCGACACCCACATTACAACCGGTGCCAAGGTCGGGTACGTTTGCGAAAACTACTTCCAGAGTAGCATCTACAAGCTCGAAGAGATGTGTTCGAACCCGATTCCGCTCCACAGCGTCGTTGCGACCTACAGCGCCTACCAGTACTGGGCCATGAACGACGCTACAATCCTCGTCAACACCGGTGACGAGGTCGACACGAGCGGTGACGCGACCGCGTACAACATAATCTATGACATCACCAGGCTTACCTCCGCATCGGGACTTCCAATCGTGGGAATCAAGGGCAACCACGACGACCCGCCGACCATCTACACCCAGGTCATCGGCCCGAGGTACTTCTACGTGACCATCGGCAAGTTCCTCATAATAGGCCTGGACACGGGAGGCGACCAGGGCTACCCGACAATGGAGCAGATTGAGTGGATGGAGAAAGTTCTTGAGGAGCACAGGGACTACATCCCGATAATCCTCTACCACCACCCGTACTTCTTCAACCCCCGCTGGAACTACCTCGGAGGCGTTATAGAGAACCTCGACCCAAACGCCGACTGGGACGAGATTAAGGGCCTCCTCAGGGCATCTTGGGCCAGTCAGGAGGAAATCTCCAAGCGCTTCCTTGAGGACGTTGTCAAGTACAACGTGGTTCTCACCCTGAGCGGCCACATCCACCATGACATGTACTGGCTCTACACCGACAAGAACGGAAACAAGCACTACTTCCTGACCCTTACCTCGACTGGAGCCCCCGATAAGGAGCCCAACCCACCGGCCAACCCGAGGTACAGCCCGACCTGGTACGGAAGCAACCTCGTCGTCGTGGACGAGAACGGCAACGTTGAGATGCCCTACGTCTCCGTGGACATCGAAGACAACAAGGTCAAGAGCGACTTCATGAGCGTCCCAGTTCCCCAGAGGTTCATAATATTCAAGCACGAGACTGACTTTGGAACGGCGCTCAAGTTCTTCAACGACCTTGACCACAGCGTCACCGGCCCAATAGCCGTCCAGGTTCCGACCAACGCCGAGGTCGACCCCGACGCCACCAACATCACATACAAGGTCATCACCTCCAGGGAGATAGCGGGCCGGTACTACATGCTCCTCAACGTGACGATTCCGCAGGGAGTGTCCCAGCTCGTTATTGACACGGGTAAGGACACCGAGAAGCCGGTCGTCCAGATTGCCTACCTCCAGCCCAGCCACCCCAGGCCCAACTCAAACTTTGTCGTCTACTTCACAGCCCAGGACAACCTCGGAATAAGGGACCTCTACGCGGTCATCTATGACTCCGACGGAAACCCTGTCAAGTACGGCAAGGTTGACAGGTTCCCGGCCGAGCCGTCCAGCGGAAAGCCTGGCGACACGTTCTACATCGTCCAGCTGCCCGGGCTTGAGTCCGGCAAGTACAGGCTCGAGATAGTGGCCGAGGACTTCTACGGAAACAAGGCCGTTGTCACCAAGGAGCTCAATGTGACCCCCAGCAAGCCCCCAACCGCTACCTCAACCGCTGGAGAGGAGAGCGGAATCTGCGGCCCGGCCGCGGTGGTTGGACTGGCCGTGGTGCCACTCCTCCTCAGGAGGAGGCGCTGAGCTTTCTCTTTTTTCCTCCCCACCGCAACTTTTATAAGAGCACCCCGGAACCTTAGGAGCGAGGGCCCGTAGCCTAGCAGGATAGGGCGCCGGCCTTCTAAGCCGGAGGTCGCGGGTTCGAATCCCGCCGGGCCCGCCAGAACTCTTTTTGGTGGTGAACATGGAGCTCAGGGAATTCCAGGAGATGATTAAGGAAATCTACTTCCACAAGGACTCAAAGAGGGGCGTTGAGAGAACCTTTCTCTGGTTCGTGGAGGAAGTCGGTGAACTGAGCGAGGCGATAAGGAAGAGAGACCGCGAGGCGATGGAGGAAGAGTTCGCCGACGTTTTAGCGTGGCTCGCCAGCTTGGCCAACCTGCTTGACATCGATATTGAGGAAGCGGCTAAGAAGAAGTACCCCGGCGTCTGTCCCTACTGCGGGAAGAAGCCGTGCGAGTGCGAGGAGAAGTTTTAGCTTGGGCATCTCTCATTCGTACACATTTTCTCTCTTTCCGAATTTAATGATGAGAAGAACACTTAAGCCTTCTCTTCTTTTCGATATCCATCTAAACGGAAAGACTTTTATACTCTTCTATGGACTATTATATGCATTAATCCGAGGTGGTGTGCATGGAACTTCTGGAATTTGCCGTTGAGAAAGCCCTCGAACTGGGGGCAAGCTATGCCGAGGCTCGCTTTGAGGAGAAGAACGGCACTTCTCTGGCCATGAAGAACGGCAATCCCGAAGGCCTTGAGATACTCGCCGACAGGGGGATTGGCATCAGGGTTTTAGTCGGGGGAGGCATGGGCTTCGCAAGCACCAACGTCCTCACGAAGGAGAGCGTCGCTGAGGCCGTCAAGAAGGCCGTTAAGCTAGCCAGAGCGGCCTCCAAGGTGAGAAACGAGCCAATTCGCTTTTCAGAAGAGGACTTCCACCGCGTTTCCTACAAGGTCAAGATGAAGAAGGACTTCAGGGACGTTTCCCCGGAAGAGAAGTTAGAAATCCTCCGGAAAATCGAGGAGGAGGTTAAAGCCACCGGCGTGAACGTTCCCATGCGCTACCTGATGTACTCCGACCAGCTATGGAAGAAGGTCTTCGTAAACAGCGAGGGGGCCTACGTAAAGAGCAAAATCCCGCGCGTTTCGGTAACTTATAACCTCGTTGTCTTCGAGAACGGTCAGATGGAGCAGGCGCCCTTCGTCCAGAGGGCCTTTTCCGGTGGTTTCGAGCTAATCGAGAAGGACGAGCCCTGGAACTGGGCGGTGAAGGACGTCAAAGCCCTGAAGAGGCTCATAACCGAGGGCAAGAAGCCACCGGAAGGGAGGGTTGACCTCGTCATAAGCCCTGAAGTCGCTGGCATAGCGGTTCACGAGAGCGTCGGCCACCCCTACGAGTCCGACAGGATTTTTGGTAGGGAAGCCGCCCAGGCGGGAGAGAGCTTTGTCAAGCCCGACATGCTCGGCGAGAGAATCGGGAGCGAGGTAGTCACTGTCATAGACGACCCGACGATTCCGAACAGCTGGGGCTTCTACCTCTACGATGACGAGGGCGTTAAAGCCCATTTCGAAGGATAAAGCCAAAAAGACCTTAATAGCCGTGCTTCCTACTAATAATTGAGAATAAAAAGCCTATCCCAAGGAAGAATGAGGCTATAATAATAAGCCCGTGCATTATACCGATACAGTCAAAGAGCCATCCTAGGAGAGCGTTTAGGATGCCATTGGTTATCGCCGCAGTGAGTGAGTAAAGAGACCCTAATGTTGCCCTCTTTTCGTCAGGAATCGCACCTTGGAACTTCCCTTGCCACTCCTTGAAGGCCTGGGCAAATGTGAAAGTGCCAAGGATTAGGGTAACAAAACCGAGCCATTTATTAAGCCCTGCAAGGAGAAGAAGGAGGGGTAGTATTATTCCCGCATGACGGTAGAAAACATCTCTGTACTTACCAACGTCAAGGCACCATGAGACGCTGTTGATGACCGTATGGAATGCAGAGATTGCCGAAACTGCTATAAGGGATGCCAGGAACCTATAAAAGTAGAGTTGCATAAAAGCTGTGAAGGCTGTAACTGGAAGTCCAATGATGTTAGCATATAGGAAGAGCCAAATGACTTCTGGAGGTTTTTTTATGAATTTCAAGCTTTCAAGAAGGTGGAGACTATAAGAAAGCCCACTCTTTGCTTCATCTCCAGGAATCGTGGCGAGAACAAGAAAGGATGCGACGACGAAGGGTATAGTTAAGAGTATCGTTAATCTCATGCCGACAAAATCAGCGAGGAATCCGCCCATCATGGTTCCAACGAAACCTCCTATCATCTCGAAAGATCTAAGCCTACCATAAACCTTTGGATAATCCTTGGCTCTACCACTCTTGCTGAGAAGTTCGTAAATCCACCCAGTTTCTGCCCCGGTCATGAGAGCAACTGAAAGCGCGCCGAAGAGTGTCGCAAGGAGAACCCCTGGAAAGGAATGCGCAAGGTACAATGCAAGCACGCTCGGTATCGTGAGGATCTTTGAAAGTAAGACACTTACCTTCTTTGAAATCTTGTCAGCAACGATTCCTGTAGGGACTTCAAGTAAAGCAACTAGAATTAGAGATAAACTCATTAAAAATCCCATCTGGGTTTTAGAAAGGCCAAGACTCTGAAGATAGATTAAGTAGAAACCAGAATAGAAAACTATATGAAGAAGACTCGAAATGTAGAAACGATTAACGTAGTTCATGGTCTCGCCTCCTAACTCGCTAAATTTGTTTCTTACTTGCATATTTGTCTCCTAACTCCTTAATGAATAGTTGTAGGTACTCCCTGAAACTGTATTTTTGAAAGGGACAAAAACCAAGATCCAATTTGCCAGAATGCAAGTAGTTATTGTATATACATCCACCACCACAAAACATTAACATTGGACAATCCCTGCATTTTGAATTATTAAGCGGATTAAGACTAAGGAACTTTCTGTGGGTTTTTTCTGAGATGCCCTTTTGTACAGTCCCAACTTTAAATTGTTTTAATCCCACTAAAGCCCAACATTTATAAATATCTCCATTATAATCAATAACAAATGAATTGTTTGTTATTGCTCCACAGGGTATTCTCTGTACATAGAACGGGAGAGTTATACTAAAACCTCTTCTCTTAATTTGCAAATATAAATTAAGAAATTTTTTTGAAATCAGAGGATAATTTTTAATTTCATCTGGGTGAACAAATCCTATTCCTATATGAAGATACTTTTTGTTTATCCCGTATCTATCTAACTCATCAAGCAGTTTTGGATATTCCTTAATGTACTTTAGGTACAAGTTAGATCTTAAAGCAACATGAACTCCATTATCTGTCAGCAATTTGATTCCCGTAATTATTGTCTCAAATGTAGGGAGCCCTCCTCTTAATGGGCGGAGCTTGTTATGAATTTCTGGAGGACCATCCAACGTTATTTGAATTTGTTTAAATTTCTTGAAGTATTTTTTATACCTCTCCCACAGATCCTTTACAAGATAACCATTAGTTATCAGCTCAAACGTAATTTTTTGACCCTGATGACTTTCTAGTTCGTCCATAAGATATGTGAGTACATTAATATTTAGGAGTGGCTCGCCACCATAGAATATCACCTTTATCTTTTTTGAGTTATATGACATCCTATTGATAAACTCAATGACTTCATCTGCAATGCGCCTGTTCATGTGTCTTTCTTGGAGTAAAATTTGATTAGTATGTTCATAACAATATACACATTCAAAGTTACACGATCTAGTGACAAGTATTGTGAATGTTTGAAAGGATACATCAAATTTCAATTTTTTCAAAAGATTTTCATAAGCATAAAATTCATTGTAATTATCTTGGACTATAATTAATTTATCTTTTAACACCTCAAATATTTTTTGGGGAATCAAATTGAAATTTGCTGATATTAGCATATTGTATAGTTCAGAGTCAATGACATCGATCTCTCCGATAAGGGGATTTATGACAATGTATCCATCATCGTTTTTAATAAAGTGTACAAGTTTATTTAATCTCATTGTATATCACCTTGTATATTACCTCAAATCAAATATAAAAAATAAAAAATTCTAATCTAAAATCTCACTCAGACTCCTCGTCATTTATTGTTATGCACAAATTTGGACATCCGTAAAAATTCGGAGGTACCTGACATCCGCTGGTTATCTCCTCCTTTGTGGTGTAAAGTGTTTCTATTTTCACAATTCACACCTCCAAGTGTTTTTCAAGTACAATTACAAAACCATGAATTTATAAATTTTTTTAAGACAAGAGGTTATTAACTTTCAGTTAATATAAATTCCACAGTAAAGACGTCGAGTTCTATCCTGGAACCTGCGGTAAGGGCGAGCCCAGTCAGGGAGTCCCGGTGTGGATGGGTGGATCACACGCGAGGCTCAGGGACATACCGCTTAGGAGGCCGTGAGGTGGTGAAGATGTTCGACGTTAATGAGTTCATCCTTAAGAAGGCCAAGGAGCTCGGCTTCGGTGACGTCGTAGTTCTGGGCTACGAGATGGACAGGAGACAGGTTCGCTTCGCCAACAACGAGATAACCGTCGCCAAGAACTGGCACGAGAGGAAGGTGGAGCTCTTCGTCGAGAAGGACAAGAGGGTAGCGAGCACGACCATAACCGAGCTGAGCGAGGAGAACATCGAGAGGACTCTAAAGACACTCTTGAGCAACATGAAGGGCATGGCGCCGAAGGAGGACTACTATGGAATCGCCGAGGGTCCGTTTGAGTACAGGGACATTCCAGAGACCTTTGACAAGGCCATAGTTGAGCTCGACGAGCCGAACGAGTACGTGGAGAGAGCCATCAACGCCGCCCTCGAGGAGGGCGCCAAGAGAGTTGCAGGTGTCCTCTACACCGACCACAACAAGCTTTACCTCACCACGAGCAACGGCGTTGAGGCCTTCGACGAGGGGACGGGGATAGAGATAAGCGTTAGGGCCTTCATCGGAGACCTTGAGAGCGGCCACGGGACGAACTCGGTCCGCGTCCTCAAGAAGTTCGACCCAGAATCCGCTGGAAGAAAAGCAGGAGAGATAGCAAGAATGGCGCAGAACCCGGAGCAGGGACCGGAGGGACGCTTCGACGTCATCTTCGACCCGCTGGCGTTTGCGAACCTGCTCAGCTACATGAGCTTCATGACCTCGGCTTACGCGGCAGAGGCCGGTTTCAGCTTCCTCGTGGACAAGCTCGGCCAGAAGGTCGCGAGTGAGCTCGTCACGATAAAGGACGTCGGCAACATGCCCAACGGCTACGGAACGAGAAAGTTCGACGACGAGGGCGTCCCGACAAGGGAAACGACGATAATCGAGAACGGAACCTTCAAGACGTTCCTCCTTAACACGAGCCTTGCCAGGAAGTACGGCACAGAGACCACGGCAAACGCGGGCTTGATAATGCCCCACGCCTGGAACATAGTCCTCGAACCGGGCGACTGGTCGAAGGAGGAGCTCTTCAGCGAGGTCAAGAGGGGCATCTACATCACCAACGTCTGGTACACGCGCTTCCAGAACTACGTTGCAGGGGACTTCTCGACGATACCGAGGGACGGGATATTCCTCATTGAAAACGGCGAGCTGAAGCCGATAAGGAACGTCCGCGTCAGCGACAACCTGCAGAGAATCCTTGAGGGCATCAGGGCCCTCGGAAAGGAGAGCTACCACATCCACTGGTGGGAGGTCAGCACGCCGGTCTCGACGCCCTACGTCCTCGTGGAGGACGTCGGGATAACGAGGGCGACGAAGTGACGCCCCGTTCTTTGCTGACCTCCTTCCCGCCGTGAAGGGCGAGGGTTTGGCTTAACCCCTCGCCAGTGATGGGGAGGTTCGAGGGGTTCTCATTAGGGCAACCCTTGAAAAGGGTTCTTCGAACCCCTCTGGCCGGGCCTTCCCCCCGTTACCCCTCCTCTGAGCATAAAGCCTGCCCAGATTCGGGGTTATGGTCCTCACAACCTTCCTCAAAATGTTAAAAGCACCAACGAGATCAGCATTCATGACAAGCCCCGTCGCGGGACACTCAAACAAACCACGAACGAAACGAGCCCCCTCGTGAGGCTTCCCGCAAACGGGACAAACCTTAGACGTGAAAGCCTCATTAACAACCACAACACGAATACCATACTCTTCCGCAACTTCAATCAAGCGTTTAATAACGTAATTAAACCTCCAAACGTGAGAGAGGAGGAAGTTCTGCCTTTTACCCTTGTCAGAATTCCGAGCCATGCCCTTTGGATAACCAACGACGATTCTATTAACTCCAACTCGTAGAGCTTCCTAACCGTTCCTCTTACGGCAGTGTTGATGTAGTGTTTAGCCTGAAGCTTAGCCTTTTCGTGCATTCTCCTGAGTTTCCTACTCGTCTTGGCTCCCGATTTATTGAGTTTTGACTGGTAGTCAGCAATCTTCTTCCTCCAGTAGAAGTCAATGCTTTTAGGCGGTCTTCCATTGACCAGAAAGCTTTCTCCATTCTCGACATAGACGGCCATGAGATTGTTCACTCCCAAGTCTATGCCCGCCGAGAGGCTTCCCTTTGGAGTTCTTGGAACTCTTACCCATTTTTCGTCTTCGAGTTTTTCCTCGACTGTAAAGCTCACGTGAGCATACCATTTTCTCCTAACGGGGTCGTAAGTGATTTCTAACCGCCCCTGCTTGCCCTTCAGGTGAATTCTTCCCTTAAACTGGACTTCGAGGCGTTTAAACTTGCCAAGACCCTTGAGGATTAGTTTGTTCCCTTCAATCTTGTACTGGTCGTTTCTCAGGACGATTAAGGGTTTTCTCTGCCAGCCTTCTTTGAGATAGTTTGGTGGTTTGGGCTTAAGCCAAGAGGGAAGTTCACCATTCCGCTTTTTTCGGAGGAGGGAGAAGAAACTCCGCCAAGCTTCGGCGTTTTTCCTCGCTATTTGCTGGACGGTTGCTGAACCGATTTCCCGTTTAAACTCCCCATAAACGGTTTTCTCGGTTCTGTTAAAGTCCACGATTTGGTCTTTGAAGTATTGTTGTCGCCTCAAGTAGTTTACTCGGTTCCAGGCTTTGGCTCCTGAATCGGCTAACTGGTGGAGGATTTTCGCTTGTTCTTTTGAGGGGTGGAGTTTTATTGTTACTGAGCGCTTCATTTCAAAGTATGGTAGGATTTTTAGGCTTTAAAAAAGTGTTGCCTTCCTGATTGAAAGGCGTTGAGTAGTTTACTGCATCCCAGCCGTGAACGACAAGACTTAAGAAAGAAAAATGTAATTTTTTAAAAATCTTCTCAAAATTCTGTCGAAAGTTTCCTCTAAACTAGCTCTAAAAACCAAAACGTTAATAGCCCCCACACGAAGCAATAATACTAAGTGGGTGAGGCGCGTGCTGGAGATTCTAAATGTGATTATGAGGCTTTTTACGTGGGGGTTTGCCCTCTACAGGTGGGTCAGGAAGCAGGAGAAGTTCATGCTCTTCTTGAGCCTAGCATTATGGATTGATGTCTTGGCCGCACTTGCCCAGGGGCCGATACTGGAAGAGCTGGGGGTAAACCCTGAAGTAACTGCATTAATGCCCCTCATGGCCCTGCTGGCCGTGATCCAGGGGGTACTTTTACTGGTCACTTCTCTTGCCATTCTTGAACGGCTTGAAAGTCTGCGTGCTCAAGTCTTGCTCACTGCAATTGTCGCAGGAGGCTCCGCTTACGTCCTTATCACGACGATATACAGTCTGTCCCCCTCAGTTCTGATGGCGTTTCCCGTGTCGTTTGTTGGGCTGTCCCTCATGACCCTTAGCTATGTTCTGATTGAGAGAAGCATAGGAATCAAAAACATTGCAGTCCTCTTTCCCCTCGGCGCATTCCTTCTAGGTGTTATTAACCTCACGTACCCTGTGACGATAAACACTTCGCTTTCCTCTTATTTTTATGGAGCGGGGGCGCTGTTCAGGACGATGATGCTAATCGGCATGGCAAAATACGCACTTTTCCAGGTCACGCCCCCCAAAACCACGGTGGTAAACATCCCCAAGGGAGCGTTTTACGTGGACAACCCGAGGCACCTGCAGGCAATACTCCAGAAAATGGAGTCCGCTGGGAACGGTGTTCTCATTACCAGGAGCCCGCCTAAGGGCGGAACACCGACGTTTCCAGTCTTCTGGGTCACCAACGTCTCTTCAAGTGCTTCCTCTGAGAACGTGACGATAATACCCCCAACCGATATGGGGATACTTGTGGACCTGGTCAAAAGGCACCTAGAAATGGGACATTCAATCGTCGTGCTCGACTGCTTTGAGTACCTCGCGCTGGAAAACGGCTTTGAACGCGCTTTCAAGTTCCTGCTATCACTGAAAGACCACGTCCTCAACGCGGGAGGCACCTTAATAGTGGCCACAGACCCCTCCACGTACTTGGAGAAGCAGTGGAGGCTCATTGAGAAGGAACTTGGGAGGCTTGAGGTCTAAGCACATTTGAGCTCCAAAAGGTGTGGACATCAAGGAAGGCTAGTATGTTGAAGCCCGCCTGAGTCTTTCCTTTTTGCCTTATCCAAACAGCCCCAGCGCGGGGAGTACCGTTATCGCCATACTGAGGAGTCCTCCGAGTACCAGGGCGGGAACCGTCTGCTTCTTCCCGATTCCCAGGAGGTAAGCCGCGAGGCTACCCGTCCATATTCCCGTCCCTGGCAGGGGTATCGCGACAAACACTATCAGTCCAAGGAAACCCCACTTCTCAACGTAGGGGCGGGCCTTCTTTCTCACGCGCTCGACGTAGTAGAGATACAGGCGCGCGAGCTTCTTCAAGGGGGTATTCTCCAGCCACAGCATAATCCTGTCTATGTACGGCAGGGCTGCTGGAAGGGCAATTGAGAGGAGCAAAACACCCAGGGCAGCCGTCAAAAGCGTCTCCCATAGGGGATAACCCCCGCCGATGCCGTAGACTATGGCGTAGCGCCCCTCGAACGTCGGGACGAGCGAGAGCAGAAAGACCTCGATGATGCCGTTCATACCTCAACGACCCCCACCTTGAACTTTTCGAGTATTCTTCTCGCAAAAGGAAGCCAGATGTCCTCTGTCAGAATTAACAGGCGGTAGAGCCAGGGGGCGAAGATGAGGCTGAAAAAGACGTCGCCAAGCCAGTGGTAGTGAAGAAACAGCCTTGTGAGGGCTATTCCTACTGCGTAGGCCCATGCAAATGGGGCAAACCTTTTCCAGCGGTCGGCCACGTAGCCCGCTATTATCGAAGCCCTGAAGGTATGCCCCGAGGGAAAGGCCCCGGCGCTAAGTGCGTGCGCTCCGGGGAGTGGCCTCGGCCTCGGTTCGGCGAAGGCGAACTTCAGCACCCCGACCACCGCAAGTCCAACCACTGCCGACGCTACAAAGGCCAGGGTTCTGTCAGAAAGCCGTCTTTCTCTTTTCCAGTCGTGCAGAACCGCAAAAATCACGAAGAGGACGAGAAAGAGGCCATCACCAAGCCACGTGAGGAAGTTCATCAAAGGGGTATCGAGGAGGGGAAGCCGTGAATTGACAAGTTCGTTTATCCCACGGAGTAGCCCCGTCGTCTGGAGGGTCAGGACAAAGAAAACCCCCGCGGTGAGTGCTGTAAACCGGGTGTCAAACTTGCTTTTTTTCATTGCGTCTAAAGAAGGAAGAAGCCGTAAAAAAGCTTTTCCTGCCCTAAATCAGTCCCGCCCCGTAGAGGCCGTGGTAGACCTTGAGGAGCGCCCCCTGGACTTTCTTGGGCCCGAAGGTTCTGACCGCTCTCCCGAGCCCCTCGTTGTAGATGCGGCGCATTATGAAGTCGGTCTCGCGGTTGAAGTTGAGCCTGTCCTGGTTTTCTAGGTAGAGCCTCGCTATTTCCTCCGGCTCGCGGTAGTTGAGGCCCTTGAGCCACTTGAGGGGAATCCCGTCCTCAAAGCGCTTGATGACCTCAAACCCTATAATCGTTACCTCGTCGTCCCCGTAGAGCTCCCCGTAAATCCTGTTCAGTTCACGTAGGAGCTCTCTAACGTCGGAAAAGCCGTCGAGCTTTGCGTCTTCGTTGGTGAGCTCCTTCACCTTCTTTCTCTCGACGCGGGTTATCCTTACCTTCGCTACCGCAGTATCGCTGGGGGTTATCACGAGATAGACCTCACTGCCCGGCTCCGCCTCGTAGAGGCCATATCGTATTGTCGTGACTTTATCCCCCCTGAGGATTCTGGACTTGTAGGCGCTGTCAATCAGCATGAACTTCCGAATCCGAACGCTCTTTCTCCTCATTGTTAAGTCCCCTCACGATTTTCGGCACTTCTTCTAGACTATCAACGGCGAAGTCCGCGTAATCGAGGTATTCAAGCTCCTTATCGCGGTATTTTCCATAACGGAACCAGATGGTCTTCATTCCGACCCTTTTAGCTCCATAAATGTCCGAATAGAGTCTGTCCCCGACCATCACGGCCTCTTCTGGTCTCACGCCCAGTTTCTTAAGCGCCCGCTTAAAAATTTTCGGATGCGGTTTCCTGACGCCAAGGTAATCCGATATGAAGACGTCGTCAAAGAAGTCGTCGAGTTCAAGGCGGAGTATCTTTTCCCACTGCTTTATCGGGTCGCCGTCGGTGACCACTGCAAGGACGTACCCCTCCCTTTTCAGGTCAAGGAGGACTTTTCTCGCGCCCCTGACGCTCCGCAGGTAAGCAAACTTCGTGTTGTGGTAGGCTATGACTCCAGAGGCCACCCATTTGGGGTTCTGGGGCAGTTCGAGCCTCCTCAGGAGGTAGTCAAAGTGCCTGTTGAAATTGCTCCCGTATTCGTTTATCAGCTCAAGGAGCTCGTTGTAAGCGGTATCAAAGCCAACGGGAAGACCGTGACGTATCATGTTTTCTATCGCGTTGCGCCGCGCCATCTCGGCAAGTTTAGTCGTATCAACGAGAGTGTCATCTAAGTCGAACAGGACGGCCTTTATCATGACCCCACCCTCACTGGTGGTTACACTAAACCATTATTTAACGTTGCCGATGTCGAGGAACGGGCCCTTCCGTTCCTTTATCTGTCTCTTCACTTCCCGCATGGCCCGGAAGTATTCGTCTTCCTGTCTGAGCTCCGCGAGAAGTTCTTCGAGTGTCCACCCCAGGTTCGTTTCAGTTGTCGTCGCAAATATTACTCTGCCCTCCGCGAGCTCCCTAACTGCGGGGATTACCCTCTTGATGTCCTCGTTGCTGAGTCCGTGCATTATGAGGAACTTTCCGCCTGCCCAGTCCAGCTTCCCCTCTTCGAAGTCCTTTTCAAGTATTTCCGAAACTTTGAGGCCCCTGAAGTGCTCGGGAACTGGAAGAACCGGGTAGCCGAGCTCTTTGACTTTCTCAACCTCCTCACTCGTGAAACCGACAAGGAGTACCTTCATATCAGCCCCTCCACGAGCTTCACAAGTTTTGGGAGAACCTCTCCAGCCTTTCCACGCAGAAAGACGTCCGCCACCGGCGTTACCCCACTCCTCTCCACGTTGACCTCTATGACCCTGCCGCCCCTTTCCTTCACGATGTATGGGATGTAGGCGGCGGGGTACACCACACCGCTCGTCCCGACAACTATGACCGCGTCCGCCCTCTCGGCGAGGTTAAACGCCTTCTCCAGTGCTTCCTTCGGCAGAGGCTCACCGAACCACACAACGTCAGGCCTGAGCAGAGAACCGCAACGCGGACACCTCGGGAGTTCTCTAGACTCCACGAACTCATGGACGCGGCCGCTCCCCTTCAGGTTCTCCCTGTAATCGCAGGAGGTACAGCGAACCCTGAAGATGTTCCCGTGAAGCTCTATCAGGTTCTTCGTCCCGGCTTCCCTGTGCAGGTCATCAACGTTCTGGGTTATCACCGCCTTAAGAACGCCGATTTCCTCAAGCCTTGCGAGGGCGTAGTGCGCGGGGTTTGGTTTTGCTCTGAGAATTTTGCGCATCCTCCACCTGTAGAACTCCCAGACGAGGTGAGGGTCTCTCCTGAAGGCCTCGGGGGTGGCAAGTTCCTCCGGCCGGTACCTCTTCCACAGGCCGTTGAAGCCCCGGAACGTGGGGATGCCGCTTTCAGCGCTTATTCCTGCACCGGTAAACGCTATCGCAAACTTAGACCTGGCAAGAATTTTAGCGGCGTGGCTCAGCATGGTAATACTTTGATCGGGAGCTTAAAAATTCTACCTACCTGGGAGGCCATCGAAGGATATTGGAAATTCCCTTCAACCTTCCGAGCGAGGATTTAAATTGGGTTTGTCCTGCCACTGAACTGGTGAGAGAGATGCCGGTCTCTGAGGGAGTTGATAGGAAAAAGGTCACCACTTCTCACGGCCGCTATTATTCGGCCCGCATAGCGGCCCAGAGAAGAAAGAAGCTCGTGATAATCCAGAACGTAAGGAAGAGAAAGGCCACCCGGGGACTCAGGGTGAACATAATACAGGTCGAGAAGAAGCACATAACAAAGGGGGAGGCTCTGGCTATCCTCGTGGGGACACAGATAGGTGCTGGAGTGCTCGGTCTGCCCTACGCCGCCAGCAAGGTCGGCCTTATACCCGCCCTGGCAGTGCTCATTGGTGTGATGTTCCTCATGCTCTGGACGGGTCTCATCGTCCTTAAGTTCTCGGCAGGAATGGGCGGGGCACAGATGAGCACGGTGGCCCAGCGCGTCCTTGGGAAGGCCGGCGGCTGGCTGATGTATCTCAGCATCTCCATAATGAGCTTTGGTGCAGTCCTGGCCTACATAGCCGGAATGGGGAGCGTCTTCGCGGGCCTCTTTGGGGTAAGCGAGACGGTAGGAGCGCTCATCTTCTGGGTTCTCGCCTCGCTGGTGGTCTACCGCGGTCTTGAAGCGAGCGGAAAGACCGAGCTGGCAATGAGCTACGCCATGCTGGCGCTCTTCATAGCGGTCACAGTAATGCTCGTCCCCCATGCAAAGCTCAGCAACGGCCTCTACACAGACCTCTCCGGAATTCTCAGCATGACGGGTGTTGCAATCTTCGCCCTCGGCTGCCACACCGTCATTCCGGACGTTTACAAGGGGCTCGGAAGCTACGAAGAGACCAAGAAGATTCTCGTCTGGGCCTTCGTCATTCCAACTGTTATCTACGCGATATTCATGGTGGCTTTCCTTCTCGCCTTCGGCAGAAACACTCCACAGATAGCCACTCAGGGCCTTGAGCTTCTCTACGGGCGCACTGGAAAAATCGTCGGCAACCTTATTCCCCTCCTGGCCATAACCACGAGCTACATAGGAATAGCACTGGCACAGCAGAGCAACAACGAGGAGTTCGTGGGGCTCAAGAGGCCGATAGCCTGGGGTTTAACGGTTATCCCACCAGCTCTGGTGTACTTTGCAGGTGTCAAGAACTTTGCAGACGTACTGGCATTTGCAGGAGACACCGGGGATATGATGGCCTTCATAGTCCTGCCGATACTCATCTGGCTCGTTGATAAGCTGAGAAAACGCTAAAAGTACCCCTTTTCTTTTCTTTATCCGGTGATGCCAATGCCAAAGGTTTTCATCACGCGCGCCATTCCTGAGAACGGTATCGCGATGCTGAGGGAGCACTTTGAGGTCGAGGTCTGGCCCGAGGAGAGGGAAATCCCCAGAGGGGTTCTGCTTGAAAAGGTTCGCGATGTCGATGCGCTGGTGACCATGCTCAGCGAGCGGATTGACGCTGAGGTCTTTGACGCCGCCCCGAGGCTCAGGATTGTGGCTAACTATGCAGTGGGCTACGACAACATAGACGTCGAGGAGGCGACAAGGAGGGGAATCTACGTCACCAACACCCCCGACGTCCTCACAGATGCAACAGCAGATTTCGCATGGACTCTTCTGCTCGCAGCGGCGAGGCGCCTCATCGAGGCCGAGAGCTTCACGCGCTCCGGTGAGTGGAAGAGACGGGGAATAGCCTGGCACCCGCGCTGGTTCCTCGGCTACGACGTCTACGGGAAGACGATAGGTATCGTGGGCTTTGGCAGGATTGGCCAGGCCGTTGCGAGGCGCGCTAGGGGCTTTGGAATGAGAATTCTCTACACTTCGCGCACGAGGAAGCCTGAGGCCGAGAAAGAACTCAACGCGAGTTCAAACCCCTTGACGAGCTCCTCGGTGAGAGCGACTTCGTGGTTCTGGCAGTTCCACTAACAAAAGAGACCTACCACATGATAGGTGAGAGGGAGCTCAGGCTTATGAAGAACACGGCGATACTCGTGAACATAGCGCGTGGAAAGGTGGTGGACACGAAAGCGCTGATAAAGGCCCTGAAGGAGGGCTGGATAGCCGGGGCTGGACTTGACGTCTACGAGGAGGAGCCATACTACAACGAGGAGCTCTTCAGCCTGAAAAACGTTGTCCTCGCGCCCCACATAGGGAGTGCAACTTACGGGGCGAGGGAGGGAATGGCTGAGCTCGTGGCGAGGAACCTCATAGCATTCAAGAACGGGGAGGTTCCGCCAACCCTCGTGAACAAAGAAGTTGTAAACGCCAGGAAGCCAGGGTTTGATTGAAAACCGGACGGATGATGAAGACACCCTCGGCTGAGGCGTGATGAGCTGGACCCGTGCCTGACTTTTTAAGGGGGCCGCGGCGCCCCCTTCACTCCTTCACCATCACCTTGAACCTCTTCGCGTCCCTGCACATGTCCGAGTTGTTGAAGAAGACAAAGCTCTCCCCGCGGTTCCAGCCGAGGACGCGCTCCCTGATTTTCTCCAACTCCTCGTCGCTGTAGGAGTGCCTGTAGATTATCCTTCCGTTCTCGTAGCGCCCGTGCAGGCGGTAGTAGCTGGTCTCGCCGTTGTGGAGGGGAACCCTCACGAGCGGATCCGTGACGTCTATAACATTGAATTCCCCGACGAAGCGCTTGATGCCTCTCTCGCTCCAGCCCCTAAGCTCGACGGCAATCTCAAAGTCTTTCCTCTCCACCATCTTGAAGAACTTCTCGGCGTTATCAAAGCTCTCCTCGCTCTCCCTGAAGCTTTTGGGCAGTTGTATCAGGATAAAACGCGCACCGAGGGCCTCGGCTTCCTTCAGCGTTATCCTCCAGAAGTGGAGGACTTCACTGGTCGGTTTTAAGAGACCGACGTTTTTGCCGGGTCTTACGTTGCTTCTGCGCCATGTCGGGCTGTTGGGCGGGTGGGTTACCCCCTGGAATGCCTTTATGGCAAAGGTGAAGTCCTCAGGAGCTTCCTTGCGCCAGCGTTTGAGGGTCTTCTCCTGCAGTATCCTGTAGAACGTCTGCTGAACCTCAACGGCATCGAAATTCATAAAGTACTTCGCGCGGGCCTCGCAGAATCCGCAGGTTCCCACGTTAATCATTTTCATCACTCCAGATGCTCTCTACGGCAGCGCATGAAATTGAGTAACTCTCGTCTTGCCCACTATCGCGCTTCATCTTATAAATTAATCAGTGCAGGTCAACCTTATAAACTCCGGGGTGTAGCCTCGAAAGATGAAGCCGAAGCTGAACCCAGAGGCCAAGGCCATTTACAGGGCAATAACTGCGGAGATTAAAAAGAGGCTGAGTCTCCCGGGTAGCGAGGCCCATCTTGAGAGGTTCTCACTCACAAACGACCCGGGAGAGATACGCGAGAGACAGGAGTACTTGAGGACAAACCTGCCCAAAGTCAGGCCGGAAATGAGGGGCCTCATCTCAAAGGTAAGGCCAATCCGGTTTCAGAAGGAGTTCTTGAGCGATAGGGTTCTTCTCATTGACGAGTCCGAGGTCGAGAGGGCCGAGTCCCTGGGCCTCTGTCACGTGACCACGGACCCTACGGAAGCCCAGGAATACCCGATAGTCCTCAGCACGCTTGGTTACGGTGTTGACGTGGAGTTAAAGCCCCAGGACATCGCACCCGAGCTTTACCTCCTGCCCCTCTGGAAGAACAGGGGGACGCTTGAAGCCCTGGCGAGAATCGGGGAGATGACTGGGGAGAGAAGCGTTGCTCCAGATATCCTGGACGCGCTTGAAAAGTTCGGCGAGGTAATGGAGCGGGAGAGCGTCCTCGAATCGCTTGACGAGCTGATAGCCGAGAAGGAGCACGAGCTCAACGAGAAAATCGGGGAAAGGCTTGAGAACTTCAGCCTGACCCTGAGCGGCAAGGAGCTCTTAAACTTCCTCACCCAGCTCCGCGAGGGGAACTACGACGCCATATTCCGGCACTTCAGCGGAATTGAGGAAGAAATCCTTGAGCTGATAAACAGGGCGGAACACGAGCTCTCCGAGAGGCTGGGCACAGCCGTTGAGGTATTTTCCAGGGAAGAGCTCTACCCCGTCCGCGTGGCGCCCGAAAGCATTGAGGGGCTGAGGAGGCTCCTTGAAAGGGAGCTTGCCCTCGAACGCTACCTGGCAGCTAGGGAGACCCTTGAGAAAATCGGTCCCCTAATACCAAAGCTCAGATATGAGATTGAGAGGGTTCATGAACTCGATTTCCTTCTGGCCGTTAGGGAGTTCACTGAGGGCTTTTCGTTCCCGGGGGTTTGGGAAGGGGGCATAGCGTTCCTTCAGGGAAGGCACTTGTTCATCGAGAACCCCCAGCCGGTCAGCTATGTGGTGGGAAAGAAGCCCGAGGAGCTCAACGTTCCGGGTGCAGACGCGGTTAGGGACGAGGGCATAGTAATCCTCACCGGGGCAAACAGCGGTGGAAAGACGAGCCTGCTTGAGCTGATAACCCAGATAGAAATCCTGTTCCACATGGGCTTCCCGGTTCCTGCCCAGAAAGCCTGGATTGAACCCCTTGACGAGCTGTTCTTTTTCAGGCGTAAGAAGAGCGTTTACGGCGCAGGGGCGTTTGAAACGGCGCTGAGGTCGTTTGTGAGGGCGCTGAGGGGCAAGGGGAAGAAGCTAATCCTGATCGACGAGTTTGAAGCAATAACCGAGCCCGGCGCGGCGGTGAAGATAATCGGTGAACTCCTCAAGGTGGCAAGGGAAAGGGGCTTCTTGGTTGTCATAGTTTCCCACCTTGGAGAAGACCTGAAGAAGGAGCTCCCGTTCGCGAGGGTGGACGGGATAGAGGCGAAGGGCCTCGACGAGAACCTCAACCTGATCGTTGACAGGCAGCCCATCTTTGGAAAGCTCGGCAGGAGCACTCCCGAGCTGATAGTTGAGAGGCTTGCAAGGACATCGAGGGGGAAGGACAGGGAGATATATGAGCGGATTCTGGTCTCCTTCGGACGGGGTGTGTAGGTCTCTGTGTAGGTAGTTACTACACTTGTAGAGCGTTATGTTCTTACTTTGTTTAATTAGAAAACTTTAAGTATATCCTGCGCGTTATTCCTTTGGAGGGAATCCGCCATGAACGAGAAAGCCGCGCTCATAGCATCACCAGTTCTGGCCTTCGGCCTGACTATCGTGCCCGCTTTTCTGGCGGGCCCCCTTGCCGGTCTGGTCGGAGGCATTTTTGGAGTCGGCGCCGGGATAATGCTGACGAAGAACATAGCAAAAAAGGCCACAATCCCACCGGAGGTTGATCAGTACCGCAGGGAAATAGAGGAGCAGATGAGAGTAATCATTGAAATCCTTGACAGAATTGCAGAGGGCGACCTCTCGGTCGAAGACACGAAGCTCAACGGGCACCTGGGGGAGATAAGAAAAGCGATAGAGAAGATGCGCCATAACTTAAACGACATGGTCGTGGCGATCAAAGACGCGGCAATCACTGTCCAAGAAAGGAGCGCAGTTATCAAGGAGAACATAGAGCAGATCAGCGATGCAATCAGCCAGGTTGCAGAGGCCATCAACCAGGTCAGCATAGAGGCCCAGCGCGAGCAGGAGAACATCAACCGCATGACGGAAACAATGCGCTACATAGACGAGATTGGCAAGGAGACCATAACCACAATGGAGGACTTTGAGAAGTCCATGAGTGAGGTTGTCGGACTTGCCAGGGAGGGCGGCCAGAAAGGAGAAGAGGCTGTTGGTCAGATTGAAGAGATAAGGAACATGATGCTGATGATAGAGGAGACCGTCAAGGGCGTCGCGGAGATGGGCAAGAACATCGCGAACATCACCAACGTCATCACGGGCATTGCAGAGCAGACCAACCTGCTCGCCCTCAACGCGGCCATTGAAGCCGCCCGTGCCGGCGAGGCTGGAAAGGGGTTCGCAGTTGTTGCCGATGAGATTAGAAACCTCGCGGAGGAAAGCAAGAACGCCGCCGACGACATACGCAACATCGTGAACCAGATAATGGAGAGAATACAGGAGAGCGTTGAGGTCACGGGCAAAAGCGTGGAGACCGTATCCACTTCAACCGAAGTCCTCAAGGAGAGCGTTTCCTATCTAACCCAAATAGCGGAGCTCATGGAGGAGATGGAAGTCAAGGCCAATGAGCTGAAGAACAAGGTGCTTGAGGAGGGCGAGAAGATAGACGAGGGCCTGCGCTTCCTTGAGAACCTCGCTGCCTCTGCGGAAGAGACCACTGCAGCTGCGGAGGAAGTCAGCGCCGCGGCGGAGGAGCAGACTTCCGCACTGGAGGAGGTAAGGGCAACCATGTCTGACTTTGATAAGGTTGTGCAGAAGCTCGTGGAAGCTGTCAGTAAGTTCAAGGTCTGATTTTCTATCCTCTACCTTTTGATTTCAGCCCCCATTTTCTCTGAGATTCATCATCTCGTTTTGTTGTTCAGGCGCATTCTTGGGGTTCCGGGCATCTAAAATATGTAGAACAGCCGGTGGTGAATCATTTCACCCAGCTCCGCTCCCGGTACCTCCCCCTGCTCTCTATCTCTTCTATCTTCTCCTCGATTTCCTTCCTCACTTCCTCGCCGAGAACCTCGCCGTACCCCTCAAGAACGGCTCTGAAACCCTCCTCGAACCACGTGTAGTGCGTGCTCTCCATGGCGCGTTTGAGGAGGTGGAGGTCAACGCCCCTCGCTTCCAGAGTTGAGTCAAAGTCGGCTAGGCCAAAGTCTATGAGGTAAACCTTCCCCTCGCGGAGGATCATGTTGCTCGTCGTCAAATCGCCGTGGACGATGCCGGCTTTGTGGAGCCTCGCAACCTGCCTTCCGATTTCCCTGCAGAGCTCCAGCCTTTCGTCCATTGAAACTTCTTCGAGGTGCTCCTTCAGCCTCTTCCCCTCAATGAACTCCATGACTATTATCATGTCCCGCAGGTTGACCTCGTAGATGTAAGGGCAGTTCACGCCGAATTCCTTTGCACGGTGGAGGATTCTCGCCTCCCTGACCGTCCGCTCCTTTCTGAGCTTTATGTCTATCTCAGGAATTCTGTAGCGCTTCGGAACCCTGTGCTTCACGATTACCTTTTCGCCGAGGAGCGGGACGCCGAAGACCTCCTCAAAGGTTCCCTCGTAGATTTTTGCCTCGGCACCCTGGGCTATGAGCTTCATTCTACCACCACTCTCAGCTCTCGCTTAACGTTTTAGCCCTTTCTATAGTTTTTTCCAGCTTTTTCTGTCAACCGACTAAAGCAAAAGCGAAAATTTGAACAATTTGAGCAAAAACTTTAAATAGAGCACTGACGAAGCGTCCCTGCAATAAGGTAAAACGTTTGGAGGAATGTCAAATGGCACAGCTTAGTGGACAGCCGGTTGTTATTCTGCCTGAGGGAACCCAGAGGTATGTCGGTAGGGACGCTCAGAGGCTTAACATTCTGGCTGCAAGGATTATAGCCGAGACTGTTAGGACCACCCTCGGCCCGAAGGGAATGGATAAAATGCTCGTTGACAGCCTTGGTGACGTCGTTGTCACCAACGATGGAGCCACTATTCTGGACAGGATAGACCTCCAGCACCCTGCCGCTAAGATGATGGTTGAGGTTGCCAAGACTCAGGATAAGGAGGCCGGCGATGGAACCACCACCGCCGTCGTCATCGCCGGTGAGCTTCTCAGGAAGGCTGAGGAGCTCCTCGACCAGAACATTCACCCGAGCATAATCATCAAGGGTTACGCCCTTGCAGCTGAGAAGGCCCAGGAGATACTCCAGGACATCGCCATAGAGGTCACTCCGGACGACGATGAGACCCTCATGAAGATAGCCATGACCTCAATCACCGGCAAGAACGCCGAGAGCCACAAGGAGCTCTTCGCCAGGCTTGCCGTTGACGCCGTCAGGCAGGTCGCCGAGAAGAAGGACGGAAAGTTCACCGTGGACATCGACAACATCAAGATTGAGAAGAAGGCCGGCGAGAGCGTTGAGGAGAGCGAGCTCGTTCGCGGCGTCGTCATCGACAAGGAGCGCGTCCACCCCAGGATGCCGAAGAGGGTTGAGAACGCCAAGATCGCCCTCATAAACGAGGCCCTTGAGGTCAAGAAGACCGAGACCGATGCCAAGATAAACATCACCAGCCCCGACCAGCTCATGAGCTTCCTTGAGCAGGAGGAGAAGATGCTCAAGGAGATGGTGGACAAAATCGCCGCCACCGGTGCGAACGTCCTCTTCGTCCAGAAGGGTATTGACGACCTCGCCCAGCACTACCTGGCCAAGAAGGGTATCCTCGCCGTCAGGCGCGTCAAGAAGAGCGACATGGAGAAGCTCGCCAAGGCCACCGGCGCCAAGATCGTCACCAACGTTAAGGACCTTACCCCTGAGGATCTCGGCCACGCCGACCTCGTTGAGGAGCGCAAGATCGCCGGCGAGAGCATGATTTTCGTCGAGGGCTGCAAGAACCCGAAGGCCGTCACCATACTCATCCGCGGCGGCACCGAGCACGTCATCGATGAGGTTGAGCGCGCCCTTGAGGACGCCATCAAGGTCGTCAAGGACGTCATGGAGGACGGCTACGTCCTTCCGGCTGGCGGTGCTCCTGAGATTGAACTTGCCATCAGGCTTGACGAGTACGCCAAGGAGGTCGGTGGTAAGGAGGCCCTCGCCATCGAGAACTTCGCCGAGGCCCTCAAGATAATCCCGAAGACCCTCGCCGAGAACGCCGGTCTCGATACCGTCGAGATGCTCGTCAAGGTCATCAGCGAGCACAAGAACAGGGGCAAAGCCATTGGTATCGACGTCTTTGCGGGCGAGCCCGCCGACATGCTCGAAAAGGGCATCATCGAGCCGTTGAGGGTTAAGAAGCAGGCCATCAAGAGCGCCAGCGAGGCGGCAATCATGATCCTCAGGATCGACGACGTCATAGCCGCCAAGCTCAGCAAGCCCGAGGGCGGCCAGGGCGGAGGAATGCCCGGCGGTATGGGTGGAATGGGTGGCATGGACATGGGCATGTGATGCCCCTCTTATTCTCTTTCTAACCCCTGAGAGGTGCCTTTTCAGTGCATCCTGCGGTTCTTGGAAGCCAAAATTTTTAATACCATATAGTTATTTTAGTTCGGGGGTGAGAGAATGGGACTCGTGATGTGGCTTCGAACCGGCCTGCTGATGGCCATCCTCACGGGACTGCTCATGGGTATAGGCTACCTCTTCGGCGGGCCAAATGTGGCTTTCATGATGTTCCTCTTTTCAATGCTGTTCAACTTCATAACCTACTGGTACAGCGATAAAATCGTCCTCAGCTGGTACAACGCGAGGATAGTTGATGAAATGGAAGCCCCGGAGCTATACGCGATAGTCAGGAACCTCGCTGAGAGGGCGGGCCTTCCGATGCCGAAGGTGGCGATAATCCCGACCGAGACGCCTAACGCGTTCGCCACGGGAAGGGACCCGAAGCACGCGGTCGTCGCCGTGACCACGGGGCTGCTCAAAATCCTCGACAGGGACGAGCTTGAGGGCGTTATCGGCCACGAGCTGACCCACATAAAGAACCGCGACATACTCATCGGGACTGTGGCGGCCGCGATGGCCGGAGCCATAATGCAGCTCGCCTACTGGGCCAGGTGGATAGCAATATTTGGCGGCTTTGGGAGGGACGAGGACGACGCGAACAACGTGCTCACCGCAATACTGGTGGCCATTCTAGCCCCGATAGCGGCGATGCTCATTCAGGCGGCCATAAGCCGCTCCAGGGAGTTCTTGGCCGACGAAGGCGGTGCAAAGATCAGCGGAAAGCCCTGGGCGCTCGCGAGGGCCCTCATGAAGATTGAGCAGGCCGTCAGGTACAGGCCGATGAGGGAAGGAAACCCTGCAACGGCCCACATGTTCATCGTGAACCCATTCAGGGGCATGAGCATTGCAGAGCTGTTCTCAACGCACCCGCCGACCGAGAAGAGAATCGAGAGGCTCAGGAAGATAGCGGAGGAAATGGGCTACGCGCCCGTCTTCTGAATTTTCTTAGTTTTGCTATCGAGAATGACTACTTTGAGCTTCTTTTTGCACAAATCTTTTGACTTGGTCCTTAAGACCCCAAAGCTATCTCTTGAGGTCTTTAACCCATTGGTCTTGGATTTGAAGGTGTTTGATTTTTTCATAAGCATGTTTAAGCGGTATGAACAAATGCCCACAGCTTCATCCTTGAAATTTTATAGGAGTCCTGTTGCTTCCTCCTGCTCCCTGAAAAGCTCGCGGTAGCGCGGGCAGTCCTCGAACAGCTCCCCGTGAGTTCCCCTGCAGACGATTCCTCCGTTATCGAGGACCCATATCTCCTCCATTCCGCGGACAGTCGAGAGCCTGTGGGAGATGACGATTAACGTCATATCCCTCTCCATCAGCCGCTCTAAAATCCTCGCCTCCCTCTCGGAGTCCATGCCCGACGTCGCCTCGTCGAGTATCAGAATCCTCGGGTCTCGAGCGAGGGCCCTCGCGAGGCCAATCCTCTGCCTCTGCCCCAGCGAGAGGTTCTTACCCCCTTCTTCAATCCGGTAGTCGAGGTCGAGCTCCTCAAGTTCAACGGCCCTCAGGAGTTCCCTCAACCTCTCGTCCGGGATTTCCCTGCCGAGGGTCAGGTTCTCGCGCAGAGTTCCCGTGAAGAGGTAGGGGTGAGAAGGAACGTAGATGAGCGAATCACCGAGAAGGGCTAAGGGAGGACAGCCCCCGACGCTTACGCTCCCCTCGGTTGGCTCGATGATTCCCGCCATAATCAGGGCGAGCGTAGTCTTCCCAACGCCCGATGCCCCGACGATGCCGACCTTTCTGCCCTCCGGAATTCTCCCGCTTATTCCGTCGAGGACCTTTGAATCCTCATAGGACAGGGAAACGTCTTTCAGCTCAATATCGTAGGATTTCGGCGAGCAGGAGGGCTTTTCGAGTTTCGGTGTTTCCCTTTCAATGACGTCCCATATCCTCTCAATGATTGGAACGGCGCGGTGGTAGCTGCTCCAGAGGAAGGCGAAGCGCTCAACCGGGTAGTAGACCCTTCCGAGGTAGGAGAAGACGGCCACGGTGGAGGAGAGCGTCGCCATGCCGTTCTTGACGAGAACAACTCCGGAGAGGAGGACCAGAAGCGGGAGAATCGTCGAGAGGTAAGATTGAAGGCCGTAGTTGGCCGAACTGTAAAAGGCCACCTTCTTCGATGCCTCGACCCATTCGTCGAGCTTCTTCGAGACCCTGTCCACGAGGTAATCGAAGGCGTTCAGCGTTTTTGCATCGAGCCTGCCGTCGAGCCCCTCCTTGAAGTACTCCACCGTCTCTGCGTAGCGCTTCCTCTCCTCGGCAGAGGCCGTTTTGAGCCCGTGCACGAAGGTCCTCAGCGAGAAGCCGTAGACCGGCAGGGTGAGGAGAGTTATGACCCCAAGGTAAAAGTTCAGCCTGAAGACGACGATGACCGAAACGAGGAGCGAGAAGGCTTCGATAACCACAGCCGGAATTAGAGACATACCCATCCGACCGACTATCTCTGTGTCGGACTGAATGCGAGAGAGTGCATCCCCCGTGTCGAGGTTTTCGGAGAGGAGCGTTGAGATGAAGAGCTTCCGCTTGAGCCACGCGGCCGCCTTAGTCTCGGCGAAGTTACTCACGAAACCGCCGTAGAGGTAAACGATTGTCGAAGCCGTGTAGAGAAGGACGATTATCCCGATATAGCCGAGAATCTCCCGCGTGCTCAGATTTTCAAGGTTTGCCAACAGGTTCCTTAGGTAGAAGGGCACCATCGCCGAGAGGAGGGTCGAGAGCGCTCCGAGGACTATCAGAAGAACAGTGTAGCGCTTGTGTGCGAGCCCAATCTGGAGAACCCTATGGACATTGTTATTCATATTATCATTCCACCCAACGTTTTTATAACTGTATTCATATCTCGGGTGGCGATATTATATATTATGCGGTCCAGTGATTTTTGATAGGCTTTGGCATATCTTAGATAGTATTTGCCTCCAATTTCATCCAAATGAGCTTTACAGAAACTACAAACACTAGCCATCCACTTATCTCCAGGATTTAGAGATAGTTTTGATATCGAGAAATTCCCTATCACACGTTCAAATCTATTTTCCAGCATTTTGGAAAAATCTTTATCTACAATCTCTCCCAAATAGAATCGGTGGTCTAAGTACACTTGATGGCAGGGATACACTTTTCCATCATAAAACACAGTAAGTCTTGCGGGGAGCTCAGGACATATGCATTTTTTATGTAATATGTGAGACTAAGAAGCTCCCGAAGAATCATGCAGGTTCCCATTTCTTTTATAGGGATACCCTGTTCCCACTTTGAAAACAAATAGTCTACAAGCTCCACCATCATATCTGCAACTTCCTGCTCTGTTGGTTCATATTCTTGTTTCTTTCCATCTATAGTGGGGAATACATAACCTACTATGAAAGTCTTAGAGAATCTGCTAAGACAATCTAGTATCTCTGATATTGAGTGTATTTTAACATAATTCCTAGCATAAGTAATTTCAAGTGCTAGAGGAACTTCCCTCTCATTTAAAAGATCAATAGCACGAATTATATCATCATGTGTGCCAGTATCATCAGGATAAACACGATTAATATCATTAATCTCCTTGGGCCCATCAATGCTTATAGTAACGTCAAACTCATGCTGTTTAAAAAACTCGGCGATTTCTTCGGTTATTAAGGTCCCATTGGTAATTATCCCATATTTGAATGTATATCCCGCATTATCTGCATATTCAATCAATTTTTCTATCAATCTGAAATTCATTAAAGGTTCTCCCCCATAAAACTGAATATTAGTTATCCCTAATTCATCAGCAACATCCAATGCCATTTTTCCAATTTCAAACTTCATGAGACCAGGATTGTTGTAGGTGCCACTGTGGGCATAGCAATACTTACATGCTAGATTACAGGTTTGAGATACCATTAGAACCATCATAACTGGATTCGGTGACTCAAATGATAGAGCCTTAGTAGTAGTCTCCTCACGCTTCTTACGTACTACTTCTTCTATGTCTTTAATAACCTGCTTCTCATATTCAGATAGCAGACATTTCTCATTATTCTGAAATTTTTCGAGAATTTCTTTCTCATTTTTGTTTAATATAATAATCGCTCTGCTTAATGGATCGAACGCTACGTATTTATCGTTACCAACCGGATATGACACAATGTGGATCCCCAACCTCATGTAGATCCCCCCATTGCAGTACATGTAAAAATTAAAAACAAATAGAAGCTGCAATCAAGTCGTGCTAACATTGCAGCAGCAGTGGTTGCCAGAACCTCCCGAGCTCGGCGTTACCGGGGGAATAATAGCCTTCAACTCGAGAACCTCCATTGCACATTCCCCTTAGTCATTTGCCTCATCGCATATACTCGGCAAAAAATACTACTAATTGGTTGGATTTAACATTTTCGTAAAATTATAGTTTAAAACCTTTAATTTTGCCGGATCCTTCGGGATACGACAATTGGGTAAGAGCAGACAGCTGAAGTTATAATTGAAGACAAAGATCAGGAATTGTGATACGTATTGGCCCTACGAAGAAAGAAGCTGATGAAAGGAAAACAACCAATCAAGAGGCAGCTAGACAGAGAGAGCCATCTCTCGATGCCGAAGGAAGAAGTGCGAAGCACGCTGTTGTTGCAGTTACCACTGAACTCTAGCCGAGGAGATGGGAATTTACTTCTGAGGTTCTTTTTCCCTCAATTTATGGTTCGTTTGAAGCGACCGAAAGGTTTCTAAAGGGACCCGCTGAAGTACAAAGCAGAAGATGAATTTAAGTGAAGTTGGTGCTGTTTCTGAGAACTGCCTTTATGATGGGACTCCTGACCGGAGTTCTGATGGCCATGGGCTACCTCCTCGGCGGCGCCAGGTGGATGACATACATGTTCTGGTTCGCCGTCGGAATGAGCTTCCTCTCCTTCTGGTACAGCGACCAGCTCGTAATCAAGATGATGAAGGCCAGGATAGTGAGCAGGGACGAGGCGCCGGAGCTTTACGAGATAGTCGAGAAGCTCAGCAAAAGGGCCGGCCTCCCGATGCCAAAGATAGCGATAATCGATGACCCGACACCGAACGCCTTCGCCACGGGCAGAAACACCAAGCACGCCCTAGTAACGGTAACGACTGGCATTCTCGAACTCCTGGACAGGGACGAGCTTGAGGGTGTCCTGGGTCACGAGCTGACCCACGTAAGGAACCACGACATACTGGTCGGCACGATAGCCGGCGCTTTGACCGGAGCGGTGGTTTACATAGCCTACGTAACCAAGTACCTGGCCTTCTTCAAGGCCATCTTCGGCGACCTCAGCCTCGATCGCTTCATCTACGCCATCCTCATCGCCATAACAGCCCCTATAGCGGCCATAATAATCCGCTCGGCTATAAGCAGACGGAGGGAGTTCGCGGCCGACGAAGGCGGCGCCAGACTCAGCGGAAAACCCTGGGCCCTCGCGAGTGCACTGCTCAAGCTTGATGAGGCGGTTAAAAAGCTTCAAAAAGAAGCTGAGGTCAAGAAGAAAAAGCCCCTCGGCAACCCCGGACTGGCGCACCTCTTCATAGTGAACCACTTCGAGGGCGAGGGGGTTTCCCAGCTCTTTGCCACACACCCGCCGACCGAGCAGAGGATAGAGAACCTCCGCAAGGTCGCGAAGGACATGGGGGTCGAGTTCCCCTACTGAGCGATTCTCCGCTTTTCAATTATTACATAATTGTTGAATTGCATAATTGCAGAATTCTTTAATCGGCAGGCATTTAAACGTTAGTGCACATTTCTTAACGGTGATGAACGTGAAAGCCGTCAAGGCCAATCTTCTCTACGACGGTCTGGGGAACGTTCTGAAGGACGTCTACGTCGCTTTTGATAGAAACATTGTGGGTGTAACCAAAGAGAAACCGAAGGAAGCTGAGGTAATAGCCGAAGGTGTTGTTACTCCCGCCTTCATAGACGGCCACAGCCACATAGGAATGGACAGGTATGGGGAACCCTACCAGGAGGGCGAGGCCAACGAGGAGATGGACGCGGTTCTGCCGCTCGTCGATGCGCTCTACTCCATCTACATGGACGACAAGGCATTCAAGCACTCCATCGAGTTCGGAGTGCTCTACTCCTCCGTCCTGCCGGGGAGCGGGAACATCATCGGTGGAAAGGCCGTCTTCATCAAGAACTACGGACGCGACATAGAGGACGCCTTCATCCAGTACGCGGGCGTTAAGGCCGCCTTTGGCTACAACCCGCGCTCAACGAAGGAGTGGAAGGGAACGAGGCCAAGCACGAGGATGGGCGCGATAGGGATTCTCCTCAACTGGCTGATTAAGACGCAGAAGACGATAGCTCTCCTAGAGAAAGGCAAGAAGGAGCCGGAGGAGGTCGAGCCCACCGTTGAAGCCCTGATTCCGGTTCTCAAGGGAGAGCTCCCGCTCCGCGTCCACGTCCACAAGGAAGACGACATCGCGGCTCTGCTAATGATAAAGCGGAAGTTCGGGCTCAAGATAACCATCGAGCACGCCGGCGACGTCCACAGCAGGGAAACCTTCGAGAAGATTAAGGCCGAGGGCGTTCCAGTAGTTTACGGCCCCTTCGACAGCCACCCCTACAAGGTCGAGCTGAAGCACGAGGACTGGAAGAACGCCCGCTACCTGCTTGAGGTCAGGCCCCTCTTCGGCCTCATGAGCGACCACCCCGTTACGCTCCAGGCGAACCTCTATTTACAGCTCAGGCACTTCATAAGGCTCGGCATGAGCAAGGCAGAGGCGATAAAGGTCATAACCCACAACAACGCGAAGATACTCGGCGTCGACGACAGGCTCGGAAGCATCGAGAAGGGCAAGTGGGCATCGCTGGTGGTCTGGAACGGCGATCCATTCCACATGGAGAACTACCCGACGCACGTCTTCGCTGAGGGCGAGCTGGTTCACGAGGCTGGATGGTGAGTTTTCTTTTTCCTAATTTTGAAGAAATGAGAAGAAAGGCCTTCAGCTCACCTTAAACTCAAACCCTCTCGCGAAGGTGTAGGCTTCTCTAAGCTCCGGCCTCTCCTTCAGGAACCTGAGAATATACTGGCCGCAGTTCGAGCCGATTAGGTTCTCCCTCGTGTCGCCGACAGATATAATGACATCGTAGCCGAGCCTTCTGAGGTCATCCACGAACTTCCTGTGCTTCATCGGAAGGCCGGTCTCAAGGTCCACGTCGTTGGTGAGCTTATTCTTAAGAACGCTCACCGTCGGGTTGAGCGGCGTTATCTTGATGAGGAAGTATTCCTTTGGGAAGTACTCGGCTATGACCTCTGCATCGGCCTCGTTCTCCCTCGCTAAGGCGAAGTTGAGCGTAATCTTCTTGCCGCCCTCGTCGTAGAAGGCCTTTCCGTACTCGGCTATTCTCTCGAAGTCCCACTTCCTGACCGGGATTATCTCGTCCCTCTGCTCCGGGTTCGTGGAGTGTATCGAGAACTGGAGCTGGAAGTTGGTTGGGAACATTTCCTTCTTCAGCTCCAGCAGTGCCTCGAAGAACTTATTGGTTCCTATCGGGGCTATTGTCGAGAGCGACGGGTGTAAATTGTCGTAGCGCTCGCCCAAAAGCCGCATTGCCTCGATGACGGCCATATTGAAGCTCGGCTCGCCCATTCTCGCGAACTGCACCTTGAACTTCCTGGTCTTCGGCTTCCCGTTCCAGCGCCTGGTTATCGGGTACTCTATCTGCTCCATCAGCTCATCAACTGTAAGCCTGCCCTTGTAGAAGAAGCCGGCGTCGCACATCTTACAGCCGACCGGACAGCCGTTGAGCGATGAGACGATGAGCACCCACTTTTCCTGCGGATTGTAGGTTGGGATTGATTCAACGAACTCCACTATGTTGCCCTTCGAGGTCTTTCCAATGTAAACGACGGCAACGTTCGGGTCGCCAACCTCACTCAGTATCTCCATACCTCTCCCTCCTCCATATCGTCATCGCCGTTTTGATTCCATCAGCTATCGCCAAAGCCGTCTGGCGGTAGATTCCGTTCTTAACGTCCCCGACCAGGAAAAGGTTATCGTCCTCGATGCCCTCCACCAGTTCGATGTTTGGCACCCTGCCGATGGCACCGAGCACCAGGTCAGCCTCAAAGTCGCCAGCGCTGGTTTTAGCTAAAATCTTTCTCCTTCCGTTTATAGGCTTTATTTCCCACACCTGTCCCATCAGCGTCCTGATGTTTGAACGCCTCTTCACAAGTTCCTGGAGGTAGGACAGAGCCTTCGGCTCGCTCCTCATGAGGATTATCACTTCATCGCTAATCTCGCCCATGGTCAAGGCGTAGTCGAAGGCCACGTCGCCGCCGCCGATGATGAGAACTCTTCCGTAGTGCCCCCTCGGAACTTCAGCGACGTGGTAGATTATCCCGTCGAAGGGGAGCTTCCTCGGCCTCGTCCCCGTTGCCACCACGAGATACTTGAAGTGGTGAGTTCCACTCGTGGTTTCGACTTCAAACCGTCCATCGATCTTTCTCACGGCCCTGACTTCCTCGTAGACGATTTTCAGGTTATACCTCCTCACGTACTCCTCAAGGATTGCGACGACCCTCTCGCCCTTGATTCCGTCGGGGAAGAACATCGTGTTCTCGACGGAGTAGGCGTTCCTTATGAGTCCGCCTATACGGTCGCGCTCGAAAATCACGCTCTCTATCCCGTAGCGCGCCAGCTGGACGGCAGTCGCGATTCCCCCGATTCCAGCCCCGATTATTCCGACGAGAGCCATTCCAACACCTCCGAGAGGAGCGGCGTAACCGCGAAGCCGTGGGAGAGGTTTCTAAGGGTTGCCTCGTGGAAGTGCCTGTTCTGGGTCAGCGTTCCATCGACCGGGAAGACCACGTTGAAGCCTCTCACGAAGGCTTCCCTTGCCGTCGTCTCACAGCAGAGGTGCGTCATGACGCCGGTGATGATTACGGTCTCCACGTGGAGTTTTCTCAGAACCCCTTCAAGTTCGGTTCCGTAGAAGGCATTGTAGGTCCTCTTCTCGACCACCGTTCCCGCGAAGGGCTGAAACTCGCCGAGAAGCCCATTCAGCGGGTCATCCTTTGGCATATCGCCACCCCACCATCGGGTCATTATGTCGTTTTGGTGGAAGTGGCGGGTGAATATTATCGGGACGCCAAGCTTTTCAACCTCGCCGTAAAACTCCAGGAGTCTGGGAACGAAGCGGGGAGCTGAAGGCAGGAACGCCCTGCTCTCGGGCGTGAGGAAGTACCTCTGAAGGTCTATCGCCAGAACCGCTGCCTTTCGGAACGGCCTAATTCTGTCCCATTTCCGGGGTCTAAAATACCTCCCCCTCATCCCGGCTATGAATTCTTCGGTGAAGTAGTCCTCCTTCATGGGCGTGAAAAGGGAGGAAAGGCTTAAATGTCTATCCCCCTCGTCATCGCGCCGTCTATGACCACCGTCGAGCCAAGCATGTACTCCGCCTCTTCGCTCAGGAGAAAAGCCACCAGAGAGCCGAGTTCGCTCCACCTCCCGGTTCTGTGAAGGGGCGTTCTGCCAAGCACCTCTCGCTCCCACGTCTCCTCGAAGGGTTCTCCCCTAGCCTCGGCAACTGCCTTGAGGTTCTCCCTCGCGCCGGGCGTGTCGAAGCTGCCGAGCAGAACGCTGTATGCCCGTATCCCCCTCTTTCCGTAGGTTCTCGAAACGCTCTTTGCCAGCTGAACCAGACCGGCCCTCGTAACATCGGCCAGAACGAGCGGGGGCATCGGCTCCTTTATCGAGACCGAGTTGAGGTAAACGAGGACGCCCTTCATCTTTTTCTCAAGCCACGTCTGAACTAGGAGCGTCGTTAGATAACCCGGCGCGACGGTGTGTAGTGCTGAAGCCTCAATCCAGTCTATGTAGCTTGCCTCGTGGAGAAAACAGGGCTCGCACCGGACGTTCCCCGCGTTCCAGACGAGGGCATCAACCCCTCCAAGGAGCTCCCAGCTCTCCTTCACGAGATTCTCAAGGTCGCGCTGGTCAAAAAGGTTGGTTCTAACTGAATAAACCTCACCATAGCTTGAAAGCTCATCCTGGGCCTTCTTCAGGTTCTCCTCACTCCTGGAGCTTATAACAACCCTCGCGTTCCTCTTCAACAGCTCCTTTGCAACGTTGAAGCCTATGCCGCGGGATGATGCCGTGACGATGACGCCGAGGCCGTTCAGGTCTATCTTCACCTGCATGTAGGGGAGTTGGGGCTGAAGAATAAAACGCTTTCCCAAAACTTTATACGTCCACCTTCGAAGTGCCAACCATGACCGAGCCGAAGGATATAGTGCTTAAGGAGAGCGAAGAGGTCGAGGGAATACCTGTTGAGGGGCCGTGGCTCGACGACGTTTCAAGCCTCGAGGAGGTTTTGGATTATTACGAGCGCATAGGCTTCCAGGCGACGCACCTCGGAAGGGCGATAGAAATCTGGCGGAAGGTTGAGGAGAAGCGCGCCAGGGGAGACGAGGTTAGAGTCTTCCTCGGCTACACCTCCAACATCATCTCCTCTGGCCTGCGCGAGCTGGTCGCATGGCTGGTAAAGGAGGGCAAGGTTGACGTCATCGTCACGACTGCAGGCGGAATCGAGGAGGACTTCATAAAGGCCCTCAAGTCCTTCATCCTCGGCGACTGGCACGTGAACGACGCTCTTATGCGCGAGAAGGGCATCAACAGGATAGGCAACATCTTTGTGCCAAACGACCGCTACATCGAGTTCGAGAAGTACATGATTCCGTTCTTTGAGCGGATCCTTGAGGTTGAGAAAGAGCGCGGAAAGCCCCTGACGGCGAGCGAGTTCATCTACGAGATGGGCAGATACATGGACGAGAAGCTCGGGAAGGAAAAGGAGCGCAGCGTCATCTACTGGGCATACAAGAGAAACGTCCCGATATTCTGCCCCGCCATAACCGATGGCTCGATCGGCGACATGTTATACTTCTTCAAGGAGGAGCGCGGGGATAGAGAACTCATTATAGACATTGCCAACGACATAGTTAAGCTCAACAACTTAGCGGTTACCGCAAAGGAGACCGCCTCAATAATCCTCGGTGGCTCCCTGCCAAAGCACGCAATAATCAACGCCAACCTGTTCCGCGGAGGAACCGACTACGCAATCTACATCACCACTGCAGTCCCGTGGGACGGCTCGCTGAGCGGTGCGCCGCCGAGCGAGGGCGTCAGCTGGGGCAAGATACGGGCTAAGGCCGACTACGTCGAAATCTGGGCCGACGCGACGCTCGTCTTCCCCCTGTTAGTGTGGAAGGTTATGAAGGGTTAGTCCGGCCGTTTCATGGCCGGAATCCCACGGTAATTTTTCCACATTTAGTCCTAGTCTCAGGTATTCGCAATAGGTATTAATATGGGTCAGAGACTAGAAAAAACAAGAAGACAGAGCAAATTCAGACCAGCGAGACCACTGAATACACGAAAACCATGAAAAAGACTACTCCGGCAAAGTACGCAACCTCATGAGGGACAGCGACGCACTTCGGGGGGCAGACTTTTCTCGTCTTGACGTACATCGCCACCGGAAGGATTCCAGCGTAGAGGAGGCCCCCGAACGTTCCCGCGAGCCAGAGGGCGCTGACGAAACTCTTCAGGCCGGCGAAGTACACAAGCAGTGGCGGAACAACGGTCAAGAGCCATGCACTCCTCTTGTCAAGCCTGAAAGCCTCCCTGAGGTTGTCCATCTGGGCAAAGCCTATGCCGATGTAGCTCGTGCTTATTGCTGCGAGAGGAAGGACGAGGCCGAGGATTTTCCCGACGTTGCCGTAGTAGTCTTCAAGGGCCGCGGTGGCTAGCTGTGGGGTATCACCTCCCAGGGCGCCGACGAAAGCGAAGATGAACAGGGAGTAGAAGGCCATCGGCACGAGGTAGCCTATGAGGACGGCCTTCTTTGTCTTCTCGGCGCTTCCAAGCCCCTTGTACATCTCGGGGACGACCATGTGGCTGACGTAGGCAAAGATTGCAACGCCTATTCCCGAGACCCGGGTGGAAGTATTAACGGAAGTCGGGTTGCCAACATCAACCCTTGGGAGCATCAGGGCCACGGCAACCGTCAGCGCGCCAAGAAGCAGGAAGTTGAGCATCAGCTCCGCCTCACCTGAGGCCTTGAGGGCCTCACCTGAGGCCTTGAGGCCCATCAGCACGATACCACTCATAATCGCCCAGAAAATCAGTGCGGAGACTGACTTATCTATTCCAAGCAGGGAAGACAGAATGTCACCGCTTCCAGCAATGTACGCTATCAGCGCGCCGTAGCTGAGGACGGATATGCTCGCGAGCATCAGCCAGCCGCCGGCCGTCCCAAGCGTCTCGCGCGCGAGTGAGGTTAGAGTTCCCTCCCCCTGGACGGCCAGTTCGAGCACAAAGAGGGCCGTTAAGAGCGTGAGGACGCCAACCGCGACAATGATTGCAATACCCCCAAAGCCGGTGTCCTTAAGCGCGTACGGAAGGCCCAGAACCCCCGCCCCTATTTGAGTCCCGATGAGTATTGCACTCGCCTCCGCCAGTGTGAGCCTCTTCATACGGATCACCGATGGGTGAAGGAACGTTCATGAATTTAAACGTTGCCCCAGAAAAAGATGTTCATCACTGACATCAATGAAAGAACGGAGAACACAAGATAACATTAAAGTCCAAGTTTTTTACGAACTTCTTCGGCCGAAAGGCCCCTGATCAGAAGGGTTTTCTCCCTGGAAGTCTCGCCCCCAACTATCTCGACGTCGGCCCCCAGCATCTTGGAGAAGAACTTGACTACTTCCCTGTTCGCCTTTCCCTCGACGGGAGGGGCCTGGATTCTAACCTTAAGCCTCCCGCGCCACTCATCAACGCCTTCAATCCCGTTCTTCTTTGCCTTCGGCTGGACGTATATAAGTAGGAGTGCCCCGTCCTTGGTGTCTTTCAGGAACTTAGCGCCCATCCTCGACCCTCCAATCGTATTTCCATACGACACTGGGAGGAAACTCTCTCCGTTTAATCTTTTCCATTATATCCCTCGCGACCTGGTAGGCGAAGTCGAAGGTCTCTTTGTCAATCAGCCCGTAGTTGAGGGCCATCTCAAGCTCGTCCTCATCGAGGAGGAAAGCTCTTCCATCGGGAAAGATGAAAATGTCGAGGAAAAGGTCGAGCATCTCTATAGTGTTCCCATCGCGCTTTGTGTATGCCAGAACGTCTACGTAAAGCCCCCTGAAGTTGCCCCTCTCGTCGTAGACCTTCAAAACGTCGTAGTTCTCCCCGATGAATGCGAAGTAGACCATGGTGTAGCCGTTCCTGATGACCTCGATGCCTTCCACCCTCAGGGGCGCGAGCATACCCTCGAAGCGGGACTTCGCGACTACAACGTCGCCTAAGTCGGCCATGAGCTCGTCTTCCCGCTCCAGCACCCTGTTTGGGATACGGCGGTAGATGAGGTGGATTTTCATGGGAAACACCAGCAAAAAGAGTAGTTGAAAAAGCGAGGACAGCACTTCACTCCCCGAAAATCAGCTCCCTGAGCTTCTCCGGAAGCTCCTCGATGCTCACGCGCGTCTGTTCCCTCGTGTCGCGGTCGCGAATCGTCACCGTGTTGTCCTCTGGAGTCTGGTTGTCTATGGTCACGCAGTAGGGCGTTCCAATCTCGTCGTAGCGCATGTAGCGCCTTCCGATGGTGTCCTTCTCGTCGTAGACGGCTATGAAGCCCGCCTTCTGGAGCTTCCTGAAGACGTCGTAGGCGATGCTCTTGAGGGGCTCCTTGGCGACGAGCGGGAGCACTGCAACCTCAATCGGCGCCATGTCCTTCTTGAGCTTGAGATACGTCCTGTCCTCCTCGATGACGAGGCTGTTCTCAAGGAGCAGGTAGAAGGGCCTGTCTATTCCAAAACTCGGCTCGAGGACGTGCGGAACTATCTTCTCGCCGGTAATCTTCTCCTCGACTTCCCTGATTATGAAGTCGTCCTTCTCAAGCTCGTAGCCCTCTATCGTGATTTTGCCCTCTTTCTCAAGGATTTCGACCAGCTCGCGCTTCTTCTCCTCGTTCCAGCCTTTGATGAGCTCGTTTATCCTCTTGGCGTCTTTCCTCAGCTTTGGACCAACGCGCTTGAGGTTGAGGGAAACCTCGAGTCTCTTCACGATTTTCGGCTCCTCGTAGTGGATTAGCACCGTCAAATCTGCCCCGCTCTCGCGCATGTGCCTGCTCAGGTCGTAGTCTCCCCTGTTGGCTATTCCAACGCACTCCACCCAGCCGAAGCGCTCGCTGTGGATTTCGGCGTCCCAGGTGTCGCGGGAGTAGTGGGCGCGCTCCTCGGGCAACTGCTGGCGGAAGCGTATCTTGTCCTCGGGGATGCCGATGTCGAGGAGGACGCGCTTGACCATGACCATGTAGTAGGCGAAGAAGGTGTTCATGATGTAGCCCTTCTTTACCGCCTCATCAGCGGTGAGCTCAATCTCGCCAAGGCCCTTGAGCTGGTGCTCTATCGGGTAGAGCCTCAAAACCTCGTCCTTGACCTCGTCGAAGTGCGGGTGCTCAGTTTCATTCGGGTTGAAGAATATCTCGGCCTCTGCCTGGGTGAACTCCCTCAGGCGGAGCATGCCCTGCCTCGGCGAAATCTCGTTGCGGTAGGCTTTGCCTATCTGAAAGACGCCGAAGGGAAGCCTGTTCCTCGCGAAGGCGTTCAGCCTCTTGAAGTTCACGAAGATGCCCTGGGCAGTTTCTGGCCTCAGGTAGCCCTTCTGGTCACCGTAGGGGCCAATTCTGGTCTCGAACATGAGGTTGAAGTACCAGACGTCGCTCAGCTCGCCGCCGCACTCGGGGCACCTTATGTCATGCTCGCGAATTACTTTTGTGAGTTCCTCAGCCGAAAGGCCCTCAACGTCCATGCCAAGGGCTTCCTCGACGAGGTGGTCGGCTCTGAATCTGGCGCCGCACTTCTTACACTCGACGAGGGGGTCAACGAACTTCTCGACGTGACCGCTCGCTATGAAGACCTTCTCAGGCGTTATGTCAGGTGTCTCCAGCTCGAAGAAGCCCTCCCTCTGGAAGGCCTCACGTATCTTCCGCTCGATTTTCCTCTTTATCGTCGCGCCGAGCGGGCCGTAGTCGTAGAATCCGCGTGAGCCGCCGTAGATTTCAAAGCTACCCCACGCAAAGCCCCTTCTCCTCATCAAGTCCTGGAGTATCTCGTATTTGTCGGGCTTCTCTCCCATTACTCACCACCTGAGAGTTGAGCGGAGCAATTTCATAAAAAGATTTTGGGGTACGAGTTGAAAATTTGAAGGGGCATGAAAACGGAAAGAGTTATAAACCGTTCCCGTCGTTTAGGCTATGAGCTTTGATTATTTGGAGGTGCGTGAAAATGGCGGAAAGACCACTCGATGTTATCCACAGGTCCCTTGACAAGGACGTCCTCGTGCTCCTCAAGAGGGGTGGCGAGTTCAGGGGTAAGCTTATCGGTTACGACATCCACCTGAACGTCGTCCTCGCCGACGCTTCCCTTATGCAGGACGGCGAGGAGGTTAAGAAGTACGGTAAAATCGTCATCAGGGGAGACAACGTTCTGGCAATCTCCCCGGTCGAGATAGAGTGATTGGCGGGGTGATACCATGGGAGCCGGAACTGCGCCGAAGGGCAAGCGCAACAGGACTCCTACCCACATCAGGTGCAGGCGCTGTGGTAGGAGGGCCTTCAACGTTAAGAAGGGCTACTGCGCCGCCTGTGGCTTCGGCAGGAGCAGGCGCATGAGGAAGTACAGCTGGTCCCACAAGTGGAAGAAGAAGAGGAACCTTCTCTGAACTTTTTTCTTTTCCTAATGTTACGCCTCTTCTAGCTCTTGTAACCGATAGCCTAGCAGACCGCAATTCTTTTAAGTTCGTATGTCTGTTTTATCGTTTAGAGGGACGTCTTAATGCTGCACCTCAACGAGAACCAGCGCCGCCTCTGGAAGCTCGCATGGCCCGCGATAATGGGCAACATATCCCAGACACTCCTCAACCTAGTGGACATGATGATAGTCGGCCAGCTCGGAGCGCTTGCCCTGGCCGCGGTCGGCCTCGGCGGGCAGGTGAGCTGGTTCATGATGCCGATTATGACAGCAGTCGCAACTGGAACCCTCGCGCTTGTGGCGAGGTTCGTTGGAGCGAAAGACGATGAGAGCGCCACCCTTACCCTTGAGCAAAGCCTCTACCTGTCGGTTCTCCTCGGTGTCCCGGTCATGCTCTTCGGCTGGTTCTTCGGCGACGATATCCTGAGGATAATGGGCGCGAGCGAGGACGTTGTTGAGCTCGGATACCAGTACATCAAGGTGCTGTTCGCATTCTACCCGATCCGGTTTGCGGGCTTTACTGCCTTCTCGGCCCTGAGGGGCGCCGGGGACACGAAGACACCCATGAAGCTTGGCATCCTTATGAACGTGATAAACGCGGTTTTTGACTACCTCCTGGTGTTCGGAAAGTTCGGCTTCCCCAGACTCGGCCCAGTCGGTGCGGCCTGGGCGTCCGGCATAGGGATAACCCTCTCATTCCTCATCGGCCTTTACCTCCTCTGGAGCGGGAAGCTCGTCCTCAAGTTCAAGCCGAGCTGGAGCTTCCACCCGGAGATGGTGGCGAGGATACTGCGCATAGGAATCCCCGCCATGATCGAGCGCGGAATATTCAGCTTCTACAACTTCCTCTACATGAGCATAGTGACCCGCTTTGGGACTGTTGCGCTCGCTGCACACCAGGTCGGCCTCCGCGTTGAGAGCATAGCATACATGCCAGCCTTCGGCTTCAACGTAGCGGCTTCAGCTCTGGTCGGCCAGAGCCTCGGAGAGGGCGACCCGGAGAAGGCTGAGAGAACAGTTTACGAGGCCCTCAAGATGGTCAGTGTCTTTATGGCGGTCATGGCGTTCGTCCTGATAGCGTTCCCGCGCTACCTGGTCATGCCCTTCATAAGCCCGAGCGACCCGAACTACGGTGAAGTCCTGAGGCTGGCGAGCATCTACCTCATAATCGTCGGCATAAGCGAGATTCCCCTCGGCTGGGTCTTCGTCCTCGGCGGTGCACTTAGGGGGGCGGGAGACACCAAGACGCCGATGTACATCACCGCCGTCAGCAAGCTCCTCTTCCGCATAGTGCCCGCCTATCTCCTCGGCTTTGGCTTTACCATACCTCCGTTCGAGGTACTCGGCATAGCCTTTCCGGGCTTCACCTTTGAGGGCTTAGGCGTTATAGCGGCCTGGATAGCAATGAGCCTCGAAACCTTCACCACCGCGGCCCTCTTCTGGTGGGCGTTTAAGAAGGGGTACTGGAAGTACGTGAAGGTGTGACAGTAATGTTTATATCTCTGTAATACGATGATGTAAATGGTGGTTGCATGGCTGTGATAAGCGTCCGTATTCCCGATGAACTAAAGGCCAAGATGAAAAAGTATGATATCAACTGGAGCGAGGAGATAAGGAAGTTCATAGCTTCGAGGATAAGCCAGGAAGAAAAGAAGAGAACCATCGAGATGATGCACAAGCTGCTCGCTGGGGGAACCCCCGCCAAAGAGGGAACCGCAAAGAGATACGTGAGGGATGACCGTGATAGTAATTGACGCCTCCGTCCTTGCAAAGTACGTCCTCCTCGAACCTGGGTGGGAACAAGTGGAGGATTTGCTTTTGAGGGACGTTGTCTCCCTTGACTACGCCCTGGCGGAGGTTTCAAACGCACTCTGGAAGCATTACGTCCTTTACGGTGAGATATCCCACGAGGAGTTCAAAAAGAGGTCGAAGGTTATAGACGCCCTCCCAAACGTCGTCGTTTTTGAGAGCGGAATACAGTATTTAGAGAAATCAAGGGAGATAGCAGTCAACCACAAAATCACCATTTACGACGCCCTCTATTTAGCTCAAGCCCTCAGATATGGAACACTAGCCACGAGTGACGAAAAACAGGGAAAGACAGCAGAGAGGCTCGGCGTCGAGGTGCTCTACGTTTAAAGCGCCGAGACATGGAATAGGGCCTCCATGAGCCTGCCGAAGAGGTAGCTCAGGAACGCCGCGCCGAGGCCAGTAACCACCATCTCTGCGACCTTCTTTTTTACGGAGATTCCCGAGAGGAGCGAAATAAGCGTCGCCACTATCGCGAGCGCTGAGCCCGCCAGCAGTATAGAGAACGGGAGCGCCACGAGCGAGCTGGACGCGAGGAAATACGGCGTTACTGGGAATGCGACTCCAAGGAGATATGCCAGCCCGGTGTAGAGCGCGGAGCGGAGCTCGTTCTCCTCACTCTCAGGTACAAGGAGCTTCATCACGGCTTCCCCCTTGCTGGCGAGCTCCCTGGCGGTTTTCTCCGCTATCTCCTCCGGGACACCACCTTCAACCAGCCTTCCCTTAATCTCCTCCACGATTTTCTCCGGGGAGACCCTGAAGAGAACCTCCATTCTCCCGCGTATGCTCTCGTTCACCTGCCTCTGGGAGCGGACCGAGATAAACGCGCCTATTCCCATCGAGAGCGCCCCGGCAACGCCAACGATGAGGCCGCTTATACCGACCAGCTTGGGGCTGGTGGGGTAGACGGCGGAGAGACCGGTAACCGCACCAAGGATTTCAACAAGACCGTCGTTCATCCCCAGGACAAAGTCCCTGACGTTCTCGGCATGGAACCTCTTCTTGCTCTCGTAGAAGAACTTCTCGTGTTCAATCTCATCGAGTATAACCGCCTTCAGCTCCTCAAGCTCTTCTTCGCTGAGGTTATTGGCGTACGCCGTCAGGTATTTGAAGTACTTCTGTATGGCGCTGTTTTCACCCATCTCAAGGAGCGACGCGACGGAGCCCGGCCCGAGGAGTTTCCTGAGGAGTTTGACGCCGAATACCGTGAACCTCTTCACGGAGGGCTTTGGAACCTCTCCCCCGTGGCGCTTTATGAAGTCGTGCCAGAAGCGGGCGTGCTTCGATTCTATGCTGGACAGCCTGAGGAACTCCTCCTTTATCCGCTGGTCTTTCTCAACCTTCGCCAGCTGGGCGTAGAGAACCGAATCGGCGTACTCGTCTTTATAGAAGTCCCTAGCCAGTTCCAGCATCTCGTCCATCTTCTCACCCACTAAAATTCCACAAAAGAGTTAAAATAAGTATCGAGGCAGAGGCTTAGCCTCACTGGAGGGACTTCAGGACGTCCAGCACTTCCTCGAAGGGCGCATCGGTCTTTACGGCCGTCGGCGAAAAGTGCGTCTTCGTTGCGCGGTAGCCCCTCTCGCGGAGGGCCTCGATGATGCCGGCGAGCTTTCCGACCTGGAGGTTGTGCCTCCTCGCGAGGGCGTGGGTGTCGTAGTGAAACGGGACGTCAAGCTCCTCCCTCATGAGCTCAACAAACGGCCGGGTCTTCTTGTGTGCGGGAGCGAAGTCTTCGAGCTCCTTGGTGAGTCCCTCCATGAACTCTTCGTCCTTCAGAGGGCCGAGCCACATCGGGCCAAAAGCTTTGGGCTTCTCGGGGAGGAAAGTCTCCTCATAGGTGAACTTCCCGCTTTCGTCCTGCCAGAGGTAGCCGAGCCGGAAAAGGCTCTTCTCGGCCTTCTTTGCCCCGCTCCTGAACCTGAGAAACGCCCTGAAGTAGTGGTCGCGGTAGTAGGCGAGCAGGACTTCCACACCGAGGTCGTACTTGGCGGCGTACCTGACTATCGTTCCAATCAGTATCCTCAATCCGGCCTCGTGGCAGAGCTCACCCCTTATCGGACGGGCGAGGTAGTTCTTCAGGCAGGCCCTGGCGTAGGCCCCACAGAGGACACCGGTGTCGGTGGCGGTGACTGCCAGAACTCCCCTCCTCTTCACGCTCCGGAGGGCGGTGTCCAGGAACTCCATAGGCGAGCCGAAGGGGTCCAAGTCAAGGAGGTCAAAGTAGCGGAAGTTCTCCGCCATCAGCCTGTTGGCGTCGCCTTTGTTGATAACAACCAGCTTCTCCCCCCAGAGGTACGAGCGGTCGCCTTCCTCGTAGAGCTCCCCCTCAAAGTTCAGGAGAACGTTCTTTTTCATAAGGGTGTAGGCTTCCTCGCTTATGTCGTTGAGCCAGATTTCTTCAGCGTGGCTTTCAAGACCGTAGCGGATTCCCCTTATTCCCGTCGCCGAGAGCGCGTCGAGAACCCGCTTTGGATCCAGGACACGCGCGGTTAGGACGCTTATATCCCTGTTGAGCGCCATCACGGGGTTGTAAAACACGGGGGCGTCGTAAATCCTCTCAGCCTTTGGCACGAGAAACCTTGCAGAGCCCTCTCTGACCTCAACCAGTTCCATTCTCTCACCCGTAAAGAAAAGGGGTGGGAGGCTTTAAAGGTTTAGAGAATCTCGACGATGTCGCCGAGGGCCTGGCCCGGAAGGCCCGGCTTGAAGTAGGCCTTGACCTCGCCCCTGTTGCCGTGAGTCCTGATAATCTTTCCGAACATCTTCCTGCCGGTCGGGGTCTTCCAGACGACCTTCCTGCCGATCAGCCTTGCCGCGCTGGCCCTGTCGTCAATCCCGAGGGGCTTGAGAATCATCCTGTAGTTGTCCTGGTGCTCATGAGAACCCGCGTAGGAGAGGACGACAGCTTTCACCCTCGCCATCGCCCTCACCCGGCCTTAGTTAGGCCCAGGATTTTTAAGCTTTATCGCCCAGGAACTCGCTCAGCTCGTCATCTATCTCAAGGACTTCCCTGATGGAGTTTATCTTTACGAAGTTCAGCCTCTCAAAGAGGAGAGGGACGTCACTCTTGTAGGGGGAAGCCTTCTGCACAAAGAGCGTGTTTTCGTCCAGGACGTACGTGAAGCGCGCGGGGCTGTCGTCCACCCACACGAATGGCTCATCTGGGTAGAGCTCCCTCAGGGTCTGGAACTTCTTGAGCATGTCCTTGGTGCCCTTGAACGTTATCACGTCATCGAACTCCTCATACCAGTTGGTCTTTTTCATAAATATGACCTTACCTCCCGGATAGGTGTGTTCTCCCGAAAAGCTTATCACTTTCCTGCCCCGCTTCCTCAGCTCCCTGACCACCTCGCGGGCAAATGGGAAGTCCTTGATGTAGCGCGGCATGAGCTTGTAGTACTCGTGAATCGTGCCCTGGGCTACGAGCTCGTGAATAACTCCAAGATGGGCATAGGTCAGTTTGCCCTTTATGAAGAGAAACAGGGCCTTGTAGTACTCATCATAGAGGTCGCTCTCGATTACAGCGGGGATTGTCTTCTCGATTGCTATCCTCAGCGCTTTCTCGACAGCCCCCGTGCTGTCAACGAGCGTTCCATCGAAGTCGAAGAGGTATACCGTCACGCTCGACACCTGTTATCATATCCCGCCCCGGAGTTTATATCCCTTCCGAAACCGTTTTATCTCCCTGGGTCAACTCCCAGCGGTGGTCACCATGAGAATCGAAAAGCTCAGGGAATACATAGCCGAAAAGGAGCTTGACGGTGTGATAATAACCCACAAGCCAAACCTCTACTACTTCACGGGCTCCGCTCCCGTTCTCGGCGGTTACCTCCTCGTGACGCCTGACGAAGCGCTCTTCCTCGTTCCCCAGCTTGAGTATGAGGAAGCCAGAGAGACCTCACGCGTCCCGGTTGAGGCATTCAAACGTGGAGGGGAGCTCTTTGAGAAGCTCAAGCCGTTCAACCTGAAGAGGCTTGGAATCGAGGGAAGAACAGCTTACTCAACAGTCCAGAACTACCGCGAGAAGCTCGGCGCCGAGGAGTTCTTCATGGTGGACGAGGTAATCAAGGAACTCAGAATGGTCAAGACAAAGGAGGAGCTTGAGGTTATCCAGAAGGCCTGTGAGATAGCAGACCAGGCTATGCTCGTCGCGATAGAGGAAATCAGCGAGGGAAAGCGCGAGAGGGAGATAGCGGCAAAGATGGAGTACGCCATGAAGATGAAAGGCGCCGAAAAGCCCGCCTTTGACACGATAATCGCCAGCGGGTGGCGCTCCGCCCTGCCCCATGGAGTCGCGAGCGACAAGAGGATCGAGAGGGGAGAGCTCGTCGTCATAGACGAGGGGGCCCTTTACAACCACTACAACTCAGACACGACGAGGACCATCGTGGTCGGGAGCCCGAACGAGAAGCAGAAGGACATCTATCAAGCAGTCCTTGAGGCCCAGAAGAAGGGCGTTGAGATGGCGAGGCCCGGAATGACCGCGAAGGAGCTCGACACCATCGTGAGGGACGTAATAGCCGAGTACGGCTACGGAGACTACTTCATCCACTCGACGGGACACGGCGTCGGCCTTGAAATACACGAGTGGCCCGGCGTGAACCAGAGCGACGAGACCGTCCTCAAGCCGGGAATGGTCGTAACGATCGAGCCGGGCATCTACCTCCCCAAGTTCGGCGGCGTCAGGATAGAGGACACGATCGTAATAACGGAAAACGGGGCAAAGAGGCTGACAAGGACTGAAAGGGAGCTTATCTAAGTCTCTCCTATCATTCCAATTATTTTTCTGTGGAGCTGCTTGATGAGCTCCCTCCTGTCCTCCATCAGGACGACGTCGCTTGACCCTATCGCCTCAAGGTTGAATGCGAACGGGCTCGGGACGCTGTGGGTCTCAAAGACTACTTTTATTTTCCCCTCCTTGACCCAGCTCAGAAACAGCTCCGCGCTTTCCACGTCCATCTTGTCCTCCATAATCTCGCGGTAGACCTCCTTCAGGAGCGGAAAGTCCGGGTGGTTTTCCTTGAGCACCTTGAGGAGGGAAACCGCCATGACCTGCTGTCTCCCGAGTCTCTTGCTCCTCCCGACGTAGCGCCTCAGGATTAGCAACCCGCGGTTGGCGACATGGCGGAAGCGTCTCTTCAAAAGCTCCGTGTTGTCGAGGGCCCGCTTTAACGTTTCCCTCAGGTCATCAACCTCGAAAAGTTCCATCATTTCCTCCTCGCTCAGCTCAACTTCTGGCGGAAGGAGGAGGGCGAAGCCGTTGTCGTTTATCGCCACCCCGACGTTGCAGTTCTTTTTCTTGCTCACGAGATAGGCGAAGGCCCTGCTGAGCGCGTCGTTCGCGCGCCTCCCTATGAGGGTGTGGAAGAAGTAGCGGTTTCTCTTTTCCCCGGGCACGAATTCAACAAGAACCGTCTCGTCGTCAGGAATGGTGGAATACCTCCCCTGCTCGCGGAAATATGCTACAATCGCCCGCGCCGCCCTTTCGTCTATCCCGTACTTCCTCATGAGCCTTTTAACTACGTCCTTCCTCTTTAGGAGGCCCTTAACTTCCCTCCTAAAGCGCTGGATGTCGAGTGCTAAATCGAAGCTTAGCGGGAGCATCTCCGAGAACCAGGCGGGGATTGTAGGTTTAGCACCCTCACGCGGGACGACGTATATCTTGTTGCCCCTGCTCCTGACGAACTCGTACGTCCTTCCGGCTAAAACGAATATGTCTCCGGGCATGAGCCTCTCCGCAAACTCCTCCTCGACGGTTCCTATCATCTGCTTGTCCATCGTGTAAACTCGGATTTTCGCCTCGTCCGGAATCGTGCCGACGTTCATGTAGTAGATTGCCCTCGTCATCTTCCCGCGTTTTCCAAACTTCCCGTCCTCAAGCCATATCTTGGCGTAGACCTTCCGCTCCTCAAGGCCCGCATATTCACCCGCCAAGTAGCGGAGGACGTTCATGAAGTCCTCGAACGGCAGGTCGTGGAATGGATACGCTCTTCTGACGACGCGGTAGGCCTCTCCGACCTCCCAAACTTTGTTGAGGGCCATTCCGAGGAGGTGCTGGACGAGGACGTCAAGCGGGTTCCTTGGAATTCTGACGCGGTCGAGTCGTCTGTTCCTCGCGTTGTGCGCCAAAACGGTAACTTCGACCAGGTCATCTCTATCGAGGGCCAGAATAACCCCCTTGCTGACCTCATGGAGCCTGTGGCCGGCCCTTCCAATCCTCTGCAGGGCGCGGTTCACGCTCTTTGGCGAGCCGATTAGAACCACCAGGTCAATCGTTCCGATGTCAATCCCGAGCTCGAGGCTGGTCGAGCTGATTACCGCACGGAGTTCGCCCCTCTTCAGCTTCTCCTCGACGTCCAACCGAACCTCACGCGATAGGCTTGAGTGGTGTGCCTCTATAAGGCCTTCAAACTCGGGGTAGCGCTTTTTCAGGTTATATGCTACCCTCTCGGCACCGCTCCTCGTGTTCGTGAAGATGAGAGTCGTCCTGTGCTCCCTGATAAGCTCGGCCAGTCTCCTGTATAGGGCCTCGCTCAGCGCCCCAGCTGGAGTGTAGATTAAGTCCTCGACGACGCTCTCGACCCTTATCTCCGTCTGCTTGGCGAAGCTGACGTCAACAATAAGGCCAGGTCTCGGCTCCCCGTCGTCATCAAAGCCGAAGACGAACTTTGCTATCTCCTCGAGCGGGTGTATCGTCGCGCTCAAACCTATCCTCACGAACTTGTTCTCGGCCATCTCTTGAAGTCTCTCGACGCTGAGCGCGAGGTGCGAGCCTCTTTTGTTTTCAGCAAGGGCGTGGACTTCGTCGATTATGAGGTACTTGACGGTCTTCAGCCTCTCGCGGAACTTGGGGGCGTTCAGAGCGATGGCGAGGCTCTCGGGGGTGGTTATTAGAATGTGGGGTGGTTTCTTCACCATCTTGCTCTTCTCGTAGCTTGAAGTGTCGCTCGTCCTTATGCCGACGCGGATTTCAGGTAAATCGTGCCCGAGCTCCTTTGCCACCTCCTTGATTTCAGCCAAGGGGCCCTCGAGGTTCCGCTTTATGTCGTTGTTGAGCGCTCGCAACGGGGAGACGTACAGGACGTAGATTTTATCCTCAAGCTTGCCTTCCTTACCGAGAAGTATCAGCTCGTTTATTGCGGAGAGAAAAGCCGAGAGAGTCTTTCCAGAGCCTGTTGGGGAAGAGATTAGAACGTTCTCGCCTTTGTGAATCTCCATAACGGCATAGCGCTGTGGGGGCGTGAAGCTCCCAAACTTCCGCTTAAACCACTCCCTAACCGGCTCGCTTAGGATTGAGAATATCTCCTCGTCTGAGTACTCCCTTATTGCCCACCTTATCCTCTGCTCCGTCATCGGGGGCCGTTATGCTTTCCGGTTTTTAAACCATTCGGTTGGTTAAGCAAACTTTTTAAGTGGGGTTTACGAACTAAAAACGGTGGGAGAATGGAAGCGAAAGAGAAACTCCAGAGGGTGCTTGAGGAGTTCAACAGGCTCCACGGGAGCGAGGCCCGGGCCAGGGTTTTAAAGCTTGAAGGTGATGAGGTTATCCTAGAGTTTGAAGGCTCGTTCTGCGCAACCTGTGGTCTCTACGACTACTTCGATGACATCAAGTGGGAGGCCATGGGCTTCGGCCTTGGGCTTGAACCCGTTGAAGTCCTGGAGGCAGAAGAGGACGATTTTGAACACGGACGCTACGTGGTTAAGTATAAGCTCAGTAAAAAACCCGTCATCGCGCTAAGCAGTAAAGATTAAAACCCTTGAGAAGCCCTTTTAATCCATGAACACATCAATCCCGTTTATCACAGCGCTTGCAGTCATTTTCATCTGGGACGGCTACTTCTTCCTTAATTACATAATTGGTCTGTTCAGGAATTACAGAGTTAGGGAATGGAGACCCAAGGTCTCAATCATAATTCCCGCGTACAACGAGGGAAGGAGAGTCCTCCGAGCTATAGAGTCTGCTCTCGGCCAGAACTACCCGGATTTTGAAGTGATTGTGGTTGATGACGGGAGCAGTGACGACACATTTGAGATTGTGTCATCTGTGAAAGACCCCCGGCTGAGGGTTTACAGAAAAGAACACGGCGGGAAGGCGAAGGCCCTCAACTTCGGCCTCTCGAAGGCCTCTGGTGAGGTTGTGGTGACCACCGACGCTGACAGCTACCTCGAACCGACTGCAGTAAAGGAACTGGTGAGGCGCCTCTATTCCGATGATGTTCTCGGCGTTGGTGGACAGGTAAGGGTTCTCGGCTCGTCTTTCCTCGAAAAAGCCCAGGACGCGGAGCACCTGAGGATAGCCATGTTCCGCAGGGCCAAAGAGCTGGAAGACCTCAGCCTTGCCCCTGGCCCTATCTCTGCCTTCCGCAGGGATGCCCTTGAGAGAATCGGCGGCTTCGTCGAGGATATAGTTGAGGACTACGCCACCACAAAGGCGGTCAAGCGATTTGGAAGGGTGGTCTACGCCCCCCACGCGAGGGTGTGGACGGAGATGCCGAAGAGCCTGGCCGTTCTCTGGCGCCAGAGGAAGCGCTGGTTCTTGGGGGACTTGAAAAACCTCGGGGGCGGTTTCACCAAGGACTGGGGGTTTCTCCTGCTCGGCGATTTTATAGCCGCCCTCGACATCACGGTGCCCCTCATTCTACTCACAACCTCGAACTTTGCTCTCTTTGGCCTTTGGTGGGTTTTTGAGACAATCACGATGCTCGTACCAACGCTTGTCGAGGGCGGAAAGCTCTCGAACGCCCTGATTTTCCCACTGATGGTCTGGTTCTGGGCGCTCTTTTACTTCTCGCTTCACGTGTACGGCTACGTTAGGCTCCTCACGGAAAAACTGTAGCACAGCACTTTTCCCGAATTTTTGACTTCTTTCTGTCCCGTCCTGGCTCAGGCACCAAAATGCTTTTAAAGGGCAGAGCCTTTTAAACCACCCACTATAGACTATATAGAATATAGAGAGGTGGGGAGATGCTTGGGGTCATCGCGGCGGCGTTCTTCATGGCATGGGCGATAGGTGCAAACGACAGTGCAAAGGCTGTGGGAACGGCAGTCGGCTCCGGGATAGTGGGGTTTAGGAGGGCAGTGCTCATAATAGCTGTCTTCACGACCCTTGGGGCAACGTTAAGCGGCTCCGGCGTCTCAGAAACGATAACAGCACTCGCAAGGGGACTCTCCCCCGCTGAAATAGCGTTGGTCTTATTCAGCTCCGCTTCGGCGGTCACACTTGCAAGCCTCTGGGGGAAGCCGATATCAACGACCCAGTCCATAATAGGCGCCCTCGTTGGCTCTTCCCTCGCGCTCGGTTTTTCTGTTGACTGGTGGACAGTCGGGAAAATCGTTTCAGCGTGGTTCGTGTCGCCTGTGTTTGCTTCAGTCCTTGCCATAGCCACATACAAGTTCTACAAACCTGTGCTCAAGCGCATAAAGTGCCTCAGAAGCCTCGAGCTTACCCAGAAGTGGCTGGTCTTCCTGGCGTCCGCTTTCTCGGCCTTCAACCTAGGAGCGAATGAGGTCTCCAATGTCACAGGCCTTGCGAAGGCCGGAGGGATTGCCGGCCCAAACGCCGTTCTAGCCCTCGTTGCGGCACTTGGGGCACTCACATTCAGCTACGAGGTGATGATGACCCTCGGAAGGAACCTTGCTCCTCTCGGCCCAACCTCTGCTTTTGCCAGTCAGTTCGGGGCCTCGATAGCCGTAAGCGTTGCCAACGTCTTCGGGCTCCCTGTCAGCTCGGGCCAGGCAATAGTAGGGGCTATAAGCGGGCTGAGCCTCTACAAGGGGGAGCATGTAAACAAAAAACTCCTTCTGGACATCGTGAAGAGCTGGGTTCGGGCCCCCTTCTTCTCTGGACTCCTTGCGTTTGTCCTTGTCAGACTCTTCTCGGCAGGCTTTTAAGGGCAAGTTTCGGACTCCGAAGGGGTGAGAACATGGAGTTCAGGTTTGAGGTAAAGGCGAGGGACGCCGCCGGAAGGATAGGAAAGCTGACCGTTAACGGAAAGACGATAGAGACTCCGGCGATAATGCCGGTCATCAACCCCAAACAGCTCATCGTGACACCGAAGGAGCTCAAGGAGATGGGCTTTAGAATGATAATAACCAACTCCTACATCATCTACAAGACGCCTGAACTGAGGGAAAAGGCCCTTGAGCTTGGAATTCACAGGCTCCTCGACTACGACGGCGTCATAGAGGTCGATTCCGGCTCCTTCCAGCTCATGCGCTACGGAGAAGTCGAGGTCACGAACCGCGAGATAATCGAGTTCCAGGAGAAAATCGGCGTTGACATCGGCACGTTCCTCGACATACCGACCCCACCGGACGCGCCGAGGGAGAAGGCCGAGGAAGACCTGAGAATAACACTGGAGAGGGCAAGGGAAGCGGCGGCAGTCAAGAACATTGCCATGAACGCCGCCGTGCAGGGCTCCACGTATCCAGACCTGAGAACATACGCCGCGAGGGAGCTCAGCAAAATGAACTTTGAAATCCACCCAATCGGCGCGGTTGTCCCCCTCATGGAGAGCTACCGCTACAGAGACCTTGTGGACGTCGTAATAGCCTCGAAACTCGGCCTGAGGCCAGACAGGCCCGTCCACCTCTTCGGCGCCGGACACCCGATGATTTTTGCCCTCGCCGTGGCCATGGGAATAGACCTCTTCGACTCCGCCAGCTACGCCCTCTACGCCAAGGACGACCGCTACCTAACGCCTGAAGGCACCAAGAGGCTCGAAGAGCTTGAGTACTTCCCCTGCTCCTGTCCGGTCTGCTCCCGCTACACCCCGCAGGAGCTCCGTGAGATGCCGAAGGAGGAGAGGACGAGGCTTCTCGCCCTCCACAACCTCTGGGTAATCCGCGAGGAGCTGAACCGCGTGAAGCAGGCGATAAAGGAAGGTGAACTCTGGCGCCTCGTTGACGAGAGGGCAAGGAGTCACCCGAAGCTCTACGCGGCCTACAAGAGACTGCTGGAGTACCGGGACTACTTGGAGAAGAACGAGCCGGTCACAAAGGCATCAGCATTTTTCAAGGTGAGCGAGGAAGCCACGCGCTGGCCCATCGTTTACCGCGCCAAGGAGAGGGCCGAGCGCGTCGCCCAGAAGTTCCCCGAGAAAGTGAAGCACCCGATATTCGGTGAGGTTCCGAAGTACCTGAGCCTCAGCTACCCCTTCGCCCAGAGCGAGGGCGAGGAGGACTTCACGATAGAGAAGCCGGAGAAGAGAGAGGCGAGGAAATACGTGATGGCCGTCGCGGAGTACCAGTTCGGAGAAGGCGCCGGCGAGGCCTTCAAGGACGCTTTCGTTGAGCTTTCGAGAAAGACGGGCATGCCGAGGCAGATAAAGGCCAAAGGTAAACACCTCGCGACCTTCAGAGCGGAGGACGGCCTGCTGACCCTTGGCATCGAGGGTGCAAAGAGACTCCACGAAATCCTGCCGTTCCCGAGGATGCGCGTTGTAGTCAACGAAGATGCAGAGCCCTTCGCGAGGCGCGGAAAGAACGTCTTTGCCAAGTTCGTCCTTGATGCAGACCCGGCGATAAGGCCCTACGACGAGGTTTTGGTCGTGAACGAGAAGGACGAGCTTCTCGCGACTGGACAGACACTCCTCAACGGCGAGGAGCTGAAGGCCTTCGAGAGCGGGCTGGCGGTGAAAGTGAGGAGGGGCGTTGAGAAGTAGTTTCGAAAATTTTATAACCTCCCCCCCTTTTCCTTACTCTGGGCGGGCCCGTGGTCTAGATGGTTATGACGCCACCCTTACAAGGTGGAGGTCCGGGGTTCGAATCCCCGCGGGCCCACCAAAAACCCAAAATTCTCCAAGAATACTTCTTTGAGAGTCAGTCCTGGCGCCCTCAATTGTCATTGGAACCTTCTGCCATTTAAAAATTAAAAATCGGAAAAACATAATTAGCTTGTATTTTTCAAAGCTAAGATTCCACCTACAAGTAACAAGATAAATGACAAGACCCAAAACCCGCTTACCAAGATTAACCCAACTACGGCACTTATTAGCATTAGGGCCCCAGCCACTTTATTGTTTTTGTCGACTATTGCTCCCCCTACTATACCAAGAACTCCCATAAACAGCGCACCCAGCCCACGTTCCGTCACTGTCTCGGCGCCTGAAACCTCCAATGCTTCTCCAATCCCCCCAATAAATAGCACAAGTAACGCTGCAACTATTCCAAACACTCCTCCTAAAATTCCTAATATCATTTCACCAGTCCTACCCATGCTATCACCTCATGGGCAATGGGAACAATTGGCGTATTTGTTTTGTATTCTACTTGTTATATTATTTTTGGTTACAAATTAATTTTGATTGAATTCGTATGTAACGTAGATTTGACTCGGATTTAACGGTCTCAATTAACATGCAATAGGTCTATTAATGTGAAGGTTCATAACAGCCCTTGCAAAGCAAGCGCTGGCGGAAATAGTAGGTACTATTTCAAAATTGCTAGGTGTGAATCTTTACCTTTTTGCTTATTTTTGATGAGTGTTTCAGTCTCCAATGGCGTCCGCTGGACGCTAATAATGGGATTAGAAACTATTTTGAAAGTTTGAGGTTAAACTCGCTTTGGAGGTTGCCAAGACTATTCTGAGTTAATGTCAGATGGCGTTAAATCCATCAACGCCAGGATCAGGCTTTCGTCTATCATGTGGACAGTATTTTCACAGTCTTTTCATGGGCCTTTTAGAAAAATGTAGATAACAAAAACAAAGTTCGTCCAAGTCTAACAAACAATCAACGTTCGGGTATTTCAATGTACGCAAGGGGATCATCGAACATGTTCTCTTGGTACGCTATGAGTACTTTTTGGTTCTCCGGAACCATAAAAGCCAACCATCCTTCTACCTTACCACCTGGAAGCAGATCAACTGAATCTAACTTGGGAGTTTCCTCGGGTAGAACTACCCATTCATAGTCATGCATTGCCCCGTCAATTACTACCCTAAAGTCCAATGGATTCACACTTAGCGTTTCGCTGCCCTCGGTGTATTTTACTCGAACTTTCACTAAGAGGTACTCATGCCCTGGCTTAGGGTCATCGTTAAACATGTTAGCATCTTTTATCATTGCATTAGCTTTTTCTCCTCTGATGTAATCTACTACAGTCACCTCGACGGTTTTGGTATCGTCGTAACTCCGTATTTTAACGCTTACTGGCTCTCTAACTTTTGCTGGATTAGATATCCCGGCCGGTGTTGGACTTTGTGTTGAAGTTGTCTCTGTAGTAGTTTTTGCTTCCTCTGTTGAAGATGTGTCGCTTGTGCATCCGCTTATGCTAACTATCATAAGAATCAAAACCAGGCTAACGACGATTGTGGGCAATTTTCTTTTGGACATTCTATTACCCCCAAGTAGATTTCAACTATAATATACAGGAGATGTATATAATACTTTTGCCACAATTAATTTTTGGTATGATCTCATATAACGCACCATTTATAATAGTGTGTATAACTATTTGTCACAATTAAATGGTAGGTTTTCCTGACTTTACACCCTTCTGTTGTGGATTTCTGTAGTTTTCACCAGGGCGACTCCGCAAAAACATTCCCAAGCCTTAGTCAAAGTGCCCTCTAAGAGTTCCGGGGTAAAGGTTTATAAGAGGGCTTTCAAACCACGACCGAGGCGAGAGTTGTGGGGCGCGAGGTAACCGATGAGAAGCTCCAGAAATATTTTAGAATCACCGAAGAAGCACTCAGGCGGCTTGAGGTCGCCGTCCACGAGAAGAGCCTTCTCTACGCAGTCGCCAAGGACTTCCTGACTATGGCAAGGAGCTATTTTGAGGACGCCAAGTACTACTACGAGAAAGGCGACTACGTCACGGCCTTCGCGGCCCTGAACTACGCGCACGGGTTCATAGACGCCGGTGTGAGGCTCGGTGTGTTTAAGGGTGAAGACGACAGGCTCTTCGCCTTCGGGTGAGGTGAGAGGGATGGGAGACTACCTAGTTGTTCTGGAGGCCCCGATAATTGTGCGGGACGTTGAGACGAGCGAGGACGCGATAAACGTGGCGGTGAGCAAGGTGACAAAGGCGCTCAACAGGGAGAAGCTCGACTTCGTCCGCGTTGAGCTCGGCTACTCCCAGTGTCCTGTCTGCGGGGCGCACTTCGAGAGCGCCTTCGTGATCGGAAACGTCGGCCTGGTCGGCATGTACCTTACCCTCAAGGTCTACAACGCCCAGACGATAGAGCACGCGGAGAGGATAGCCAAGGCCGTCGTTGGAAAAGCACTGAAGAAAGTCCCCCTGAAGGTCTATGAGATAAGGGAGCTCCAGGAAGATGAGGACGACGGCGTCGAGGTCGAGCTTTGAGTTAATTTTTTAAACATCTTTCCATCAAAGCCCCACATAACCTCTGGAGGTTTTACCATGACGAAGTTTATCTTTGTTACGGGTGGTGTTGTTAGCGGTCTTGGGAAAGGGATTACCAGCGCTTCTCTCGGCATGCTCATGAAGGCGAGGGGCTTCAGGACTACGAACATCAAGATTGACCCCTACCTCAACTACGACGCGGGAACCATGAACCCCTACCAGCACGGAGAGGTTTTCGTTCTCGACGACGGCGGTGAGGTTGACCTCGACCTCGGCAACTACGAGCGCTTCCTCGACACGAGTTTGAGCTTTGACCACAACATAACCACAGGAAAGGTCTATTCCTCCGTCATCGAGAAAGAGAGGAAGGGCGAATACCTTGGAGCGACCGTTCAGGTCATCCCGCACATCACCAACGAAATAAAGGAGCGCATCAGGAGAATCGCGAGGGACTACGACGTCGTTATTGTCGAAATCGGTGGAACCGTTGGAGACATCGAGGGAATGCCGTTCCTTGAGGCAGCAAGGCAGATGCAGCTTGAAGAAGGCAGGGAGAACGTCGCCTTCGTGCACGTGACCTACGTGCCCAAGCTCAAAGTGGTGGGTGAGCAGAAGACCAAGCCGACCCAGCACAGCGTCAAGGAGCTCCGCTCGCTCGGAATCCAGCCAGATGCCATAGTCGCCCGCTCAGAGGAGCCCCTTGAGGAGAGCGCGAGGAGAAAGATAAGCCTCTTCACCAACGTCCCGGAAGAGGCCGTGATCAGCGCCTACGACGTCGAGGACACCTACGAAGTGCCTTTAATGCTCGAAAAGGAGGGGCTCGCGAGGTACCTCGTGAAGAGGCTTGGACTTCCCGAGAGAGAGCCCGACCTTGAGAAGTGGCGTGAGATGGTCGAGAAGTACAAGAATCTTGACAGGGAAGTTGAAATCGCGGTCGTTGGAAAGTACGTCAAGCTCGCCGACTCATACCTCAGCATCAAGGAAGCTTTAAAGCACTCAAGCGTGGCAAACGACGTCAAGGTGAAGATAAGGTGGATAGAGGCCGAGGACGTCGAGAGGGAAGGCGTCAAGCTCCTCGAGGGCGTTGATGGCATAATCGTCCCAGGGGGCTTCGGAGCGCGCGGAAGCGAGGGCAAGATTATGGCGATACGCTACGCGAGGGAGAACGACATCCCGTTCCTCGGAATATGTTTCGGCTTCCAGCTCACCGTTGTCGAGTTCGCCAGGAACGTCCTCGGGCTCAAGGGTGCCCACTCAACGGAGATAGACCCGCAGACACCCTACCCGGTCGTTGACCTGATGCCGGAGCAGAGAGATTTGGACAGGCTCGGCGGGACTATGAGACTTGGTGCGTATCCGGTTCACATAAAGCCGAACACCCTAGCAAAGAGGCTCTATGGCAGGGAGGTAGTCTACGAGAGGCACAGGCACCGCTGGGAGGTGAACCCGGACTACGTTGAAAAGTTCGAAGAGGCCGGCCTCGTCTTCAGCGGAATAGCTGGCGACGATGAGAGGAGGATGGAGATACTTGAACTGCCCGACCACAGCTACTTTGTAGCGACCCAGTTTCACCCCGAGTTCAAGTCAAGGCCCATGAGGCCCGCGCCGGTATTCAGGGGGCTGGTCGAGGCGGCCAAAAAGAAAAGGTATCAGTAAACGGGCTCTTCTGTTCTTTCTTCAATTTCTTCAATCCCCTTGAATTCTTTGTAGAGCAGAACCCCTCCCGCCAGGAGGAAGCACACGAAAAACGCCTCAAACGGTGCCTCCAAGAGACTTATCACGAGAACACTGGGCTCGCTGCTCAACGTGAAGGGGAGCACAAGGGGTGCCATGACTATGGAGACTCCAAAGGCAAGAAGGATTGTCAGGAGCCCGTAGCCCAGACTGCTCGGGAGCCTCCTAAAGACAAGGCCCAGGGCCTCGATGAACGCCCCGAGGTTCCCTGTGTCCACATACGTGGTCACGACAAGAGGGTAGTACGTTATAAGGATTGGAATCACCAAGAGCACCAGCACAAGCCCGAAAAACGCGAGGAAGGGATTCAGTGTTAGTCCACCCACGATCATCACAAGGGCCGGCACCAATGCCACCAAAATTCCGGTTAGATACGCAAGGACGTTTACAATTATCATTACAGGGATCTTGGGAAGGGCCTCTGCGATTAGTTCAGAGATGGAGTACTCCTTACCATCTAGCGAGAGGAAATAGGTCCTGACGATGCTGTACTCAACAAACGCGAGGACAATGGCCACAATGAGTATCCAGAGAAGGCGAATCTCAACGTAGCGAACCAGCTCATCTGTGGACTCGTGAGTCATTCCATGCTTTTCGAAAACGACGTCCGGCAGTATCTCCTCTCTCGGGACGGCTCCTCCCCTAATCCCTGGGAACAAAGCGGAATTGAGGATAGCGAGGGCCAGAAACACCACGAGGACGAGGAGGTACGCCCCCCTGTTCTCGGCGACGAGTGAAAAGGCCTTGGAGAATGCATCAAGAGCTCCCATAAACACCACCGTAGTTAGTAACGACGGAAGCGTTTAAAAGCGTTGTCCCTAAGAAAAGCTTATAAACGAACCCCCGAAAGTGGCGATGGGTTCATCAGGCTAATCGAGGTGAGATAAATGGCTATCTGGCAGGGAAGGTCACTTAAAAAGCCCTCAGGTGGAAGGATTGTCCTCGCGAGGAAGAAGAGGAAGAGGGAGCTCGGTAGGGAGCCCGCCAACACCAGAGTCGCCGAGGAGAGGGAAAAGAGGAAGATAATCAGGACCTACGGCGGAAACAGGAAGGTCAGGCTCATCGAGGCCCTCTACGCCAACGTCTTCGACGGCGGAAAGGGCAAGAAGGTCAAGATACTCAACGTCGTCGAGAACCCGGCCAACAGGCAGTACGCGAGGAGAAACATAATCACCAAGGGTGCCATTATCGAGACCGAAATCGGCAGGGCCGTCGTCACCAGCAGGCCCGGCCAGGACGGGGTTGTAAACGCTGTTCTCCTCAAGGAGGAGAACGCCTGAACTCCTTTCTTTTCCCGAAGTTTTTCGTAGTTTTATGCAAGCCTTATTATACTTTGGCGCCCTATTTGTTTTGGTGTAGACAGATGGAATATTCACGCATCGAGAAAATTCTCGCGAGCCTGTTTGTTGTGTTTCTCCTTCTGGCGAGCATAAACTTCCTGAGGGAGCTTGAGAACATTCCCCAGCGGCCTAACTATGAGTATTATCAGGAAAAATACGGTGTGAATGCACTCCTTGAAAATCAAAGTCGCCTAAGAGAGCTTGACAGACAGCTCTTCGAGGCGTATCAAGAGACCAAAAGCAATTTGACCGAGGCGGAGAGGATTTACCTTTTCAAAAGGGAAGAGTACAGGGTCGCACTTGAGAGCGGCAACGTTACCGAGGAGCTGAAGACTGAGTACCTGAAAGCGAAGGGGGCCTATGAAACGGCCTACCGTCAGTACCTCGGGGCAAAAAGCGCCTATGAGCAGACCCACGAGAAGCTTGAAGAAATCAGCTCACAAATCCAGGAGCTCAGGGAGAAGGCAAACGAGGAGTACGGAAGGGCCTATGAGGTATACAAACTCAAGGTTCTCATGCTGAAGCTTTTGTTTGCAGTGCCACTGTTCATGGCGTCGCTTCTGCTCCTCAGGAGATACAAGAACATCTACACCTCCTCTCTCGTGGCGTATTCGTCGCTGTTGCTCATCTACCTTCTTCTCTCCGCGATATGGGGCACGGTTCAGCTTATCGGACTTAGTCTCTTCGGAGCGTTCTCGACACTCCTGGCTCTCCACTACCTGAGAAAGGAGTACTTCAAGCCCGAAAGAGTCTACAAGAGGAGGATTGCCCAGGACAGGTGCTACAACTGCGGGTTCCCCGTAAAGGACGACTACTTGTACTGTCCCAACTGCGGTGCAGAGCTGAAAGAAAAGTGCGAGAGCTGTGGTGCTCTAAAGCCCATCCACCTTAAGTTCTGCCCATACTGCGGTGCCGAGCCGGAAAGAAGGGAGAAAGTTAGAGCCCCTCCCTGAACTTTGAGAGCTCCTTCTCCATGATCTTTTTCGCGAGCTCCCTGGCTTTCGGCTCGACGATTTCGATAACCCTATTCTTGAGCTCTTCCAGGCCTTCCCCGGTCAGTGCCGAAATTTTAACCGGCTCAAGCCCCTTTACCCGAACAAACTCTTCAACCGTCCTGACCTTCTCGTCCTCTGCAATGTCGACTTTGTTGATGGCCACGATAAACGGGAACTCGCCGAACTCGCTGTAAATCTCCTCGAAGAGGTGCATCTGCTCTTCAATTGGGAAGCCGCAGTACTCGCTCGGGTCGAAGATGTAGATGATGACGTCTCCAAGGTGCTTCAGAGCTAAAATCGCCTGCTTCTCCACCTCGTTCCTCTCGCTGAGTGGCCTGTCAAGCAGTCCCGGCGTGTCTATGACCTGGTACTTGAGGTAGTGCTCCTCGAACTGGCCGACGTTTATGCCCTTGGTCGTGAAGGGGTAGCTCGCGACCTCCGGCCTTGCATTGGTCAGCGCCCTGAGTAGGGTGCTCTTGCCCACGTTGGGGTGGCCCGCTATGACCACCGTCGGGAGCTCCAGGTCAACCACCGGGAGTTCTTTCAGCACGTTTCTGGCCTGGTTGAGGTAGCGGAGGTCGTCGTCAATCTCGTGGAGTATGTCTGCAACACGGCCGTAGAAGGCCCTCCTGAGCTTGGCTATCTCCTTGGGGTCTCTCTCAAAGCGTATCTTCTCGACGTGCCTCTGCTCAAGGTTTCTGATGGTCTTTACAGCCCAGTTGACCCTCGCGAGGGACTTGTGGAACTGGTCTCTGTCAACGAGCGTGTCAACGAGCTCCTGGTAGAACTTTGGAAGCGTCGAAACTCCTGGCGTCCTGTCGAGTATCTTTCTCAGGTTGTCGCGGACGACGTTGGAGACCGTTCTGACACGGAGCTCTTCCCTCTGCCTCGCCTTGGCCACTTTCCCGCCCGGCGGGTTGTAGGCGGAGGCCGCCTTCTCGGCCCTTCTGAAGGCCTTATCGATGAGCTCATCAGCGGTAAGGACTGTCGGCATCTTCTCAAACGGGTTCTTCATTCTCACACCTCCCTTCGTCTCGCGGAGAAAAGGTTGGAGATGGGATTTAAAAAGGTATTTAATCCGAGCTGGCTATGAGCAGGCGATGACTGAAGCTGAGGAATTCCGAGTGAGTTATCATTTTTAGCGAACTACAAAGACACAGCCTGAAGCTCTATCACCTTCCCCACGTGCAGCGGCTCCACTCTTTCTCCCAGCCTGCACCTTAGGTAGGCGAAGCTCTCAAGCCCCGTGCAGTGGCCGGCGTAAAGCTTTGCGCTGATGTTATTGGCCACGTCCTCAAGGAGCTCCTCCTTTGCACCGGCGAGGTGCAGTCCCCCGAGCAGAACCTTAACCGGCTTTCCACTAACGTTCTCGGCGTGCCTTACTATGTTGATAACGCCAGAATGCCCACAGCCAGTTACCACGGCAACGGAATCGCCGAGGTCTACAACCAGGGCAATGTCGTCTTTAACGGGGTCTTTCGTCCCATCGGGGAGGTATCCGACAGCTCTGTCCCATGTGGCCCGCTCAACCTCGCCGGAGCTCATGAACCCTCTGGCGAACTCAAAGGGATCCGTCCCCAGGATAAACTCGGCACCCAGCCCCTCGAGCTCCTCTCTCGTGAAGGGAATCCCTATTTCACGCCTCTTGGGCTTCAGCGCGATTCTTCTCTGGAAGATTCCAGGGTGGGCGATTACCTTTAGCGGTTTCGAGCGGGCTTCGAGGAGCGCCTTCAGGCCGCCGGTGTGGTCGTAGTGGCCGTGCGTTATGAAGAGGTAGTCTATCGAGTCGGGTTCGACTCCCAGGGCTTCCATATTGTTGAGGAGAACCCCTCCATCTGTCCCAGTATCGACGAGCACCTTTATGCCATTACTTTCCACAAGTGCTGAAAAACCGTGCCCACCCAAGAGGCCCTTTATGAAGCCCGAGTGGTTTTCATACAGTATGGTGACCTTCACATAAACCACCCCCACCTCGAAAAGTTTATCTTTTCCGGGCCGTAAATAAATGCTGTGATAACTATGGGCACACTGGTTGAAGCACTCCTCTCCGGGCTAATATTCGCGCTGACGTCCTGGTTTCCCCTGAGCCCGGAGGGGGATGTTGCTTCTGTCCTCGTTGGGAACTACCAATCATTCCTTGTTCCAGCCTATTTGGGTGTAACTTTCGCCGTCTTCTTCCATTATAGAGAAAAGTTTTCAAGGCTTCTCATCGAGGCTATGAAGGGAATCTATGAAGCAGAGCTCAAATACGTCTTCTTTGCGACCCTGTTTACTGCCCTTATCGGGCTCCCCCTCTCCAAGTTCTCCTGGGGCCTTTCAGCCAAAATCTCTTCGGCAGTCAACGCCCTTATTGGTGCCCTCATAGTCCTCCTTTCACTGGCCACCCCCAGGAGAAACCCGATCCGTGAACTCGACGGAAAGCTGTCCGAAGAGCCGAGCATACTTGACTCACTCTCAGCGGGAGTCCTCCAGGGTGTTGCCCTCCTGGGCCCACTCACGAGAACCGGCGCTATAACCCTCGCACTCCTCCTGCCAGGCTATAGTGCCAGAAAGGCCCTCCAGTGGAGCTTTATGGTGGCGCCGGCGTACTTTATCCTACGTCTCCTTCAGTTCGGAAGCTGGGAGCCGGAGGGCCCAGTGTGGATTCCCTTCACTGCCTTTGCCTCTGCATTCTTTGTGAGCCTTGTGCTTATTTATCTCCTTGAGTCCCTAGCTGAGAAAAGGGCCAGACTCGCCCTTACTGCTTTCGGAATTGTGCCTATAATCGTCTTTGCTCTGGAGGTGATAGTTTGAAGGGTGTAATCCTCGCCGCTGGAAAGGGTGAAAGACTGCGCCCGCTAACGGACGACAGGCCGAAGGTCGTCCTTAAGGTCGCCAACAGGCCGATAATCGAGTACGTTATGGAAAACCTATATCCGTTCGTTGATGAGTTCGTGATTGTGGTCAGATACCAGAAGGAGAAGATTATCGGCACCATTGGAGACGAGTTTAGGGGCAAGCCTGTGACCTACGTCGAGCAGCTGCCGGGTGAAGGAACGGCGAAGGCCATAGAGAGCGCGAGGGAGAGCGTGGAGGACGAGTTCATAGTGGCCAACGGTGACATCTACTTTGAGGAAGAGGCCGTCAAGGAACTCGTCTCGGCGTTCAGGAGGGAGAGGGCCGACGCCGCGATGGTCGTCAAGCACTTCGATGACCTGAGCCACTTCGGCAAGGTGGAGGTTGAAGGGCCGAAGGTCATGCGGATAGCGGAGAAGCCTGGAAAAGTGGCCGGCTACGCCAACCTCGGCATCTACGCCTTCCGCTCGAGTGTCTTTAAGTTCATTGAGAAGACGGGAGTAAGTGAGAGGGGCGAGTATGAGATAACCGACACAATAAACCTGATGATTGACTCCGGGCTGAAAGTCATAGCCGTTCCCTACGACGGCTACTGGAACGACATCGGGAGGCCCTGGAACCTGCTGGAGCTGAACGAGTACCTGCTGAAGAACAAGCTCAGGCACGAGATAAGGGGCACCGTCGAGGAAGGAGCAACGATAGTCCCGCCGGTTGAAATCGGTGAGGGGACTGTTGTGAGGGGCGGGGCATATATAATCGGGCCGGTGAAGATTGGCAGGAACTCCAGGATAGGGCCGAACTGCTTCATAAGGCCCTACACGAGCATTGGCGACAACTGCCACATCGGCAACGCGGTTGAAGTCAAGAACTCCATCATAATGGACAATAGCAACGCTCCCCACCTCAACTACGTTGGCGACTCGATAATAGGTGAGAACACCAACCTCGGTGCAGGGACGATAACCGCTAATTTAAGGCACGACAGGGGCAATGTGAAGGTCGAGGTTAAGGGCAAGCTCGAGGACAGCGGCAGACACAAGCTCGGGGCGATAATCGGGCACAACGTAAAGGTTGGTATCAACGTCAGCATCTATCCGGGCAGGAAGATTGGGAGCAACTCTTTTATAGGGCCGGGTGTTATCCTTGACCGCAACGTCCCGCCAAACAGCCTCGTGGTAGTGAGGCAGGAGAAGTTGGTGATGGAGAAATGAGCATTCCGGGAAGCAACCTCATACCCTACCTCAACTTTATTTCGAGGTGGGTCCTCTTCATAGCGGTCACTTACAAGGCATACAAAACCAAGGAAAACGGCTGGGTCTTCTTAAGTGCCGCCCTTTTCATTGGAGCTCTTGATATTGAAAATTATATTTTATCAACTTTTGGAATCACTATTCCCCCACAGGTTTATGACATCGCATCAATTATCCCAAATTTTGCCGTTGGAGTCCTGGCGATATTGGCAGCATTACACCTGAAATACGGCCAGATAACGTTCAAGCACACGGTCTATATGTCTTTTTTACCCGTTATCGTATATGTGTGGATTTTTCTCGTGGCAACTAACGTCCTCAAGACTCCCACCCAGCGGTTACTCCTGCCCTCACTGGTCTTTGGCGGCTCCCTCGTGTACCTGGCCTTGGTCTTATATCATCACGTCATTTACAAGAGCGTTGTGGAGATGATGTTCTCCGCGGGCCTATTGCTTCTCGGTGTCCTCAACATTACATATCCAGTAACGAGGTTCGTAGATTGGTTTGCCCCCATAGGGTTTTTCCTTGGGGCAATATCCCGGTTCATGGCGGCTGTTGGAGCGGTTAAGTTCGTGTTCTACTCGGTTGTTCCCCCCAGCATGGACGGAGAGCCCCCCGCGGAGAAGGGGGTTTTCTTTTTCTCGTCCAGGGAGGAGGCCTTTAAAGTCCTCGGAGACCTGTGGTCGAGGCCCGGAACCGTCGTCATAACAAGGGAAGACCTCAGAACCCTCAAGAGCTCGCTCAACCCAGAAGCCTTGGTCTTCTGGATTACCAGAGCAAAAGAAGGCAAGCTGGAGGAAAGACCCCAGATTTATGCGATGGCTCCAACAAAAATAGACATCCTTACGGACCTTATTGCCCAGGCACTGGCCCAGGGGTATAAGACAGTGTACATCGAGGCCTTTGAGTACCTGATGCTTGAGAACGGTTTTGAGAAGGCGGTTAAATTCCTGCTGAACATAAAGGACCGGGTTCTGGCAGAAGGTGGTACAATGGTACTCGTCCTGAACCCCGAGACCCTGAACGAAAAGCAGAGAAAAATAATCGAGAGGGAGTTCAGAGAGTTCAGCTGAGACCCAGCTTCTCCATAAACCTTTTGGCGTACCTGAGGTCTTTTTCAAGCTCTGCCTTCTGGAGGAGCTGCCTCTCGATGGCCCTGAGGGCGTCGTGGACTGCCTGGATAGCACCCCAGGTCTCTCCCGTCGCCACGAAGACGCCCCTGTCGGTGACGACCCTCATCCTTGCCTGGTAGAGGTGGACCCCCCTGAACTTCTCGGGGAAGCGCCTGATGTAGAGGTAGATTATGCCCTCCTGGCCCAGGAGGTCTTCATAGCCCTCGACGAAGCGCTTTATGTCGCTGATTATCCTCTCCCTCGTGAAGTCGCTGAGTATCGAAGCGTCACCGCCGAGCTGGAGGTAGAACTTCGCCTCCTTCTCGGTCATCTTTGAAATCGGCAGGAGCAGGTCCTTCACCGTGAGGACTCCAACGACCTTGTTGTCTTCGTTGACGACCACGAGACCGTCTATGTCGTTGTCCTTCATCGTTGCCACTGCTTCCCTGACCTTCGCGTCCGGCAGTATGGTTATGACGCCCCTGATCATGACGTCGCGGAGCGGCATGCTGAAGGGCGGTATCTTCTCACCCGCGACCTCGCCGTACTGGGCCTTGAAGCGGGGCTTGATGAACCTTATGATGAGGTCGTGCAGGGTTACGAGGCCCTCAAGCCTGCCCTCGTCGTTGACCACAGGAATCCTTGATATGGCGTGGTCGCGCATGGTCGCAAGGGCCTTGGCGACGGTGTCGTCGGGCTTGAGGGTTATGACGTCCTTAGTCATGAACTCCTCAACAAGCTTCTTACCGAACTCGGTCTCGGCGACCCTTTCAAGGACGGCTATATCGTTTATAACGCCGATGATTTCAGCTTTGCTCTCCCCAACGGGGAGGGAGCGAAGGTCAACCTCAATCATGAGCTTGGCGGCCTTGCTGAGGTCTTCATCAGGCTTTATAACAGGGGCCGGCTTGTAAACGTCCCTAACCTTAGCTTTCGTCGGGTCCCACTTGAGGTGGGAGCGAATGATTAGGTCCTGGGTGAGGACACCCTTGTACAGGTTTCCATCAAACACCAGAATGAGGTCGGGGTCTTCCTTCTCGAAGATTCCTATTGCCTCAGAAAGCGGGGCGTCGATGTCGATCTTCTGGAACCTGTCCGTCATTACTTCCTGAACCGGAATTCCGACCATTGCTGTCACCTCCTGCAATTATATATTTGGTTCTTCTAGGATTTAAACCTTTGCAACCGTTGGCATTTTAATTAATTTGGGTTAATAAATTTTTCGCGGAAAGATTTATAAAACCGAGAAGCAAACCAAAGACCGCGCCGGGGTAGCCTAGCCTGGGAAGGCGCGGGACTCGAGATGACGGATTTTGAGGAAAGAAGGCCTCTCCTTGACGCAACGACAAAAAGCGAGCCAGAGACCCAAGACGTTTTTACAGGAAAGGCTTTGATTGACTCCACAGCCAAGATCCATTATGGTCGTGACCGTGAAGAATACGCCAAATGGATACAAAGGGAGTCTCCTTCTCTGGCAAGGGACTACATTAACAAACTCAACAAATACCTCTGGGGAAAGAAGGCAAATACTCCCGAAGAGCTGAGGAGGGTTGTTGAGTCAATTCCACCGACCTCGGCAGGCACCCCGGATAGAAAGGCTTACCTGGCGATCAGGAGTTACATCAACTTCCTCGTTTCCACCGGCAGGATACGGAAGAGTGAGGCCATTGACTTCAAGGCAGTTATCCCGAACATAAAAACCAAGGCCAGGCCTGAGTCGGCTAAGGTTATCAGCGCCGAGGATATTAGGGAGATTATCAAGGACGTGAAGGGTTCAACGCCTGAGATTATTCACGCGCGCAAGCTTTACCTCAAGCTCTTGGCCTTCACTGGCCTTCGCGCTGATGAAGTCAGAGAGCTGATGAACCAGTTTGACCCGAGGGTGATTGATGATACCTTCAAGGCCTTCGGCCTGCCAGAGGAATGGAAAACAAAAATTGCGGTATATGATATGGAAAGGGTAAAACTGCCTCATAGGAAGCACCAGACTAAGAGGGGTTACATAGCCGTCTTCCCTATTGAGCTGGTCGAGGACCTCAAGAAGTTCAAGGCATCTGGCTACAAGCTGAGGAAGGACAACACCTATAAGAGAACCATGCTGAAGCACCCGGAGCGGCATAAGGATCTCGCACTTTTCAGGAAGTTCTTCCAGAACTTCATGAACGACAACGTGATGAGCACGGTTCCGAACCCGCCGGCCGACGCCTGGCATCTCATCGAGTTCCTTCAGGGTAGAGCTCCCAAGAACGTCGGTGGCAGGAACTACCGCTGGAACGTGCAGAATGCGGTGAGGATCTATTATTACATGGTGGATAAGTTAAAAGAAGAGCTGGGAATCTTGGAGCTTTAGGTTTTCCTCCTCTTCTTATACAGCCTGATGAACTCCTCAGGAGTCAGGATGTAGAATTCGTGGCCGTTCAACTTGAATTTCTTGTTCCTGTCGCGGATTTTCAGCAGGTGTTTTCGATCGTAGGTTATCAGGAACTCAGCTTTTGAATTGTAGGCCACATCGAGGAACGGAATGTCTTTCGGATCCCGAACCTTCTCAAGAAGAGCCTTTGAGTTTTGGAAGGAGCGCTTTATTGTCACTCTCGTAGACATTGCCAGAACGGCATCAATTCTTATCCTTGAGACTGCAGGAGGAATTCGTTTGACAACTTTGGGATAGGTTGTGACTCGGTAGTACTCGCTCTTAGTTGAGCTTGAGTAGTAGTGTTGAACTTTCCGTTCTGCGAGAAGGCTTATTACCTCGAAGGCATATCCCTTCGGAGAAAGAAGTGCGGCGATTAAAACCGAGGTATCAATGACTATTCGAGGCCGAGTTTCTTTAGCCTTCTTTCTATTTGCTCCCATTTCTTTATCTCCTCCCTGGCCTCGTAGTACAGTTTAATTGCGTCCTCTTCACTCATGAGGGGTTCCTTCTTACCCCACTCCTCGATGATTTTTCTGGCTTCCTCCTTTGTCATCTTCTTTGTCCTGGCCTTTTTGAGCTTCTCCAGGTTGGCCTTCCATTCGTAGTACTCAATAAGTTCCCTGGGGGAGACTCCAACGGCCTTGGCGACTTCTTCTATGAGTAGCTTAACACCTTCCGAGTTCCTCACGCTGACGGCCATTCTTCACACCTTGAAAAAGTTGAGGAGGGAAATGTTATTAACTTTTCCGCTTCCCACTCTCGCGCTTAACCCTACTCGCCACGAGCATCACCTCTAAAAAGAGAAAAGTCACTTGTAAGCAAAAATAATTTCGTCAACAGCTGTTTTTATGTACATTACTGAAGCATAGTCAAGCTTTTCTTCAAACTCGATTTTGATTGTGATATCCTGTCCAGCGTATGGTGTAAGGTCAATCCCTACCTGGTTCCATCCGACATATTTATGGGTTGGGTCATAGTCTACTTTTGCGTTGATGTGGTCCTCGTATATTTTTGTATCATTCACGTACACCCTCACGTAGTTTAGCCGTGCATAACGTCCATTCCATCCAGAAAACAAGTGCGCTCCGTAGTAAAAGATTAGGGTCGCTTTTAAGACTCCTGAGGGGACGCTGATGCTTTTTGAGATGTACGGGAGTTTAGTTGCAGTTGTCCCGCTCAAGTAGTAGTACATCGAGTATCCGTTTGACTTGACACTCGCAACGTTGCTCACGCTGAAGTCTCCACTCCATCCCTGTGCCGTTCCATCGTCAAAATCGTCTATGTTGACCGTCCATCCGGACGGTGAAGCATGGAAATCTATTATATTCGCAGTAATTGTTTTCGTTATCTGGTCAATTTTCGTAGAATATGAACTATCTTTGTAAAACTCGAACGTGATAGTGAACTGCTCATCCTCGATATCGGACGAAGGAACGGCTCGTTTCAGCACCGCTTTGAAGTTAGCGTAATCAAACCCCCCAACTCCTCCCAGCTGTTTTGCAGTCGTATCGTCGTTAAACTTCCAGTTTCCGTTCGGATCGTTTATGACGGCCTTAACATAGATAGGCTGTGGTGACTGGTTCCACACTTGGATATTCAAGTTTGTGTTAAACGTCGTTAGTGTCGAGATTCCCCACCTGTCAACATACAGCACGTCATTCACAGCGACCGTAAAATCTGAGGTTGAACTCGGCATTCACATCACCTCCTCACGCGCTAAAACTTATCCCCGTCTGGACGTGGAAAGCACACCAAACTTTCTGGCTCTGAACGTCAGCATTTACCCTGAGAGCTCTGAAAACACGCTGGGTCTGAATGTCAGCATTTATGTGGAATGCTCTCAAGACCTCCTGGGACTGCACATCAGCGTGAAACCTGCTCCCGATGAATCGCACTTTAAATGGGGAAATTACTCCTCCCCCAACCCCTTTCAGCAGCACAGCTCTCACCCCTGGATGTGGCTTATGTTCACGAGAACGCTGTCAGATATGGAAGTTAGCGAGCCTCCCGGCTCGACCTCCACCACAACCTTTCTAACAGGATTCCCCGGAATCGGCTGGATGAAGACCTGGCCGTTGAGGCCTTTGTAGAACTTCGCCGACCAAAACGGCTTGGTGTCCTCGACCTTCCTCAGCCTCACGATGACGTAATCATCATTCCCGTGGCTGACGCTTATGGCCGTGATGTGGCTTGGACTACCAAAGTCCACTGTAACGCTCCGCTCGCTGTTGGTCAGTTCGACAACAACGTTATCCGCTGGCTCAAAATACGCGTTCACCTTCATCTCGCTCATTTTCCATACCTCCTCACGTGGCCGGTAACAAGCTTGAGGAAGAGGAAGAAGGCAACAACGAGGAATATGATTGCCTTCCAGTTCACCTTCTTCTCCTTGGTACTCTCGACTGGCTTCTTCCCTTCTGCCTCAGCCTTCTTTGGCATGACGAGCTTCATTCCGCCAACATTCCTGGTCTCAGCCTTCCCACCAGCCGGAGCCGGCACGGCGGACGGCATGGTGAAGTCAATGAGGTTCACGCCGGTCATTTCACCCACCCGTTTTCAAGCCTGCTGATTCTCCTTTCGTGGTCGTAGATTCTCTCCTCCGCCTCTTGAATCCTCTCAAAGAGGTCGTCAATCATTGCCTCGTTTGCTTTAATCCTCGAAAGCAGGCCTATGAACATGGTCGCCACTGACGCTCCGACCGTCGCAACGAATTCAGTCGGAACGTTCACACTCTCAGCCTCCTCCTGAACTTCTCCTGGTAAATCATGAAGGCCATCCAGATGGCGAAAAGAATGATAGCGTCAAGGAGAAGGTCTCCATCAATCTTCATTGGCCTCACCTCAAATTATATAAGCCGGTCTGTCTATCGGGAGAATATGACGGTCACCCCAGCCAGGGAGCTTACCAATCGGTTTAGGCAATCCCTTCTTTCTGCTGATAATCTCTTCTATCGGCGTGTAACCAATCTCTATTCCTCCTCCCGGCGTCTTTGGGTATATCTTCTTGAGTAGCTCGTCCGACTTCTCCATCGGTAGCTCAAACTGTTTTAAGTAGCTCGGAACGGTGTTGTTCCACGATTCAAGGACTGGAGTTGCCTTGTCCGGGTTCTGCTTCTTCCACTTCTCTTTCTCATTTTCGAACTTCCTCCCCCACTCTACGATTTCGTCAATGCTCATAGCGTTCGGGTCTTTCCCCATTGCCTTCAATCTGGCCTTAACGCCTTCCAGCCAGGCGTTGAACTGCGCGTAGGTCATGAAGCCGTACTTTCTCGCGAGACAATCTTCCTTCGTGAGGACCTCGCCACCGGCGTACTGACACTTGACCATGTTATTCACAACAGTCTCAGTGTAGGTCCCTCCCGCGAAGACCTTGGTCTCGCCTGGCATGATGTCCTGACCATATTTTTTCAGAATCCCCTGCTTGATTTTTGAAGTGTCAAAGCCAGTTCCGGGACCCCACTGAGGTCCACCATAGTGGAGGTCAGTCATGGCCTTGTTGTACTCAGGAGTATTCTGCTCCCCAGTGAAGGTCCCCTTGAGTATGGTCCAAATGTCCTCCCCAGTTTCCTTGAACTTTCCCGGCGCGTCCGAAGGGTTGAGGTCAAGGTCTTTGAGGGTGTTCTTCAGGTCATTAAGTTTCTTCTCGAGGTTCCCACCGAGGTCCTTGAAGAGTCCAAAGAGTTTATAGAGCGCGTAGAGTATCATAAGGAACGCGAGAAAGTAGAGGACGATTTGAAGAATCCCTGAAACGTTGTCCCTGTTCACAACAACCGGCACGGCCATTTTCTCACCTCCGGATCTTCTTGAGAACCAGAAAAGCGACCACCGCGCCGAGCGCGTACATGCCTAGCTTCCTGTAGTCTGTGGACTTGGCCTGGGAAATGTGCACGGTAGCCGATTGCGGCTTTGGAGTGGTTGATGTTATGCTCACCTTCTCGGCCACTGAGGTTATGCTCCCCGTCCTGGCCACAACGCTCGGCTTTGGCGCCGGAGCTGGCAGCGGCCGAGGCTTTGGAATAGTTGGAACTCCTGTCCGATGTGCAACCTCTATCATTGCTTTCTTTGCTTTCTCCTGCGCATCAGGGATATTCGGATGCTCTTTCGCGTCGTAAAGCTGAGTTAGAAGCTTTTCAACCTCAAAATAACGCGGGTCATATTTCGTAGAACCGTGAAGGCGCTTCCTCAGCTTTGCGATGGCTTCAGGCTGGCTCTGAGAGGTCGCGACAATCCGCTGTAGTTCCTCTAGGGACACACCGTATTTCTGTTTCAGCCTGTCCCCAGATGAAGTGATTTTGTCCACAGCAATGTTTTTTATCTTGACTCCTCTTTTCGTATAAACGTACTCCTCCGCACTAATTATTTTTGCTCCAGACCGCTTCAATTCTTCTACCACAGCGGGGTTGCTTGTGTATTTGTGTATCACCTTCCCATCTTTCACGTAAGTTATAACATATCTCATATCACCACCTCGAAAAAGCCGCTGATTTCAGCCAGTGATTCAATGAAAGGAAAAGAGGAAATCACTTCCTCCTGCGGCTCTTCCGCGTCTTCCTTCTGTGGGAAGTCCGTCTGTGGGACTTCCGCCTCTTCCTCCGCGCCATCCCCCTCGCCTCAAACCCTGATGACCTGTGGGACAATCTCGTGGCTTATGTAGCGGAGCTTGCCGCTGGCGGTGGTCTTAAGCGCAATCTTGAAAGTACCTGAAGGAGATTCCCTGAGGTCAAGGCCTCCAAAGACGACCTCGCGGTCGTAGTCGAACATCGTCATGCCGGCTGGAACTGCCGGAAGCTTATACTGGACTTTATCAAGCTCTCTGCTGGTCTCATAGTCAATTTTGTAAAGCTGTATGCGAGCAGGCCTCGTCCTGACAAGCGCGTACTTGTCCACAATGTCAGCTCTCTCCCCGGCATCGTTGTAGAACACAAGGAGTGCGCGCTTGAGGACCGAACCGACCGGAAGCTCAAAGACCTCGGTCAGCTCGCCGAGCGCGTTAAAGCTCTTTTCGATTGCATAGACCTTCGGCTCCTCGATGAAGACCTCACCATACTCGCCGGCCGGATAGGTCATGACGTACTCCTGAGCACTCTCGTAAACCTTCTTGTCGAGAGTGACTTTGATGGAAGCGTCGCTAACGCTAACGTTGGTGCTTATGCTGGTGTTCCAGTCCACGCGAATCTGAAGCTGGTCTTTAAGAAGCGCGTGAATCTGGCCGGCGTCCAGCATTATGAGGAACGTGACGTCCTTCGTCCCTCCGGCCGGAACGGTAATCTGTCCGTCGAGGCTAAGCGCCTTCCCGTGCGTGTCGTAGATGTTCAGGTAAGCGATGTCGGTTCCCCTGAGCGCGTAGTGAATGACGTTTCCATCGCTGACGACGCGAATCTCGTTGATGGCCTTGAGAACGTCCTCCATGCTGACGGTAGCGTCAGAACCTCCGCCGTTGTGGAGGGGAATCTTAGCCAGAAGCGCCATGCTGTCAATGACGCCGTTCCTCGGCAGGTCGATGGACTTCACCTGAAGGGTAAGAACGTCATCAAGGGTCTCCTTCACCTTATACACTCGTCTCACCTCCTGATTTTACTGCCTCGCCTTCAGACCTTGTTCTTCAGGAACTTGTTCCATATCCACAGCGCGGCCAGAACGCTCAGCATGTTCACGAGGAAGTCTCCCGTAAAGATCTCCTTCCAATCCATCTCTCCTCACCTCTCAAGCTCTCGCTTTGAGGCCGTGAGGCCTCGGCATAGAATAAGGCCTGAGAGTATTTAAGCACTGAACCAGAAAAGTGGAGAAAACGGCAGAAAACGGGAGAAAACTCCTCACGACGATTTTTTCAGCACCTGCTTGCTCAAGTGGTAGAGGTGCTTAACCGCCATACTCCGCGAGATTCTCTCCTTCCTCACTCCCAGCTGTCTCGCCAGGCTTTCTCTCACTTCGTCCAAAATCTCCAGCGCCTCACGGTCGAGGTAAACACCCACCGGCCTCACCTCAAGACTTCTCTCACAAACTCTCCAGCTTTCAAGATTTTAACCTTTCTACCGTCGAAACGATAAGTTTTTGTTGCCTCATCCCTCATTTGAACAATGTGCTTCGTGTTCTCTGAAATAATATAGTCAGCCTTAGCCGTGTACGCCACATCAAAGAACTTGGCATCGCTCGGGTCCTTCAGCTTTTTGATGAACTTTGCATCCCCAGAAAATTTCGGCTCAGGCTGAACGACGATGCTCTTCCTCTTTACCAACGTGAGTATTTGGAGAGCAAGGATTTCCCTTTTTGTCCCCTCTGCGATTTCCATTAGAACCCGGCTCATCTCTTCCCAAATCTCATCGCTGAGATAATTCTCCACTTCCCCACTGACAAGAGCCTTTAGAATTCGCCAAGCTGGAGAACGCTCGGGATTCTTTGACTTTAGCGCACTAACTAAAATTGAAGTGTCAAGAACTACCCTTATTTTACCGCTGGTCATTCAAATCACTCCAATGCGCTTTAGCTTCTCTTCGATTCTCCTGAACTTCTCAATCTTCCTTCTCGCATCTGTTATGAGCTTCTCAGTGCTCTCTCTGATTTCAGGAGCGTTTTCAGCCTCCCTAACTGCAAGTTCAAAAAGCTCCTCTGGTGATAAGTCCTTAGTAATCCTCTCAAACTCCTCAAGCTTTTCGTCCCACCCTTCCCTTTTTCTCATCTCCTCAAAAAACCACACTATGTCTTCCGGCCTCTCGTGAATCTTTCTCGCGAGTTGGACAATCCACTCCCCAAACGCCTCCTGAGTCTCTCTCCTCTGAAACAGCTTCACGACCTTTTCAACATCAGACGCCATAAGCTCCCCCGTCCTAATCTCTACGGCGAATTATAAAACCCTAACGCCAGCCAGAAGAGGACCGCCAGACCGACCACGTAGCCGACCAGGAACTCCACCACGTCCCCAACCGTCGCTACCGGTGCTTCCTTCTCGCGGACCTCATAGACCAGGTAAATGAGAAACACTGCCAGACCATAGATGAGGAGAAAGGCCGAGGCGAAGCCGAGGACCGTGTGAAGCACAGACCTCTTATCATCATAGAGGTACAGCCTCGCCAAGGCTATCACCCAAAATGCCTCGTCCTCCTCACCACCAGCTCACGCTTTATGATCCTCGTCTTGTTCGGCGGAATGAACTCAATCAGGTCATGCTCCCTCAGCTGGTCGTTCAGCTCCGAGAAGCCAGGAATCATTCTGTTCAGGTAGATGACATCGTTTGGCACGTAGTGCTGGAAGATGAAGTGCCTCTGCGCCTGACGGAAGAGGAGCTTCGGGAAATCAGCGATGGACTGAGTTATCGCCACCGTGTAGAGCTTCCCATCACGGCCTTCACGGAAAAGCTGTTCTAACTCCTTCCCCGGCCTCCTCGATGAAGGATTGTAGCGGTGAGCCTCCTCCACCACGATAATCCTGTCCCGATCCCTCCTGAAAATCTCGTCCAGCAGAGGCTTGTAGTACTGCTCGACCAGGCCTTCAACACCCAGCCGGTTAATCGTCCCCCTAGTCGGGACAGCCAGCACCTGGTCAAACTCAAGGAGCTTCCGCCAGTTGTACCTCGTGCCGACCTTAATCTTGAGGAGCCTGACACCTCTCAACTGCACCAAGCCGAGGTGGTTCTTCACCTTCGTGTCCAGTACGATGAACCTCCTTCCCTTCTCCCACGCCTGCTCAATCAGCCAGCCGGCAAAGTAGCTCTTACCGCTCCCAGTGTTCCCGTAGATGAGGTCAATAGACCAGGACGGGATGTCAATGTCCAGAATCCCCACTCCACATCACCACCTTAAACATCCGTTCATTTTCACACTCTTTTGGCAGCTGAGATCTCCCCGAGTTCGGAACCCAAAACGAACATCTTTGTTCATTCTCCATGAACATTGTTCAGTCAAAAAGTTGAAAGTCAGGATCCAAGGTTCTTCGCAATCTTCGCGAGGACCTCGCTCTTCGGAGGCTCAGGCTCCTTCGGCTTCGCCTTCTCCCTCAGCCTTTCCGTTTCCGTCTTCACAGGCCTGTCCTCGGTCCTGGCCTCCTGGCGGGAGGTCCTTTTCTCAACCTTCCCCTGGTCCTTCACTTCCCGAGGTCCCCTGGCCTTCGCCTCCTTCACCGCCTTCCTGTACATCCACGTCAGCATGAGAAGGCTTCCAGCGCCGATGACCAGGCCGAACTTCCCGCTCACCTGAAGGCTCTGGCCTTCCACCTTCTCCATGTACCAGAGGCCAGCGTTGAAGCTCGGACGGCCAACGTCCCACCAAATGCTGAAGTCAATGTCCGCGCCGATTTCCTTGGCCTTCTTCTCAAGCATTTTGACATAATAGTTCGCGAAGATTGTGAGGCTGTGGTCCCGCTCCTGGAACTCATCAAGCCTCGCGTTGAACTCCTCCTCACTCATCAGGCCACCGGTCTCGCTAACGCCGAGGTCCTCTTCCTCGGCCTCGACCAGCTCGTCAATCTCCTCGAGGTCCCGCTCAACGTCCTCGACGAGAGAAGTGATGTCCTTCTCATCGAGCTCGACGGACTTAACTTCGGCTTCCTCGCTCATCACTCAACCTCCTTGAAGCTCAGCGTTAAGCGAACCTTTCTCTCCTTCCCCAGCTCAAGAACCAGCGCGTTCTTGTCCCTAAGGTGCTTGACATTCGCCTTGCCGAGGAGTTTCAACAGGACCTCCTGAAGGTCCTCGCCATTCTTTACCTCGCCAACTTCCAACCCAGTCTCGCGAACAGCCTCGACCAGGTCCTCAACCCAGCCGAAAATCTTTGAAAGCTTGAGCTGAGTGGCCGGGTTCATCATGGCCATCGCCATCTTAGCCTTCTCCACAGTCTCACCTCCCACATGCGGGTTTTATCAAAATGGTAATCTCAACCCCACAACACCCCTTATTATGTCCCTGCACCTCGACAACAGGTTTCTGAGGTTCAGGGTCAGGCTCAGGAAGAACACCGAGCTCCTTCAGCTTATCCTTATGCTTCTTGAGAGACTCACCGAGAGTCTCAAGCGGAATAACTTTCCTACGGCCACAGTTCGGACACTTTGGCGCGTCCCTATCACTGTCAAAGACGTGCCCACAGTGGAGACAGAAGTATTTTTTCTTCTCAGACTCACCACCTTCAACCATCTCACTCACCCCCTCAGGTTGCTCTCAATCTTTCCAAGAAGAGGGGAACGCCTCTCCCCGTAGGCCTTGACAGGCTCATCACCCTTCCCCGCCAGGCGCTTGACCTGGCGGAACATCTCATCAAACCAGCCGACCTTGTACAGGTAGTAGATGAAGGCCACCCCGATGATGACGCTCCACGCCTTCCAGCTCAGCCTCGGCACGGGAACCTTGAACCCCTTCTTCACCCTTTCACCCTTCACCTTCTCACCAGATTTTTCACCCTTTTTCACCCGGGTGATTTTGGGTGAATCACCCGATTTCACCCCTTCACCCTGGGTGATTTTTGGTGATTCACCAGTTTTCACCGATTTTCCCCCAGTTTCACCGGGGGAATCACCGCTTTTCACCCTCTCACCCTCGGGGGATTCCTCGATTTTCACCGAATTTCCCCCGTTTTCACCCTCCTTCACCCCCGCAGCCTCTACCTTTTCTTCCTTCTCCTCGCTCCTCTTTCCCAAAATCCGCTCCTGCTCTTCCTGCGGAAGCTGTAAGAACTCCTCGTAAGGAATCACGCGCTTTGACTTGCAGACAGAACACTGAGGTTTCTTAGCGCGACTCCAGAATTTGTTTCCACAGCGCAGGCAGACGTAAAGCTTTTTTTCTCGCACTTCACCCACCAGTCTCACCCCATTTCACCCAATTTCACCAATTTTCACCGGGGGATTTCGGGTGAATCCCCCAATTTCACCCTATTCACCCACCGTATTTAAGCAGTGAACCAGAAAACTGAAGAAATCGGGAGAAATCTCCCGATCAGGGAATCAAAGCACGAATGCGCAGTCCAAGCCTCCGCCACCACGGCTCCCTAGGATAATGGACCTCCATACCATTCACCTGCTCGAGAACCTCCGCTTCCTCAAGTTCATTCTCCAAGGCCTCCCTCACCACATCGCTCACGGTCACGCCACGTCCCTCAGCCAAGGCCTGGACTCTCTCATAAAACTCCAACTCCACCCTCGCCGAAACCGTCTTAGTCTTCATCTCGCCTCACCTCACAAGCCTCCAGCTTCTCCAGCTCTCCAATGATGCACTCTAACTCTCTTCCCACATTGAAGACCTCATAGGCTGAATCTTCGTCCCCTGCCATTGCGATGAGACTCTCCGCCGTTTCGATGATAGACTTCGCAACCCTCAGTAAAATAATCGCCTCACTCACTTTGTCGATCATCCTTCATCCCGCCTCGCCTCACAGCCACCTCACGAACTCACCCTCCACTTGGAGGTAGTTCAACCTCTCACCCTTCTCAAGGAACAGCCTAATCTCATCCTCCTGGAGACCCTTCTCCTCCAAGGTCCTGAAAACAACCTCAAGCGGAATACCATCATACCCCCTCGCCAGCCTCTCCATCACCCTCACAAACAGCTCAAACCTCTCACGCTCCCTCGACGGGACACCAACCTCAAGAATGCTCGCATCAATCTCCCCGGTCTCCGGGTCGTAGGCGACATATTCAAGACTCTCCCATACCAGCCTCACGGCCTCCTCAACGTCAATCCTCTCAACCTTCTCGGCCAGGCGAAGCTTTGCATGAGCATAAGCCAGCCTCACGATTGCATCCATCACACGCCTGCTCACAGGCGCTCCACTCTGCTTGGTCTTCCTCCTAATCCTCTTGAACTCCTCCACCATCAGCCGGCCGACCTCATCGTCAATCTCAGGAAACACATTGAACCTCGCGTAAGCGAACAGCTTCTTCAAAAGCTCCGCTTCAATAACCCTCTTAGGAGGCTTCCGGTTCTTCCTCCTCTTCACCTCACTGAGGATACTCCACCCAATCTCCTCATCCTTCTCCTTCTCTGGCTCATCGAAGAACGCAAAGATAAGGTCAAACCTCGTCAGGACCGGAAACGGAACGTCCAGCTGGTCAATGAGCAACTGCCTCCTGTCAATCCTCCCAGCCTTCGGGTTCGCCGTGCCGATGATTGTGGCAGTGGCCCTCAGCTTCATGTTGGAAATCCCTGCCTTAGCCGGCGCAACAAACCCATGCTCCATGCACGTCTTCAACGCGTTGATGTCCTCCCTCTTCAAACTGCTGAACTCATCAACTATAACAATACCATCACTCCCGAGGACCAGCAGGCCACCCTTGACCGTGAACTTCCCAGTCAGCTCGTCCTTCTCAAAGCTCGCGGTCAAGCCAGCACGCGACGACCCACCACCCTCCGCCGTGAGGACCTTCGGAGCAATGTTCTCAAGGTCCAGCGCCAGCCTCGACTTACCAACGCCAGGGTCTCCCGCGAGGAGAACGTGAATCGTCGTCCTCTTATCCCACAGACCCTCAGCCGAGACCACCGCCAATGCAAGAGCCTTCTTCACCGACTCATACCCCCCAATCCAGGGAGCGATGGACCTCGCGACGGCGTCAGGTAAGTCATCCCCGTAGAGGTCCTTCAGATGGAGAACCTCCTTCACGTCCTTCTTGCTAAGCTCCACCTGAAAGCCTCGGTTCAACTGCTCCACATGAATCACCTCGAGCACGTAATCAGACTCGGCCACGCTCTTCCTCAACGTCTCCCTCACCCGCAGAATGCCGTAGAGAACCACCTTATCCCCAACGTCCACAGCACCAGCACCAGAGCCGAGAATGTACGCGCTCAGCTCCTTCGGGTTCTCGCCAACGTGAAGGCTCTCCGGAGCATCCCTCACCACGAAATGCTGAATCTCCACCTTCCTCGACTTCTTCACGTCAAAATCCCACGCCCGCTTAGCACCACAGGAAGGACACTTTGACGGCGGTCTCGCAGGCTCCCTCGTCGGCCTGTTCAAGAGACCAAGCTCATGACCGCACTTGGTGCACACATACATGGCCACCTCAAAGAACGGAACCACCTTCGAGGCCGAGGTGACGTAACCCTCAACCGCCACGAACTTACCCACAAGGTCCGGCCTCATATCCCTCGGCCTGAACACCCTCGGGAAATTCCCGACCTTAACCCTGACCTCCACAGGCTCAAACTCATCATCGAACAGCTCAGGCTCAAGCCGAGCAATCTCCTCGTAAACCTCCTCCTGAAGCTCCCTCACCGCGTTCTCGAAAGCACCCAGCACAAGGTCAGGCTCATCGAAGAGAGCCTTCGCCAGCCTCGGGTCGTACCTGACCAGGTCAAGGTAGTCCACGTAAAAGTCCTTCCCGCCTTCCCTCACCAGTTCCCTGACCTTCTCAAGGTAAACCTCCTCGCCGTCCCGCTTGAAGTTCCTGAGGAAGTCCTTGGCGCTGTTCGTGTAGTCCAGTAAATCCTCGGCCTCCTGCTCATAACCGAGGAGCTCAAGGATTTTCGCCTTGACGAACTTCACCACCGAGTCCTTCAGCCTGAACGCAGGCTCACCGTTCACCTCGCCGATAGCATCAAAGAGGACGGCCTGAAGGCTCTTGGCAGTATTGCCACTGCCGAAGAAATCTTTTCTCATTCTGGCAATCATGCTTTTCGTGAATCCCACGTCTTCTCCAAGCTTTTTCTCGATAAGACTCAAGGGAATCAGTTCAATGCCGTCCTCCATTATGTCCATCATGATGAGTATAGTGTTAGCATGAACCGGCCGAGGCAGGCCATAGGTTTCCTTAAGGGATTTAAGCAACGCTTCAAATTTCTCTGAACCTAGCTTATTTTTTACGGAACGGTATCGGAACGTTGGGAACATTGAATGTTCCCGATGTTCCTCGCTCTGATTGTCGGGAACGCTCTGTTCCTCGGTGTTCCTACTTCTGGGAACAGCTCTATAATTCTCAAGCACTACCTTGTAGGCATTGAGGAGGTCCTTTGTGATTGATGTCGGCAGGAAGCCGTACTGTCCCCTTATCCATATCCTCAGCATGGGACTCAGGACGGCCGGGTCGAGGTGTTCGAGGCCTTCCTCGTCCATCTGCCTGAGGAGGTTCTCTATCTCCTCGATGAGTTTATCCTTGAGTTTGTCGCTGGCTCGTCTCACCTTCTCTGCCTCGCTCATGTCCTCACTCCCGTGAGCCAGTAGGCTATCGTGGTCGGGTCGGGTTCGACGGGTTTAACCTCGGCCGGCTTGGCGGGTTCTATCAGCTTATTTTTGACCGAACGGTAGGCGATCATACCGATCAATGAGTGATCGCCATTTTCCTCGTCTTGTTTTTCCCGATCGCAGTGATCGTCAGTGATCGTAGAACTCCGATCAGCTCTTAACCTGTCAAATACCTCTATCCCTGTGGCGCTGATGTGGTAGCCTGGCACGTACTTGGCTTTGTCAAAGAGGTCGTCGAAGTGTTTGGCGCGTATAACTGTGAGGACTCCCATGGCCACGTGGCGGGGGTATCTCGAGCTCAGGTAGTTGTAGAGTTCGCGCGTTATCTCGGCCTTGTCCCTGATGCCGAGGTTGATGATTGCTACGTAGAGGTCCTCCCAGTCTTTTTCCCTGAGGCCGTACTTTCCGAGAAGGTCTATTATCTGCTCAACGTGGGTCTCGCTCATTCCAACCACCTCCGTCTCGCGGGGGGAAGAAAAGAAATGGTCATCTCAATACCTCCTCAACAGCTCCCTGAGGAAGCGGTTCACCATTTGCCCGTGATTGTAAGGCCGGGCCTTCTCCAGTGGAAGTAAAACTACCGTCCTCCCGTCGGCCAGCTGGCGCCTCTGTGCGAGGCCGTTCTCGACCTTCCAGACGAGCCACTTGGTTTTGGTCTTGATGATGTAGTAAACGGGCACGCCGAGGTAGTGGCCGAGGTCCTCGAGGAAGGTGTACTGTGGCTCGTCGAAGATGGCGTAGCCGTCGCCGCCCCTGACCTGGTACCTGTTCTTGACCTCGAAGAAGGCCTTCGGCATGCCGAGCTTGAAGTCGTAGAGGACAAGGTCAATGTCGAAGAGGCCGACGCGGGTGATGCTGTATCTCCTCTTCGCCTCCTCGAGGAGGTCCGAGAATTCTTCGTGAGCGTCGAAGCCGTGTAGCTGGTTCATTATGGCGTGTATCGTCTGGCGTCTCATTCTCCTGAGGGCGCGGTTGTCGGTGATGAGGTTCCTCCTGTCGCCGTCGGTCATGCCACCAGCACCCCCTCGGGAAAGGCCGAGCGGACCAGCTTGAGGGAGTCGGCTGGCACCCTGACGACCAGTTTAACCTTCTCTCCCTCCATCTCGATGTTCGCGACCTCGACAGGCACAGCAAGTCTCAGCTCTTCCACCTTCTCAAGGGCCTGGCGGAAGGCCTTGAGCTGGCTGAGTTCGAACCATGCGATTAGAAGAGGCATCCCTCATCCCTCCACCTTGATGAGGTTGTCGAGGGTGGTCTGTGCGGCCGGCCTGCTGGTGTAGGTTCTGAGCTCATCCCTGAGCTTGTCCCCCCTGAGGACTGGAAGGAGGGCGACCTCCGCGTTTTCGAGGATTCCCTGGTGGTATGCAAGGGCCAGAGGCATGACTTTTATCCTCGTTCCGGGCGGGATTTCGCCTTTCTCGACCCTCATGGCGTTCCAGAACCAGAATGTAACCGCTGCGTCCTCAAAAGACTTGTCGAGGAGGATGTATTCTTCATCGCCGACTCTCGCGTAGAACTTCCTCATGCTCTTACCCTCCCGAGTTTTTTCACGGAGTAGCTCGCAAAAGGAAAGCTCTGCTTGACCATGAAGCGGGCCATTTCCTCGGCTTCCTCCTGCGTCTTGGCAAAAATGGTGAATTCGAGGGGTTCCTCGTCTGGCTGGGTTATCCTCACGCGCCAGGCCTTCATGACTGGTGGCCTTCCGCGCTTGGTCATTGCTCGGCCTCCCTGTTCTCCCTGAGAGCCTTTAGAATCTCATTCAGAACGGCAATCTCCTCTTCAAGCTCATAGATTTCTTCATCAAGCTCTTCTGCAACTCTCAGCTTCTCGATTAGCTCAGGGGGATACTCTCTGACGAATTCTCTCATTCTCGCAAGTATGCGTTCTTTCTCAGCAATGTCAAGCTCGATGAGCTTTTTGAGTATCTGTTCGTCCTCAAAGAGCTTCCGAATTGCCTCTTGCGTTATTTCAATGCTCCCATAGCCATCCACTTCAATTCTCATCATGCTCTCACCACCTTGTGTTTGTGTGTCAGCCTCTTATGCACTGAACCAGAATTCTCCCGAATTCGGGAGAATTCTCCCGATGGTATGAAGGTCGCTCCCTCGTCGAGAACCCACTCCGCCTCCCTGAGCCTTCTCAAAGCCTCCCCACGAGGAAGCCTCCGGAGGTCATAGATGGAAACCACACGCATGGCGGTTCACCTCTAAGGGATATTATGCGAAAATGATATTATCATAAAATCATAAAAACGTTTTTGTCATTATTTTGGATATGCGATTATGATAATAGCATTTTTCTGTTTTTATGACAAAAACGACAAACGTGAAAATGCAAAAAGCCTATAAATTATTAAGCCAAGATTTTTATGGTGGTGGTAGTGGGGAGAGGTAGGAAGACGGCTAAAATAACTGGAAACAACGAGTTTACTGTTATAGTTGGGAGAGATGGCCACATAACAATACCAAAGGAGCTTCGGGATAAATTGGAAATTAAGCGAGGTAGCATTGTTAAGCTGAAAATTCTAAAAGTTATTGAAAAGTGATTCTTCCGTTTTCTCTTCCTTGGCTGGGTCTTCGGGGGTCTCGGGGGGTTTTGGGTTTTTGGTGGTCTCTCCCGTTTTCTGCTGTTTTCTCCCGTTTTCTGGTTCAGTGTTTTTAGGTAGTGAAGTGCTATTTTCTCTGGTGAGGCTTGATGGACGTGAGCGAGAAGCGTCGGTTGATTCTCGAGGGTTGTGAGAAGTGGAAAGGCCATTGGGTGAGGGTTTACCTTACGAATGGTGCTGATTTTCGAGTGAAGGTTGAGGAGCTCAGGGAGATGGTTGAGAAGAACCAGCTTAACCTCAATCTTGTGAAGGAGGTTAAGGTGGATGATAACTATCAGAAGTTCAAGCCAGACCCGGCTCCAAGATGGAAGCCAACATACAAACATCTCCCGACATACAAACATCTCCCCGCTGATTTCTCTTCTGGAGGTACAGGTTCATCTGACGGGGGGACAGACGGCGAGAAGAAGGTGTTTGAAATCTTGGTTGGAGTCCTCGCGGTTTTAGTGGTGCTTGGCTTCCTCTTGAGGAGGTGAGAGTGTGAGCAGGGAGGCTAATGGTGCGGTGATTGGTTTCTTGGCGGGTCTGGCTGTGGCGTTGGGTGGTGCGATTAAGGACGCGCCTTATGAGGGGTTCAAGGAGAAGACGTTTTGGAGGTCGCCGTTGATTGGTGCTTTCTGGGGTTCGGTGCTGGCGAGGACGTATGGGTTGAAGCCAGTCCCGTTGTTCTTGTCCACGATTGGGTTGGAGCGCGCGACGGTTGAGGTTTACAAGCTGTACCGTGCGATGGTGAAGAAGGACTATATTCCGGGGAAGTTTATTCACGGCGAGTGGGGAGTTCCGGTAAAATGAAAAAGAAGAAGTGAATTCACCCGGTTTCTTCTACTTTTATAGTCAGGTGGATTCTTGCAGGATAAACGACGTCTGCTGTGACTGTGTAGTCTACTGTCTTATCAGTGAACCATGAATAGCCATTGTCAAGAATAAGGTAGTAGAAGCTTGGGCGTAGTATAGTCTTGTAGCCTGGAGGAGCATTTGTGATGCTGTAGGTTCCACTTTCGGTCTTTTCATATTTAGCGATGAAGTTGGCAGTTCCCCCTTCCTGATAAACGTTGAACTCATTTTCGTTGAGGAAGCCTAAGGTTATATCCAAGTCTTCTCTGATATCAATTGTAGCCTGTACGTTCTCGGCATAAACGATGTTTGACATGTCAATTGGTATTCCCACGTAGTATCCCGCCTTAATGACCTCCGTCCCCTGTGCAAGGGTCTCATGAATTGGGTCGGCGTAGCCTACGAGAACATAATAAGTTCCTGGTGAGAGTGTCGCAGTATAGGTTCCACTCTTGGCATGATGAGTTATGAACTCGTAAGTGATGTCTGGTGAGTCTTCCTTCCACTTTTCAAGCTCGGAAGCAGGGATTATTGCGAGGTATGAAATGCTGTTAGCTCCTGAGATTATGTTGAGTTTCATTATGACCTTTGATGTGTGCGTTATCTCCAAATCTCCAAGAGACCAACTTGCATTTAGTATCATATTCTCATCATAGGCTACCCAGGATGCGGGTGTCCAAGAGGACGTTGTTTCGACTGGGGATGGCCTTGATGATGAGGACGCTGAAGGTTGGCTGGAGCTGGTAGTTGTAGTCGTTCCAACACATCCCGCTACAAAAACAACCAAAAGTAGGATAGCTCCGACATAGAGTTTCTTGAGGGCAACCATCGGAAGTCACCGCATTTGATATAAAAAGTAAGCATATAAATCTCACGGTTAATAGTCAAGAAGGCGAGGGTTGAGGTTGTTCCTGTGGAGTGAGGTCTCGGGGGGTTTTGGGTTTTCTTCTTCGATAGGTTTTTAGTTGCGGTTGTCTCTGGCCAGATGTGGTCAGTTAATTTTTTAGCTATTATATAGTATATAATCCCGATGAGGAATGGAGCCGACCAAAACTGTCGCTGGAAATTTGGACCGGTGGGATACTGCGTTCAAAGCGTTGGGTAAGGCAGTTCTGTTCTTCCTGTGGACTACGCTCCTTGCTTTCGTGATTAGCTTGCCAGCTCAGGGTGTACTATACCTTATTGGAGTTCCGAGGCAGTTTTACATTACAGCGTTCGTCGGGTATGCGGTGTTCAATTTCTCTGTGAACCTGAAGAATTTGAATGAGATAACGGAGCTTATTAGAGACCCTAAGGTTTCAATAAAGGCACTGATTGGGGTTTCCATTATCCTGACGAACGTTCTATTCATTGTGTACCCGCTTATTGGGTGGATCTTGACCCGGTGGGTAAGTCCAGAAGTTGCCGTATGGATTCCGTTTTTCCTGATGTGGTGGGAGATTACTGTGATTTCCGGGGAGCGCAAGGTTTTACAGTACTTTACTGTCGCATGGTTAATGGTCATCGTGGTGAAAATTATTGTCAGACTGTTTTCCAAGTCTGGGAAAGAATCGGAGTTTAATGTTAAATCCACTTCATTCGGGTCCCCTGTTGGGGTAGTTGTTGCACTGCTGGTTGCTTCACTTAGGAAGTGAATGGGTGTCCCGGAGAGTACCAGCAACGAAACCGCCAATAGGAGCCTAAGAAGGTCAAAAATGACATTGTTTCTGCATATTTATTGATACCCGCTATTTTAACCACGCTATAGACGAAAACGGTAAGGAATAAACCTAATAGCACTTCCACGACGATTTTTGTGGCATATCTTTTGTTCATCTCCTTCTCATATTCCTGCGTGGCAACATCAAAAGGATTATAATACCTAAGCCTATCCTCTTGATGGGGACTCATGGGGTAACCTCCTTTTTGGTAGTATTCCTTCCCTTTCTTTTGAGTCGTGGTTATTAAGATTAACGAACTAAAAACATCGTCACTTGTCGTTCCTAGTCGAAGGTCCTTCAGCAGGATCCCGACGAGCTCGGAGTTGGAAGAAGGCACGAGAAGGCCGTTTTAGTGCTCAAGAATGAGCGTTACGGCAGGCGTCGAGTTGTGGCCGTTCAATGGAAAAGGCTTTTAGCCTAAAAATTTATAAAGTTCAGTGGGGGTTTTCGTCATGGTAAAATCGGGTGGTGTGTCCGGACACTCCCATGCGGAGGAGCGGGAGCAGGCCGGAGCGCGGAAGCGAGGCAAGAAGAGGCGCCTTTCACCGCGTCTGCACATTACGCTACCGCCGGAAGTGTACAGGAAGGCAAAGGAGCGCTGGAACAACGTGAGCCGAGTGGTCGCGAGCCTGCTTGAGGTGGCTTTGGCTGAGGATTTGACGGTTGAGGAGGTCGTGACGGCCGTAACGCTCCTCCGTAGGGGAGTGTTGGTTGCTGGGGAGCGCCGGGGTAGCCTAGCCTGGGAAGGCGCGGGACTCGAGATCCCGTGGGCGTCCGCCCACCAGGGTTCAAATCCCTGCCCCGGCGCCAACCAACTGCCGAGCCCGAGAGGGGGTTCCACTTCCCCTACTCTATACTTCTGCCGTCTGTAGTTTGCCTCAGAGATTCTTACTTAAGAAGTTGCAAACCTGTAACCCTCTGTGAAACAGGGAAAACCGTAAGAAACAGAAAAGAAAACAGCCTACTTCTCCCAAGGGGTCTTCAGGTCGTCACGTAGGCGCCGTCCTTCTCGACTATGACCGTGTGCTCGAACTGGGCAACGAGGCCGCCGCGGACTTCCCTCAGTATCGGGTAGCTGTAAATAGCCCCCGCCCTGTCAAGCTGGGCCAGCGCCAGCTTCAGCTGTCCCTCGGGCATGAAGTCCTGGAGCCAGCGGTAAGCAAAGGGAAGTGTCTTGTACTCGCGCTTGATGTGCATGAGAAGCCTTCTCGCCTGGAGCATCCTGACGGGCCTGTCGCGGAGGTACATGAAAATCAGCGCCGGCGGGACTTCTATGACCTGGCCCGCGCCCGTCGTTGCAAAGGGCTCTATGGCGAAAACGTCGCCCTCCTGGAGGACGTACGTGTCTGCAGGCCTGTAGACGTTGGGAATGCTGACCCCTGCGTGGAGCTTGTAGCGCTCGACCTTGTGCCCGCTCAGGTTCACTATGGGGTTGAACCCCCTCTCCCTTATCGTGTCCTCGATGGCCTTCGCGACGTCCCTTACCATCACGCCCGCCCTAACCGTCGCTATGGCGTTCTCAAGGGCCTCCCTAGCCGCTTCCATGAGGTCGTCCTCTTCCATTCCGACACGGAAAGTCACGGCAGTGTCAGCTATGTAGCCGTCAACGTGGACGCCGATGTCAACCTTGAGGTAGTCGCCCTCTTTGAGGGCAGTATCGTCGCCCTTGTACGGCGTGTAGTGCGCCGCAATCTCGTTGAGCGAGAGGTTACAGGGGAATGCGGGCTTTCCGCCGAGCTCCACTATCCTCCTCTCAACGAACTCCGCTATGTCGTAGAGCTTTGCACCTGGCTTTATGAGGTCGGCGACTTCCTCCTTGACCTTTCTCGCTATCTCACCGGCTTTAATCAGCGCTGCCCTTTCGTCCACTACTACCACCGAGGTAGGTGGCGTTAGGCTCCCCTTAAACCTTACGAAAAACCTTTTATTTTCGCCACCCTTAGGCGAGACGGTGAGGCGATGCTCGAATTCAGGAAGAGAATCAACGTGTCAGATGATATATTCGTTGTTAGAAACCTCATAGGGGCAATCCTGCAGGGAGTTGGCCTTGCCTACCTCGTTCCCGTGCTCCTCGTGTGGTTTTACCCAGACCAAATTAAATACGTCCCGTATTTTGCCCTTCCCGGAATGGCATGCATTCTCCTCGGCGCTTGGTGGAGCAGACACTCGGATAAAGTTGAGGACGTCAACCTGAGGCAGGCCATGGTCGCGGCCGCGTTTACCTGGCTGTTTGCGTCCCTTGTGAGCGTTGTCCCGTTCATGGGAATAGCGGACATGAGCTTCGTGGATTCCTATTTCGAGAGCATGAGCGCGTGGACTGGAACGGGCCTCACAATGATGAGCAACCTGTCGAGCTACCCCAAGGTTCTCCTGTTCTGGCGTGCGTGGATGCAGTGGCTCGGTGGCATTGGTATCGTCCTCGTTGCCCTGACAATCCTTATCCGCCCGGGTGTTGCCGCCGCGAGGCTTTACCGGGCCGAGGCCAGGAGCGAGAGAATCCTTCCGAACCTCGTCAATACCTCAAAGGTCATCTTCGAGATATACCTCGTCCTCACGCTCGTGGGCACGTACCTCTACTACATCAACGGCATGAACCTTTTCGACGCCCTCACGCACTCAATGACAGGCCTTGGAACCGGTGGTATGAGCACCCACGACGAGAGCATAGGCTTCTTCCACAGCCCGGCAATCAACGCCGTCACGATTTTCCTGATGATTATGGGCGCCGTTAACTTCACGGTTCATTACAAACTCTTCAAGAACAAGTCCCTCAAGCCCTTTTTTGAAGATATTCAGGTTAGGTACATGTTTGTTTTTCTTATCCCCGCTGTCACGATAATAGGTTACAGCCTCTATTCCATCGGGAAAGCCCTCGGAGAGGTTATCCAGGAGGCAGTGTTCCACGCGGTTTCAGCCATAAGCTGTACGGGGTTCCAGATAGCGAGTCTCTCAAGTTATCCCGAGGTCGCGAAGTTCATACTTGCAATCCTGATGGTAATCGGTGGAGGTGCTGGAAGTACGGCGGGCGGAATAAAGCTCATCCGCGTCACCCTGATGTACGAAAGCCTGAAGTGGACGATAGAGAGCGCAATCCTGCCGAGGGGTGCAGTCATTAAGAGAAAGGTCGGCAACTACGTCTTCAGCGAGGAGGACATACAGGAGGTCATGAGTTTTACCATGACTTACCTTGCGTTCCTGCTCTTCGGTACTGTATACACAATGCTCCGCGTCAAAGCTAGCCTTACAGACGCGCTCTTTGAGGTAGCCTCAGCGCAGGGCAACGTGGGCCTTAGCATCGGGATAACGTCCCCAGCAATGCCCGCCGACCTCAAGGTGTTGTACATACTCCTCATGTGGATTGGCAGGCTGGAGATATTCTCAACCCTCGTCTTCATAATCAGCGTTGTCTTCCTGCTCCCGAGGGTGAAGAGAAAATGATTGAAGTGCGGGATGTTTCCTTCAAGTACGTCCACTCGGAGAGGTCCGCCCTCAGGGGTGTGAGCCTTACAATAAAAGACGGGGAGTTCATGGGAATCCTCGGGCCAAGCGGGAGCGGGAAGTCAACTCTCGCACTGACGCTGAACGGGATAATTCCAAACTCAATTCGGGGGCAGTTCTCGGGGGAGGTCATAGTCAGAGACCCCCGCACCGGGGAGACCTTCAAAACGACGGAGACTCCGGTCTCGAAGCTCTCAACTATCGTCGGCCTCGTCCTCCAGAACCCGGAAAGCCAGCTGTTCAACATGACGGTCGAAGACGAGGTCGCGTTTGCGCTCGAAAACCTCGGCCTGTCGCGGGAGGAGATAGCGGGGAGGGTGGAGTGGGCCCTAAAAGTCGTCGGCCTCAGCGGCCTTGAAGAAGAGTTCCCTCCGAACCTCAGCGGCGGCGAGAAGCAGAGGCTGGCCATAGCGTCGGTAATAGCGATGAAGCCGAGCCATCTCGTTCTCGATGAGCCGACGTCCCAGCTTGACCCGGAGGGGAAAAAGGAAGTCCTGAAGGTCATAGAAGACCTCCACAAAGCCGGGACAACGGTCATTATGGTGGAGCACGACTCCCGCTTCCTGTTCAGAAAGGCGGACAGGCTGGTGGTTCTGGACAGGGGCCAGGTTATTCTTCAGGGAACCCCAAGAGAAATCGCGGAGAAGGTGGAAGAGCTAATCGAGATTGGCGTCAAGGTGCCTCACTCCCTCCTCCTGTCAAGGGCCCTTGGTCTTCCGCCCCTCCTGTCTCCTCGGGAGTTTTCCTCTTCAACAGTTCGAAGAGGCTGAGGGAATCGCCCTGTATCTCGTGCTTCAGGTCGTAAAGCTTCAGCATGAGCTCAAACCTTGCCTCAGGGTCTTCTATCTTTTCCGCCAGCTTTATGGCCCACTCAACGAACTGGAGTGCCTTCCCCCTGTCCCTCTCCATTTCAGACTGGGCCAGATGAAAGAGCGCAACGGCGCGGTGGAAGTTGCTCGTTATGTGGCCCACCACTGCGAGGGCCTTCTCTACCTCGCCCCTTTCGTATAGAACCTCTGCGAGGTGAACAAGAACAACGTCGAGCTTTTCTTTGTCCTTAACGAACTTCATGGCGTAGGCGGCCTTATGGAGCAGGCCAGAGTTAATCAGGTTCATTATTACGTCCCTCAGCACGTCCGGGTGATCCAGGGCCAGGTTTATCGCGGTCTTGAGGGCAAAATCCCCCTCCAGTTCGGCCCCGAGAGTATAAAACCCCACCGCAAGCTCACCAAGGAGTAACGCACGGTAGCGCTCGTTTTTTATGCCATTAATATGGGGAACTAACATCTTGAGGAGGGGAAGCAAGCGAACCTCCCCTCCCTCCGACTCCTTCATCCTGAGAATTTTCCGGAGAGTCATCCTAACCGCTATGACGATGTTCTGCTCTTTCTCAAGTCCCTCTATGAGGGCTATGGCCCCTGGAACGTCGTCCACCAGCAGTCTGTTCTCTATCTCAGTGAGTATTTCCGTCTCCGGCCTCTTTCCCCGGAGGGTTCCAAACAGCTCGTCTAGCTTCCCCATCTCAGCCCTCCTTCTCCAGCAGCAGTTCGAGGTAAGAGCGCCTCTCGAAGCGCGTGACTCCAAGCTCAAGAAGGAGCCTCTTCAATCTTTCAACGAGCTCAGGGACTTTATCCCTGTCCTCCGTAACGGCCTCCGCCTCGATGAACTTGCCGAGGCCCTCAACCTCGTCGAGCGTTATCGTTATGCCCTTCTCGACGTAGTACTTCTCACGGACTTTCTCGACTGTAAGGACTTCTCTAAAGCCGAGGGCCTCAAGGATGCGGGTGTGTTCGTCGGGGTCGTTTATCGGAACCTCTATCTCTTCCCTTGTCTTGGAGGTGGAATCCAGCTTCGGCCCTTTGTAGGTCAAAAAAGCCTCAAAATGGCCGTCAAAGCGCCGTATCCTTATCCGGAGGGCCTCGTCGGTCTCCGCGAAGTCCCTGCAGGGGTGCTGGTAATAGGTGTCCTCGTGGTGCTCTTTCCTCATCAGCTCGAACTCTTCACGAACCCTCTCAAAGATGGAGTCGTCCGCGTAGCCCTTAACTTCCACTTCAATCATGGAAACACCCCCAGTTTCCGCAGGTTTGCTTCAAGCTTTTCTTCACAGACGGGGCAGTAGAGGGGCCCTTTTACGTCCGTGTCATAGAGTGAGTTTGAGAAATGCATAACGCACCTCGGGTTTGGACAGTGTCTCAGCCCGAATACGTGCCCCAGCTCGTGCATGGCCTCTTTGATTGCCCTCTCTATGAGCAGTTCATCGTCAGGCTCAAGGCCGTAGAACTCGTTTCTCAGCCGGTGAACGGAAACAACTGCACTCTTCAGGGAGGGGTTTGCAAGGCCGAATATGAAGTTCAGCCCCTCCTCGTAGAGGTCAAGCTCGGTAATGCCCAGAACGGCAGTAGCGTTAAGCCTCTCCTTCAGGGCGGAGAGCGTCGGCAGGAAGACCCTCCCAAGGTACTGGCCCCTTAAAGGGTTGAAAGCTACCGAGAATGGCTCAGTTGGGATTTCCCCCGAAAACTCAACACTAATCCCAAAGCGGGAGTGGTAGTCGTTGAGGAACCCAACAACCCCCTCAATGAGCGACCTCTTAAGAGTCCCAATTGAAACAACCGCAATCATCGGGTCACCAAATATAGGAGGAAAGAAAAGCCAATAAACCTTTCCCCTCACGGAGTGAGATCGCTCACGGAGTGAGGTTCATCGGCCTGAGCTCCTCAAGGAAGTGCTTGGCGAACTTTATCGTGAGGTCGATGTCCCTCAGGTCAGCGGTCTCGACCTGGCTGTGCATGTAGCGTATCGGTATGCTGAGGACGGCGGTGGCAACGCCCTCGCGGTTGATCTGCATTATGTTGGCGTCGGTTCCCGTCGGCCTCGGGCTGGCCTCGACCTGGAGCGGTACCTCGTACTTCTTCGCGACCTCGTCGGCGAAGGCGCGAACCTTGGGGTTGATGTTCGGGCCGACGTCCATGACCGGGCCGCCGCCGAGCTTGGGCACGATCTTGCCCTTGTCGCCAACCTGCTTGGCGAAGGTGACGTCCATGGCTATGCCTATCTCCGGGTCGATGGCGTAGCTCGCCACGCGGGCGCCCCTGAGGCCGACCTCCTCCTGGACGCTTCCAACAAAGTATATGTCCGCCTCGTGGTTCTCAATGGCCTTGGCGGCCTCTATCATGGCGTAGAGGCAGACCCTATCGTCGAGGTAGGGCGTGGCAATCCTGTTCTCGTTGAGCTGGACGAAGGCCGGAGCGAACTCGCCGACGGTTCCAACGCGGAAGCCCATCTCCTCGGCTTCCTCCCTACTGTCAGCACCGACGTCAACAACTATTGTGTCCCAGTCCGCTGCTTTTTTCCTGTCCTCCGGCTTCTGGAGGTGCGGCGGTATGTGGCCGACGACTCCGTAGTGCTCGCCCTTCTCGGTGAAGAAGCGAATCCTCTGGGCGACCAGAGTCCTCGGGTCAACGCCTCCAACCGGAACGACGTGGAGGTAGCCCTCCTTGTCGATGTGGTTGACCATGACGCCTATCTTGTCCATGTGGGCCGCGATCATAATCCTCGGCCCGCTGCCCTTCTTGTGGGCTATGACGTTTCCGAGCTTGTCGACGTAGATCTCGTCCACGTGGTCTTTCAGCTCCTCAATGACGACGTCCCTTATTCCAAGGAACTCATAGCCGGAAACTCCCGGGGCCTCGACAACCTTCTTGAGCAGTTCGAGGTTCACCATGGCTTTCGCCTCCTTTAGATAGTCATCTAAATGTGTTCGGCTGGCTTAATAAGGTTTGCCTTTTGCTGGATTAAAAGGGAAAAACGATAAAAGAGGTAGTACACGACCGCTGACCTCCTCCCCGCCCTAAAGGGCGAGGCTTGAAAAAAGAAAAATGTCACCCGAGGACTGCCTGCAGGTAGGCTTCCTCCCCCGGCTCAAGGTCGAGCTCCCAGACGAGCTTTCCGTCCTCAAGCTTTGCCTCCCCCCTGGTCGCACGCACCTCGACCGCGCTTACTCGCCTTTCAACGCGGTAGTTCTTCAGCGGGCGAAGTCTTGGGGCGCGGACTTTGACGAAGTAGTAGCGGTCAAGCGTCTCTTCCTGGACTGTGGGGACTGCAAGCGCCAGGTAGGAGGTAGCCGCGAAGATAGCCCCCGCGAGAATCAGAATTACCCCCCGGTAGTTTGAGCCTTCCGGTTTCTCTTCGACCTCCGAGGGTGATGGAACTGTCGCATTCGACTGGAGGGGTGTGCTGGTGGAAGTCTCCGCAGGGGTGGTGTTTGAAGTCGTCGGGGTAGGCGGCTTCTGGACTGTCACCACAGCCTCTCCCGGGAGATAGCGGTCGCTCGTGGCCTTTATCACGATGCTCCCGCAGCCGGTCTTGCTCAGGTTCACCACTCCAACACCAGAGGAGTTGGTCACGGCGTAGTCCGTGCCGCTCGGACCCGACGCCATCAGGGTCACGTTCGAGACCGGAACACCCGTCGAGTCCACTACCTTGACGGCGAGGGCACCGTCAATGACTTCGGGAGTGACTATGAGCTTCTTAACATCCACGAAAGTCGTGACAATCTTTCCATCGAGGTTCAAAACGACAGTATAACGCCCCGGCGAAGAGACGGAGTAAGTTAAGGTGCCGTCGGGTCCGGTGGTGAACCTCAGCCCGTTTATCTCAACAGGGATGTCCGGGACACCTCCCGTGGCGTTGTAGACCCTGATGTGGATGGCCCCGTTCCAGAAGCCGACATCGTAGTAGAGGTTTCTCTGATAGACCTCGAAGGAGGCACTGGCCGACTTGTAGAGCCCGCTGAAGTTGGCCCACAGGAGAACCGTGTAGTTGCCTACGGGCAGGCTTTCCCAGGAGAGCTCCTTAACCCAGTTCGAACCCGGCTTAACAAACGTAACGGTGCTCTCATTTAAGAGGGGGACACCGCTCCTCAGAACAGCGTATCCTATTCTCCCAGTGAGTATAGTGTTCGAGCGGGAAGTGACCTCAAGGAGGGCAGTTATTCTGCGGCCGTAAATATACTTCTGGGCTGTTTTGATTGAAATGGAATAGTCAATTATCCTTTTTACGTCCACGACGAACTTCGACGTGGCGTAGGCCCTTCCACTCTTGGCGACCAGAGTCAGAAGGTAAAGCCCCGCGTCTGGATTCAAAACCTTGACAGTTATCGTGTCGTTCACGCTCTCCCTGGGCTCTATCGGGGTTCTTATCACCTTGACGCTGTACTGGAAGCCCTCGGCGGGGCCCGTGACGTAGACTGTGACGTTGCTTATTGTCTCGTTCCCGAGGTTAGTGATGGTGAACGGGACAACCACGGTGCTTCCAGGGAGTGCCGGGATGTTGTCGTTGAGGACTTCGACGCTCAGCAGAGATGACTCCTCCGACAAAGCGAGGGGCAGGGGGGTTACAAGCAACAGAACCATAAGTAATGCGAACAATTTAAGCTTCATCGGCAATCACCCCATCAAGGGTTTTCTGTCTCCCAACGAGCTCTTCAAGGGTGTGGAACGGGTCGCCGGCGTCCACCCTGTAGTTCTTACCGCTCTTTCTGAGCTCGTGGGGGAAGTAGAAGTGCCACCCAACGTTCACGAACTTGACCGCTAGGACGGGTTTCCCCCCAAAGCGTTCGGCGAAGGAAACGAGCTTTTCTATATCTTCAGAGGGTATGTAAACCCTCTCCGAGCGGGTGCTCTTGACCTCGATGCACAGGTAGCGTTTCCCGTTGCCCGCTACCAGGTCAACCCTGTGACTGCCCGCCGAACGGAGGACAGCGAAGCCGGCCCTTTCAAGGAGGCGGATGAGCTCCCGCTCGGCACTGGCACCTCTCCTGTACCTCATAGTTCTCTCCCCCGCTAAGTTGTCCGGTTATCTTTATAAGTTCTCCCCGGGACTATTCCCCGGTGATGGGAAATGGCGATTTACGAGTTCAACGGGAAGAAGCCTAAGGTTCACCCGACCGCTTTTGTTGATGAGAGCGCCTCCGTCATAGGCGATGTCGTCCTTGAGGAGAAGACCAGCGTCTGGCCTTCGGCCGTTCTCAGGGGAGACATCGAGCAGATTTACGTTGGCCCCTACTCCAACGTCCAGGACAACGTGAGCATACACACCTCCCACAACCAGCCCACGATAATCGGCAAGTACGTCACGATAGGCCACAACGCCGTCGTCCACGGCGCCGAGATAGGGGACTACACCATCATAGGCATGGGTGCCATAATCCTCGACGGGGCCAAGATTGGAAAGCACGTCATCATAGGTGCCGGTGCCCTCGTTCCGCCCGGCAAGGAGATACCGGACTACAGCCTCGTCGTTGGTGTCCCTGGCAAGGTCGTCAGGCAGCTCAGCGAGGAGGAAATCGAGTGGACGAAGAAGAACGCCGAGATATACGTGGAGCTCGCCGAGAAGCACCTCAAGTCAAGAAAGAGGCTTGAGTGAGGAAAATGATTTACAGGGTTCTTTCCCACGTCCCACATATTTTATTCAAGCCCGCATACGACCTTTACGAACGCTACCTGCTCGAGAGGGTTAAATTGGGGAACATACCCAAGCACGTTGCAATAATCATGGACGGAAACAGACGGTGGGCGCGGAAGCTGGAGAAGCCCCCGTGGTACGGCCACTTCTTTGGCTCCAAGAAGCTTGAGGAAATCCTCGAATGGTGCAGGGAGCTTGGAATAAGGACGCTGACGGTCTATGCATTCTCAACCGAGAACTTCAAGAGGACGCCCGAGGAAGTAAACGCCCTCATGAACCTCTTCGAGGAGAAGTTCAATGAGCTCGTGAAGGACGAAAGGGTTCACAGGTACGGCATAAGGGTCAACGTCCTTGGGAGAAAGGAAATGCTGCCGGAAAACGTCAGGAAGGCCGCTGAGGAAGCCGAGCGCGTGACGAGGAAGTACTCAAACTACACCCTCAACATAGCGCTAGCCTACGGGGGCAGGAGCGAGATAGTCGATGCCGCCAAGGAGATAGTGAATGATGCCCTCGCCGGAAAGCTGAGGCCGGAAGACATAGACGAGGAGCTGATAAAGCGCTACCTCTACTACCCGAATATGCCCGATCCGGACATCGTGATAAGAACCGGCGGCGAGGTCAGGATAAGCAACTTCCTGCTCTATCAGATAGCCTACAGCGAGCTTTTCTTCGTTGATGTGTACTTCCCGGAGTTCAGGAAGATAGACTTCCTGAGAATAATCCGCGAGTTCCAGAAGAGGCAGAGGCGCTTTGGCCGGTAGCTTTGTGGTTTTTAAGCTTTTTCGCTAAAGCTTATTAACGTTTGAGAGAACCTTCTCAGGTGGTGAGGATGTACAGTGAGCTGAGTCCCGGCGTTAAGAAGGTGTACGCACAGGTTCGCTACCTCGACGACTACCACTGGGAAATCGAGGGGAGCACTATAGTTGGAACCCACAAGAAGAGCAACGTCAAGGTCTTCATAGACGTGGCCAAGGACAAGAGCGAGGCGGAGTCTCTTGCCGGGAGGGACGTTGATGGAATCCACATCGTGGCGATTCCCGACAAGGGAGTCTTTTACATAAGGAACGGCACTTTCATACTCACGTACCGCTACCTCAAGGCCACCCTCGCGGATATAAACGACCACATAGTCTGGGCCGGCTTTAAGGTAGTTGAAGACGGCGGGAAGCTCGTCCAGGAGGACATCTACGAGTACCTCGGCGGCATGCTGATAGACCACATAAAGGCCAACGTCCTAGCTGGCCAGGACTACATCCTCTGGCAGTTCTACAAGTGCGAGAAGTGCGGCAAGTACGTGGACATCGAGAACCTTGAGAACCACCTCAAAGGCCACGGAATAAAGCTCCACGAGAAGAGCGAGGAGCGCTACGAGATATTCGAGATAAACTTCAGGGACGGCAAGGTCTACGATAAGTCCGGCAAAGAGGTCGAGCTCGACAAGTTCAGCGAAGAGGCGAGGGAATTCATAAAAGAGGTTCTTTCAGGAGTACCTGCGGGAGGGCAATGAATGAAGACCCTCTTGGATGTTTTTCCCCTTTCCGAGATGAAGGGTTCCACGGTTACCGTTATCTACGACGCCTATTCATCCGCCTGGCAGATTCTCTTCCTGTTCATAAGAAAAGCAATTGAGCGCGGTTACTTTACGGTAATATCAAATTATAGTGTCCCTCTTCGGAGTTTGCTCCATAGGTGTAATAGTGTGGGGCTTGATGCCGGGAGTGCCATTGAGAGCTCGAAGATGGCCATAATAGACGTCTTTGGCTCTCGGTACTCTCCTCTTAGGATGGAGATGGAAAACGTCTTCTACCTCGACAAGGTTGAGGCCGAGACCATAAACCCCAAGATTGACAGGATATACTGTGGGCCCCTCAGGGACAAACTTAAATCCGAAAAGGCCGTGAGAATGATTTACACCCTCGATGGGGCCTCACTCATGCTCGGTGAGGAGCAGACACTAAAACTGCTCAACCAGACGATAGCAACCAAAAGCATTAACTTTCCAGAGTCGATACTCCTCATGCCCCTCAATGCAGACATTGTTTCGAGACGTTTCGTCGCGTGGGTATCCAACGTCAGCGACTACGTCCTCCTCGCCAAGTCCTGGATTCGTGAAGACCACGTTAAGGAACTCCTTTACTTCATAAAAGCCCCCTACGCGGACTTTGAACCCGTTGTTTACTCCCTTAAGGTTAGCAGGGGAAGAGAAAAGATAATGCTGAAAAAGCTTTCAGCCCCTGAACTTGGGCCTCCTGCTGAGTAGCAGGGGCAGGGGCCTCGGCCTGTACGGGAAGCCCTCGACCTGGCTCCTTATCTCCCTGATGAGGTCTTCGAGCTGCATCTCGACCTGCTTGCCGTCGCTCCTCCTCCTGACGGTGACTGTGTTCTGCTCCTTCTCGTTCTTGCCGACGACGATGATGTAGGGAACCCACTCCTTCTCGGCCTTCCTTATCTTCTTGTTGAGCCTGTCGTTGGTGTCGTCAACGTCCACCCTTATTTTCGCGCCCTCGAGCTTGCCTGCCACGTAGAGCGCGTAGTCCATGACCTCCTCGCTGACCGGAATCACTCTAACCTGTATCGGGCTGAGCCAGAGCGGGAACATAGGCTTCTTGCCCTGGGCCTGCAGTTTCGCCTGCTTCTCAAGGATTGCGTACATAACGCGCTCGATGGCTCCGCTCGGCGAGCAGTGGAGTATGAGCGGGTAGCGCTCCTTGCCCTCCTCGTCGTAGTAGGTTATACCGAACCTTTCGGCGTTCTCGACGTCAATCTGGACGGTACTTAGAGCGGCCGCCTTGTCGAGGTTGTCAACGAAGTTGAACTCGAACTTGAGTATGAAGTAGAAGAACCTCTGGTCCCACATCTCGATGAGGACGGGCTTGCCGATTATCTTAACCAGCTCAACGACGAAGTCTTTATTAGCCTCCCAGAAGTCGCGGGTGAACCTTATCGCCACCTCGTAGTCGTCAGGAGTGAGACCGACTCCCCTAAGGACTTCCATACTGAGCTTGTACTGCTTCTTGAACTCGTCCATCGCCTGCTTGAGGTCCTTGGCGACGGTGTGCATATCGGGCATCGTGAAGGCCCTCAGCCTTCTCAAACCTGAAAGCTCACCGCTCTTCTCGCGCCTGAATGAGTAGCGGGTGAGCTCGTACATCCTGAGCGGGAGGTTGCGGTAGCTGATTATCGCGTCCTTCTTTATGAGGAACTGTCCAAAGCATGCCGCGAAGCGCAGGAAGAACTTCTTGTCACCGCTCTTGACGATGTACTGCCTCGCGGGGAACCTGTTCAGGTACTTCTCAAGGGCCGGGTGCTCGAAGTCGTACATAATCGGGGTCTCGACTTCCATCGCTCCGTACTCGACGACCTTCTCGGTGACGTACTGCTCAAGGAGGCCCTTTATCAGCCTGCCCTTTGGATAATACCTGAGGTTTCCGCCGTCGCTTCCCGGCTCGTAGTCAACGAGTTCGTGCTCCAGCATGAGCCTGACGTGAGGCGGTTCCCTGTCGGCAATCCTGTTCTTGGCTATCTCGTAGTTGACGAACTTTTTCAGGTTCTCGTGGCCGGTGAAGTCGAACTTATCAACCTCTATGAGCTCTCCCTCGGGGGTGAGGATGTACCAGTAGCTGACTAACTCTTTCTCCTCCTTCTCGAGGGCTATGTTGCGCTCCTCCTTACTGACTCCTTCCTCCGGGACTATCGTCCTGCTGAGCTCGGCCAGCGGGTGCCCCTTACAGCTCAGCTTGAAGGCCTTGTAGTAGCCGAAGGGAGCGCGCTTGACCTCGTAGCCCTTCTCCTTGAGCTTCTCTTCTATCTTTTTGAGCACTTCGAGGGCAACGTCAGGTTTCGCCAGTTCACTGCTGAGGTGGGCGAAGGGGTAAACGAATATCCTCTCGGCCTTGACCTGCTTCGCGACGTCCTCTATCTCGGTTACCGCCTCCTCGACGACCTCTTCGGGGTTTGTCTCGTCAACCTTCTCGACGCTTATGAAAACCGCCAGAACTTCGTCAAGCCTGCCCTTCCTCTGCTCGTCGCTTATCGGCTCGGGGTTTTTCAGGGCCTTATCCCTGATCTCGTACTCGAGGTAGTCGGCGTGTATCAGAAGCATTCTCATTCCTACCACCACCCTTCCATCGTTTCGAATTACTAAAACTTTTTCCTTCGGCCTATAAACGTTGGGGAACGCTTAAAAAGAAGGCGTAGGAAAATCTTCGGAGGTGAGGGGATGGAGGATAGGAAGGTCAAAAACGGCGACTTGGTGCTTCCTGGAGATTACCTCGGTGTCATAGAGGAGTTCATGCCCGGCGAGGGTGTTAGAGAAGAGAACGGCGAGCTCTACGCCACGAGGGCTGGCAGAGTCAGGATTAACCCGGAGAAAATGGAGATAAGCGTCGAGCCAGTAACCGACACGCCACCACTTCCACAGGTCGGGGACATAGTCCTCGCGAGGGTCATAGAGGTCAAGCCACAGGCAGTAATCGTCCAGCTCCTCCAGATAGAGGGCAGAGAAAACGACAGGGAGATAGCGACTTCAAAACTGGCCGGAATCCATATCTCGCAGGTTAAAGATGGCTTCGTCGAGGACATAACCAAGGAGTTCAAGATTGGCGACGTCGTGAGGGCAAAGGTCATAGCCAACGAGAAGAGCCCGATACAGCTCACCACGCGCGGAAAGGACCTCGGCGTCGTTTACGCCCTCTGCTCCAAGTGCAGGACTCCATTGATAAGGCGCGGAGACAAGCTCATCTGCCCGCGCTGTGGAAACGTCGAGACGAGGAAGCTCTCCCCTTACTATAGAAAGATGAAGGTGTCGCTATGAGGGCCAAGAAGGTAATAACCATTCACGTCAAAAGCGATATCGAAAAGGAGGAGTTCATGAAGGAGCTCCAGAGGCTCCGCCTGCCGGCCTTCATCTACGTCCACGGCCGGCTTGACTCCATTAAGATAAACGTCCAGGGCACAAAGGACGAAATCAGGGAAGCGATAAGGAAGATACGCGAGATTCACCATAGGGTCAGGGCCAAGCTTTATCCCGACAGACGCGGGTTCTACCACCACATGGTAGACGACCTCCTCCGCGAAGCTGGGACGAGCGTATCAACTCCGGTAATCCTGAAGACCCTCGAACTGCTCGGTGAAACGGCAGAGCTGAAGGAGGGCGAGCTAATTACATCTATGCCCTGGGAGGAGGCAGTCGAGCTCGTGAGGAAGCTCGGAGACGTCCTTTCAGAAATCGCACTCCAGACCACGAGGCAGATTAGGGAGGTAGTAATCCCTGTCAGCGTCGCGTTCGGCCTTGAACCCGAGGAAGTGCTGGACAAGCTGGTCGAGCTCGGCCTCGCCGAGTGGAAGGAGGATAAGTTTAAATACGAACTCATAAAGAACAAGGAGCAGGCCCTGGAAGAGCTGTTGAAAGCTTTAGAAGGTGATGCCGATGAAGATTGAGGTCATAAAGCGCGAAGAGAACACGCTTGAGTTCTATCTTGAGGGAGAAGACCACACCTTCGCCAACCTGCTCACCGAGGTGCTCCACGAGAACGAGCACGTCAAGTTCGCCGGCTACACCATCGAGCACCCGATACTTATGGCTAGAAAGCCCCGCTTCAGGGTCGTCACCGACGGCAAGGTCAAGCCGGAGGAAGTCCTTGAGGAGGCGGCGCAGAAGATATTCGACCGCGCAAGGACTGTCCTCGACGCATGGAAGAAGGCCCTCGAAGGGTGAAGCCCTTGGCCACATTTTCTTATTCAATGGACTTTACGGACAAGGGGCTGTCGAAGTTCGGCGACTCGCTCCTCAACTTCGTATTTTCCCTGGCCCTGAGCGAATACCTCGGCAGGCCGACCGGGGAAAGGGTTCCAAACGCTTCCCTCGCCCTTGCCCTCGAAATGTCAGGACTGAGAAAGCTGGCCCCACCCCGCAGCGACAAACATGCGCGGGGGGACGTTGCGGAGGCAATATTCGCCTACGCCTGGCTCGAAGGTGCAATAACGATTGAGGAAGCGGTCAAAATCATTCGCGAGAACCTGAGCGAGGACGTCACCCATTTTACAAGGAAGAAAGAAGTGATAGGTAAGGCCCTTGCCGAGGTCTTCAAAGTAGTTGGCGAGAGGCTGGAGCTATAGGCTCGTCAAAAGCTCTATTAGCCCCCGCTTGGTCGGTATCTTGGAGAACTTTTCTGGGTCTTTGACCTTCAGGAGCAGGGGAACGTCCCCGAACAGGCGGAGGATCTTTCCGAACGGGATGCTCCCCTCTCCCGGGAGCAGGTGCAGGTCGCCGACACCGTAGGCGAGAGCATCTTCTGGCTCCACCTGCGGGAAGAGCTTTCCAAAGTTGTCATGTATCATTAAAATGACCGTCTTGTCGGTGCCGAGCTTGACGTCCTCAAGGAGCTTCTCCTCGTTGCCCTGGGCGCTGAGGAACGCGTGTGCGACATCAAGGGCGAAGCCGACGTTGTCTCTCCTGACGTTCTCGACGACGTAGAGGGTGTCCTTAACGCTGAAGGTGTTCTCAAGGGCTATCTTTATGTCGAAAGGCGCAACCATGTCGGCCAGCTGCTGGATGGCCTCGATTTCGAGGTCGAGCCTTCCCGTCCTTCCGCTCTGCATTACGATGACCTTTGCGCCGAGCTTTATCGCGACGTCCGCGACTGCCTTGGCGACCCTGAAGTGCCTCGTGTAGTATATGTGGTCGCGCAGATTGACCGAGGTCGGCATTCTGACGATGTAGTTTATCCCGACTCCCTTGAGGGTCGTCTCGATGTTCCTGAGGCTCTTCTCCACGACGACACCGTTCTTGATTAACCCGAGCGTGTGCGGGAAAATCGAGACGAAGTCATAGTCCTTAATCTTGACGTCGGCCAGGATTGACGCGAGGCCCTTGTCCTTTGTGACAAAATGGGGATAGATTGTTACCCCAATCTCCATGCAATCACCTGCCCCGAATTTTCTCAGTGTGATATAAAAGCTTAGCGAGGTAGGTTTAAAAGTTGCAGGGAAAATGGGTCTAAGGTGAGAGAATGAGGGAGGACATCTGGAAGTACATCTCGGCAGTTCTCACGCTCCTTCTGGTGCTCTCAGCAGTGGCAATCGCAGTGCTCTACCAGGCAACGTCGCCGATAGAGGTTCCCCGGAACGTTACGGCCCCGATAACGGTGGAGACTCCCCTTAACGTAACGTGCGAGGGAGCCTCGGACTATCAGATAGCCCAGCTGAAGGAGGAAGTTGCATACCTCCGCTCGCTCATCAACGGCACGGGGGGAGAAACAATAGCCGTCGTCCCGATTTTTGGAATAATAACCAGCGATACCGCACTTGAGGTTATCCCCCTGCTGAGGAAGCTCGCGGGCGACGAGTCGATTGGGGGAGTCCTTCTCTGGGTTGAGAGCCCCGGCGGTGAAGTTGGGCCGGTTATAGACATCTACTCGGAAGTCAAGAAGCTCGCCCTTGTCAAACCGGTTGTGGCATACTCCGGGGGTATTATGGCCTCCGGAGGTTACTACATAGCCGTTGGGGCCAATAAAATCATTGCCAGCCCCCTTGCGGAGGTCGGGAGCATCGGAGTCCTTTACGTCCACTACAACTACGAGAAAAACTACGAGCTGAACGGCGTGGAGGTCGAAGTCTTCAAGACCGGGCCACATAAGGACATGGGTGCAGAGTGGAGGGGTCTCACGGAGGAGGAAAAGAAGATAATTGGCAACATGGTGAACACGTACTTTCAGGCGTTCCTGCAGGCAGTCAGTGAGGGGAGGAACATGAACGTGTCCGAGGTTGAGGAGTTTGCCACAGGAAGGACGTGGTTCGCCCAGAACGTTACCGGGACGCTCGTGGACGAGGTTGGCGGCATGGACACCGCCATCGAGGCCCTCGAAAAGTTAATGAACGTTACGAGCGCAGAGGTAGTGATATACAAGAACCTTGAGTCCCCCAGCGACTTCGGTGTCGTTGGGAGCAGGGCCCTTTACCTCGACCCGGACTATGTCGGGCCCTATCTGAGGGGGTGAGACCGTGCTCTGCGAGGAGAAGCTTGAGGTCTTTGAAAACGGCTTTGAGGACGGGAAGTTTAAGCTCAGGGTTGAGTACTACGGAAAAGACGCCAGGAGGCTTCTCCTCGCGATTATAAGGGAGCTCTACCTCCCAGATTATGGGCCGGACTACGTATACCCCTTTGAGTGCGCCAAGGAGTTCTGGGGAATATACCTCGACCCCAGTGAGATAGTCGCAGAGGAGCCAAACTTCAGCCCCGTCAAGTTCACCAACAGGAGCGTCCTCAACAGGCTCGAAAAGGCCCTTGAGGGCATCAACGCGCCGGAGGAAATCAAGGAACGGATAGACCTGGATAAGGCAGAAATCGTAAAGCTCAAGAAAGGCCTGCTCGCACTCGGAAAGGACTTCCTCCTTGACGAGAGGGGTTACCTTGTAATATTCAACAAACCGAGCGCCAGGGAGCTGGTTCTAAAGTATCTGGGGATGCTCGATGGAGATTGAAACCGGGGTATGGATAGCCGTCTCACTGGTAATCCTTTACCTTACCTGGCAGACGGTTAGTCCGGTTCTTTCCCCCCTAATCGTGGCCGCAACCCTGGCTTACATTCTCTATCCGGTTCACGAAAGGCTCAGCCTCAAAATCGGGAACCGCTGGTCTGTGTTCCTCCTTACGGGGCTTTTAACGATCTTTTCCTTCCTCTTCATACTCGGCTTTGCCCTCTGGATAAACGACGTAAAGTACTCCCTCGCAGACTACGTTGAAACTTTCTTCGGGTGGCTTCTCGGCCTAAACCTCCCCAGCGGGATATACGACCTCCTGCACAGACTTTCGTATGCAATAGAGGAGCGCTTCAACGAGTATGTCTTGGGCTACACCTATTCCCTGCCCACGCTTGCCCTTCAGGTCATCGTCATGGTTTTTGCCTTCTACGGCGCCCTTATAAACGCAAAAGCTATCAAGGACGAGGTCTATGCCCTCCTACCGCCCAGCAGGGAAGAGCTCGCCATGAAGCTCATAAACAGTGCGGCAGGGACGCTCCACCACCTCCTGCGCGGATGGTTGCTCGTGAGCGTCGGCAAGGGTGTCGTGCTCTCAGTCCTATTTTACCTCCTCGGAATATCTGACGCTGGAGGTTCAATAGCGGCCGGCATACTGGTCGTCGTCCTTGAGCTGCTACCAGTCCTGGGGGGATGGGCAGTCTGGGTGGCGAGTGCCGTCTACCTCTTCAAGTCGGGCCTCTATGGGAAGGCCCTTGTAATGGGTATCCTCGGCTTTGCCCTAATATCCCCCCTGCCGGATATAGCACTCTCCAAAAAGCTGGAGAAGAAAAAGTGGGGCGTCAATGCTCTCGTCAGCCTCGTCGGAATTTTCGGCGGCTACATAGCCTTTGGGTTCGTAGGAATCATTATAGGGCCGGTTTCCATCTCGCTCCTGATAACCCTTCTGGAGGAATGGAAGAGGGCAAAAGGCGCTAAATGGAAAACCGCCTGAGGAAGCCTGCCATTTTAACGGCGTCAAGGGTCTCCCTAACGTCGTGCGTTCTGACGATGTTTGCACCCCTGAAGACCGCCACTGCGGTTGCCGAGAGACTGCCCGCAAGCCTCTCCGAGGGGTTCTCCCTGCCCGTTATGGCACCTATGAAGGACTTCCGTGAGACCCCAACGAGAATCGGTTTTCCAAGGAGCTTGAGGAGGTTGAGGTTCGCTATGACCTTTGAGTCCCATTCGTACCAAGGCGGGTACCTAGGCCTTAGGAAACCTATGGCAGGATCAACGGCCACGTCTTCAACCCCGTGCTCCCTTGCTATTGCGAGGCTCTCCTCAAGGAAGTGAACAACCGTTGCAACGGGGTCAGAGAAGTCGCGCACTGTCCCGTGAGCACACAAAACGGTGGGAGCACTGTACTCAGAAGCCACTTTCGCCATTTCGGGGTCACCCTTGAGGCCTGTGACGTCGTTTATTATGTCCGCCCCTGCTTTCAGCGCTTCTTCGGCGACCCTTGCACTCGTGGTGTCTATACTGACCGGGACATCAACGCTGTCCTTAACCACTTTAACCGCCCAGACGGCCCTCTTGATTTCCTCTTCGAGCGGAATCTGGGTCTCAAGGTAAGGGGCCGTTGACTTTGCCCCGATGTCTATGAAGCTCGCACCTTCCTCGACCATTCTAACGGCGGTCTCGGCTAACGCCCGCTCATCGCTCTTCACACTCCCCTTGTAGAAGCTCTCCGGCGAGACGTTTATCACGCCCATTATCCTCGGCTCGTCAAGGCCGATTCCCGCAAACTTCACAGCAAACACCCCCTTCAATAAGCACCGCCAAGACTAAAAACGTTAGAGTTGATAAGACGACTGGCAGAAACGGGTCGACGTCCATCGCGTAGATGACAAAAACAAAGGCGCCGTTTAAGGCGGTAAAAGTCGCAAGGACGGCCTCCCCCGTAACGGCCAGGTTCCGCTTCGAAATTGCGTGGAGCAGGTAGAGCTCCGCAACAAGGGCGGGGATAGTAACGAGGCCGATTACCCCCAGGAACGCCGCCACAAAGTAGAGGACGAGTTCAAGCGTGTTCCCCTCCTTGGCCATATAATCACCCATCACCACTGGGAGTAATCGTTAAAAACTTTATTGGGTGGGAGAAGATGATAATCCGGACACCAAAAAGGCTCCACCTCGGCCTTATAGACCCAACGGGCTCGCTTGGAAGACGCTTCGGGAGCCTTGGCGTTGCTCTGGAAGGCGGGTACGAGGTCAGAGTCCTCCCCTCGGAGAGCCTGGAAATAAAGGCGGAGGGGGAGGACGTCGAGACAATAAAGAAGACCCTCGCCAGAATGAACTCGGCCTTTGGAACCGGCACCGGCTACCTGGTTGAGGTGAGGAAGGCGATTCCAAGGCACGTCGGTTTGGGCTCCACCACCCAGCTCAGCCTCGCTGTGGGGACTGCGGTAGCGAAGCTCAGCGGCCTGAATACTCCCGTCGAAAAGCTTGCCGAAGCCCTTGGGAGGGGCAAGAACAGCGGGGCGGGAATCTACGCCTTCGCCCACGGCGGTTTTGTCCTCGACGGGGGCGTTGAGGAAGGAGTTCCCCCGCTGATATTCAGGGGGGACTTCCCGGAGGAATGGGCCTTCCTGCTCGTTATTCCGGAGACCAGGCCAGGCTTCGACGAGGAGGAAGAGAAGCCCATAATGGGGGGGAAGTTCGGGGACGTCAGAGCCGCGATGGAGATAAGCCACCGCATTCTGCTAGGCCTCCTGCCCGCCCTGAAGGAGAGAAACATAAAGACCTTTGGCAGACACCTCTCCGCGGTACAGACGCTCGTCGGGAAGCACTTCGCCGAGTTCCAGGGCGGGGAGTTCAGGGAAGACGTGAGACTGATACTTGAGTGGCTCAGGGAGCACACCTACGGCGCGGGCCAGAGCAGCTGGGGGCCGACCGTTTATGGGCTAATCCTGAAAGGGGAGTTCCAGAGGCTCTCTGCGGAGCTGAGTGACTATCTACGGGAGCACGGGATAAGGGCCAAGGTCGAGCTCGGTCTCCCAAGGAACATTGGGGCGGAAATCGTCACAGAAAACGCCTTCTTGGAAAGGTTGATAAGGAGCGTGGCAGGGTGACGCTCGACCGCTTCGTGAGGATAAAATACCGGGAAGATGGGGAGAAAGTCCAGCGCCTCATCGAAATCCTGAACGAGCTGGGCATCGACTGCGCGAGGTTGATAGAGGAGAAAGTCGATTTGCAGTTCGACGCGCTCAAAAACCTCCGGGAAAACCTCGGGGACGACGAACTCTTCGTCAAGCTCGTTATAGCAAACTCCATCGTCAGCTACCAGCTCAGCGGAAAGGGCGAGGACTGGTGGTGGGAGTTCTCAAAGTATTTCTCCAAAAACCCGCCGGAGGGGGGCATTGCCGAAGCGTATTCTCGTTTCCTCCCCAACTCCCAGACTAACAGGCGCCTCGTTGCGGGGAAGCTCAAGCGACTGCAGAGGCTTGAGCCGTTCCTTGAGGAGCGTTCTCTCGAAGACTTGAGGGAGTACTACTTCGAAGGAATGGAGCGCCTTCGCGACAAGCTTGCTAAAACGCTCGGCTCGAAGAAGAGCGCAAAAACGATGGTCTTCGCAGTGAAGATGTTCGGCTACGCGGGGAGGATAGTCTTTGGCGAGTTCGTGCCGTATCCAATGGCCATCGAGATACCTGACGACGTGAGGATAAACGCCTACACGAAGCGCTTTACCAGCGAGCCACCGGTAAGCTTCTGGAGCAGGGTAGCGAAGGAAACTGGAATTTCTCCTCTCCACATTGACTCGATACTGTGGCCGGCCCTCGGGGGAAAAGAAAGGGTTCTTGAAAGGCTGAGGAAGCACTGTTCCAGGGCGGAGCTGGTTCTTGAACTTACGAGACTCTAATTTCATTCTTACCTGGAGGACAAATTTTTTATACTCTCTATGTTAGTTTCACAAGGATACACGAAGGAGGTGTTTCAAATGTTCTGGGGGTTTGAAGTTGAGTTTATGAAGGGACTTAGGACGAAGAAGCTCTGGGCAGTACTGGCGATAATAATCACCCTCTACGTCCCAGTCTTTTACGCACTGAAACGGGAAGGAATCACAAATGATCTTGAAGCCATAGGAGAGGTTATAAATTTCTCCAGCGGAATGGCACTGTTCTTTCTCGGGATCCTCGCGGTGGTCATCGGCGCGGGGGCGATAAACAAGGAGATTGAAGATGGAACCATCAGAATAGCCCTAAGCAAGAGCGTGACGAGGCTAAGCTATATCCTCGGTAAGTACCTCGGACAGCTCGTAGTCTTCGGCGTTGCGGTCGTTCTCACGAGCGTGGTTACACTCGCAGGCCTTCAGTGGGCCGGGGTTTCAGTTGGGAAGATAACCGCCGACGTCTTTCTGCTCAACCTGCTCCTCCTTCTCACGATGCTCGAATTCATTGCCATCGGATACATCATTTCAACATTCGTCCGCTCGTCGGGAGCGTCACTGGGAGTCGCCCTTGGTGTGTTCTTCCTGCTCCACTTGCTTCTTCCGGTTGTAGTTTCGTACGAAGTAGGGGCTCCTGAAGATATGAGCATCACAGAATCTTTGGACTATAGGGCGGATTACTATGCGAAATATCTCTTCTACTCACCCAGCGCTCAGTTTTCCATCATCGCGGACTCCGTAAACGACTACCATGAGGTAACTGAGACCATTGAAATAAACGGGGAAACTCACACCATCACTGACTACAAAGTCGAATACGCCGGCGTTGGCCAGGCAATTAAGAAGAGGTCGCTGAACGTTGCCCTTCTGGTAGTTATGACCCTTGTCTACCTCGGCGTTGCGACCTGGCGCTTCCTCAGGATGGATCTGAGGTGATAGCAATGATTACCGTGGAAAACCTGGTTAAGGTTTACAAGGACGTCAGGGCCCTTGATGGGCTCACATTGAGAGTCCCGAGGGGTGTTGTTTACGGTTTCCTTGGACCCAACGGTGCCGGGAAGAGCACGACAATACTGAGCCTCCTTGGCCTCGTCTTCCCGCAAGAAGGACGCATTGAACTCCTCGGCGAGGAAGTCTTCCAGAACGGAAGGTTCGACGAGGGTAAGCTCGTTAAGGCAAAAGCCAGAATCGGCTATATGCCCGAGCACGCCACCCTCTGGGAGTTCCTAACCCCCCTGCAAACCCTCCACATAATCGGCAAGGCCTTCGGAATTTCCAAAGCCGAGCGGGAGAAGCGTGCCGAGGAGATTCTCAAAATGGTTAACCTCTGGGACGTCAGGAACAAGAAAGTCGGTAAGTTCTCTAAGGGTATGCGGCAGAGGCTTTTGCTTGCCCAGGCGCTTATTAATGAGCCTGACTTGTTGATTCTGGACGAGCCTATGACGGGCCTCGACCCGACTGGTATTGCGGAGTTCAAGGAGATTATCAGGGAGCAGAGGAAGGCTGGGAAGACTGTCTTTTTCTCGAGCCATATTTTAGCGCACGTTGAAGAAGTCTGCGACACGGTTGGCGTGATCGTGAAGGGCAGGCTCGTGCTGGAGGACAGCATTGAGAACATCAAGCGCGAGTTCCTCAGGGAGGCCGGTTACACCATCATAATCGAGACTAACAGGCCTGTTGACTGGAGTTCTGCTCCTTGGAGTGTCACTCCCCTTGGGGGGAACAGGTATCGTGTCGTCTCGCCCGAGGACATTCGCGAGGAGCTTCACGATTACGTGGCTTCCCAGGGCGCCAAGATACTCGCAATGCAGGTCAAAGAACCCAGCCTCGAAGAGATATTCCTGAAGTTGGTGGAGTAAAAGGGGGAGGGCTAAACCCTCGCCCTCTCAAACTCCTCTTTTCTTTCCAGCGGCTTCGTCGCGTCAATGCCCCACTTCGTCGTGAGGCTTTTTTCGGCGGAGGGGTCGAGGGAGCTGCCGCGGGCGTTAGGCACTATGACCAAGTCTCTGTCGGCCTGGAAGCGCGTCGCTATCGCCCACTCAACCTCGCGGTCGTCGTAGATGTTAATATCCTCGTCAACGACAACCACGTGCTTCAGGCTCGGGTGGCCCGCAAAGGCGGCAAGAATAGCGTTCTTGCCGTCGCCGTCGTGCTGTTTGGTTATGCTAACAACGGCGTGGAGCCACATTGCACCGCCTTCAGTCAGCCTTACGCCGTGAACCTTGGGAACCACGCGCTTGACGCTCGCGTAAATCTGGGGCTCCTTGGGGAGGCCCATGAGCATGAAGTGCTCATATCCTCCAGGCAGGAGGGCGTGGAATATCGGCTCGTCCACATGATACATGCGCTCAAACACGACAAGCGGCTGCTTCCTCACGTAGTCGTAGGTTCCGGTTATGTCAACAAACGGACCCTCATCAACAAGCTCCGGGGTTATCCTTGCCTCGAAGACGAACTCGCTCTCGACAGGGACGGGTATTCCGCCGACTTCGACGACCTCAAGCGGTTTTCCGAAGGCCATTTCACTCAGCTTTGAGGCTATCTCAAGCTCACTCACGCCATAGGCCACGCTGGTTGCCCCAGCCAGGAGCAGGTGGCCGGGGTTTCCAACCACAATCCTGACGTCAAGCTCTTCCCCGTGCTCGGCCCTGTCCTTCCACATGGCGTAGAGGTGCCTTGGGACGAGCCTTATCGCGGCAGTCTTCTCGTCTCGCACCATAATCCTGTGGAAAGACACATTGACGAAGCCGCTTTCGTCTTTGGCTATCACCATGGCAGAGGTGAAGTACTGACCGCCGTCCTTCGGGTAGTACTTTGGAATCGGAAGCTCTATCAGCGAGAAGTCGCGCGTGGAGTTCTTCAGAAATGGTGCGCCCTCGACGGTTCTGTAGGGCGAGGGGTTCTCTATGGCCTCAGTAAGGACGTGCACGAGCCTTTCTTTCTCCGTGTTCAGAAAAGAGGCTATCCTCTCGCGGGTGCTCCATATGTTGCCCGCCACCTTCCAGCCACCCACGTCCTCGAACAGGACGGGCCTGTCCCTGTACTTGAGGAGGTAGCGGGTTATCTCAAGCTCCTTGCTCACGGGCTCCTTTATGACAACCAAATCATCGAACTTTTGAAGGATGTCCCTCAGCATAACACCACCTGACCCTTTCTTCCAAAAGGGCTATAAAGCCTTTTTCCAGATTTGCTTTGATTGAATATGCCCATGGTAGTCCTCAGAATCCCAGACGGTTCCGCACTGGTCAAGATTGAGAAGGCAGACCCAAGCGTCTACTTCAAGATATACGACCTGCTCACCTACAAGAAGGACTACGGCAAATGGGAGAAGCCTGAGAGCCTCTATGACCCCTACGAGAAGACGTTTCCAGTGGGCCTGCTCCCAAGGGTCAAGAAGTTCCTCAACTCCAAGGGCTACCGGGTCAGGGTAAAGGACGAGAGGCAAATTAGGGGGACCAAGCTCAACTCGACATGGAACGAGGACTATTCTCTGAGAAGATACCAGCAGAGGGCCGTCAAAAAGGCGCTCAAGGAGAAGATGGGTGTCTTAGCCCTGCCCGTCGGAAGCGGAAAAACCGTCGTCGGGCTGAGGATTATCCACGAGCTTGACCTCTCCGCCCTCATAGTGGTGCACACGAAGGAGCTCCTCTACCAGTGGGCAGAGAAGGTCGAGGAGCTCCTCGGCGTTAAAGCCGGAATCGTCGGCGACAACAAGTGGAACGAGGAGAACGTAACTGTCGCTATGATACAGACCCTTCTCTCAAGGGGCGCTGACAAGCTCCAGAACGACTACGCGATAGTCATGTTCGATGAGTGCCACCGCACTTCCGCCGCAGAGAAGTTCTACCAGCTGGGAATAAGCCTCCCCCAGGTCTACCGCTTCGGGCTCTCAGCAACGCCGTGGAGGCGCGTCAGGGGTGAGGAGATAAAGATTGAGGCCGTCGTGGGCCCGATAATCTACGAGGTCAAGGCAGAAGATTTAATCAGGGAGGGCTTTCTGGCGAAGCCCAGGTTTGAGGTCATAACGTACGAGTCAAGCATGCCCTCGTTCAGCGAAAGGTACAAAGAGCTCTACGAGGACGTTGTGATGAACAACGACGAGAGGAACAGGGCCATAGCGGAGAAGGCCAAAGAGCTCGTTAAAAAGGGTCACCGCGTCCTCATAGACGTCAAGCGCATCGAACACGGCAAAATCCTGAAAGAGATGCTCGAAAAGGAGGGCGTAAAGGCTGAGTTTCTCAGCTCACAGAGCCAGAACCGCTGGGAGGTCCTTGAGGCATACAAGAAGGGCGAGATTCCGGTTTTAATCTCGACCCTCCTAAAGGAGGGAGTTGACATCCCTGAGATTTCGGCGATAATACTGGCCGGCGGCGGAAAGAGCGATATCATGACGATACAGACCATAGGGAGGGCGCTGAGGCCGAAGAAAGGCATGAGGGCCGTTATCGTTGACGTCGCCGACGACGACCCGCTGCTTTACACGCACTTCATAGAGCGTCAGAAGGCGCTGAAGCAGTACTACGGAAAGTACTACGACAGGGAATCAAAGCTCGACGAGGCAGTCTCCAAAAAGCGCCGCACGCGCAAGGGCCCTTGAATAGCGCTCAAAGAGGTCGCGTTTTGCCTTGGCTAGGCCTTTTTTGTCCGTTTCAAACTTGATTCCGGGATACTCTATGTGCCAGAGCAGGAGGTTCTCAGGCGGTGCCGGCGGAACTTTTTTCCGGTAAGTGCCGGAGAGCATAGCTTCTATGTCCCCTTTCTCAAGAAGACCGAGCCCGCAGAAGCGGAGCGCGTTGACTATTCTCCGCACCATCTCCCAGAGGAAGCTCTTGCCCGTGATTTCCACAACGTAGTAGCCGTTCATCGGGATTACCCTTACCTCCCTTATTTCCCTTACGGGGTCCCTCCCCGGCTCAAGCTTTGCAAAGGCCGAGAAGTCATGGACGCCCTCAAAAAGCCGGGCACACTCGAGGACCTTCTCAAGGTCAAAGCCCTCGTCAATGAGGTAGTAGCGGTAGGTCTTTGAGCCGGCCCAGAACCTCGGGTGGAACTCAAGGGGAACCTCAGCGACTCCGAGAACCCAGAGGTCTTTGAGGTGGTGGTTTAGGACTTCCGGCCTCGCTAAATCGGCTCTCTCACCGGGGAGGAAGGAAACGACGTTAAAGAAGGCTGAGACCCCCCGGTCGGTCCGGGAAGCACCTTTGAAGTCGTTTTTTTCAGGACTCTCGATGATTTTAAGCTTTGTCAGAACCCGGATAAGCTCCCCCTCAACGGTTCTAACCCCGGGCTGTCTCTGAAAGCCGTAGAATGCCGTCCCATCATAGGCCACGCGCAGGGCGAGCTTCATGGTTGGCGCTTTGAGCAGGAGTATAAAAAGCCTTCCTTGAACATTGTCCAAGATTCTTGATGTTTGTAAATCATAGATTCGAATAAAATACAAAAGAATTCCCAAAACGTTGATAAACAGAGTTGAGAAGGGGAAATTGGGGTGAGAGCATGAAGGACGTGTTCGACATTGAAGTCCTGCTCAGCATCACAAACTACGAGCTGATGTGCGTGGGGCTGGAGAAACTAAAGGAGAAGAAAAGCGGGGGTTAGAGGTAGGGCTCCGTGTAGAGTGGCCTGAGGAACAGCTCAAAGCCCGCAACGGGCATCTCAATTCCCCACTTTTCTAGCACCGCAGGGTGTATCTCCCCGATGACACCGATGGTCTCTCCGTTCACGATTATTCTTCCGGCCCTGCCCGATATGAAGCTTGGGTGCTCAACTTCTTCGAGCTCGTACTCGAAGCCGAGGTGGCGCATAACACCCTCAAGTATCTCCTTCGCGTCGGTGAAGGTTGCCCTCGGCTGGGCCAGGACGACCGCTAGTTTACTCTCGCTGACAGTCTTGGTCTCCCTGCTCTCGTCGATGAGCGTTGCCTTTCCGACCTCAAAGAGCCTCTGCGGGTACTCCTCGTGGGTGTTCTGGCTCAGGAAGTCGAGCAGACTTGGGAGGAGCCAGCTTCTAAGGGCAGACCACTTGGGGCTTATCGGGTTCTCTATCTCGACGAGCTCAGCCGGCGGGTTGCTGAAGTAGTCCCTTCCGTATTCGAGGTTCATCTTTCCATACTGGGCCTCCCTGTTCGTCAGGTTGAACGTCATGACCTCCTGCAGGCCGAAGCCGACCATAAGCTCCCTCACGGCATCTTCAAACTCGATAAATTTGTCCCCCCTGCCCTGGACGGCGAGCTTCGGCTCCTCCGGCTCAATCTCGTTGTAGCCATAGGCAATGAGGACGTCCTCCAAAACGTCCCTCGCATGCATTATGTCGTCGCGGAAAGCCGGGTAGAGGAGCTTCGCCTTGCCGTCCTCCAGGGTGACATCGTACATCATCCTCACAAGGAGCTCCTTGATTTCCTCGTCGCTCAGGTCGAGGCCCGCAAGCTTCCTTATGTAGTCCAGCTCGACCTCAAACTCCTTCGGGGTGAGGTCGGGGGTCACGACCTCGAAGTCCGGGTAAACCACCTTGACGCTCTTAATCCTTCCTCCGCGCTCCGCTAAAGCTGTGACGACAACGTTAAGGGCAAGCATGACCTTGTTCAAATCCCAGCCCGTAACGTCAACGAAGACGTTCCTCGTTTCGGTCGTTACCCTTCCGGTTATCTCGGAGTTTATAATCGGGGGCATTGAGAGGACTTTACCTTCGGAATCAACGAGAAGTGGGTAGTAGGGCTTGTCCTTTATCAGGTGGCCGTACTCACGGCCCTTCTCGTGCTTCTCAAGGATTTCTTCCAGCGTAAGTTCCTCCTCGAAGCCCAGCGGGACGAACTTCTCGGTCTTCTCCGCCGCTCTGTAGTATATAGGAGGCTTCACCTTGTCGAAGTCAAAGATTCCTATTGCGACTTCTCTCCTTCTCCTTCCGAAGGTGAGGGCGACCTTTTCCTGGAGGTTAATCATCTGCCTGAGGGCCTCCTCGTCAAGGCTGAGGCCCTCGACTATGGCGTAGACACCGTAGGGCCTGATGTCCTTCAGCTTTTCGTCAACGTAAACGGTAACGTCGCTCTTCTCGACCTCATATTTCGGCAGATCCCTCTGGAATCCAAGCGCCCAGCGAATCTGCCTCGCTATTCCTTCAGCGCTCCAGAGGTCAGGCCTGTTGGTGTCCTTTGAGTCGGCCTTGAAGTAGATTTGACCGTTCTCCTCCCAGACGTCGTCCAGCTCGCATTTGGCGTAGAGGAAGAGGTCCTCCCATTCCTCGACCGTGAATTCTCTGCCAACGAGCCTCTCCAAATCCCGCTTTGACACGTCAAACTTTGGCATCTCCCATCACCACACCAGCTTCGCTTCCCTCAGCCAGCGGAGGTCGTAGCTGAACAGGTAGCGTATGTCGTCTATCCCGAGCTTGAACATAGCTAATCTGTCGATTCCGATTCCCCACGCGATGACCGGGACGTCTATTCCAAGGGCCTTGGTCATCTCCTCGCGGAAGATTCCGGCACCGCCGAACTCGACCCAGCCGAGTTCAGGGTGGTAGGCGCTCATCTGGACGCTCGGTTCGGTGAACGGATAGTAGTCGGGCAGGAACTTGACTTTCTTTGCTCCTGCAATCTCAACTGCAAAGCGCTTGAGGATTCCGAGCAGGTGCCTGAAGTTGAGGTCTTCCCCAACGACGAAGCCGTCAATCTGGTTGAACTCGATGAGGTGCGTCCTGTCGAGGACGTCCGGACGGAAAACGCGCTGGATTGTGAAGTATTTTCCGGGAATCTCAACGCCTTTGGCGAGCTGTCTACCGCTTAGAGCAGTGCCGTGTGCCCTCGGCATGAGGAGCATCGCCCTCTCTGGAGACCAGACGTAGCCCCAACCGCGTGAGCCTGCCAGACCGTGCTCGTGGGCGGCCTTAACCCTCTCGACAAGCTCCTTCTCCGGCAGGAACCCGGTCTTCGGGTACTTGAGCTGGTAAGTGTCAGTCCACTCTCTCGCCGGGTGGTTCTGGGGCTGGAATAGCGCGTCAAAGTTCCAGAACTGAGTCTCGATGAGGCTCTCGACGGTCATCTCTATGAAGCCCATCTCGATAAGCCTTCTCCTTATCTTGTCGAGGAACGCCCTGTAAGGTTGCTTCTTGCCGGGATAGATTCTCCTGACGGGGGCCTTTATGTCGAACTTCCTGAACTCGACCTCGCGCCATTTGCCCGACTTTATGAGCTCGGGGGTTAAAACTGAAACCTCCCGCTTCAGCTCCACTTTTGGAGCTAACTCCTCGCCCTCCGGGGTAATCTCGACGGTTCTCTCGGTTATGGTTTCCTCCTCTCCGATTTTCCTCCTCTTGAGCTCCTTAACGGGAACGAGCTTCTCGATTTCCTTAACAGGAACAATCTCCCTCTCGACGAGGAGCTTTAAGGCCCCGTCAATGGGTCTTTCCTCAGCTTTAAGCCCCTTCTCGGTGATTTCGAGGACGAGCTTTCCGTCTTCTTTCCTAACGCTTGCCCAGCCTTCCTTCCTGAGGAGGCCGACTATGGGCTTCAGCTCGTCGTCGCTGAGGACTTCTCTGAGATCGTCGAGGGTCACCTTTTTCTTCTCGCGGAGAACCTTTAGAGCCCTCCACTCGGGAAGGCCTACCTCGGCGTACCTCTTTCCAGTCTCGGTGAGCTTAACGACTCTCTCGCTCCTCTCGTGGAGTTTGGCCAGACCTTTCGCCTGCAGGCCGAGAACGGCCCTCATGACCGCTACCTGTTCGAGTCCAGTTTCTTTGACGAGCTCCTCGAACTTAGACTTTTTCAGTTCGTTGAGCTTGATGAGGGTGAGCTTTTCCTGATAGCTCAGCTCCATTCCAACACCTCCGCTCGAAATGAGAGATGGTTTACTTAAGAATTGCGGTGGGAGAAAAAGGGAAGAAAAATCACTCCTTAGGGAAGAAGACGACCTTGCCGGTCTTGCCGGCGCGCATGAGCTCGAAGGCTTCCTCGTACTTGTCGAAGCCCTTGTACCTGTGGGTGATTATCGGGTCGAGGTTGAGCTTTCCGCTCTGGATGAGGCTTGAGACCGTGTACCAGGTCTCCCAGAGGTGCCTTCCGGTGATACCGTGGACTTCGAGGGCCTTGAAGATTATGAGGTTGTTGAAGTCGAGCGTGACGTCGCGCGGGAAGAGGCCGAGGAGTGAGACCCTTCCTCCGGGGGTTGTCGCCTTAAGTCCCTGCTCAAGGGCTTTCGGTGCACCACTAAACTCAAGGAAGACCTCTACACCTGCGCCGTCTGTTATGCTCATGACGACTTCAACAGGGTCTTCCTCGAAGGGGTTGATGACGTAGTCCGCACCCACCTTCTTGGCGAGCTTTCTCCGGAAGTCGCTCGGCTCGCTCACGATGACCGGGTAGGCTCCAGAGGCCTTGGCAACGGTTATGCCGAGCAGTCCGAGCGGGCCGGCGCCGGTTATGAGCGTGCTCCTTCCAGCTATCGGGCCGGCCAGGACGGTATCAACGGCGTTGCCGAGCGGTTCTTGGAGGGCGGCATACTCGGGCTTCATGTCCTTGGGGTTCTTCCAGGCGTTCTGGGCGGGGACTATGGCATAGGTAGCGAAGACACCGTCCATATCAACGCCGAAAATCTTGGTGTTCTGGCAGACGTGGTAGCGGTTGTGCTTGCAGGCATAGCACTTTCCGCAGACGATGTGCGTCTCCGCGCTTATGTAGTCGCCCTCCTGAAGGTCTTCAACACCGGGGCCGACTTCAACGACTTCTCCAGCCACCTCGTGGCCCATAATCTGGGGCGGCTTAATCCTGCTCTGCGCCCACTCGTTCCACTCGTAGATGTGGAGGTCCGTACCGCAGATGCTGGTGGCGAGAACCCTGATGAGGACTTCGCCCGGCCCGGGCTTGGGGACGTCAACTTCAACGAGCTCAGCTCCGTAAGCGGGTTTAGTCTTCATAATAGCGGGCATTTTTTCGGCCATGGCGACCATCTCCTTAACCTTACAACGGAAATCTAAGGGCGGAATGATATAAACCTTTTGTGTTCATCGAAGCTAAGAGGCTCATGAGTGGACAGAACTGTGTACACGAGGGCCAGAAATCAGAGCTCCGGCAGGTATTCAGAGGAAAACCTTATATCCTCAACGTCAAGAAGAGAAACTTAGAGGGAGAGTGATGGCGGTAGTCGTCGTAACAGGGCGTGGAGGCGCCGGCAAAACTACCACAACGGCAAACCTAAGTTCGTACCTCGCCATGAAAGAGTATCGAGTTCTGGCCGTTGACGGAGATTTGTATCTCCCGAACCTCGGCTTTCACTTTGCCCTTGATACCGTTAAGTACACAGTCCACACCCTTCTGAAGAACCCCGATATAGACCCCGAGTGGGCCATATACCGCCACAATGAAACCGGAGTCTACGTAATGCCCGGGAGCACCCAGCTCCAGGACGTCCTCGGGATATCGCCGAGGAAGCTGGTTGATATCCTTGAGAGGGTAAAGTACAAGTTTGGCGTCGTTTTTGTAGATTCCCCCACTGGTGTTCCCTTTGACACGCTTCCAACGTTCCAGGTCGCTAACTACCAGATTATAGTCGTCGAAATAGAGCGTTCACCGATTTACTCCTTTGAGACGATGGTCAAAAACGAAATAGAGAAGCTGAAGGCCCTTGGAGAGAAGTACAACCTCAACATAGGTGTTGTCCTTAACAAGGTTCGCGAGAGCGCGGACGTTGTGGACAAGATAATCGAGGCGATTGAAACCGACCTCGATGTCCCTGTTCTCGGGTGGGTTCCCTTTGACTACAACGTCCCCGAGTCCATCAACGTTGGAATCCCCATAGTTAAATACCGTCCCAACAGCGACGCCGCCGTCGCGTTTAAAGAAATCGGGGAAGTCCTTGAAGAGTGGATATTCGGCTGATTCTGGGGGTGTTGAAATGGAGTTTGAAGAGCTCGTTGAGAAAGTCGTTAAGGGAGAGATAAAACTCCACCAGGTCGAAAAGTACACCGACAAGAGAAGGGCGACCGAAGTCAGACGGAAGGCCCTTGAGAAGAAGCTCGGCGTCAAGCTCGAGCACATCGGGCACTACAGCATAGACCCGGAGCAGCTCATAGGCAGGAACATCGAGAACATGATAGGCGTCGTCCAGATACCGATGGGCGTCGCCGGGCCGCTTAAAATAAACGGCGAATACGCCAAGGGCGAGTTCTACATACCGCTCGCGACCACTGAAGGCGCGCTCGTTGCAAGCGTTAACCGCGGCTGTTCTGCCCTGACCGAGGCCGGTGGGGTTAAGACGACTCTCATAGACGACAAGATGACGAGGGCACCGCTCCTCAAGTGCCCGGACGCAAGGCGCGCCAGGGAGGTTGCCGAGTGGGTTAAAGCAAACATAGACTACCTCCAGGAGAAGGCGGTCAGCAAGGTCACCAGACACGGCAAGCTGAGGGATGTTAAGCCCTACATCGTCGGCAACAACCTCTATCTGCGCTTTGAGTTCGAGACCGGCGATGCAATGGGCATGAACATGGTCACGATATCGAGCGAGGAGATAATGAAGGTCATCGAGGAGGAGTTCCCGGACGTTCGCTATTTAGCGCTCTCAGGCAACCTCTGCGTTGACAAGAAGCCGAACGCCATGAACTTCATCAACGGGCGCGGGAAGACCGTCATAGCGGAGGCGATAGTCCCGCGCGAAATCGTCGAGAAAAAGCTGAAGACCACGCCGGAGCTCATAGCCGAGGTGAACTACCGCAAGAACCTCGTCGGCTCCGCACAGGCCGGCTCCTACGGCTTCAACGCTCATTTCGGAAACATCGTCGGTGCAATCTTCCTCGCCACCGGACAGGACGAGGCCCAGATTACAGAGGGCTCCCATGGCATAACCCTGGCAGAGGTCACCCCTGAGGGAGACCTCTACATCAGCGTAACGATGCCAAGCCTTGAAATCGGAACCGTCGGCGGTGGAACCCGCGTCCCGACCCAGAGGGAGGCCCTCTCAATCATGGGCGTCGCCGGCGGCGGAGACCCGCCCGGAACGAACGCCAAGAAGTTCGCGGAGATAGTGGCAGGTGCTGTCCTAGCGGGCGAGCTCTCGCTCCTTGCGGCGATAGCTGCAAAGCACCTGGCAAAGGCCCACAAGGAGCTGGGGCGCTAAAGGGACACCCTCACGACTTTTCCCTTCTTTTCCGAGACTTCGTATACCTTTTTGACGGTCTTTTCATTAAGCTCCGTTGCCAGAGTTCGAAAGTTTCCCTTTTTAGGGCCAAGGAGATACTCAACGACCCCAAAAACTGCGCCGAGGAGCACGGCGCCCCAGACTCCCAGCTCGAGGTTGAAGTATTCCCCAATGGAGACCACTGCGAGCGTTGCAATGAAGTCTATGAGGAAGCGCCACTTCTTGCCCTTCTTTCCCAGCCCCCTATCGAGGATTTCATCGGGGTTGTCCTCCGCAAGTGCCCTGAAGAAATCGCCAAGGCCCCCACGAGGCACTACAAAAACCCTCGGAAGACTGTCATTGATTAAGACCAGGTCCTCTCCAACGGGAAGGACGAATACGTGGCGGTTTTCTCCCTTAAGGTCAATCACGAGAAGCCCGGCATTCCCTTTTGGGGGCTCGACTATTGAGAAGCTTTCCCCAGTCGGGTTCTTGAACTCAATGGCAGATGAAAAGGCCTCCCTGACCCGCTCTGGGGGGACACTCAGCTGATAATAAAGAACCGAGACCGCATTTATCAGCTTCATAAGGGATAGAGCAACCTTATACGTTAAAGAATTTTTGCTTTTGGGCAGAACAGACTTTAAAAGAGCATGCTGAATGGACATTGGGGATGATGAGCAGTTTCCCTCACTCTGAGTCGTGATGAGGAGCCGATGCTCTGACCCGCTCCCGCTTTTTGTAGCCCCTTCTAAAGTTCTCAATCGCCCAGGAGAGGGCGAGAAGGACTATCATATATGATGAGGCCTCTCTGAGGACGTCGTTTCTGTAGCCAAGGTATCCAAGGAGGAGAACCAGACCCCAGAGAACGGCCTGGACGATGTTAACGACGGTGTCGAGCTTGAGCCTCTTCACGCCGAGGATTTCTTCAGCGACCTTTCTAAGGCCGCCTTCTTTCCCGACGAGGAATTCGTAGGCCTTTCCCTCAATCTCGTATTCACCTGGAGCGACATAGATTACACTTGGAGTTCTCACAACGGTTATCTTGGGGCTTAAATACGAGGCCTGCAGAACGGCGTCTGCCAGAGTACCCACATCGGGAGAGAAGAGTGCAATGTAGTTTTTGAGGGCTTTTCTCGGTTCGCCTTCGTCATCAACCTCATGGTAGTGAACCACGAACTTTGCCTTGACCATATATGGAAAGTAAGAGAAGGGACTTAAAAGGTTAGCCTCCGCTGAGCTCCTGAATTTTCTTTCTCACCAAGGTGCTGACGAGCTTTCCGTCGGCCCTTCCGCGGAGCTTCGCCATGGCGCGACCCATTACCATGCCCATGGCGCCCATGCCCTTCGCTTTAATGACCTCGATGTTCTGCTGGACGACCTCGTCTATGATGCGCTCAACTTCCTCTTCGCTGAGCAGGGTGAGTCCCTTCTCCTCTGCCACCTGGGCGGCGCTCTTCTCCGGGTGGAGTGCGAGCTCCTTGAATATCTCCTCGAAGGCCTCTTTGGCTATCTTGCCCTCGGTGTAGAGTTGGAAGGCCTCCCTGATGTGGTCGTCGGTGATGTTTTCAATTGGAACCTCCTTCTTGAGGCCCTTGAGGACGACAACGAGGATTGAAGCGGCCAGCGAGGGCTTCACACCCTTCTCCACGAGCTCCTCGAAGAGTTCGTCGCGCTCGTCGTTAACAAGGGTTTCTGCCAGGCTTTTGTCAATCTTATACTCCTTCACGTAGCGCTCGACCCTCTCCTGCGGGAGCTCCGGGAGGTTGGCCTTAATCCTCTCCTTCTCCTCGGGCGGGATGAATATCGAGGGTATGTCCGTCTCCGGGTACATCCTAGCCTTGCCGGGCAGGGGGCGCATGTACTGGGTGTTGCCGTCGGGCAGGGCCCTCCTCGTCTCCTCGGGGACGCCTTCAATGGCCTCCCTCGCGCGCTTAACGACTTCCGCGAGGGCCTTCTTTGCGGTCTCCTCGTCGGCCGCGACGAGGACAAAGGCGTCAAGCTCGCCGAGGCCAAGTTTTTCAATAACTCCATTAACCTCTTTTTCCCTAATTCCATAATTCGGTAATTCATCAATGTGGAAGATGCCCTTCACGTACTTCTTCGCCCTGTCTGCCATCTCGGTGCCGAGCCTCCTGCCGGGCTGGATTTCCCTGCCTATGAGCCCGCGGAACTTCGGCAGCTTCACTGCGAGAACCTTTCCGCCCTTCTTAATCGTCCTCGCGATTATCTTGGACTCAGTGTTCTCAAAGACGTCGGTGACGTCGTAGAACTCCTCCTTAATGTCTTCGGGCTTAACGCCCCTCTCGCGGAGCTCGTCGCGGATTTTGAGCAGGTTGAGCTGTCTCTCAACTTCCCTCTCGATGATAAGCGGAATCATGTCGAGCTCCTGCACTCCCTTAATCTCAACTCTCGCTCCACCTTTAATCGAGACGTTCAAATCCTGCCTTATCGTTCCGAGACCGCGCTTGACCTTCCTCGTGGCCCTGAGCGCGTCTCCAATGTACTTGGCGACGACCTTGGCCTGCTCAGGGTGGTGTATGTCGGGGGTCGTGCTTATTTCCACCAGTGGAATTCCGAGGCGGTCGAGGCGGTATATTACCTCCTTCTCCTTCCTCTCGACGATTCTGCAGGCGTCTTCCTCAAGGCATATCGTCGGGATTCCAACGCTTCCCCAGGGCGTGTCAACCCTCCCGTCGAGCGCTATAACAGCAGTCCTCTGGAAACCGGAGACGTTAGAGCCGTCTATGACTATCTTCCTCATGAAGTGGACCTCGTCAACGGGCTTGGCGTTCAGTAAATAGGCTATCTGGAGCGTGACCTCTAAAGCCTCCCTGTCCGGCCCCCTCGGCGGTTCCTCGTCCATGTAAACGAGGTCGCTCAGCTCGTAGCTGCCCTCGTAGATGTACTTCCTCCCCTTCTTGAACTCCTCGAGTGCGGCTGGGTCTATCTCGCCGAGCTCGCTCATCGTTGGCCTGAGGCGCCTTTCAAAGGTGAAATCAACCTCCTCGGTAAGCTCGCTCGGAACTGGAGAGAACAGCTTTTTGGTATCGAGCTGTCTGTGAATCTCAAGGCCGACCTTAATGCCGAGCTCCCTGTAATCGAACTTCTCGGTCATCTTCATCACCTCAGGAACGTGTCGTACCTTGTGTAAGGCGTAATCTCGCCGGCGTAGTTCGTAAGCATCATCTTCTCCACTTCCTTCAGGTCGTTGGTGTGGCCAAGAACCCACATGAGCTTGACGTAGGCCGTCTCCGGGAGCATGTCCTCACATGGAATAGCCCCGACCCTCAGGAGCTTCCTGCCGTTCGAGTAGACGTTGAGGTTCACCCTGCCGTAGAGGCACTGGCTCGTGACGCAGACGGCAACGCCTTCCTGAACTGCCCTCTCAACGTGCGGGATGAAGTCCTGCGGGACGTGGCCGAGGCCTGTTCCCTCTATGACAACGCCCTTGTAACCTTTGTCCACAAGGAAGTCGAGTATCTCACCGCTGATTCCCGGGTAGACCTTCAGGAGGGCGACTTTCTCTTCCATCTTGGTATCAGCTATAACCTCTCCCTCGCCCCTCCTCCTGTAGTCGCTCCTGAGGAACTCGATTTCGCCCTTTGGCCACACCTTCGCTATCGGGACGTCGTTGATGCTCCTGAAGGCGTCGCGCCTGCTGGTGTGCATCTTCCTGACCTTTGTGCCCCTGTGGGCCAAACAGTAGGTGTCGCTCGTCTCGCCGTGCATCACCACCATGACCTCGGCGATGTCGCTCGTCGCCATCTTGACCGCGCAGGTGAGGTTCATGGCCGCGTCGCTGCTCGGCCTGTCGGAGCTCCTCTGGGCACCGACGAGGACAACGGGCTTCGTGAGGTTCCTCAGCATGAAGCTCAGGGCAGAGGCCGTGTAGCCCATAGTGTCGGTTCCGTGGGCTATGACAACGCCGTCCTCATCCCCGTTGAGGGCCTTGGCAACCTCCTCGGCGATTTTGACCCAGTAGGCCGGCTTCATGTCCTCACTGAGTATGTTCATAATGAGCTTGGGCGTGATGTTCGCCATCTCGAATATCTCAGGGACGGCCTTCGCCAGCTCCTCGGCGGTAAAAGCCGGGTGGACGGCACCGGTCTTGTAGTCAACCCTGCTCGCTATCGTCCCTCCAGTTCCTAGAATCGTGACGCTCGGAAGCCCTTCCCTCCTCGGCAGAACCTCCTTGAACTCCATCTTCGGCTTCTCGACGGCCTTTTCAATGACTTCAACGCTCTCAATGGCGTCAATTAGAACGCCGACGTTGTAGCCGTTGTCGAGCTTTATCGTCAGCGTCTCCCCAGGAGAAAGCTCGTAGGGTGGCATCACGAGGCCTTCGAAGGTAATCCTCTCGTCCCCCTCCCTCTTGACGACCCTGATTAGGTCGCCCACTTCAAGGTTATGTCTCTTCATAAATTCCTCAACCTTTCTCATGCGCATCCCCTCGTTCACTTCAACCGATGAGAATAAGGGCCGAGCTTATAAGGCCTTTTGCTTCACCGCCCGGCTATCATAAACCTCGGCTCCTCAATCCACTCGGACTTGCAGCGGGGACAGCGGGACGGGATGTTGATTTCCGGTTTAAAGCGGAAGCCACACTTCCTGCATTCAGCGGGCTTTATGAGGAGAACCTTCCCCTCGCGTTTAAGGACTTTTTGAATGGCCCTGATGTCCTCGAGGATTAGCCTCTTGCTCCCCTTTCCCCTGATGCCGAGAACCTGCGCTAGCTCGCTTACGGAATAGTCCCTCTCCTCCAAAAGGCTTATTATCCGTTCCCGCCGAGTGGCCATCGGAGGAAGTTGGGCGAGAAAATAAAAAGCTTTAGGGTGAGACAATGATAGTCGAGAAGGCCGGCGAAGTCCTTGAAAAATACAGGCTCTGCGACCACTGCCTCGGCAGGCTCTTCGCCAAGCTCGGCAAGGGCACCAACGAGGAGCGCGGGAGAGCGGTAAGGTTTGTACTCAACATGGAGCGTTCTGCGGAGGGTTTAGAACCCATAAAGGAGCCAGATGAGTGCGGGCTCTGCCACAACGTCTTTGACAGGATTCCCGAGCTCGTGGAGACTATGAAGAAGGCGAGCGAGGGTATTGAGTTCGAGACGTTTCTTGTGGGTTCCCGCTTCCCGGAGGAAATCAGAGAGAAAGAGAGAGCCATCTGGGGGGAGTTCGGGATTGACACCGCCGAGCCGATAAACAGGGAGTTCAACCGCGAGCTCGGAAAGGCCTTTGGCCGGGCCACAGGGAAGGAAACCTCCAAGGAACCGGACGTCGTCTTCATCGTGGAACCGTTTTCAGGTAATGTTGAGCTCCAGATTAATCCCATCTACGTTTACGGTCGCTACAGAAAGCTCGTGCGCGGGATTCCACAGACGCCCCTGCCGGACTTCGAGGATAGCGTCGCTTCTATAATCTGCAGGGCGTTTTCGAGGGCCTTTGTGGGGAAGTGCGTCTTTAAGGGCGCCGGAAGGGAGGACGTTGACGTAAGGATGCTCGGCAACGGGAGGCCCTTCATAGTTGAAGTTAAGAGCCCGAAGAGGAGAAAGGTTAACCTTGAGAATGTAGCGGAAGAGATAAACGCGAGCGGGAAGGTAGAAGTGCTCAACCTGCGCTTCGTTTCGGCAAAGGAAGCCGAGGAAGTGCTCACGAAGAACCACAGGAAAGAATACCTCGCGCTCGTCCTCGTCGAGGAAGGGGTCACTCCCGAGGAAGCCGAGGAAGTTGCGAAAAAGCTCACCGGCCTTGAAATCCACCAGAGGACGCCCTGGCGCGTTAGAAAGGCGAGGGCCGACAGGGTGCGGGTGAGGAAGGTTCACGAGGCCGAGGCGAGGTGGGTTGACGGGAAGCACTTTGAGCTCCGCCTCGTCACCGACGGCGGGCTCTACATCAAGGAATTAATCTCCGGCGACAAAGGGCGCACAAAGCCCTCTGTAACTGACCTGCTCGGAAAGAACGCGTGGTGCGAGAGGCTTGATGTCCTTAACATCCTTGATGAGTAGCAGGTTTTCTTTAGAAATCCTTTTATATTTCCCCTTCGAAGTTGAATCGGTGGTTGAATGCTCAGGAGAGCTTTTCCCCCAGCGCTTGCGATATTGCTGTTTGCTGGGCTTGTGGCGGGTTCGGCGGTAATAGTGACTCCACCAGAGGGAATGGTAACCTACCCTGAGGTGGTAGCAGGGGTTGGAAGTGATGGGAATGGAGGTTTCGTAGTGGTCGTCCCGTTTAACATGACCGCTAACGGAACCCCCGTGGTTCCGGGGGCATGGATTGGCAGTTTCTATCCAAACGGCTCCCTCAAGTGGGGGGAGAACGTAAAGGGTGCCCCGCTTTACCCATCTCCCAGAGTACTCAAGGCGGCCGCCAACGGCTCAATAGTCCTCGTCGGCCAGAGTAACAGGGGAAACCACACCGACATATGGGTGATTAAACTGGACAAAAAGGGAAAAGTTCTCTGGTCTAAAGACTACCTTCTCGATGTAGGCCAGGGCTGGATCCCGTTTATAGACTCGGTGGCAATTGAGAGAGACGAAATACTCATCGCCACCCATGTGGACAGCTTCATCGAGGGAAGGCATGTCTCTGTTCCACTGGTTCTGGCCCTGAATGCGGACGGGGAAATTCTCTGGGCTCGGGAATACAGGGTGTCCCACCTGAGAGAGCTCTACAGCACGGCGGTCGGAAAAACCGGCAGTGGCTACTACCTGATAGTCCACACCATGGAGGATTGGTATTATATACGGCTCAACAAGGACGGCCAGCCGCTTGAAAACTGGCAGATTAAAAGTTCCCTCAGGAAGTTTTTCATAAAGTCGGCACGGTCTTTTGGGGAGACAGTTTATCTCCTGGGCGGCTCCTCGAACGGAACGGTAATGGGGGCAATACTCGGAAATAAAACGCTATGGGCCAAGAGCTACACGCTAATTCCTGAGAGAATCTGCACAGAAACAGGCGAAAACGCAACGGCAGTGAGCTCCAGCTCATTTTCAACCGAGCCTGCCCCGATACTAACGGCCTCCGAAGGCCATATCATTTTTCAGCTCCCCATCACGGAGTCCTTTAAACTGGAGTGTGATGGCGGGGTCAATACAACTTACGCCGTGATTAAAACCGACAAAAAAGGGAACGTGGTTGAGATATTTGCAATGGTGTCCTCTAAAGATGACTTTGACGGGCTAATCGAGCCTTTAGGGATAAGCACAGAAGATGATGACTTTATAGCCCTCTGGAGAAAGGATATATCCTCAGGAACATTCTTGAAATTCCAGGGGCTCGGAATAGTATCGCATTTTGACGCAGAGCCCATCGGGCCCAATCTCAGACCGATAGACGTTAAGGTCAAAGCTGCCCCCGCAGACTTTGAACTCGTACCCGGACCAGAGGTTGTTTCCACCAGTATTAGTATAAAAATCGTAGAGTCGCCAGTTAAGGTAGAGGAAACCAAGGAAGCTCCAGTTGCGGTGATTGCCCTGGAAGACAAACCCAGTGAAGGCATCTGCGGACTCGGAATATTGTTGATACTCTCGCTCCCGGTACTGTTGCTGAGACGCAGGTAGCTTTTCTTTTTGCTTTTGCACTTTGGAGTGAAAGATTTATAAAGGGGCCCTTGTAGGTTTTAGTGATTCCTAGGGGGTTAGTCCTAAGTCTAAACGGAGCGAAAAGCGTTTCCCCCTTGAAAAAATTCCGTGCTGTAAACCTGGATTTGCCCGTTCGGGCCCATAAAAGTTGAGAGGTGGTGGAAATGGTTCAGAAGGCGCACAGCTTTAGGAGGAAGACCAGGGGTAAGCTCAGTAAGAAGCCGAGAAAGAGGGGCCTTCCCCCGCTCACTAGGTTCCTCCAGGAGTTTGAGGTCGGGCAGAGGGTTCACATCGTCATAGAGCCGAGCTACCACAAGGGCATGCCCGACCCGAGGTTCCACGGAAGGACCGGAACCGTCGTCGGCAAGCGCGGCGATGCCTACGTCGTCCAGATTAGGGACGGCGGCAAGGTTAAGACGTTCTTCATACACCCCGTCCACCTCAGGCCCCAGAAGGGATGAAGAATGATCGGCCGCAAAAAGCTCGAGGAGCACTACCTCACCATAGCTGAGACGAAGGAGCTCCTCGAGCGCAGAAAGGAGGAGGGCATGGCTGAGAACCCCGAAGAGCCCATGTTTTACGAGGCCAGGGTTAGCCTTGAGCACGCGGAGAAGTTCGCCAAGCTCAGTCCCGAGAAGGCGAAGGAGCTCAAGGAGAAGCTCATGGGGCTCTTCGACTGGATCGACGAGAGGCTCGCCGCCAAGATAGTGGACATCCTCCCCAACGACTACCTCGACATCAGGGTTATCTTTGCGAAGGAGGAGTACATGCCCTCGCCCGAGGAGGCCGAGGAGATAATAAAGCTCGTTGACGAGTACCGGCCCCTTGACTGATTTTCTCCTTTTTCTTTGACGTAGAGGAAAGTATAAAAACTTCAGGCCAAAATAAGTTCTGGGGGAGAGATGATGGATAGGTACCGGAGGCATTCTTACCGCGAAAGTATTGAAAAAAAGAAGAGGAACCTCGAATATGAGGAGTACGCTTACGTGCTGGACTACCTTCCGGAAGGTTATTACGTTGATCTCACAACGGGCAGGCGGACGGGTAAGCCTGTCGCCCAGGTAATCGGTGAGAAGGCCTTTACCCTCCTTGAGGTCACGCCCAAGGAAGACCTCATGCTCTACGAGAGAGTCTTCATAGGGAAGGGGCACCGCGATAAAATCCTCCTCATCAACAAGAAGATAGCCTACAACGACCTTACGGACACCGCGAAGGCCGAGCTTCCGTACGTCGTCGAGGAGATAGTGAAGAACAACGAGGAGCGCTTCGTCCAGTTCTTCAACGTTGCCCCACCGATAACCAACAGGCTCCACAGCCTTGAGCTCCTGCCGGGCATCGGGAAGAAGCACATGTGGGAGATTATAGAGGAGAGGCAGAAAGAACCGTTTAAGAGTTTCGAAGACCTGAAGAAGCGCGTCAAGGGGCTGCCAGACCCGGTCAAGATGATAGCCAAGAGAATCGTTGAGGAGCTCCAGGATAAAGACAGATACAAGCTCTTCGTCGGCCACAGGAGGATTTTTAGGGGATGAGGGACGAACTTTTCTCCCTTATTTACAAATACAACCTCAGGCCAAACCGCGACCTCGGTCAGAACTTTCTAATCGTGCCCGATATAATCGAGAGAAACGTTGAGAGAGCGGAGCTTAGCGAGAAGGATACTGTTCTTGAAATCGGGCCGGGACTGGGCGTTCTCACGAAGGAGCTCGCCAAAAGGGCGGGAAAAGTCTACGCCATCGAGAAGGACAGAAGGATAATTGAAATTCTCAGGAATGAATATGCGTGGCCAAACGTTGAGCTCATCGAGGGGGACGCCGTGAGGGTTGAGTGGCCGTCGTTTGACAAGATGGTCTCCAACCTCCCATACCAGATTTCCTCTCCGGTTACATTCAAGCTCCTAAGGCACGACTTCGAGAGGGCGGTTTTGATTTACCAGCTCGAGTTCGCGGAGAGAATGGTGGCAGAACCCGGGGACAAAAACTATTCCCGCCTCTCGCTGATGGTTCAGGCGAAGGCAAACGTTGAGGTCGTCGAGAGAATAGGCAGAGGTGCATTCTGGCCGAGGCCAAAGGTTGATTCAGCTGTCGTCGTAATCAAGCCAAAACCGCGGGACGAGCGCATAGAGCTGAATAAAGACCTCGTTAAGGCACTCTTCCAGCACCGGAGGAGCACGGTTGTGGCGGCGCTGAAGAAGTCCCACCACATGCTGGGGCTAACGAAGACAGAATTCAAAAACATAAAGGACGTGATTTCATCAGTTCCATACGCCGAAAAACGGGTTTTCCAGCTCTCTCCCGAAGAAGTTAAGGAGATAGAGGCCTATCTGAAGGCCAACAGTGTACTCCCGTGAAAACCTGCGGAACCTGACTTCTCCCTGCCGTGAACGGCAAGGCTTTCAAAAGAAAAATGTAAGCTTTTCTTTTATCCTTTGCCGTTCTCTTCAGGGGGTTCACCAAAGAGCTCCACGTAGAGCCTCTTCAGCTTTTCATAATGTCCGTTTTCAATGTCCGCCAGCCAGAGGAAAGTTTCTTTCGCTTTTTCATCAGAGGTGTGCTCCGCGAGATATAGATAAACGTCGCGTGCAATCTTCTCCGTGTCCATCAGGTGTTTGAGGATTTCCCTGAGCTTTCCGTGATAAACCAAATCCTTTAACTGCTCCTCTGACAGCTCAACTTCGAGGGAGGGAAGGTCTACTTTGGGTACTTCTTCATCAGGATATATTTCACGATACAGCTTCAACAGTGTCTCAGCGTGTTCCATAGATTCCCTATACATCTCCATGAAAAGCTTTGAAATCCGCTCGTCCCAGTTGACGTCTTTGCTCATTGCGGAGAGCTTGTAGTACATCTCGGCTTCCTCCATCTCCTGATTCATCCAGTATGCGAGAAGCTCCTTGATGCCGAGCTTCGATATTGCTTCAAGAATCCGCCTGAACTCTGATTTTTCTTCCTCGGTTTTAAAGCGCTCCACTGCTGGCCACCACAGGTAATTTAGTGTCTCCAGCATTTTATACCTTTTGACATGCGATTGGTTTTTAAAAGCCAAAACGGACTTCCCAACCATGATAGTCGCCATCATAGACGGCTACACAGACGAACCCGCGGGCCTTGGAGTGCCACCATACCTGGGCATATATCCCCGCTACGCATACGGAGCGATAAAAAAGGCGAGGAAAGACGCTCAGGTCTTCTACCTCACGATAGACGACCTGAGGGCAACTTTCCTTGGTGAGAGGGGAGTGGAGACCAAAAACAAGACGCCCAACTTTCCGAAAGTTCGGGATATTCTGGCGAAGGCCGACCTGGTTGTTTACATCGGAGGACTGCACACTCCCGGCAAATACCTCTCCGCAGTCCCGGGAAGTGTTGAAGAGGTCGCCCGCTTCTTGAGGGACGTCAATGCCACGAAAATCCTCGGCGGGCCGGCCTTCATGGGCTCCGCATCTATGGGTGGCGTTAAAATCACGAGCAGGGAGCTCCAGCTCGCGGAGAGCGTTTTTGATTACGTTGTTTACGGCGACCTTGAGGCCTTCCTCTTTGACTACCTGAGCAATCCCAAGGACCCCGACCCCTTCCGCTTCAGAAACTATGCAGAATTACGTGATTATGCAATTATTGGTACGGAAGTTGTAAGGCAGTTTCCGGATTACCCCGACTTCGTTATCGTTGAAATCGAGACCCAGAGGGGCTGTCCAAAGGCCATGGGCATAGGGGGCTGCTCCTTCTGCACCGAGCCGGTGCGCTACAGAACCGTCGAGGACAGGCCGGTGGAGGATGTAGTTGCCGAGGTCAAGGCCCTCTACGACCTCGGTGTTAGGCACTTCCGCGTTGGGAGGCAGAGCTGTATATTCTCATACATGGCAAAGCCTAACGGCCGTGTGCCAATCCCGAATCCAGAGGCAATAGAGAAGCTCTTTGCCGGAATCCGCTCCGTTGCGCCCGATGTTAAGACCCTCCACGTGGACAACGCCAACCCCGCGGTGATAGCGAACTACCCAGAGGAGAGCATCAGGATTGCCAAGGCGCTCATAAAGTACGGGACTCCAGGAAACGTTGTTGCTTTCGGTCTTGAGAGCGCCGACCCGAAGGTCGCGAAGCTCAACAACCTGAACGCCACCGCTGAGGAGACCTATGAGGCCGTCAAAATCCTCAACGAGATCGGTGCGAGGAGAGGCTACAACGGAATGCCCTGGCTCCTGCCGGGGATAAACATAATTTTCGGCCTGCCGGGCGAGACAAAGAAGAGCTATGAGATAACCTTCCAGTTCCTCAAGCGGCTCCTCGACGATGGTCTCATGGTAAGGAGGATAAACATCAGACAGGTCGTCGTCTTTCCGGGAACGCCACTGTGGCACATGAGAGACAAGGTAAAGACGGAGAAGCACAAGCGGCTAATCCAGCACTACCGCCACAAGATAAGGCACGAGATTGACCTGCCCATGCTCAAGAGAGTCGTTCCAGTTGGGACAGTCCTGAAAGACGTCAGGGCAGAGGTATTTGACAACGGGCTGACTTACGGAAGGCAGATAGGGAGTTACCCCCTCATCGTTGGAATCCCGAAGGAGATTCCCCTTAACAGGTTCTACGACGTCCTCATAGTCGACCACGGCTTCAGGAGCATAACGGGGATTCCCGTCCCAATAAACGTGAACCGCGAGAGCCCGAGGGTTCTCCAGCTCATTCCAGGAATTGGGAAGAAAACGGCGGTAAAGATAATGGCCAAAAGGCCATTTGCGAGCAAAGAAGAGTTTTTCAAGGTCATGGGAGAGGAAAAGAAAAAGGCCATGTGGGACTTGATCACCCTGAAGTAGAGGTCTGGTTCTCTGTGGGCCACTTAAACTCCATAATTTTTTCCAGGAGCACAACTTCAGCCCTAAGTGCCCCGTCGGATTTGCCCTCAAGGATGATTAGCCCGGGCCTGGGGACGATGATTCTATTTTCTTTAGCACCTTCAGCAGGACCCAGCAGCACGATGGCAAGATGCTCCTTGTTACCGATTCTTTTAAGCCCCAATGCGACCTTTGTCATGAACGAGAGATACCTGGTGTCGTGGCGCTTCATCGTCTCTTCATAGGCGTACTGTCTTGCGCCGGCTTCGTCCATTCCCTTTTTTAAGGCTTCAAGGTAGTAGTAGCGCTTAAACATAGATGCAACAAATGCACTTATCTCAGCAACCGCCGCCGTGCGGTCCGAACAGCTCCCAGTGAACTCTTCGGGATTTGACGAACATTTCTTGGCACTGGGGTCTCCAACAATGATTGTGAAGCGCTGATATGGCGCGTTCAGTGTCAGGTTTACATCAACTTCGGGTATTCCCGTGATGTAGCCGGTAACGTTGACCGCGTAGCCCTTCGCTCCCTCTGGTGCCTTGAAGCCGTGGAGTGTTAGGTTGACGTACTGGGGGAGCGTGAAGACACCGTATCCGCCATCTGGGAACTTGATGACTATATACGTGTGCTCGGGGGCCGACTTGTTCGGGCTCACTGAAACGTCATACTGAGAGTAGCCGTACATAATGTAACCAGCGGGTGTGAGAATAATGACTACCAAAATTAGCACAACTAAGAACTTCCTTGACACCCTAAAAACCTCCCAAGAAGTGCTGAAAGTAAAGAGAGAAGAAAAGGCCTTCAGTGGAGGCCAGCGAGGTACTCCATGAGGGCCTCAGCAGCGGCCTTGGTGCCCTCCCTGTCGGTACCGGCGACGAGGACAACACCGTGGCCGTTGATGGTCTCGCACTCGGCGACGTACTTGACGACACCGCTCTCCTTGCCGGTGCCGAACTGCTCCTTCCAGCCGTCGTAGTCGGTCGGGACGCCGAGCTTCTCAGCGAGGGCGGCGGTAACGGTGTTGACGACCGGACCACCGACGAGGATGAGGTTGCTGTCGACCTTGTCAAGACCCTGCTCCATGAGCTCGGTGTCAAGGACGGTGATCGGGGTGGTTATCTTGCTGACAACGGCGGCCTTGGCCGGGCTGGCAGAGGCCTTGATGTTGTCAACTATGTAGTCGGTGTCGTCGATCTCGTCGCCCTCTTTGTAGGTGGTGTACTCCCACTTGGGTGCGATCGGGTCAATCTTGACCCATGCCTCCATGGCGGCGTAGGTCTTATCGTTGTCTGGGTTCTTCTTCTTCATGATGTCAGCGGTGTAGTCCATGACGTAGGTGTCGAAGAGCTTAATCTCCTTGCCCTCGAGCTCCTCCTCGTTGGTGAGGGCGAACCACAGGAGCTTGCCGTTGTCGACGCCGAGGTGGGCTATCCATCCCGGCATGAACTCATCTTCGTCGTAGATGCGGTCAATGTCAGTCTGAACCTCGACCTTGACGCTGGTGGTTCCGCCTATACCGATGAAGGTGTCGAGCAGGGTAACCCTTATGCCGCCGTTGAAGAGGGTCTTAGTCGGGCTCTTCTCGGTGTTGAGGGTAACCGTCTCGGTTCCGGTCGGGCCGGAGACCTCGAGGAGGGCCTTCTCCTGGTTGACGTCAATGTCGAGAACCTTGATGGTGTAGTCGCCGAAGGTCTTGCTCTTACCGGAGTCAATGTAGGTGTCGCCCCAGTCGTTACCGTACTCGATATACGGGGTGCCATCGTCAACTCCAATGTCAAGGACCTTGATGGTCTTGCCGAAGAGCTCAACGGTGTCGCCTTTCTCAACGCCTTCGACCACGGTTTTATAGAACTCATATCCACTGGGCTGGGTGTCACTGACGGTGTACTTGTACTCGCTCAGGGTGCCGAGGACCGGATCCTTGAGCTCCTTTCTGTACGCGTTGAGCTTGAAGGTAACGTTGGCGACGACGTTGTCAACAACGAGGGTGAAGTCGCTGAAGTCGTCTATGTCCTCGGCGTCAACCTCTCCCTCGTTGAGCTGCTTAAGGGTGACGCTACCGATCGTAACGTTGTAGTGAATCTTCACCTCTGAGAGGTCGTGCCAGGTCTTGTTCGGGTCCTGCCAGTCGTTGTTGTTTTTGCCGTCCTTCCAGATTATGGCATCGTAGATGGTGACCTTCCATCCATCATCAAAAACACCGTCGGCCCAGGCGGAGTGGTCGAGGTCCGTGTTGAAGTACGGGTCGCCATCTTCGTCAAAGCTTCCGTTCCACCAGTAGGGCTCGGTAGTGATGTCATCACCGACCTTGTACTCGCCGGTGTAGGTGTTGTCGAACACCGGAATGTCGTCCGGGTCGTAGGCAGTGTCCTTCTTAACAACGACGCTTGTATCGGTGACCTTGACGTCCTTCTCAGTGTAGAGCATGCTACCAATAGCGACGGCTATGTCAGCGGCGCTGGCAACGTCGAGAGCAGCACCCTGGCTACCGACCACGATTTTAACGTTCGGCTCTCCGTTCTTAACGAAGAAATCCTTCGGGATCTCCGGGACGGTCGGCTGAGCGCTGGCGAAGCCAACGGTGGCACCAACCATTGCGGCACCAACTGCAAGTGCCGCGATCTTCTTCACCTTCATGCCACAACACCTCCTTAAACTTGTGGGGATTAACCCCTCTAAAGTGTTGTCATACCATTCTGGCCCCCAGGGGTATATATACTTTTCGCTTTCAGACCCTTTCACAGCTTAAAAGAAGCTCGCCGATTGCCGTAAAGATTAAAAGAAAGCTTAACTAAATGCCTATGACAAATTCGCCTTTTGCCGATATTATCTCATCAGCCGGAATGAAGTGTTCTCTTTCTCGAGGACCTTTGCCTTGAGTGGCCTCGACACAAGCTCGTATGAAAACCCCGCCAAGTCTGAGAGAACGCCCTGGATCTCCGCAGGCGTTATGTCAACAATCTCGGGCTCCACGACTTCAATTGCTACCGGAGAGTACTTGGCAGTCAGCTGGAAAAGCGTTTCAACATCGGATATTAGCTCTGTCGCGACAAGGAAATACTTCAGACCGGTCTTCTCGCTGGTACCTTGCTCCTTATAGATGAACTTGTTAATCCTGCACCCTTCATAGGCGAGGGCCTTTGAGAAGTCCCTCTTGAGGGTCTCCTCGTCCTTACTGAACGTCTCAACGACAAAGCGGTAGAGCACCATTCTGTCCTCCAGAATCATTGACTCAATTTCCTCCCTGGAGTACCCAATCTTTGGCTCTTCAAGCTCGTCGAGCTGGGGATACGCAGCCAGGGCCCCAAAGCGGTCAATCAGCTGGCTCATAAGGTACGAGACCCCACCAAGAATTTTGGTGAGCTTCTCTGCCTCAAGCTCGACTTTTGACGTCGTGAGGACCTCTATTGCCGCAGGGGCGTATCTGATTGCTAGGTCAGCCATAACGTCAAAAGGCGCCTCTATTCTTGCCTCTATCATGCCGGAGTACCGCATCAGCTCGTTTTCAGGGTCTTCGAGGATGTCCTCCACGCGAATATCCTTAACCTTCGCCTCCTTTTCGGACTTAAGCCTCTCCACAGTCTGGGCCATAGCGCTTTCTAAAGCTTTCCTGTCGTTGGAGAGACCTTCAATGTAAAAAATAGCCTCAATCGTTTCCATTTTCACCACCACATTCCAGGATAATCCTTTTTTGTATACGTGCCAACTACCGGTATCTTCTCACCGCAGTACTTACACCTTCCATCGTCGGTGACCTTGTACTCGGTAATCTCAAAGCCATACCGTACTATTAAAGGCTTTCCACACCTCGGGCAGTAGGTGTTCTCTCCTGGGTGTCCGGGCACGTTGCCGATGTAGACGAACTTCAGGCCCTCTTCTCTGGCCACGCGGTAGGCCATCTCAATTGTCTCAAGAGACGTCGGCGGCAGGTGCGTGAGCTGGTAGTGCGGGAAGAAGCGCGAGAAGTGGACGGGCGTGTCGTCTCCGAGCTCCTCCACCACCCACCTTGCAAAGGCCCGGATTTCCTCTTCGCTGTCGTTAAGCGTTGGAATTATTAGGTAGGTAAGCTCGACGTGGATTCCAAAGTCCTTCTTGGCTATTACCGCTGTCCTCCTGCTAGGCTCACCACCCGGAACGCGTGCTATCTTCATGTAGAACTCGTCGCTGAAGGCCTTGATGTCTATGTTCATTGCGTCTATGTATGGCGCGAGCTCCCTGAAGGGCTCCTCGTTGATGTAGCCGTTCGTTATGAGGAGGTTGTAGATGCCCTCTCTCCGGGCGAGCTTTGCGGTGTCGAGGACGAACTCGTACCAGATTACTGGCTCATTGTAGGTGTATGCTATGCTCTCACAGCCGTAGCGCTTGGCAATCGCCACAACCATTTCCGGCGTCATGTCGTGCAGGTACGGAAAGCTCTCGTCTGCCTGGCTTATCTCCCAGTTCTGGCAGTGCCTGCAGTGCATGTTGCACCCAACTGAGCTTATCGAGAGCGCGCAGGAGCCAGGCCAGAAGTGGAAGAGGGGCTTCTTTTCGACCGGGTCAGCGCCTATGGCCGAGACCTTCCCGTAGTTGAGCGTGTAGAGCCTTCCACCTATGTTCTTCCTCACCCTGCAGGAGCCCCTCTTTCCCTCACTGATAATGCAGTTGAGCGGGCAGAGCTTACAGCGGACTTTGCCCCCTTCCAGGGGCTCCCAGTAAAGAGCCTCCCTCATAGCCACCACCATAGAAGAAAGTCCGGCTATCCCCGTTTAAGCTTTTGGTATTTCCCATAGAACTCGCGGAGTGTCATGAACCTCGCGCCGCCCTCGAGGTGGAACTCGATGAGAGCCCTCAACTTCTCAAGTGCCCCCTCGCCCGTGCCAAACCAGCAGTCTGGCCTTAAGCGTCTTGGCATTCTCACAAACTCCCATGGGTGGAATATGTAAACGATGGGGCTTTCGAAACCGCGGTGGAACCTTTCTTGGAGCCTCCATGGGAGCCTCGTTACGATAGATGTTGTGGTCGCGGGGACTTCAAGGACGCCGTCTATTTCAGCGACGCCCCCACGCCAGCCCTTGTGCCTGGCCTTGCTGGAATCGACCTTGAAGCCTAGGTCGGCGAGAATCCTGTAGTACTTATCAGGGAACTGGAAGTTTGGGGCGCGGAAAGAGGTGACGTCGCCGAAGCGGGAGAGTATCTCCCTTGCCTCGGCCAGCCTGCGCCTCGCCTCTTCGTGGGACAGCCTGTCAAAGCGCTCGTGCTCAAGGCCGTGACAGCCGAGCTCATGTTTTTTCCCTGCGCGCTCCGCCAGCTCCGGGAACTCCTCGGCAATCCTGCCAGTGAAGAGGAACGTTCCCCTGATTTTGAACTCCTCAAGGACGTCCATGACCTTTGGCAGCCCCTCTTCCATGCCCCTCCTTGTCTCTGCAAATGGCGGGCAGTCCTCCTCAACATCAAAGGTGAGCATCACCACCTTAGCCATTCTCCGCCACCTCATCAAGGACTTGGTAGTAGAGGGCAGTTATCTTCCTCACGACGACCCTCCAGTCGTAGACCGCCTCAGCTCTCCGCTTTCCGAGACGGGCCAGGCGCTTCTCAACGTTCTGGTTGTTCAGGACGAGGTTTACGGCCTCGGCCAGCTTCCTTGCGTCCCCCGGCGGGACGAGCAGGCCGCAGCCGTCTACTATCTCCGGGATTCCCCCAACCGTCGTCCCGATAACGGGCGTCCCGCTGGCCATTGCCTCAAGCAGGACTATACCGAAGGCCTCGCTCAGGCTCGGAAGGACAAAGACGTCGCTGGCGCGGTAAAAGAGGGGGAGCTTTGAGTACTCCACAGTGCCGAGGAATCGGACTTTCTCCGCGACGCCGAGGAGCCTGGCCCTCTCCCTCAGGAAGGAAAGCCTGCTCCCCTTGCCAACTATCAACAGCGTCCCGTCAACGTGTTTCATCGCGCTTATGAGCGTGCCGACTCCCTTTCGGGGCTCAATCCTGCCGACGTATAGGACAACGTTCTCGCCGAGGCCCAGCCGTTCCTTGGCCTCTTCCCTTGAGAGCGGCACGTCAAAGAAGTCCACGTTTATGCCGTTCGGGATGACCTCAGCGGGAACGCTGGTGAAGCGCTTTATAAACTCCTTCGCGGCCCTGCTGACGGCTATTATCCTGTGCGGGTTGTGAAGGTGGTACTTGAAATAGGGAAACGTGAGCCTAGCAACGGCCCGTATTGCCTTTGAGTTCTCGTAGTTGATGCTGTGGGTCGTGATCAGAGTCGCCTTCCCTATCTGTCTCCCAGCCGAGACTGCCTTGAGTGAGAGGGGCGTAAAAGCGTGGTGACCGTGGACAACGTCGTATTCCCTTATATATGGAATCAGCTCACGGGCACCCCGGGCAAAGGCACCCACGTTTATTCCTACGCCCCCCAGGACACGGCCGGGGACCCTGATTAAATCTATGCCCGCTTCCTTCAGCTCCGCCTCTTTGCTCGTCTCACGGTCGTTCGTGATTATAGCAACTTCGTGTCCCAAAGCCCTCAGGTGAAACGCGAGGTCGTGCATGTGGACGGCAACACCGCCCAGCTTTGGAAAGTACCAGTCGCTCACTAACGTGATTTTAAGGCTCTCCATACTTCCCTTCCCCCGGACGTTAAAAGTACTGCCAGTCCGGACAGACTGCTCAGAACATAAGAGATAAACCTTTCGAGTACCACAACCGAAACCGCCAGGGCAGGCGAAAGTCCGACGTAGGTGAGGGTTCCCACTAAACCGCCCTCGACTATTCCGACGCCACCTGGGGTGAACGCGGCTATTCCGAGAACGAGGTTGACAACGGACACAAAGACAAGGACCGGGATTGAAACCTCAAGGCCCACCGCCAGGGTAAGTAGCTTCAGCCGGGCAACGTCGAGAACCCAGACGAGGGAGCTGGCAGTGATTCCAACCAGGTTGGCGGTGCCACAACTCCGCAGGGAGATTAACCTGGCCTTCTCTTCATCTGAAAGATTAACGCGAAAGAGCCTCAGCGTCAGCTCAATGAACCGCTCCCATTTGAGCCAGATAATCAGCAGTCCGGCCAGGAGGGGCACCAGAACGAGGGACTCCGACGTCGCGAAGTACAGGAAGCCCACAGCGACCATGACCATAACGGGTATTGACTCCAGGATTCTCTCATATATTATCGTGATTGCAGAGATGCCGAGAGGCACTCCCCTGAGCCTGGAAATCCAGAGCATTCTGAGGAACTCGCCCCCTCCGCGGCTCATTGGGGTTATGTTGTTCACGAAGAGGCCCGCCAGGTTCGCCTTAAAAAGGTCGTTAATGGGGAGGTCAACCCCCGTTCCCCGGAGGACGTATTTCCAGCGCAGGGCAAACAGCAGGACGCTTAGGTAGTACGTGGCAACGGCTAGGATAAAGTAGCGCAGGCTTGCGCATCTTACCTGCTGTATTCCTGCAAGCAATTCGATTTTAATACTACCCAGCATACGGAAACTGCTATCTGCTATCTGTTATAAATCTTCTGGTCACCCAGGTGCTCCCAGCCGAGCCGAGGAAGGGGTCTTCTCTCCTCGTCTGAAGCTAGATAAACGCCGTTACCCTCCATGACCTGCCCCATGACAGAGAACTTGAAATCCATGGCATCAACAAGTTCTGGCGAAACCGTGAACACGAGCTCGAACTCCTCACCACTGGCGAGGGCGATTTCCAGGGGGCTCAAGCCGAGGATTTCAGCGACTTCCGCGACCTCATCACGGATAGGAATGCTCTCTGGCCTGATTTCTATTCCCACCCCGCTCATTTTCGCGATAAGGTGGAGCTCCTTCGCAAGGCCGTCGCTGATATCTATTGCGGAGCTGGCGACTTTGGAGAGAGAAACTCCCTCACTCACCCTCGCCCTCGGCTCCAGGAACTTATCGTAGAGGGCTTTCTTCGTTTTTTCGGAAACTTCAATGTCGTGCTTCCACACAAGAAGGCCCGCGAGTGCCCTTCCCAAATCGCCGGTGACGCACACCAGGTCACCCGGCCTCGCCCCCGAGCGGGTAAGAAGGCGCTCTGTGACTCCAAGGGCTATCCCGTCAATTATCAGGTCGTCCGCCTCGTTCGTGTCGGCGCTCAGGACGGGAATGCCGTAGAAGTTGAGGGCCTCGCCTATGCCCCTCGCTATCCCCTCCATGTAATCGGCATCAAGCCCGGGGGGGACACCGAGAGAGAAGAGAAATCCCACCGGTTCTGCCCCCATTGCCGCCACGTCGCTGACGTTCATCGTGACCGCCTTAAAACCGGCCTGCTCAGGCGTCATTACGTCGGGGACATCGGTCTTCCTCACCAGCATGTCGTTGGTGGCGACGAGCCACTTATCCCCAAACCTGAGCGCCCCGGCGTCATCACCAAGGGGCAGGTCGCCCTGTCTTTTGAGATGCCTGAGGAAGAGGTCTATTATCTCGGACTCCCTCATTTGAGCTCACCACCTTCAAACGTTTCGGGCCTCATCGGGCACCCCTCACGAACTCCGTTATGCTCCTCTGCTTTGGCTTTTCTTCCGGGGGCAGGGACACCTCAACGCTCTCAAGCTCGTCAATTCTCGCGCTTCTTATCTCCTCTGGAAGCCTTATCTCCCCGTACTTTCCGCCACCGCCGGGGATTACGATTAGCTTGCCGTTGCGGTGGGCCCAGATGGCCCTGGCAACGTCTTCATGAATTTTAGCCAGCTCCTGCACCGGGACGTCCACAAGAACCTTAATCTCGCTCCCGAACTCCCTCAGGAACCGCTCCCAGATTAGCCTGACGGCCTTTGTCTCGACTCCCTTGTCAATTACCATCGAGATTATCTCCGCGAGGGGGGCGAGGTGCAGGTACGGCGGCCTGTCCTTCGGCCTCTCCCCGGTGTCGGCCAGCTCAAGGATCCTGTCGCGGACGCCTTTCTTTATCCTGCCGCCGCACCTGGGGCACTTCCATTTGAAGGCTTTAGCCTCGCCGAGGGAGTACTGCGTGTAACAGCGGGAGCAGGCCGTCCGGTGGTATTTTCCGAGCCTGGGATTAAGGCCGGCGTTGAGAACTATTTTCCTTCCGCCCCGCTTTAGAATCGCCTTTCTGATTTCCTCAAAGGTGGGCTCTTTGACCTCAAAACGGTTGAACTCCCTCCCGAGGCGGTGGGGCATTGGGGAGTGGGCGTCGCTGTTGCTGAGGTATGTGAGCCGATGGTGGGCCTTTATCCTGTCCGCCATCTCGCTGTCGGCAGAAAGGCCGAGCTCAAGGAACTGGATTTCCGCCCCGTCGTAGGCATCTTTCAGGCTGTCGTACTCTTTGTATAGGGAAGTCCACGGCGTAAAAGCGTGCGCGGGGCCAATAAGGACACCAAGGTCGTTGGCTATCTCTGCTATCTCGGCAGCAGATAGACCCAGATGGGGCCTCCCTTCCGTCTCGATGTCAGACGAATGCTTCCTCAGTATCTCCCTCATCTCGCGGACGGCATCAACGCTCGGGAAGATTAAGAGGTGGTGGACGCGCCTGCTGTCTTCAACTTCGGCGGTGAGAATGAAGCGGACGCCGCTTCTTTCGTAAGTCCCGTCATCAACTTTTTTGGTATATTTCAAAAGCTCCTCTTCCCACTTCGGGTTGAGTATGTCGCCCGTCCCAACTATTCCGAGCCCCTTGAAGCGTGCATTTTCAGCCAGATTCGGTATCGTCATGGACTTTGAAACAGCTTTTGAGTAGCGCGAGTGTATGTGAAGGTCGGCATCGACCTGCATTTTATCACCTCGGTCTCTCAGTCTATGTACATTCCCTCCAGACCGCGGTAGTAGGCGCGGTATATGTCCCTTTTGGTCACGACGCCGACGAGCTTCCTGCTCTCTTTGCTTTCCGTGACGGGTAGCAGGTTCTGGTCATAGGCCATTAGCTTCTCAAAGGCCTCTTCGGCTGTCTCTGTAGGGCACGTCACAGCGTATGGCCTGCGGATGAACCTCCTTACGGGCAACCTCTTAACGCTCGAAGGCTTTTTCAGGAGGTCCTTCACGCCGATTATGCCCACGACCTCCATGTTTTCATTAACAACCGGGAAGCAGTCGTGACCGGTCTCACCTATGAGGTGCTCCACGTCAAAGAGCGTATTGTCTTCGGTGACGTAAACTGGTTCGCGGGTCATTATCTCTCCAACGGAGATTGTCTCCAGCACGACGGGCTTTCCTGTCCTTACACGGTAGCCCTTCCTGAGGAGCTTGAGGGTGTAGATGGACTCCCCTTTGAGGAAAAACCTGGCCGTGAGGAACCCTATCGTTGCCGAGGTCATCACCGCGGGCAGGACTGCATAGCTCCTCGTCAGTTCGGTTACCATTAATATCTGAGAGATGGGGGCCTGAGTCATGCCGCTGAAGAAGGCCGCCATTCCGGCGAGAGCATAGACCGCGGGATCCGGCCCAATGCCTGGAAGAACAAGCCTCACGGCCTTCCCGAAGGCCGCCCCGAACATAGTGCCTATGTAAAGGCTGGGTGCAAAGACGCCGCCGCTCTGGCCGGAACCCACTGTTAGTGCAGTTGCCAGCATTTTGACAAGGCCGAGTGCTATCAGCATGCCCAGGGCCAGCTCGTCATAGAACGCCATCTTCATGCCCTCGTAGCCAACGCCGAATATACCATACTCCGGAAACAGCATCCCCAGAACGCCGACACCAAAGCCCCCTACTACAGGTTTTACGATTTCGGGCACCTTTGCCTTCGAGAACCCGTCGCTTACACGGTAGAGGAACCGCGCGTAGAACGCCGCGAGGAGGCCGAGACCCAGGCCGAGGAGGAAGAAGAGGGGGAGCTCTGGGAGAGTGTGCCCTATATTCTCAGGAATGTCTATCTCAACCGCCCTGTTCAGGATTGCCAGCGTGACGGCGTTTCCGGTAACGGCCGCGATGAAAATGGGCACGAGGTTTATCGAAAACGCCCCCATGTAGACGACCTCAAGGGCGAACATTGCCCCCGCGAGTGGTGTGTTGAATGTGCCGGCTATGCCCGCGGCGAGGCCGCACGTTACGAGGAGCTTTTTCATTTCCTTTGACATCTTGAACCAGCGCGCGAGAATTGAGGTTAAAGCTGCACCTATGAACCCTATCGGCCCCTCGCGCCCAACGCTCCCGCCGGAACCAATGGTTATGGCGGTGGCCATTGTTTTCATGACTGCGAACTTCCCGGGGATGTTGCCCCCCTTAAATATGACCGCCTCTATGACCTCAGGAATACCGTTCCCCTTGATTTCGGGACACCTGATTACAAAGAAGGCCACAATGAACGCACCGAGCATCGGGAGAAGCAGATACCCAAGGTTGAGGCCTCCAGCTTCGTAGGAGGCCCTCGGAAGAAACCACCCAAAAAAGACGCTGTGGACGGCGTTCACAAGAACCCTTAGGGCTATGGCGCCCAAGCCCCCAACTAGACCGGCCAGGATTGAAAACGCAATTACGATGCCCCACTTCCTGAGGTACTGGACGTCTTTCGGGGTCATCACACTGAGTTTGTCCGGGTAATAAAAAGCTTAAGCTTTTATACCCCCCGCCCAAACCATCACCGGTGGAAACTATGAAAGTTGAAGGATTCGTTGCTTCCCTGAAAAACGCGGAGACTATTGGCGAGCTCTTCAAGATACTCCAGGAGAAAGGTGCCCCCCTCGTCGAACTCGACGGCCAGAGGTTTCTCATCGTCGTTGAGGGCGACTTTGAGGGGAGGAGGTTCTGGACCGAGATAAACGGTGAGAAGGCCAACCAGGCCCTTGGCGATGCCATGCTGAACTCCTCAAGCTTCCCGTTCAAGTGCAAGAGGCCGTACACAGGTGGAAACGTCATCTTCGTTAACTTCGACGACATCGAGGTGGAGAAGTTCCTCGTCGCTTACCGCGACCCGGACTACGGGATATTCTACCTCGTAGAGAACGGCGAAGCCAAGGAGATAACAGGGGAAGAGTACGAGGAGCTGAAAGACAAGATGCCCGAGTTCAAAATAAAGTCAATGAGCGAAGAGCAGATGGACATGATGGGAGCGTTTTTCGGCTGAAGGCGTCGCCGGGCATTCACTGGGAGCCCTTGAGCTCCTTTATCTTCTCTTTGGTCTCCATTATGCGCTCGACCTTTCTTGAGGCCTTCGAAGACCTCGCCTTCTCTATCTCGTGCTTGAACGCCCACTTGAGGAGCGGCGGGGTTATGAGCACTGATACCGTTATGAATATCAGCGTCGCGGCGATGAACTTGGGAGCGTCTTCGGGAGGAATCGCTCCGCCGTGTATGGCGACCATCAGGTTGACGAGGGCAACTTCAGTCCTCGGAATTGAGCCTATGCCCATCTGGAGGGACATCCAGAGGTTCTCCTTGGTGAACAGGAACTCCCTTCCGCGGCCCCACGCCGTTATCCAAGCACCGAATCCCCTTCCAAGGACTTTTCCAACGACGGCAACCGTTGTGAGAACCGCCGCAAGAACCAGCGCGTCAGCGTTCTCGAAGACGGTGAGGTTCAGCATCGCCCCGGTGTGGACGAAGAAGAACGGTACCAGCAGGCCGTAGCCGATTGCACGGAGGTCGTCCATGAGACGCCTGCCCTCTGGGAGCTTCGAGAGCACGAGACCCATCATAAAGGCACCTTCAATCGCGGCGGCAAACCACCCTTCGGCGAGGGCAGCGAATAGGAACATCATGCCGATGACCATTCCAAGGACTCCCTTTTCGACGTGGAGCCTCTCGGCGAACCTGACGTAGTGGTCAACGAGGTACCACCATATAACGCCGGTTATTATGAAGAACAGAACTATCTTGATGGACAGGTCTATCAGACTCCCAGTGCCGACGGCGAATATGATTAGAGCTATTCCGAGGAAGTCGTCCATAACGCTCGCGCTCAGGGAGGCGACCCCAACCTCGCTCTTGAGGACGCCGAGGTCCATCATGACCCTGACGGTTAGGCCTATGCTCGTGGCGGTGAGAAGAACACCCCCCGCAAAGGCCTCCTTGCTCGGGTAGCCCATCTCCATCAGGACGAACCAGCCCATTATCAGGGGGACAAAAACGCCGAGAAGCGTTGAGACCGTTGCCGTCAGTCCCGTTTTCTTGAGCTGTTCAACGTCGGTGTCCAAAGCGCCCAGAAACAGGAGGAATATTATGCCCAGCTTGGCAAGGAACTCAGGAACCTGGGTCGCGTCCGTTGTAAAGCCCTCCCCGCTCACTATTGGAAGGTACTGCGGCGCCACAATCCCGAAGTAGACAAGGTTGCCCAGGAGTATTCCCATTATGAGCTCTCCAAGGACTCCTGGAAGCTCAAAGCGCTCTATGAGGCTGTCTCCAATCTTGGCTAGTATCAGGGAGATTCCAAGGGTAAACAACAGCCACGTCACTGTCTCCATGTTACACCACCCACCTTCAGCAGTCTCAACAGCTCGTCTATGAGTATCCTCAGGCTGACCTCGCCCACGAGCCTGTCCCCATCAACGACCGCAAGCACCTGCACGCGGTATTTCTTCATCTTCATGAGCGCATCAAGAACCGTTGCATCGCATTCGATGGTGAGGGGGTTTCTTTCCGCAACGTCCTCGGCCTTCGTTGCACCACCAAGGAGCGATTTCAGCGTCCCTCTCGTCATGCCGAGCTTGAACTTGTACGCGTCCGGCGGGAGGAGGACATCTATAACGTCGAGGAGCCTGATTACACCTACAAGCTTCATGGTTTCCCTGCTCTCCACAACCCACACGTGGTGTCTTGTCCTGAGAAGCTTCAGCACGTTTATGATTTCAGCGTCCTTCTCAACTACGGGCAGCGTCTCAGGCTTCGGCATGATTGACTCAATCTTCATAGAGTGGAACACTTCAAGCGCGTTCTCAAGCTCCATTCCCCATCACCCCCTTAAAAATTTTAGGAGGGGATATTTAAGGCTTTGTGGGGGAAAATGTGCACCGAGAGAGCTTTTAGAGCATCAGGTTAGCTAATTTGACCCCTAAACAATCGTTGGAGAAAGCAGACTCCGTTTTATAACGAGAGAACAAAAGGGGAACAAAATGTAGAGATTAACGGGCGAGGGCTCCGATTATGTAGAACAACAGCTTTGCCGCAGTGAGGGCGGTTACGTTCCCCAGCTCCGTCCCGCCGACCTCCATTATGTCAACGCCCACCACCTTCTTGTTCTCCACGAGCCACTCCACAGCCTCGATGACGTCCCAGAAGCGCAGGCCCCCCGCTTCGGGCGTCCCGGTAGAGGGAACCAGCGACAGGTCGAAGGCGTCAATGTCAATGGACAGGTAGACGGGCTCGGGGAGAGGCTTCACGAGCTCTATGAAGGAGTCGAAGTCGTAGTCCCTCGCGTGAACCCAGGAAATGCCGTTTTCCTTCGCGAACTCAACTTCCTCCTTCGTGCCGCTCCTTATCCCGAACAGGGCCTCTCTGATTCCGAGTTCCGCTATCCTCCTCGCGACGCAGGCGTGGTTGTAGGGGTTGTCCTCGTAGCTGTCCCTCAGGTCGAGGTGGGCGTCGAAGACCACGTAGCTCGCCGGTTTGAGGGCCTCGACGGCCCCAAGTGTCTGGGAGTGCTCGCCGCCGAGGAGTATCGGTATCGCATCGGGGTTAACGCGCCTGAGCTCTTCAATCGTCTCCCGAACCCTGTCGGCCGTTTTCCTTGGGTCGCCGGCGACGATTGCTATATCCCCTATGTCCGCTATGGGCAGTTCCGCTATGTCGATGTCGTAGTCGAGGATGTAGCTCTCAAGGTTCAGGGTGGCCTGCCTTATCAGGGTCGGTCCGAACCTCGTGCCCGGCTTGTAGCTGGTTGTCCCATCAAAGGGGACGCCCAGGATAACGTATTTCGCTTCCTCCGGCCTGACGAGCGGGAACTCAAGCTTCAAGGTCTCATGCGTATACAGGAACTCCATACCACCACCCAGCCCGAGAGAGGAAGCGGGGTTTTAAAGCTATCTCACAATCATGACCGGTGGCTTGATGTGGCCGACGACGTCCTCAAGGAGGGAGCCTATCCTCGTCTTTCCGCTCTTTCCGTAGGCCCCCATGACCACGAGGGAGTAGTTGCCTGAATTCGCCTCTTCGAGGATTCTATCCTTTGCCGGCCCCTCTACGATTTTGAAGGAGCAGTTTATTCCCTCACTCTGACCGAGTTCGAGGAGCGTTGTGAGAACGTCCTTTATGCCCTTCTTGTTCTCCTTCCAGAGAGTCTCTTCGAAGTTCTGAATTTCCTCAAGGTTTCCGCTCCTGAAGCTGGTGTGGAAGGCGATGGCACGGACTTCTCTCCTGTCAAGGACGGAGAACAGGACGACCTTTGCCTTCTTTGTCCGGGCTATTGCGAATGCGTGCAGGGCCGCCTTCTGGCTCCACTTCGAGCCGTCAACGAGGACGAGTATCTTCATACGTACCACCTCACAGCACCACGTACCTCAACCACAGGACTATACTCCCAAGGGCAACTGTGGCAATCATAACAACCATTCCCACCTTGAGGAAGTCCCCAAAGGTTATCTCAATCCCCTCCCTGTGCGCAATTCCTATGACGACGACGTTGGCGCTCGCCCCTATTGCAGTCCCGTTTCCACCGAGACATGCCCCCAGGGAAAGGGCCCACCACAGCGGGTAGGTGTTGAGCGTCGAGCCCATGGCCTTTATCAGGGGAATCATCGTGGCCGTAAAGGGTATGTTGTCAACCACGGCACTCGCAAGGGCGGAGAACCAGGATATCATGAATATGGCTTCGCTTTCGGAGTTGATGTGGCCCGTCATCCAGTCCGCAACCTGGGCTATGGCTCCCGTCTCCACCAGGGCGCCGACGAGTATGAACAGGCCCCCGAAGAAGAAGAGGGTCGCCCACTCAACCTTTTCCAGCGCGTGTTCTGGCGATGCCCCGCTCCACAGCAGGAGCAACGAGGCCCCTGTAAGGGCTATAACCGCGGGCTCAACCCCCAACCTGTCGTGGAAGAAAAATCCGAGCATTACAAGACCTATAACAGCCAGGGACTTCTTGAAGAGCTTCATGTCCTTGATTGCATCTTCTTCTTTCAGCCCCATTATAAGTGTCTGTATCTCTTTCTCTTTTGCGGGACTGACCTTTATGGCTCCTCTGTACGCGAGGTAGATTATCCCAACGGTGACAGCGAGGTCGAGGAGGGAAATAGGAGCCATGTTTGCTATGAACTCGTTGAAGCTGAGGTCTGCGGCCGAGCCTATCATTATGTTGGGAGGGTCTCCAATAAGGGTTGCCGCACCGCCTATGTTGGAGGCAAAGACCTCAGACAGGAGGAAGGGAATTGGATTGACGTTCATTCTCCTCGTTATGTATATCAGCATGGGTGTGAGGAGCAAAACGGTTGTAACGTTATCTAAGAACGCACTAACGACCGCTGTGACCACCGAAAAGAGCAGGAGGACGCGCATCGGCTTTCCCTTCGAGAACTTGGCGGTTTTTATGGCGATGTATTCAAAAAGTCCGCTTTCCCGCGCAACGTTGACGACCACCATCATACCGGCTAGGAGCAGTATCGTGTCGAGGTCGAGGTACTCTGGAACCTTCTCCCAGGGGACTACGTTCGTTAAGAGAACGACCGACGCACCTGCCATTGCGGCAACCGTTCTGTGGATTTTCTCGGTTATTATGAAGGCATAGGTGCCCAGGAACACCGACAGCGCTATAATCTCTGGGGTGTTCATGTGTACCACCTCTAATAGAGTATTACCGGCTTTTCGATTCTCTGGACTATCCTAAAGGCCAGGGGGGTTATGTTGTAAGTTTTGAGACCCTCGGAACCGAAATGCTTCGAAATCACGAGCAAATCGTAGTTTTCAATGGCGTCCTCCACAAAGGACGCCTTGTCCTCAAAGAGTATCTCCGAGCTGAAGTTGACCCCAAGCTGGGACAATCTTCCTGAAATGTCCCTAATGAACTCCTCCCCCATGCTCTTCTCGTTTATGCGGAATTTCTTTGCCGCCTCTTCTCCCAGCGTTTCCCGGATAAGGGCGCAGAGCCGACCGTCTATCAGGTAAGTGACCTTGATGAAGGCTCCTGGATACGATGTCAGAACATCATAAATTTCATCGGGAGGTTTTTCGGAGAACCTGTCAACGACCAAGAGAACCGACGAAATCACGGGGATTTCCATTTCTTCTTCAGTTAAAAGGAACTCCCGGTATGCCTTCATTATCTCCTCGTACCGTGAGCCCGCGATGTAGTTGAACTTTCTAAGTATCAGCTTTTTGAAATCTGGCATTGCAACCCCCAGTGGCCACAGAAGAAAAGCCCATTTATATGAGTTTTGTTTAATGAAAAAACCAAAATTGGGCGAAAATAAAACCCCCGTTCACTCGCCCCTAACCTTCTTGATCTGGATCCTTCCGAGAGTCTCCCAGTACTCGACGGTGATGCCTTCCTTGAGCTGGTCCTTGACTTCTTCCTCGACGCCGCCCTCGATCGGGACGTCATAGAGCTCGTAGGTCTCCATGTCCATAATCTGGACGGTGTCTGGGGTTATCGCGATGACCTGGCCGACGCGCTTGTCGATAATCGGGACGTCAACTTCGGCGCTGGTCGGCTTGACGATGCTCCTGACCTTGCCGTCGAAGATTCCAACGGCCTCAATCCTTGCCTTGGCGGAACCGTGCTTTCCCGGGGAAGAAACGGTTATGTTCACAATCCTGCAGGGCTCGTCGTCGATAATTATGTACCTTCCGGGCTTGAGCTTGCTGACCTGAACCTTGGTCTTGTCTCCCATCTTTCAGACCTCCTATAAGCGTTCTGGGTTGTGTTGGGAAAGCCGTTTAAAAAATTTTTGAAAGGGCGAAAAAGACTTTACATTTTTCTTTTGAAAGCCTCACCCTTCATGGCAGGGAGGAGTCAGCGCCTGCTCTTCAACAGTACCTTGTTCATGAGGAGGGGCACCAATAGAACGAGGCCAAGCACTGCACCCATCTTGACCTGCACTGCAGAGGCCGTGAGGGCGTAGTAAATGGTTACTAGCCCGCTAAGGAGCAGTACAAGAACAATGGCCAAGACCGCCCCTTTATTTGGTGCCAGTTCTGAGGGTATAAGCGGATAGCTCTCTATCGCGGCCATAATGGTAGCAACTGAGAAGGGCACGACGACGAACATAGTTCTGATATCGCCGACAACCATTGCCGCGGCCAGCATCATTCCGATGAAGCCTACCAAGCCCAGGCTCCCGTTTCTGCTGAGCTGCATGACCTCAGAAAGTATATGACTACCCATTTCAATCAGGACAATTATGCTCGTGAGGCCGGCGAGATATAGGGACAGCATCAGCAGCGTTATGAGCGTCGTATCGTTGGATAGGTTGCCCTTCAAAACCGTGGGTATCGAGTAAAAGACCTCTATGGAGTCCACAGGACTGGCATCGCTGTTTGTGGTGTACTGCTTGAGGTCGTCGAACCTCGTGAAGAGCTCCAGGGACTCCTCTGCCGAAATGTCAGGGTTCTGGAAGGCCTCTTCAACCGCCTGGTAGGCGGCACCGAGGGAGTAGGCCACTGTGAAAGCGGCGGCGAAGCTCAGGATTATCTGGAGAACAAAGACGCCCGCAAGAACCTTTCTCAGGTCAAGCTCCTCTGGAGCGAAGCTACCTATAACATAGTAGACCCCGGTGCCAAGCCCAAAGGATATGAGCACCGAAACGAGCATGTAGATTACTCCCTTTGCCGTTAGCGGCATGTTGAATGAAGTTATTGAGGAAACAGCGTTTTCCATGTACTGAACCGCCTGCGGGGAGACAACCGTGGCGAGCGCCCCGTTTCTTATTAGGAGTGCCGCAACAAGTGCGAAGAGGATAAAGAGTATTGAGAAAATTGAGATGAACTCAAGGGTTCTTCCCTTTGCAAGCAGGAGCATCAGGATTGAGAGTGCCACAGTTCCAGCTGCGAGAATGGGAATGTATTTTGACCCCACTCCAAGAATGAGGGCCAGGCCATAGGAGGAATAGTAAGTGGTGACGCCGAGGATTACCAGCAGGAACATCAGAAGGCTGAATATCAGCGCAGGAGTTCTGGATATCTTAAAGAACAACTCATATATGAGGTAACGGGTCTTTTTGGTGCTCTCAGCCTCGCTGTATATCAGGAACATCGCAACCAGGGTTGGAACGAGCGAAACAATGAAGCCCTTGAGTCCGAAGTTTATGTAGTACTTTGGCAGAACCAGGAAGTTCCATATTCCCAGAATGTAGCCCGCGATTAAAAACGCCATAAGGAAGCTTATTTTCCGCATGGGTTTACCCTCCCTATTGTTGATTGTGGCATTATTCAGTGGTGATACACGGAGCGAACAACCTCAAAATATAAAAACATTGTGTAGTCCCTTGCCGCTCTTCAAAGAACCCAATGCTCAAAGTTGGTGATTAACTCGTTCACAACAGTCCAGGCCATCAGGGGCTCATGGTAGAGGCTGACTTTCTTCCCCTCAACCTGGCTCCTGAAGTCCCCGTGGGGGAAGCCGCCGACTATGACTAGAGGATTTTCAAACCCAGCCAAAACCTTTCCGAAGTCCCGGGGTTTCATCAGCTCCCCGCCCTCGTGCATGACAAAGACTTCATCGGGCCCAATCTCTTCAACCAGCTCGCTCAGGGTCTTCTCTTCGAGGCGGAGGAGTTCCAAGTCCTGCGGGACTACCTTGTTCTTGAAGAGACTCTCCATGAGGCCAAGGAAGCGGTTGTAGTTCCTCGGAAGCCTCGTCTCCGGCTTTATGTAAATAACCTCGTCGTTCCTTGTGTGAACATAAACGCGGAGCTTCCCCTCCTTGTTGGCTATGCTCTCAAGGGCGTTGAGGAGGCAGATGTGCACTATGTCCGGTCTGCCCCGCCTGTCGCCGTCTTTGAGCTTCCTGAGAGCTGAGTGGTGGTAGCTACTATCGAGTACTACTTCCTCCGGCTTCTTGCCCCTCCTCTTGGCGTAGTTCACCACTGCTGGGTGGTCAGCTATTGACTGTGGAACCAGCTCAAGCTCGGAATCAGCTATTACCAGGTGGAGCATTCCCCTCCCTCCTCGGCTTTATTCCCCTCTCTTCAAGGTCGTCGAGGATTCTTTTGAAAGTATCAATCCTCATTCCCAATATCTCTGGTGGGATAACTCCATAGATGCAACTCCCCTCAGCGACGAGCCTCGCAACAGCGGAGGCAGTGTAGCTAGTAACGCGGGCCATTGAAGTGAACTCCCGTTCCTCATCAATTAGGGTGTAGCTTATGGCTTTATCGGGCTCTGCCCCCATTACCTGCATTATGGAGAAGTCGGGGCTCTCGTAGGTCATGAGCGGTGTTATGACTCCCAGGGTCTTGTCGAGGTGCTCGGGCTTGAAAAAGCCAAGCTCCCTCAGAACCTTCATCTTCTCAAGGTGTCCCGGCCAGCGTAGCGTCCACTCCTCAAGCCTTTCCACTCTCACGCTCTCAAGCAGGCTCCTCAGGCCGTCGCTGGGGAAGGCTTCGAAGGTGTACCCCTCAATTTCCACCGTCTTAATTTCTGAGAGCGGGTCCACTGCCGTGACTTTCCCACTTCTTATGACCCTCGCTGGCCTGGTGTATTCTTCAATTAAGTCTTTAGGTGACCATGTAATTCTGTAATAAAGTGGTGGTTTTGGCTCCTTTGGGAGGCCTCCAACGTAGATATATCCCTCTCTCATGTCGTCGAGCTCGTTCCAAATGCGTCCCATTAAGATGTGGCTCAGTCCGGGAGCGAAGCCAGCATCAAATACAACTGTCACCTGTGCTCTCTCAGCTTCGTCGCGGAGCTCTAACGGGTTCTCTGGCATGAACGAGACATCAACCATGTCAACGCCCGCCTTAATGGCGGCCTTCACCGATTGGTATCCAAACCTGCCGGGGAGCGCCCCTACAACGAGTTCAAAGCCTTTCATGACCTCAACGAGGGAATCAAAGCGGGAGGCATCAACTTTCATGGGGGTTGCAAACTCTGAGACGGCGTTCAGCCCCTCGTCGCTGACGTCTCCGACGTAGACATCGAACTCATCTTTCAAATCCCAGGCTATTGCCCTGCCGACGTTTCCGGCACCGAGAACGAGAACCTTCATTGTAACACCCATATCAACTTTGGAGAAGGTATATATAAGACCTCCCCCCATTTCCTTTTAATGCCGATAAGACTCCCAATCTTCCGGAAAAAGGTCATGGAAAAACTGTCCTCCACGGAGGAAACCAAGATAATGCACGTAAGCGATACCCCCGAAAGCGTTTACCGCTTCCTCAACGGCCTGATTGAAAAGACAGAGCCCGACTACATAATCCACACGGGCGACCTTGCCGACAACATAAAGCTGGAGCGCAGGCCCGAGCTGAAGCCGCTCTACGTGGGGGCCGTGAGAAGGCTGGCGAGAGTCCTCAAGAACTCCGGGGCGGTGCTGTATATAGTCCCAGGCAACGAGGACGACCCGGAGGTAGTTGGGGAGTTCTTTGAGGATTCCGTTGTTGAGCCAGGAACTGTTGTTGAGATAGAGGGTAAAAGGTTCGCCCTCGGCCACACATGGAAAGATGTGGTGGGCTTAGAGGCAGATTTCAAGCTCTACGGCCACAGTTTCAAGCTGATAGAGAGGGGACTGAACGGGGTTCTCGGTGTTAACTTCATTCTTCTTCCGAGCGGAGAGACGTACCGTGTGAAGTATCCGAGCGGGACGGACTTTGATAGGGGATACAAGATGTGGAGGGGACTGTGATGCGCGTTTTGAGGTTTGGGCCCTCGATAATCTTCCTCAGGACGTCCCATGAGGACGCCGTAAGGTCTGCTCTCAGGGATATTTTTGGTGTTGAGGAAATCCCTACTGATGAGGCAATAAGGAAAAGCAACGAGTTCGAAACCGTGGTCTTTGTGACCGAGGAGTGGAAAAAGGAAACGATTCCCCCTAAACAGGCATTTCTGGTAAGACACCACGCCCCCGTTGTCCTGAGCAGGATAATCAACAGCAAACTTCCCGTTGAGAAAGTCCACGTGGAGAGCACACTGATACTGATGCGCGTCCCGGACAAGATTGAGGAAGGACTGAGGCTCATCGCTGAAAAGTACGGCGGGGAGATAATGGATATAAGAACGGCCTTCGACGAGGGCGAAGCTGGAGACACCATAATAGGCCTGACAAGGAAGAAGCTGAACTCTCCAATAGGGCCGGAGGACATTGAGGGCGCAGTCCTCATCCGCAGGGACTTCCTAGAAGTCTACCGGGAGCTGAGCCTTGATGCACCTATCCTGCTGCTGAAACTGATGCCGGAGTGGAAAGAGATTACGATTAAAATCTACGACACCTCAAAACGCTACGAGGAGAACGTAGAGCGCCTCATGATGGTGATTGAAGACCTAGACCTGGGCTTTATCGTCGGGGAAGGCTGGGACTGGGACTACCCGAGACCCCTCATGCGCATCCCCGTTTACAAGCTTAAGCTCTTAACCTGGGAGAAGCCGGAGCGGGTCAAGTTCCTGCTCAAAGGCCTCGAATACCACGGCTACAAGCGCCTCTGCGACATAGACGTCTTTGTAGAGGGGAAGAAAATCCACTGGACGGCCCTCGGGAAGTACGACTCAAAGTTCGAGCTTGCCAAGGCCGCGAGGGAAGAGCTGGAGAAGAACCTGAGCGAGGACGTCATTGAAAGGTTACGGGAGCTTGATGAAAAACTTGCCTTAGAGTCGAAGGATTAGACAGCTACTCAAGTTTCTTAATCTTTGCCACGAAGAACCCGCTCGTCCCGTGCCTGTCGGGATAAAAGCGCCTCGCCTTCTTTATCTCCTCGCTCAGCTCGATTCCAAATGGCCTCGTCAGCGCGGGCTCGCCGTAGCGGAGTGGGAGGAGCTCAACGTCAAAGTTGTCCAGAACCCACTGGATTACGAACTCATTCTCCTCGGGCTCAAGGGAACAGGTCGAGTAGACGAGGACTCCGCCCTTCTTGAGGGCACTTAAGCCCTTTTCAAGGAGCTGCATCTGGAGGCCTTGGCAGAACTTTATGTCGTCCATCGTCCGGTTCGCCTTTCTCTCCGGGTTTTTGTGGATTGTGCCGGAGCCCGTACACGGGGCGTCGAGGAGGATTTTGTCGAACTCAACGCCGAGCTCATCTATGTGAAGCGACGACTTGTGGAAGAGGACGGTGTTGGTGACGCCAAGACGCGAGAGGTTCAGGCGGGTCTCCTTCAGTCTGTCTTCTCCAACATCAAAGGCGTAGATTATTCCCTCGTTCTCCATGAGCTGGGCGAGATAGGAAGTTTTACCCCCAGGTGCCGCCGCCATGTCCGCAATGACTTCACCGGGCTTCGGTTCGAGCGCCACGGGAGGATACATCGAGCTGGCCTCTTGAATGTAGAGGAGACCGCTCAGATACTCGGGCGTTGATGTAATCGAGAACGGCTCGCGCGTGAGGCAGAATCCTTCCCTCGCCCAGGGAACCCTCTTAAACTGGAAGCCTTTCTTGTTGAGGAGCTTGGTTAGCCTGGGAACCTCTATCCTGAGCGTGTTCACGCGGAAGCATCTCGGCAGGGGTTTCTCCATAGCCTCAGCAATCGCCAGTGCCCGCTCACCCCACAGTTCGTAATAGCGCTCCGCAAAGGCCTTGGAATAGCCGAGACTGAACAGCTTTTCGAGCATGGGGGGAAGGTTGGAGCAGAGGTTTAAAAGGTTCTTCGTTTGTGAAACCAGACTTTCACAAACTGCACCTTTTGTGAAAGACCACTTTCATAAATTGCACGGTTTATGAAAGACCGCTTTCACAGCGGGCGAAAAACTTTCAATTGATAGTCAAAAAGAGAAGAAGAGCTTCAAACTTTTATCCCGCCCATGACGAGGGCCATAACAGCCTTCTGGGCGTGGAGCCTGTTCTCGGCCTGGTCGAAGACGACGCTGTTCGGGCTGTCTATGACGTCGTCAGTAACTTCCTCACCCCTGTGGGCGGGGAGGCAGTGCATGAAGATGTAGTCGGGCTTGGCGTGCTTGACGAGCTCTTTGTTCACCTGGAAGGGCTGGAATATCTTTCTCCTCTCCTCTGCCTCGGCTTCCTGACCCATGCTCGCCCAGACGTCGGTGTAGATGACGTCAGCATCTTTAACAGCCTGAACCGGGTCGTGGAGGAGCTCGAACGAGCCACCGCTCTCGGCCGCGTTTTGCTCGGCCCACTTGATGACCTTCTCGTCAGGCTCGAAGCCCTCTGGAGTTGCAACGACGACGTTCGCTCCAAGCTTGGTTCCGGCTATCATGAGGGAATGAGCCACGTTGTTTCCGTCACCGACGTAGACTATCTTGAGGCCCTGAATCCTGCCCTTCTTCTCGAGTATGGTCTGGTAGTCGGCCAGAGCCTGGCACGGGTGGGAGAAGTCGGACAGACCGTTGATGACCGGGACGCTCGCGTACTTGGCGAGGTCCTCAACGTCCTTGTGGTCGAAGACGCGGGCCATTATTCCGTCAACGTACCTGCTGAGGACGCGCGCGGTGTCGGCTATGGTCTCACCGCGCCTGAGCTGTAAATCGTTGGCGTTGAGGTAGAGGCCGTAGCCACCGAGCTGGTAGATTCCCACCTCGAAGGAAATCCTCGTCCTCGTGGAGGGCTTCTGGAATATCATGGCGAGGGTCTTGCCCTCAAGAACGCGGTGCGGCTTTCCAATCTTGTTCCAAATCTTCATCATCTCGGCCGTCTTGAGAATAGTCTCAATCTCCTCCCTCGTGAAGTCCTGGAGGCAGAGAAGGTCTCTTCCGGCAAGGCTAACCACCATGTGCATCACCGTTTAAACCTGACCCCTGAATTTAATAACCCTTTCGTCGGAAGACTCTCGATTTTCCTGAAATTATTTGAAGCCATCTCGTCGGCACCTTTGCAAACGTATATTTTATCCTCCAAAAGAGTACATTAATGAAACCCCACTAAGCTTTTTCCCCACAGCAAATCTAATAAAGCGGACTTCTTCAGGTCATCGGTGATTCTGGATATGGGCGGAATCAAGGTCAAGCTCGTCAATTATACGAAAAAGCCCCTTGAAACCGTCACATGGTCGGCCCTTATAAGCTACTGGGACGAATGGGAGAGTGAGGCCTTCGAGCGAATGACCGAGAAGGACGTCGAGATGCATCTGCCGAGGGTTCTTGGCTACGGCCACGAGTCAATACTCGAACACGCGGTTCTGACGTTCTCGATTGAGGGCTGTTCTCGTGTGTGTAGTCATCAGCTTGTCCGTCATAGGATAGCGAGCTACACCCAGCAATCAATGCGCTATATAAAATTGAACCCAAATGACGTTGAGGAGACCTTCGTAATCCCAGAGAGCGTTAAAGAAAAGCCTGAACTCTACGAAAAGTGGAGGAAGCTTATGCGCGAAGCCATCGAGCTCTACGAGGAGAGCTACGAAGCCGGAGTCCACCAGGAGGACGCGCGCTTCGTTCTTCCGCAGGCAGTCAGAACGAAGATAGTCGTGACCATGAACCTGCGCGAGCTTAAGCACTTCTTCGGCCTGAGGCTCTGCGAGAGAGCTCAATGGGAGATAAGGGAAGTCGCCTGGAAGATGCTCGAAGAAATCGCAAAGAACGACGAACTCAGACCGATTATAAGGTGGGCAAAGCTCGGGCCGAGGTGCATACAGCTCGGCTACTGCCCGGAGCGGGAGCTGATGCCCCCTGGCTGTTTAAAAAAGACAAAGGAAAAATGGGAAAATGTCATGAAAGTATGAGCAATTATTTCATATTTTTTAGAACATCCCCAAATCTATTGGGAAAAATACTTGTGGAATGAGCCCTAAAAAACTGCATTAGTGCTAAAATTATAGTCTCTTATAATCTATCTCGACCTATAAAGGCTTGTCATGACCACAATTAACCAAAAAAAGTCAAGAAAGCCTTTTATAGGATATGAATGCAATATTATTGAAAGAATGTTGCATTTAGTGCAATAGGGGGGCAACAATATGACCGACTATGGAATCTTGTCTCTTTTGCCACCCCTCGTGGCCATCGGGATGGCAATACTTACAAAAAGGGTCTTGTTCGCTTTGTTTTTTGGAGTATGGGTCGGCGGACTGCTGGTAGCGGGAGGAGACCCGATAGGCGCAACTACAAAGACGCTGGAGTGGATTGTTTTCAGTATAGCGTCTGCAAAGGAAGAGAATGGGCAGATAGTCACCGACCTCTGGAACACGAGGATTCTCCTCTTCGATGCACTTATTGGAGCAGGTGTCGCGCTGATTTACAAAGCGGGCGGAATGAACGCAATAGCAAAGGCAGTCACCAAGAAAATTAGAACCAGCAGGGCGGCCTCTCTCATGGCGGCGATTTTTGGAACCTTAATCTTCTTTGACGACTACACAAACACAATCATCGTTGGAAACACCATGAGGCCCATAACCGACAGGGCGAGGGTCTCCAGGGAGTTTTTAGCTTATGCTGACGACTCCACAGCCGCGCCGGTGGCAGTTCTGGCGGTAGTTTCGACGTGGATAGGGTACGAGCTTGGGCTTCTAAAAGACGCAATAGCTGAAGTCGGGGCCAACGTGAGCGCATACTCGGCGTGGTTTGCAAGCTGGCCGTACAGGTTTTACCCAATACTTGCGATTATCCTTGTCTACCTCGTGGCCGTTACCCACAGGCACTACGGCCCGATGCTCAAGGCTGAATACCGCGCCAGGACAACGGGCAAGATTCTCCGCGACGGCGCACAGCCAATGATGACGACCGAAGTCGACGTCGGAATGCCGATCGAAGGAAAGGAAAGTGTCTGGGTATTCGCGCTCCCTGTGATAACGCTGGTGGCGCTGACCTTCCTCGGGCTGTGGGTCACCGGCGGTGGAAGCGCAACCTACGCGGAAGGAGGCTTCCAGGCCGTCCTCTCCAACGCCGACTCGACATGGGCGCTCGTTTGGGGCTCATTCGGCATGGTCGTCGTCGCAATGGCGCTCGTCATCGGTATGAAGGTTATGAGCCTTAAGGAGGTTGAGGAGACCGTAGTTGCAGGTATGAAGCAGATGCACTTTGCAATGATGATTCTCATCCTCGCGTGGAGCATTAAGAGGGCCTGCGACGCCGTTGGAACTGCGGACTACGTTGTGAGCGTCGCATCGAACGTCCTCTCACCGGGGCTTGTTCCGCTCGTCGTGTTCCTCGTGGCGGCGTTTATATCGTTCACTACAGGAACATCGTGGGGAACCTTCGCCATAATGATGCCCATCGCAGTCCCGCTGGCCTACGAGCTGAGCGGAAGCTTCGGCCCGGTGGTCTACGCTAGCATAGCGTCTGTCTTCGCCGGCGGTGTCTTCGGCGACCACTGCTCCCCGATAAGCGACACGACAATCATGAGCTCCATGTTCTCAGGCTGCGACCACATTGACCACGTGGCCACCCAGATTCCCTACTCGGTCACAGCGGCCGCAGTGGGCGCTTTAATGCTCATACTGTTCGCGGTAGGCATAACAAACGGGTGGATTCTGCTGGTGATAGCAGTGCCCCTCCTAATAGCTGCGCACTACTTCCTCAGTGAATGGTATGGAGGAAAGGCAGGCATTCCCCACGGTAAGGTTCCGATATACGTCGTGGAAGACTGAGCTGTATTCTCTCTTTTCTGTTTCTCCCTTTCCGTTTACATCCCCATATTTCCAAAAAAGCACCTGAGGGGCCGGTACGATGATTAGGGGGTTCTAAACCATAAGTTCAAGAAACTCTTTTTTAGGCTTTTTTAACGCCCTTAGGGGGCATATCATGAGAGCGAAGAGCTATGAGGTTGAGTTGCCCTACGGATGGGAAACCCTCCAGGCGGTGCTAAGTGAACCCCAGAAGACGTTGCCTTTCTTCCCGTACTTCGAGAGCTTTCAGGACGGCAAGGTCAGGTTCAAAGTCCCGAGGTTTATCTTTAACTTCGACTACGAGTTTGAACTCGACGTTGGCATGGGCCGGAACGAGGCCATATACACGTTCAGAGGGGAGCGGGGAATCCTGACGATTACCTCGTGAAAGCCTCGCCCTTTAGGGTGGGGATGCAGAGATTCTAAAATTCGGCATTCGAATAGAAACCTTTTTGAACTCTTGCAATGTAATAAGACCCTGAAAAGGCCATCAAAGAACAACCCGATGAGATGAGGGGTTTTCACTGTGTCCTCCCTACGGTGGGAGGAAGACGCCGTTAGGCGTCTCTTCAAAAACCGCCTTCGAGCGGTTGAAAACTCTGAACGGTGGCCTCTAAACCATAACCCCAAACCGCTCTGCGCGGTAGGGGTAACGGGCCGAAGACCCGGCCCGCGGGCTGAACCGAAAGTGGCAACACGAGTAGGTAATGAACCCGCAAACCTCCCCGCCACTGGCGAGGAGTTAATCCGTTGGAACCCTCAGCTAAGGCGGGGAGGAGGTCAGATTCAAGATGGCCAGACGGAAGCTGAAAGTCACCGCAAGCTGGGCAGGCTTTGGTGAATCCCTAATGGGAAAACCGCTGGAGAACTTCGTGGAGGGCATATCAGAGGCCATAAGGGAGTTCTGCTCCTCAATGGCCTGTCCAACGGTGAGGCTCAGCGAAAGCAGAGGGGAAGTAGAGCACGTGACGCCCGAAACGGCTCCAGCTATCGTCAAAAGGATCGCAATGGAACTCGGCAGGGACTTCGTCATTGAAGGCGAGGGTGAAGACGGAACCTACCTTTCGGCCGAAGTTCAGAACGGCAGTCTTAGAAAGCTGAGGGTTAAACAGGGGATTAAGGAGTCCATAATCGAAGCTGATATACCCGTTGTGGAGCTTGGCAGTGAACTCTTCGAAGGACTGCCCCTTGAGAAGAAGTTCAGAATCAGGGCAAGGAAGATATAAGGAAGGTCAGCCGACGACCTCCCCAAAGGCAAAGCGCTCTTTCACGTTTTTTATCTCGATCTGGACTTCTTCCCCAACCTCGGTGTTTGGCACAAAAACCACAAAGCCCTTAATCCTGGCGATGCCGTCTCCATCTTTTCCAAGGGTTTCAATCCGAACCTTGTAGCGCTCGCCCCTCTTTACGGGGCTTCCTGGAGGTAATGCTTTTCCCTCCAATCCAGACACCACCAGAGGGTTTTCGGGAGAAGAAGTGGCGAGGGACTATAAAAAGCTTGTCAGAAGAAGGAGAGCCAATATGGGAGCTCAACTTTCCCTCTCGACTTCCTCTATGGCCCTCTTGAGCTCGTCGTAGGCCTCCTCAAGCGATTCGGGGATAACCTTGGTGTCCGCTATTACCGGCATGAAGTTCGTGTCGCCGTTCCAGCGCGGGACTATGTGGAGGTGAACGTGGCTGTCTATTCCTGCCCCCGCTACCCTGCCGAGGTTCACGCCGAGGTTGAAGCCGTCCGGGTTCATGGCCTTCTTTATCGCCCTAATCATGAGCTGGGTAAGCTTCATTATCTCGAGCAACTCCTCGTCGGTCAGCTCCTCCCAGTTGGCGACGTGCCTGTAAGGCGCAACCATGACGTGGCCTGGGTTGTAGGGGTAGTTGTTCATTATGACGAAGGCGTGCTTTCCTCGGTAGAGGATTAGTCTCTCTTTGTCCCTGTTCTCCTTCGGGAAGTCGCAGAAGATACAGCCGTCGTGCTTGGGTGAGCGTATGTACTCGATTCTCCACGGTGCCCACAGGACTTTCATTTCTCACCACCGGAAGAAGAGAGAAAGGGGGCTTAAAAACCTTACAGTTCCACGCCGGAGAACATCAGCACGAGGTAGAGAGCGTAGAGGGCCAGAAAGTAAGCCCCGACGCGCCTGTCTATCCCGCTTGTTCTCTTCAGCGAAACTATCATCGGAAGCATTGCAAGGAGAACCAGCAGGATTGTCAGCACCGATGCTCCAGTTGGGAGGGGCCTTATGACCGACGCAACCCCCAAAACGACGAGGGCGTTCATTATGTTGGCACCGATTATGTTGCCGACGCTTATGCTCCCGCGCTCCCTTATCGCCCCGTAGAGGGCGTTGGTCATCTCGGGGAGGGACGTTCCAATTGCGACGATGGTCGCCCCTATCACGAAGTCCGAGATTCCAAAGGCCTGGGCAATGTTCTTGCCACCGAAAACGACTGCCTCAGCACCGCCGACGAGGAAGAGGCCGAGGACGATTAGGAGAACGTAGTCGAGGGGCGTAACGTTCCCGCTCGGCTCCCAATCGACCTCGCTTCTCGCGTGCTTCTTGAGAAGCCAGCGGAGGTAGACCGCGTAGGCAAGGAGGAGCAGAAGTCCGTCGAGCCGGCTGAGGGTGCCGTCGAGGGAGAGCAGTATGAGGAGCACCAGAGAGGCCAGCATAACGAGAGAGTTTTCATACGCGGATTTACCAGCAGTCAGGGGTTTAATCATCGAGGCCAAGCCGAGGATCAGGGCTATGTTCGCGAAAATACTGCCAAGAGCGTTTCCGAGGGCTATTCCATTGACGCCCTGGTAGCTCGCGAGGGCGCTCGTCGTTATCTCGGGAAGGGTCGTTGAAAGGCTTACGAGGACGATGCTTATGACGAGGGGCGAGATTCCGGCCTTCCTCGCGACCTCGATTATCTTGTCCGACAGCTTGTCCCCTGCAAGCACGAGAATCGCTATTCCGATGATTATTGAGAGCGTCCATACTGCGAACTCAAGCATCTTTCTCCCCCCTGTTGCCTTCTCCGGGCCCTTTAAAAGGTTGCCCAACAAAGCTTTTTAACCGACCGGACTAATCACCCCTGGTGATAGATATGAAGCAGAGGAAGGGACTCCTCATAATCCTCGACGGACTCGGAGACAGGCCGATTAAAGAGTTTGGAGGAAAGACCCCACTGGAGTACGCCAATACCCCGAACATGGACAGGCTTGCGAAACTCGGAATCCTCGGCCAGCAGGACCCCATAAAGCCGGGCCAGCCAGCCGGAAGCGACACCGCCCACCTCAGCATCTTCGGCTACGACCCCTACAAGGTCTACCGCGGAAGGGGCTTCCTTGAGGCCCTCGGTGTCGGCCTCGACCTCGACGAGGACGACCTGGCCTTCCGTGTGAACTTCGCAACCATCGAGAATGGGATAATCGTTGATAGGAGGGCGGGAAGGATAAGCACTGAGGAAGCCCACGAGCTTGCAAAGGCGATACAGGAGAACGTCAAACTGCCCGTCGACTTCATCTTCGTTGGAGCCACCGGGCACAGGGCCGTTCTGGTCCTCAAGGGCATGGCCAAGGGCTACCGCGTCGGCGAGAATGACCCGCACGAGGCCGGCAAGCCGCCCCATCGCTTTGACTACCAGGACGAGGAGAGCAGGAAGGTCGCCGAGATTCTCGAGGAGTTCGTCAGACAGGCGCACGAGGTTCTTGAGAAGCACCCAGTCAACGAGAAGCGCAGGAAGGAGGGCAAGCCAGTAGCCAATTACCTCCTGATAAGGGGAGCCGGAACCTACCCGGATATCCCGATGAAGTTCACCGAGCAGTGGAAGGTCAGGGCTGGAGCTGTCATAGCGGTCTCGCTCGTCAAGGGCGTCGCAAGGGCGATAGGCTTCGACGTCTACACCCCCGAGGGAGCAACCGGCGAGTACAATACCGACGAGATGGCCAAGGCCAAGAAGACCGTTGAACTGCTCAAGGAGTACGACTTCGTGTTCCTCCACTTCAAGCCGACCGACGCCGCCGGCCACGACAACAACCCGAAGCTCAAGGCGGAGATGATTGAAAAGGCCGACAGAATGATAGGCTACATCATCGAGCATATCAACCTAGAGGACGTGGTCATAGCGATAACGGGCGACCACAGCACACCGTGTGAGGTCATGAACCACAGCGGAGACCCGGTTCCGCTCCTCATAGCCGGCGGTGGTGTCAGGCCGGACCACACCGAGAGCTTCGGCGAGCGCGAGTGCATGCGTGGCGGGCTCGGTAGGATAAGGGGTCACGACATAGTGCCCATAATGATGGACCTCATGAACCGCTCCGAGAAGTTTGGGGCCTGATTTTCTCATTTTTGTCCATCTTAGCGTTCAGACTGAAACTTTAAAAGAGCCAGCACTCATATTCTATCAGGTGATAGCGTGAGCACTTTTAGAGACCTGAAAGGTATTGGGGATGATAAGGTAACCGCGATAGGCCTCGGCACCTGGGGAATAGGTGGCTATGAGAGCCCCGACTACTCCAGGGACGAGGAGAGCGTCGAGGTTCTCCGCTACGGCCTTGAGCTGGGAATTAACCTCATAGACACCGCCGAGTTCTACGGCGCTGGTCATTCCGAGGAGCTCGTCGGAAGGGCCATTGAGGGTTTTGATAGGGACGAGCTATTCATCATAAGCAAGGTCTGGCCCACGAACTTTGGCTACGAAAGGGCGAAGAGAGCGGTAAGGGAGAGCGCCAAGAGGCTCGGCACCTACATTGACCTTCACCTCCTCCACTGGCCCGGGACGGAGTGGAAAAGAATAGAAGAGACCCTCCACGCCCTTGAGGAGCTGGTTGATGAGGGACTCATTCACTACATTGGCGTCAGCAACTTCGATTTGGAGCTTCTGAAACGGTCTCAGGAGGCGATGAGAAAGTATGAGATAGTCGCCAACGAGGTGAAGTACTCCCTCCGCGACCGCTGGCCCGAGACGAGCGGCCTGCTAGACTACATGAAGCGCGAGAAGATTGCCCTCATAGCCTACACCCCTCTGGAGAAGGGCTCGCTCGCGAGGAACCCCTGCCTGGCCGAGATTGGAAGAAAATATGGAAAAACATCGGCCCAGGTCGCGCTCAACTACCTGATATGGGAGGAGAACGTTATCGCTATTTCCAAGGCCGGCAGAAAGGAGCACATAGAGGAGAACGCGGGAGCGATGGGGTGGAGGCTGAGCAGGGAAGATAGGGAGAGGGCAAAGTTATGCGTGGTATAATGTTTACTTTTTCTTGAACAGATTTTTAGCTTGTTCTGTCCACAAAGGGTAAACCTTAAATTGGGAAACACTTCTCCCTAATATTAGTGTTTTGGATGACATTAGTTTTGGCTCTGAAATGGATTTGGGACAGGGAGAAAAACCACGATGCCGTTTTGATGGTCTCGGACTCCAGAGTCACGTACGGCCCTGTAACGTACGAGGCCAAGAAGATTCACCCGGTATTCGTCAATGGCATCCCCGTGGCGATAGCCGGCGGTTCCGGAGACGCCGCGATTGTCAAATACGGGTATCACGTTGTTGATACGGTCACCCAAAAATACATAGAGACTGAAGGCGAGAACACAACGCCAACTCAGGAGGAGTTTCGGTGGATTGTCGGTGAGGTGGAAAAAGCCCTGATTAAGAGGTTCAGAGAGCTTAGGGAGATGGGAATTGACGTGAGCTTCAACATGATTCTGTCAAGTGTAGACCCGAATGGGAGGGCTTCGATATATCACTTCGACAGCAGGGGACTCGCGGAGCCTGTTCACGACACTCCCGGGTTCGCAATAATTGGTTCGGGCTCTATAACCGGCGGCCTTCTGCTCCTTAGACTCCTTGGCTACTCGCCGAGAGTAGAACTTAACTGGGGCCTGCTTTCCACGTTCATAGTGGACATGGTCAGCGAAATTGACCCCTCAGTCGGCCCCTTCGTCGGCGAGAGCTGGCTCATGAGAGTTGAAGACGGAAAAGTAGCCCTCGGCGCCATAAACGAAGAGGCCCTGAGAGAGTTCAAGGAGCAGGTCAGAAAACGGAAGGAGCTGATTCAGGAGCTCATGCTCCTCTGCGATGTCCTTGGCGAGGATAAAGTTGAGGAACTCATCTTAACCTCGCTGGCGGAGGTTGGAGAAGATGAGCGACGTGAGGGAGATAATAAGGGACAGAGTTAAGGATGCCGTGGAGAAAAAGCTGGAGGACATCTTTCGTGAGTTCCTCACAAAGGAATTCGTTGAGCAGAAAAGGTACCGGGAGCTATTGGCGGTTTGGTTGATTGCACATCCAGAGTTGTACAGTTATCCAAAAATACTTGAGGTTGAATGCCACCGTCGGGAATACTGTGGGGTCGGGAACATCAGGATACTTGAATACAAAACCCTCATAGCAATCACCAAGCAGACTGTGAAATCTCACGAATCTGACATCATAGCAAGTGCTCGGAGTGCCCTTGACACCATTATTAAGAATCCAAGTTCAATAGATGAGAAGATAACTGCAAGGCAGATTTACAACAGCACAGTTAACAGTCTTGGAGATGGTATTCGGAAATACGTTGAAAACCAAGGAGACACGCTTGAATTTGAAGTTGGTTATAAATCTGTTTACATTGAACCAGCAAAGATACTCTCAAAGGCGGCAGGGTTCATCCTTGGGAATACCCCAGAGGTCGTTGAATATTTTGAAAAGGAGATTATGGAGAATATCAGAGTTCTTTCATCTGACGCAAAACTTACTGTCGTTATTTTGTCAGCATACCCAAGAATATTCCAAGGTTATTCATTTGACTTGGGAGTCCTTGATACGCTACGTGATATCGTTTCTCAGGGAACAATACACATACCAGAAACAGACAAATGGCGGCTACGGGAAGAGCTATACAAAGCTGGTCTCATCGCATCTGCAGATAAAAACATCGTCCCTCCCTTCGCACTCGACATCTGGAAGAACGCCGTCAATATAAGGGGGATAATCTCGGACGTACCGCCTGAAGTCGTAGAGAGGGTTAGGACGATACTGTCATGGAGGGGATACGATGATTGAAGAGAGGATACCCTACCATGATGAAAAGGCGTGGGAAGAGTACATAGCCCAGCTCTCCCACCTTTACGTGAAAATCGAGGGGGTTCTCAGGCTGAGGGACTGGCTGCTTGAGGAAGCAGGCGACAGAACCGTTGATGCTCTCCTCAAAGAAAACAAAATCTGGGAAAAGGTTCTGTTTGGGGGTCTGAACGAAGATGGCATAGCGAAAAACGGCCTCGCCAGGTTCTACTCCGAGATTCTCGGATTCGGGATAACCCGAGAGGATATGGAGAGGATAGTCTCCTACCTCAAGGAGGGCATAGACCTTGAGAGCGCGTCCTCCGGGGTCAAGCCAAAGCTTGTTAGGACGAATTTCACGGATTTACTTCGCTCGATGAGAGAGAACCTCGTGGAAATCTTTGATGAACTTGGGAGGAAACCACCAACGGTGGGTGAGATTTCATTGTCGTCCCCGATGACCGGGCCGCAGGTCGTTGGCGAACTCCTCTCGGCGGCAAAGGAGCTCCTGCCACTCTTTAACCCAATGTCATGCTTTATAGTCTCCATCTGCTCAACACCCCGCTTTTATCTGGAAAAGAGTTATTCCAAATTGTTCACTGAAGACGTTCAGGAGCTCCTACGTCAATACGGCATCGTTTTGGAGGACGTTATTTTACCCGACCTGCCATTGGAACGGGAGAGGAAAAGGCGGGCGGTCGTCGGGCTAAAACCGGGCACCGTCGGGCACAGAATTTACAAGGTAATCCTCGACTGCTACAGGCTCTTCCAGATTTGGGAGCTTGGAGACTTCTTCGGAGTCGAGGACGAGTTTGAGAAGTATCTGAAGGTGTACTCGGAAAGGCTGAAGGATACGATACCCTTGGACGAACTGAAGAATGTGTACCGGGCAATAACCTCCAGCTATTCCTACAATGATGACTTCAACTCCCTCAGAGTTCCTGACCCGTTCAGAGTGTATAAGAGAAACGCCACGATAAATGGGGGCAAATTAAAGTTCGAATCCGGACCGCAAAATGGAGTAAACTATACCGAGTTCATAGCATTCATAGCCCCTCTTGCGTTCTGCGGGTTTGCAGTCCTGGAGGGACAGGACAATAAAATCAACTGCCAGGTGATTATGGGATGGGAGAGCTAACGAAGACTAAAGTTAAAGTCGAAACAAAGAAAAAATGGTGGACTGAGGAAGAAATCATCGTTACTGAGGCCACTCCAAGTGCAATGGTATCAAAGGAAGAGGGCACCAAAACTACCCCCATCAAAAAGCGAACCATTAAAGTCCCCCTGCTCATACCGGTGTTTCAGAAGCCTGCTGACGTTACCATCCGAATCACGGAGACCGTATCACCCCCAGAGCCGTTTGACCTCACCAAAATCAGGCCAATTGAGAAGCTGGTGTTTCTTAAAGCTGAGAAAGTTGGAGCCATAGACGTTAGAACGGAAGTTTTCACCCCTCACTCCGTGCATCTACTTGACGCAATCACCAAAAAACTTCCAGAGGTCCACTTTGAGGAGCCCAACCCAGTGACCTTAAACGTCACTGAAGATGTTAGAACCCCACAGGGGAGAGACCTGAGTTCGTTTTCCATTCCGGTAATAACGCCGGTCTTCCTGAAATCGTCCGGCAACGTTGGTTACTCAATAACCACAGAAGTTGAGTTGCTCACCGCCACCAAGTCCGGGGGAAAAGTTCCGGAGATAGAGCTCCCTGCCGAGGACGTGTTTTCAAAGGCCTTTGGCTTAGGGGTGTCGTTCCTCCCAGAGGGGCCCGTTATAATCCTCGCTAAAAAGCCCAAAGAAAAGGAGTTTGGATACATAGAATTCCTGAAGCGCCTCCTCAGAGAGCTGTATCGTGTAAGGGTCGGTGGGTTGCCAACTGCGTACCACGTTATGTTGCCCGGAGACCCGGAGAGGTTGCAGTCTCTCAGGGCAGGAAACTCCATCTTTGTCATTGATTGGGAAGTAGGAAAGAAACCGGAAGAAGAACTGGGAAAACAACATCTACAAGCAATGACCGAAAAGGTTAGGGAGCTTTTCTCCCAGAGTTTTGGATTCTTGGTGTTTTACGGTGATAAGGAGTTCCTCAGCTGGGTGAAAGAGAAGGTGTTCGGGTTAGTGACGCACGTTTCAAACTCAAATAGCATTCGGGTGTCTCTAGTTCAAGAGTGGGTAGGAATCAAGTTAAACTCCCCCAAAAGTTTATGCAGGCTCATACACAATTTCTGGGGGTTCCATGAGGAGCATAAGGTTGCAAACATCGAGTTTGATTATCTCGCCCCATATCTTGAAAGCAAATACCGTGAGTTCGTGGAGAGCTACACGAGAACAATCCGCATAAAGGGCAAGGCCATTCCATCGGCCCTGTACATCGAAGGCAACCCGGGGGAAAGCCTGACTCATTACGCCCTGAAGGCCTTTGTGTTCGAACGGTTGGTGGAGGATTACGGCGTTAGTCCTGACGACATAGAAACCGAGTATCCCGAGGGAGATATAAGGATAGACGTGTACGTCAAAATCCGAAACCAAAACAAACCTCAAGACATTGCAATTGAAATCGAGACCTTCTACGGAGAAGCCCTTCCCCTCCTGAAACTAAGAAAGGACGTTGAGAGCAGGCTGGCAACCAAATCCGAGTTGTGGATAGTACTGCCTCCCTCTTCCTACCTGCTCTTCAAGAACGAAGTGCATGCGTTTATAAAGTGGACTTCGACAAAATATAGAGACCGGGTCAAGGTTTTCACAGTGGATGTTGAAAATAGAAAACTGATTCAAGTATCTTAGCTGTAAACCTTGCGAAATCTGCGCAACTTATATAAGCACTTCTGTTAAACTCCATTAATACAAGGCTCTTAATGGTTCGAGGTGGATTAACATGCACGGATACCATAACAGAATAGCCCGCGTGAACCTGACCGAGGGAAAGGTCACCTACGAGGAACTGCCCGACGAGGTGATAAGGAAGTTCATCGGCGGAAAGGGACTCGGATACTACCTGATTTATCGGGAGGTTCCCCCTGGGACTGACCCGCTAAGCCCGGCCAACAAGTTCGTATTTGCAACTGGCGGTTTGACCGGGTTAATTCCGGGTTCGAGCAAGGTCATAGCGGTCAGCAAGAGCCCCGAAACCAGATTAATCAGCGACTCCAGCGGTGGAGACGCCTTCGGTCCAAAGCTCAAGGGACACTTCGATGCGCTCATCATCGAGGGTAAGGCCGAGGAGCCCGTCTACCTCTACGTTCATGATGGTGAGGTGGAGATTAGGGACGCAGGGCACCTCTGGGGTAAAGGAAACTATGAGGTGGCCAAGGAACTCTGGAAGGAACACCCGAAGGCGAGCTTGGCTTTAATCGGTCCCGCTGGAGAGAGGCTCAGCAGGATTGCCAACGTGATTTACGACACCGAGCGTGCGAGCGGAAGGGGTGGCCTTGGGGCCGTCCTCGGAAGCAAGAAGGTTAAAGCAATTGTAGTTGAGCCCGGGGAGAAACCAGGGGTTGCCAGCCCGGAGGAGTTCCAGAGGCTCTGGCAGGAGTTCTACGAGCACTTCGCGACCGACCCGAAGTACGAGCATACAAGAAACTACGGCACGAGTGATGGGCTGAGGAGCTCGGCTTCGCTCGGCATGAGCCCGGCCTACAACTTCTCAAGGCCCTACATCCCCGATGAGCTTGCCAGCAAACTCGGGGGTGATGAGATTAAGAAGTACGAGGTAGAGCCCGAGTGGTTCGTCCACGGCAAGAGCTGTCCGATTAAGTGCGCCCGCTACGTAGAGGTCGAGTATAAGGGCAGGAAAATCCGCGTCAAGCCCGAGTACGAGAGCATCGCGATGCTCGGAGCGGCAACGGGCGTCTTCAACTTCCCTGCCGTTGCCTACTTCAACTGGCTCGTCAACAACCTCGGCCTCGACAGCATAGCGACGGGCAACACAATAGCCTGGTTCTTCGAGCTGGTCGAGAGGGGTCTCATAAGCGAGGAGGAGATAGGCTTCCCTGTCACGGGCTTCGGCGACGAGGAGGCCGAGGAGAGGCTCATCAGGCTGATGGCCGAGAGGAAGGGCATTGGGGCGATTTTAGCAGACGGCGTAAAGCGGGCCTGTGAGAGGCTCGGCAGGGGCTGTGAGTTCGCGGTTCACGTCAAGGGCATGGAGAGCCCCGCCTGGGACCCGCGCGGAAGGAGGACTTACGCTCTCAGCTACGCCACAGCAGATGTGGGAGCGAGCCACCTGAGGGGCTGGCCGAGGCCTCACCAGTTGCCGAACCAGGGGTCGGCCAAGGAGCTCGTCCCGTCACTCATCGAGGGCAGGGACGAGAGCTACATCACCGACATGCTCGGTGTCTGCAAGTTCGTCCCCTACAAGATGGAAGACCTTGCAAGGTTCTACTCGCTGGCAACCGGCGAGGAGTGGACGGTTGAGGGGCTCAGGAAGGTCGCCTGGGCCGTCGAGAGCATAGCAAGGATACACGATACCCTCGACTGGGTGACGCCTCCACTCGACGATACGATTCCGCCTCGCTGGTGGGAACCCGAGCCGGACGGGCCGGCCAAGGGCAACGCGGCCTTCATCGACTACAATGACTTCCTTGAGGCGAGGAGGGAGTTCTACAGGCTCAGAGGCTGGCACGAGGAGCTCGGCGTTCCGTTGCCAGAGACTATGGAGGAGCTTGGGTATCCGGAGTTCAAGAGCGATGCTGAGAGGGCTTTGGAAGTTGTGAAGAAGAGAATGGGACTGTGAACTCGCCCCTTTTTCAATTTTCCGCAAGTGACACTCCTCATCCGTACACTCAAAAGTTAGAACGACTTCCACATGATGTGGCACAATAACCCCAATCCACCAGACGTCATAGAGCTGTACCTTGAGTTTTAGTGTTTTGCGTCCTTTGAACCCAAAGGGAAGTTTGATTATTACATCCTCTCTGACCTGCTCAAGTTCAAATAAGTCCAGCGACTCAGCTGAGAAATCAACTTTAAGCCCCCTGCTTATGGGAACTTTTCTGGATACGCTGAAGCGACAGATCAAATAGCGGTAGTTAGTGGCTTCCTTGGTCGAGTTCCAGCAGGTTAGACCGCTGCTATAGGTTATTCCAGTTATACTAATCTCCCTCCCGTGAGTAAGCTCATGGTTTTGTTCTGTCAATAATGACGATTGGGAGACTACTAAATTAAAAAGAAGGGCATAAATGAAATAGAAGGTCAAGAACCTTCTAAGGTTACTCAATGTACTGCCTCTCAACTGCATATACAATTACCTCCAGATTAAGGCCTTTGTAATGAGATCCATATTGGTATTGAGTATTCCCTTGTATAAAGTCTGTCTGTCGGAAATGAGGGGTGAGGTACTGCAATCCCAGGTTTTACCGTAAGGCAGAATTTTACCATGTCTTCGTCTAGCTCATATGGCAAATGAACTGTGTATGTATAATACTGACCTATTTCATCCGCCCCTAGATAGTACAATATTACTCCCCGCGATGATATGGAGATTGGTCCTCTATAATACTTAGTCAAAACGTTTGTACCCCGGTCGTTCTTGCTTTCTGCAGACAGACCATTTAGCAAAATACCTACAAATCCCCCACCTTCAATGTAATTAGAAACAAGGTCAATGAGCGTTTTGTGCACTTCAGTAAATTGTATACTAGTACGATCCCCTCCGATAGCATCATAATTGAGTTTTATTGGAACATTTGGATATCCTGAACCGAAATAACCCCCACAGAATTCGAATTTGGTGTATAGTGAGTGGAACTTCCCGTATTTTGGTGCTACTGCATAGCCAACCGATGTAACTCCTTCAACTCCATCTTCAAGATATGCATAGTTGCTCCCTCTTTTCCTACTTCCATAGATTGTCACAACAGTTCTCCCGATTACATTGCCATCGTGGTCATAGATGTCGAAATACCTTTTTATCGGGTAAGTGTCAGGCGATGGGTAATAATACTCGGTTCTCCTCATGGGAACCATACTAGTGGAAGGAACTCTTTGAATAGAGACTTCAAACTCTCCTATATTCAGTGTTTCATTTTGAGCCAGACTAAATGTTCCAAAGGTCAGAGAGATTCCATGCCCCGTTATGGTTGAGGACTTAAATTTTGAATAAACATCACTATACAGCAAAGCAAATTTAGTATTACCATATTGGCCTATGATTGCTGATGGGACCGTCCCATAGGGGCGAGTTTCCTTAGTGCTCACACCATTAAGATCTCTGAAAGCGGGAGAATGCACATCCCACAATATTGTTAGATTCGTAGTCTCATTAGAACTGATAACGAGAATGGTTTTTAGTTTGTTTCTTTCAACAAAGGTTATCTCCGAAACAAATAGTTTCCTTAAGTGGTATTTTTTGACAATTTTTGTAAAGCTGCTATCCCTCACGATATTAGTGCTTGCAGGCTTTTGGGCTAGATTTAACATTGTCCCATCATCTAATAGGAGTTTGAATCCTTGATCAAGCCTTACATATCCCAGAGGGTTATCATCCTCTGCTGGACTGGGGATGGTGCTTGCACTTCCAGTCTCTGCCGTCACTCCAACCATCAGCAGACCCAGGAGGACTGCCAACATAGGTTTCCATCTCAAGTGGTTCACCTTCTGAGAGTTTTCATAACACTTACGAACGTTAGCATATATAAGCTTTTTCTTTTACTATAAGTAAAACTTCTTCCTTTTTTTTTCGAGTATAAATTTATTTGGAGTTGGGTTTTATGAGGGCGAGTGGTTAAAAGAAAGAAGAGTAATTAAGTACGCTGATGAATACATCCGGAAAACAAAAGGTTATTTTGTGCTCAAAAAGCCGAGCCAGAGGAGGAAGAGGGCAAAGGCAAAGCTCACCGAGAAAAACGCAACGGCGGGCTTTTTAAGGTTCTTCCTGCTTCTAAACGCAATCCGGGTATCAGAGCGACGCCGGTGAAAGCCAACGACGCCATGGCAACCACGAGAATGGGTGTGGCCTCCAAAGGAAGGTGCCGGTCAACTCCGAGCGTGTCAACGATGGCCGAGCTCCAGTAGAGGAAGAAGGGAACGGCGAAGAGGAGGAAGACACCGTAGAGAATGGCCGTGATAGCGTCTTCAATTTTCATTCGATTCACCTCACCCCGTTGTGTTGGCTACGTAGGTGAACTCCCCGTTGCAGTACCTCCCCTCGCCGTCGTAGAGGCCGAATACAGCACAGCCGTTTTCGTCAATCCTACCCCAACCGGGTATAACGTAGCAGAGACAGCTCGGGTCCTTCATCTGGAAGAGTCTGCTCCACCCCACACTTAGCCACCGTTATCATGTTTGGGGATAAACGTTTATAACTTTTGGCAGAAGAAAGTTGGAAAGCGAGCAAAAATGATTGCAGAACACCTCACCCCTTCAAAAACGCCTCGACTAAATTCCTCGTCTCGTTTAAGGCCTCCAGCGGAATGCCCTTGGGCAGACCACCGATTTCGCCCTTAACGTCCTTGAGAACGCCCTCTCCAGCGCCAAGGAACATGCCCTCGCTGACTATTCCCCTGAAATTGGCCGGCGGGAGCAACGCGACCGCCACGCGGTTTCCTTCCTTCACTGTCAGGTCGTTGGTGACGACAGTTATCGCCCTGTCGCCGATGTTGACGTTGGTGACGAGAAGCCTGTCGGCGTTAGGGTGCTTGGCGACGCTCATAACCTCGCCGACCTTAATGTCAACGGCTATGACAGGGTCGTTTATCTTGCCGAGGGCGAGGCGCTTGTCGAGGCCGAGTATAGTGTTGAGGAAGAAGCGAATCTTTGCAACCTGCTCCTCAACCTTCTCGCGCTCGTCCTTTGAGGCGTTGCTTATGAACTTGTGGTGCCAGTCCTCCCCTCCAAGGGCCTCGATAATTCCAAGGGCCTTCTCCTTCAGGGCCTTCATCTGGGGGGTCTCGATTAGCTCATTCGGCTCTATGTAGCTGTAGCGCATCGCCTGTATCTCGGGGAGCATCTCCTTGCCGAGCTTTATCGCTTTCTTCTTGTCCCAATGACCCTTAAACTTCGCCCCCTCAATCGTCTTCAGGAAGAGCTCTATCGCCTTCTCCGCCACCAGTAAGCGGTAGTCCTTGCTCGTGTCCCACATCTTCACCACCTTCGAGGACATTCAAAACCCGTCTCTTAACGCTTTCGTCCCGGATTCCCTCAGCGATTGAACGCGCCCTGGCCGGGTCTATCCTGGAGTACGCTAGGGCAACCTCCCCAAGGAGCTCAGAGGAGAGGGCAGTGTCAATGATAACTCCAGCCAGAATAAGAGGTTCTTCAAGCCGGCCAATCCGAAGCATCTTTCTGGCTATCGAGAAAATCTCCCCGTCCCTCGGCCGGAACTTGCCAACGAGGATTAAATCAAGGGCATCGTTGAATACCTGCCTGGCAAGGCGGGGCCTCTCGTGGAGAAAGAGCCAGTAGCTCAGGCGGAGCATTTCAACGGCCCTGTCCTTCAGGGGGAGGAATCGCATCACGGAGACCGCGGACTCAACCAGGCCTTTCTCAAGGAGCTCGTCCACGGCGGACCTGCCCCTCTTAAGGACGTCCCGGATAAGGTTGATTTTATCGTCGAGGTGCTTTGCCTGGAGCTTGAAGAATATCGAGGAATAGACATTTCTGGCCAGCTCGTAGAACTCAAGGGCAGTCTCATTTGGCGTCTCATCGGCACTCCTCTCTATCAGCCTGGCGACCTTTATCAGCGACGACGTTGTCGCCGAGGAAAGCCCGCGCGACGTCTGAAGGAGGTCTACGGCTTCCTTAAACAGCTCCAGTCCGTCCCTATAACGCTCGGAGAGCATGAGGTTCCGCGCTATCCCGGCCAGAACCTCCCCCCTCACTCGTGGAGAGTCTATTGTCCCGGCTATTTGCACGGCGTTTTCAAAGTAGGCCTCCGCGTCGTGATCCCTGTCGAGGGTATAGAGGGCCCGTCCAAGAATTGAGTACGCAAGGGCCTTCTCGGGCGTGCCCTTCACTGATTCAAGCGTATCGAGCATGTGGCTCAAGACTTCGTCCCGTGGAAAGGCCGTCAGGACTTCGCTCAGAGCAAGTAGCCTTCGTATCTCGTCCGCTATTGCCAGCGCACTTTTCAGGGCGTTCTTGTAGTCTCCTTTTGAGAGGTGACGCTCCACGGCCTCCACGAGAACCACCAGTCGATGAGAATAGGAAGGCAGGGTAAAAAAGGCTATCGCTAAGGTGACAACCTCGGCGTTAGCACTGTCTAAGCAGGGAAATTAAAGGGAGGCCTCACTCAACCCTGAAACACAAAACAGGAGCGGTCGTTGTGTCGGTGCTCTCCCCCATCCAGACATGGTGAGTCTCCTGCCTGTTTGAATACAAAGCGAGGTCAAAGTCAAAGGCCTTCATGCCATACTCGAACCTAACATCAATAAAGATGCCGATAATGTTCGCTTTTTCGGCGGCGGCTCTGCTTATTTTCCCCGTATCCTCAAGGGCTTCGATGAACTTCAAAGCATCTACGGCAATATTGTCCGCGCCCATGCCCCATATATTGAACGCGTAGTATCCAATGACATTGGTAGACTCATAGACCCCTTCATCTACCCACCTGTCAATGGGTGGAGTCTGGGCCTCTGGCGGTTTCGACGTTCCTCCCCTTAGGGTATCGGGATAAGCGTCCTTGATGTAGACATACTCCTCGTGCCACACCCGGCCCCCGCTGGACACCCGCCATTTTTCGTAGCGGTATGTGACGTTCATCCAGATGTAGTAGGGGGTACCCGTACCAAAACTGCCGGCGTGCTTGCCGCCCTCCCCCTTCTGGATTATGTTGTAGGAACCCAGCCTGACCCACTCTGAATCCACAAAGGCGTTGACGCTGAACCCGACTTTAAGTTCTGGGAAGTACGTGTATGAGATGTACCCGGAGGTTGAACTGTCAGGAGTCACCTGGGCCACTATCACTGGTGCCGTCCACTCGTAGGAGTCCACAAGCGTGCGGCGGTGGCGTTGGGATTGAGTGCTGTCTGTTTTCCCGGTGGAGGCATTTGAAGCGTTTTTCAGCGGCCGGAACTTTGGAGTTACCGTTTTGGACTGGGGCAGTTCGTCCCAGTCAAATCCGACGGCCTCAACGGAGACCTTTCCGTCCTCTGTGACTATTGTCAGGAGAACCAGCGGCTGGGACAGCCGTTTGTTCTTTTTGTACTCGTCCATCCAGGCCTTCCTGAGCTCACCCAGATCCAGAACAATCCTGCGGTTGTTTTTGACGTCGTATTCGGCTATCTGTCTGAACCCTTCCGGATAAAGGGCTGAAATAAAGACGTGTGCTTCTCCCGAGTCCTGAACGTTGATGAGTGCAAGGTTCATGATATAAGGCACGCGCCAGTCATTCACAGCAATGATGAGCAGAGCCCCCACCACAACAAGCGTTACAACGGCTACTTTTTTCATAACCCCACCGGACAAAACTTTAATGCCAAGCCCACATTAAGTTTTTGGTTTGTAATCGGCAGTGGCCAAACTTGGCTTATGTCTAAATGGCAAGGCGTTCAGGAGCTTCGAGAAGAAAAATTAAGCGCCTCACGGCACTTCTCGTTTCACTTTCTTATCCCAGTTCTCAAGCATCTTGTCCAGGGCCAGAAGGCTGTTCAGCCTCAGGCGGACTTTCCTGTTCTCCCAGTCTATCGAGCCCTTGAACTCGTTGAGGAGCTCAAAGACCTTCTCTGCTTCTTCCCTCGGCAGGTACTTACCATAGAACTCCTCCCCGCAGTGGGGGCACTTAAAGGCAAAACCCTCAATGGCCTCCATAAACTTCTCGCGGTCTCTGGTTATCTCCTCGGCGTTATCAATGTTCAGCATCTGCTCAATGAGCTCGCCCCAGTCGAGGGGCTTTCCGCACAGCGGGCACTTCGCCATCTCAATCACCCGTTCTCCCTGAGGAAGTTCTCAATCTCCTTTAGGATTAGTTTTATGGCCTTATCAAGGTTGGCCTTTCCGTTTGCCCCGGCGGCTCCCGCATGTCCTCCACCAGAGCCTTCAATGACGGGCCCGACCTTCTCCATGATTTTTCCGAGGTGGAGACCCTTCTTCACGAGGCTCTCCTTGGCCCTCGCCGAAATTCTCACGCCCTTCTTCTCGCTCCCGACTATCGCGATGTCTGCTCCGAGCTGGAGGAAGACCTTGCAGGCGTAGGACTCGTAGGCCGAGACCTTCGAAACCGCTATGATGTACTTCCTGAACTTTCTGATTTCGAGCCTCTGGCAGGCCTTCAGGACGGCCATCCTCTTAGCGTTATCGGTGTTCTCATCAACTACCGGGGCAACGAGGCTGAAGATTTCACCCATCTGGAGTGGAAACCTCTCCAGAATCTCACCCACGGCTTTGAAGGTCTTCGTGTTGGCAAAGCGGAAGTTAGCCGTGTCGGTGACGATTCCGGCCAGGAGGGCTCTCGCGCTTTCCTCATCAAGAAATCCGAAGTATTTGAACAGTTCCCACACGATTTCGGCAGTCGAAGTTCTGGAGGAGTCAACGACAGCTATGTCGGCCTTAATCGGCCTTTCCTTCTCGACGTGGTGGTCAACCAGTATGATGGTCTTTCCTTTGGGAATCTCAATTGGTTCGAGCTGTTCAAGGGAAGAGGTATCGAAAATCACAATTACATCTTCGTCAACGGTTGGGTCCCTCTCAACGGGGACGGGCGAGAGGGTTAGAAGTCTCTTCGCATAGGAGGAGACACTTTGGGCAACGCCTATCCTAACCTTCTCCACGCCAAGGGACTTTAAATAGCGGGCGAAGGCTATGGCAGAGCCCAGTGAGTCCGGGTCTGCGTTGTGGTGGCACAGGAGCAGGTAGGACCTGTCAAGCGAACGCTGGAGGAAGCGCTTGAGCTTAATCTTTCCCTTCATTTCAGTTCCTCCAAGGCCTTTTCAATCCTCTCAATAAAGCGTTCTGCATCTTCTACTATGCTCTCGGCCTCTTCTTCATTTGGGCGATAAGTGGGATCGTAGTCAGCCCGCTCCCTGCTTGTCTCGGCAAGTGAAAGCGCCTTTGCGTAGTATTTCTCAACGATACCGGTATTCACAAATTCAAGCCCGAATTTTGCAATAACTCCCCTATGGCTTTTTGTAACAACTCCTTTAGCACGCAGGAGGGCACTTGCCGCATAGAACATCGCATAGTATGCCCTGCTAATCGCGTCCCTGTAAAATCCATTCTCAAGAAGAACTCTGGCCGCTTCGAGAGATTCGTGGGCATCATTAAGGAGTATTTCGACCTCAGTGACCAACCCTAACCCCCTCCCTGCTCACGTTGATGTAAAACGCCGAGTTTATGCCCTTCATGAACTCGAACTCCTTGACGCTCAGGACTTTGGGGGACACGTAGATGCCGTACTTGAGAAGGTAATCAACTACAAGGTCGGCAAGCTTCTTCTGGCTCTCCCAGGAGTTTTTCTTAACAATCACGAGAATGTCAACGTCGCTTTCCTCACTGGCCTCTCCCCTTGCGACGGAGCCGAAGAGTATGACTTCGACGACGTTGTCTCCCAGCAGCCTCCTGACGTCCCTTGCGAAGGCCTCGGCTACTTCCCTGTGCCTCATTCTCCCACCGAGAAGATGTTGTCAAAACTGAATTTAACCCTTACCCGCAATCTCCCTCAGCCTTTTCTCCACTGCATCGTAGGCCTTCTCAAGGGCCTCCTCAATCAGCCTCTCCACGTCCACCTTGACGAAGACCGGGACTTCAAGGTACACCTCGATTTCAAGGTTCAGCGTGTCGTCTCTGTTTATCCTCGTCGTGACCTCTATGTCCTTGACTTCGCTCCTGTTCAGCTCGCTGAAGACGTGCTTTATTATGACGTTCTGGGCGAGCTCGCCGATGGCTATTATTTCCTCCTCGCTGAGCTCAGGGAGACCTATGTGTATAACGCCCCTCTGCTCCATGGCCACCACCAAAGGAGAAAAGGAGAGTCAGCCCGCGACGGGCGGCTTGAGTGAGGACTGAATCTTCGCGGTGAGCTCCTTCAGCTTCCCGTTGAGCTTCTTCTCCTGCCTCTCAAGGGCATTGAGGCGGACTTCGAGCGTCTCGACCTTCTCCTTGAGCTCCTCGACGGCCTTGGCCTTCTCGGTCTTGACGATGAGCGTCCCGACGGTCTTGTAGATGACGGCATCGTCGGGGAGCTTCTCGATCTCCTCAAGGGCCTTCCTGGCCTCGTTGAGCTCAAGCTGAACCTTCTGCTTCTGCTGAACGAGAAGCTGGAGCTGTTGCTGGTAGCTCTCAAGTTGGGCAAGCATAGACTGAACCTGGGGCGGAATGTTCTGCATGACAACACCTCCGTAACCGTGATGCCAGGTTAGAATAAGGGGCGGGCTTTAAATAGTTTAGGTAAGGGATAACACCGACCCCTCAAAAACCCAAACTTAAGTAGGAGGGGAGCTTCTGGAACCGAGCTTCTCGGTTAGCTTGTGCAGGAGAGCCCCGATCAGGAAGCCTAGGATAACGAGGGCAGTTAGGAAAAACCAGACCACACCGTCATCACAGGTCGTTGGAGTGCAGTTTCTTGTGAGGATAGCGTAGGTAACGATGGATGCGAGCACTACAGTAATTGTTGAGGCCACCCAGAAAGCCCCTGGATCAACCTTCACTTTTCGAAGGAATAGGAACGACGCGAGGGCGGGTACCGCAATGATGATGCTGACCTGAAGGAACTCCTCGACAGTGCTGGGCCCTTCGTCAGAGGGCGGAAGGAGCCTTATGGCAGCAATTATGGAGAGGTAAATGAGGAGAGTAAGGAGGAGAGATGCCATGCTTCGGTTCATCATGGATCACCCCTTCCGGATTACGGCCGCCCCTTGAGCTTCTGCAATACATTATACACTACTCATCCTTATAAGTTTTACTACCTGCCACGATTAAGTGGCCTTCCTTTTTTTTTGAACGGATAAATTTTTTCAGAGTTGAGTTTTACTGTCGTTTTTGGCCATGAGAAGCCAATAAGCCGGGTTGTAGAGACCTGACCTCCTCCCTGCTCTGAAGGGCGAGGCTTGAGAAAGAAAAATGTAAATCTAAAAACTGGCAGGCAGCGAGAAGAGACCGGAATCAGACCTCAAAAGAGTCCATCGCGACCTTAATCCACCTGAGGTATGAGTTGAGCGTCCCCCTGAGGGCTGAGTTGTCGGTGGCCTTGAACTCCAAGATGATTGCCTTTCCTTCCCTTCGGAAGTCTATCTCGCTCCTCCGGTACGGCACGGTTTCATGCTCCAGCCTCACGCTCTCATAGACGACCCTCGCAACTTCCTCGCTCGGGAACTCAATCCTGATGTAGCCCTCAACTGGAGGCTTTTCCACATTATCCACTTTCGCTACCCCCGATTTTGCTTATTATGAGCCCGATACTGGCAGAGACGAATATACCGAGTATGCTTGCAAGGGAAGCCAGTGCGTACATGTGCTCGCTCAGGACGCCGTAGGAATAGCCGACCTCACCAACGAGCAGGCCCAGCACTCCAAAGCTCGCTATCCCCGCTGCTCTAGTGAGTGAGACCTTTAAGTCTTTCTCCCAGACGAGCACGGTGGTAAGGAGGATTCTCACGAGGTATATCACGACGAAGAAGTAGACCACCTCAAGGGAGAACTCAGTCTCGAAGTTTATGCCCCTCCATGCGAAGAATATCGGGGCGAAGATGCCGTAGGTAACACCGGAGATTATCGTGTGTACTCTCTCAAACTGCCTCGTCCCCATAAGGTCGCTGTGGAGCATCAGCCCGACGAGAAAAGCCCCGATGCTGAAGTGGAGGCCAAGCTCCTCGCTTATCAGGGCCAGGGAGGTCGCGAGTATCATCACCAGGCCGAAGACCGCCTCGTCGCTCCTCAGCCTGCGAAGGTGAGTGATAATCCAAACCCGGTGCTTTATGCCGAGGACGTAGTTTATTCCCAGAACAGCACCCAAGAAGAGGGCGTCCTTCACGAGCTCAAAGGCTATCTCAAGGTAGCTCAGGTGGTGGAGCTCGAAGTTTATGAGAAGGTATAGAATAACAAGGGCGCCGACCTCACTTATCACCGCGTAGGAGAGTGCAACGTGGAGGAACTCCTGCCCAAAGAAGCGCGTGAGCCTGAGCACTATTGGTGCCGAAGCCACCGCGAGGATTGCGGCCACTATGAAGTTGTCTGTTCTAATTTGGTAATCTGTGAAAGGAAGAGTTAGGAAGAACATCGTCGCGAGAGTAACCACGTATATCGGGAAGCTCTTCCTGCCACCAAGGCGAACCTCCTCTGGAGTGAGCTCAAGGCCCGCGTACATCATGAGAAAAAACACTCCAAGCTCAGCGAGGAGACTGAGTTCCTCCCTAGGGAGGTCGTGGAGAACGACACCGAGAAGAAGACCTGCGGAAATCTCACCTAAAAAGCCAGGATAGCCCAAGCGCTCTGCAATCTCGGCTAACACTCTAGCAACGGCGATTATGATGAAGACGTAACCTATAACGTCGAAGGCCACTGAAAGCTCCCCCCATGTGTTATGGCACTAGCAAGTTTAAATATTTTGGGAGCATATAAACTAAAGGCTTTTTAGGAATGAAAAAAACCGGATAACATGAGACACTACGAGTTAATCAAAATTAAAGAAGACGGAAAGCTGGAGCTTCCCCTTGAACTTGCGTATGAACTCGGGCTCGTTAAGGGGGCGTATTTTCTCGTAGAAGTGGACACCGACCTTAAGGAGGCCCACCTTGAGCGCGTTGCTCTCCCCGGGAAGAAGCTCGTAGAGGTTGAACTCGTAGTTGAGGACAGGCCAGGAGTTCTCTCCAAGGTCAGCGGGCTCTTGGGAAAACACGGGATAAACATACTATTCAGCGAGGGCGAAGAGTTAGTCGAGCTCGGGCTCTCCGCCATAGTCACCATAGTTGACGTCAGCGGGAGCAGGATATCGCTCGAAGAGCTTGAAAAGGGGCTTATGAAGGTTGAAGAAGTCAAAGAGCTAAAGCTCCGCGAGATAGAGTAGCAGGAGCAAAAAGAGCGCGAATAGCATTGCCCCTGTGTTGACCTCGCTGGGCTTCACGTCCTCTTTTTCCAGCACCAAGTTAAAGACGCCCGCCGCTTTGAGGAGCAGGAAGATTGTAAGAGCCACCGGGAGCGGATAGATGTCCTTCACCTTGGGAACAACACCCAAGACGAGGCCACTAACTAGAGTGACCAGTGCCAGGGCAAACGAGGCAAACTTCCACGAGAGCGGAAGGGCGGGGGCCTCCCCTTTCGCCAGGTAGTAGTTGAGCTTCGTAAACGAGACCAGAGTCCCAACGCTTCCGGCCAGGACTGCCCACTTCCATGCCCCTGCGAGGCCGGAGGAGATAAGCCCCTTGGCGTATGAGCCTATGAAGGGCGAAACCCCTCCTATTGCCAGGCTGAGCATCAGCACGGAGAGCGCCATGAGAGGGGCGTTTTTATACCCAAATTCGCCCAGCTTCCTCGACTTCTTTCCAAGGCTCCCGACGCTCAGGAAGAGACCGCCCTTAAAGAGGGAGTGGGCCATGGCATAGTAGGCCGCCCCCACAAAGTTCATGCTCGCTATCCCGAGGAGGACGTAACCCATCTGGGAGACCGTGTGGTATGCGAGCAGCCTCTTAGCGTCCTTCTGGAGGAGCGCCATGGCGACGCCGAAAAATACGGAGGCAACTGCCAGAACCATGGCCGTTTCACTAAGGCCCTCGCTGACGGGAAGGGCCGAGAATATGAGTATCATCCCGTAGACCGGCGCTTTGACGACGGCACCGCTCAAGAGGGCACTCACAGGGGTTGGCGCGAGGGAGTGGGCGTCCGGCAGCCAGACGTGGAGGGGAAAGATACCCGCTTTCAGGAGGAGGGAGGCGAAGGCTATCGCGATGGCGACGTTTATCTCTTTCGAGGACATCACGCTCTCCGAGATGAGCTCAAGGTTTAGATAGCCCGTCTTGAGGTAGATTACCCCAATCGAGAAGACAAAGAAGTAGGAGGCAAGCAGGGAGAGCATCAGGTACTTGTAAGCCGCCCTGACTGCTTTCTTCTCGCCGGACGAGCCGACGAGGGCAAATGAGGAAACAGAGGCGATTTCCATGAAGATGTAGAAGTTAAAGAGGTCTCTGCTTATGAAGGCCCCGAGGAGGCCGGCGTGGAGGAGTAGGAGCAGGACGAAGGCCTTCACTTCCTTAAAATAGTCCAACGAGTAAATGGCAACCGCGGTGAAAAGGACGAGCTCGGCGAGGACTATGGGGGTGTTGTGGGGATTGAGCGAGACCTCTATGCCCCCGATCCGGGGCCAGCCCCCGACCACTTCATTTCCTGCCCTCTCAAAGAGGAAAACCGCCCATGGAGCTACAGCCCCTGCGAGAAATGGATACTTCGCCAGTTTTTCAAGCCTCAGCGGGACAGTGAGGGCAGTGAGGAACGCGAAGAAGAGGGGTAACGCGGCGAGGAGGACTATCAAGCCCATTCACCCCCGTTGCGCAGTATCATCGCCAGAGCTAAGGCGGTTATCGCGACGTCGACGACGAGCGTCGTCAGCATCAGCGTGGCCGGGAGGGGGTCAACGGGATCCGAGGGCATTATTGGGAAATCTCCACCCTCGACGTAGCCGGCCCCGACGAAGAAGAGCACTAACCCGATAGAGAGCACGTTGATTGAGAGCACCTGCTTGAGAGGCTTTTCCTTTGAAATCAGCCCGTAGAGGCCTATGAGCATCACGATTATTCCAGCGGTTTCGGCGTTAATCACGGTCAACCCACCTCGACAGGACGTAGAACACGAGGATAAAGGACGTGCTCACCTTCAGGGCGACGCCTATGTTGAACGTCATTACAGTGCCCCCTGGGATATATGGGCGGAGGAAGTTCAGGAAGAACGCCCCAAAGGCCAGCCCTGCCAGGGCAACCCCCACCAACCAGAGGGCGGAAGCGGACTCCACGAGCTGGACAGTTCTGAGCGGGAAGTGCTTCTTCGTTCTCCGGTATCCATAGGCGGTCATGAGAAGTATGACGCTGACGGCGAAGAGGACACCCGCCTGAAAGCCGCCGCCAGGGCTCTCGTAGCCGTATATCGTCAGGCAGGCCCCATAAGTGACGAGGAACGGGGCGATGAGCTTTGTAGTGGTTCTGACCACGAGGCTCATCTTCATATCTTCCGCCTCCCTAGGAGCAGGTAGAACCCGGTCACTGCCGCGAAGAGGAGCGTCGCCTCGCCGAGGCTGTCGTAGGCCCTCCAGTCGGCGAGGATTGCCGTAACCAGGTTGGGAATCCCCACTTCCTTCCAGTGGGCCACGTAGTAGGCGTAGCTCCCCACGGCCTTGGTGTAGTCGAGGCTCAGGAGCTCGACCAGGAGACCCCCGCTGAGGAGCAGGGCAAAGAGGCGCTTCACTCCCCCACCTCCCTTATAGTGTAGAGGAAAAGGCCCGTCACTATCGCCCCGACGACGACCGCCGAGAGCGCAACATCGGGGGCCCTGAGCTGGATGAGCACCACCGTGAAGACTAACCCGAGCAGGCCGTAGCGGAGGACGGCCGAGATGAGCCTCTCAGCTTCCACCACTGAAATGGCGAGGAGTATTATCGCCAGGAGGAGCACTTCATGGATTATCCCAGGCATACATATCCACCGTCGCTTTGGGTTTTATCCCGCTCTTGTAGGCCGCCCTCGCTATCGCGTGGCTGACCATGGGGTTTATCATCGCTATCGTGAGGGCCATCACAAAGAACTTGAGCTTCACGACGAGGGGGAAATCTGAGGCCATGGCGAGCGCTGTGAGTATGCTTATCGCACCCCCGGTGTCGCATTTGGCCGTGGCGTGGAGCCTCGTGTAGACGTCGGGAAACCTGAGGAGGCCGAGCGTCCCGAAGAACATTATGAAGAGCCCAAAGAGGAGGAAGAGGGCTTCTATCACGACCTCACCTCCATGTACTTGGCTATGATGAGGCCTCCCACCGCGTTGACCATGAGGAGCACGATGCTTATGTCGAGGAGGTAAGGGGCGTCGTAGAGGAGCGCGAGCATCGCTATTATGACGGCGGCCTTCGTCGTGGCGGTGTTCAGCGCCACAGCCCTGTCTGCAAGGGTTGGACCGAACAGGACGCGATAGCTGACCAGCGTTGCCGTGAATATCAGGAAGGCGATTGCATAGGGCAGAATCACCAGAAGATTTTCTTCAGCCATTCCTCCAGCTCCCCCTTAATCTTCATTCCAATCTTCTCTTGGTCAAGAGTTTCAACATTAATCCAGTGCACGTAGAGATATGCTTCTCCGAGCTTCTTGTCAACGTCGAGGGTGAGCGTCCCAGGGGTGAGGGTTATTGAGTTCGCCAGGACGGTGAGCCCTGTGTTCGAGTGGAGGTCAGTCTTTACCTTCACTATCCCAGGGTTTATGTCCATCAGGATGACGTTTCTCACAACGCGGAGGTTGCTCTCGAGGAGGCGGAACGCCATGATGAAGAGGTACTGGGAAATCAGGAAAAGGAATATGTAAAGCGCCTTGGACAGCAGATGGCCTGTCTGCCTTATGTCGTCGGTCAGGAAGTCCCTCGTAATGAGGGCCACGATGAAAGTAACCACCGCTCCAGTAGCGAGATGGGGAGGCGAGAACTTTCCGCTCACAACCACCCAGAAGGCGAAGAGCGCCAGCCAGGTGATGCCCACCCTCTCCCAGGCGGGGAGCTTCTTTGCCTCGTAGCTCTCATAGAGAACCCTCTTTCGAACTTCCTCAAGGCGGCTTCGAAGATAGAAGTGGATGCGGCTCATATTGCTTATTTATGCCTTCAACCTAAAAAGCCTTTTGAAAGGATTCTCAGACCGGTGAAGGGCCAGAAAACTGCAGGCACAACATGAGGAGTGTTAGAAGAAAACCCGCTCACTCGTCTTTCTCGTCTTTTTGCTGCTTGGCCGGTTTCTTTAAGAGGGCTTCCTTGTAGTCCCATCTCCGCCCGTCTTCCATAATCCAGATTTTCACGAGGATCAGCGGGCCGACTGGCCTCTCCTTCGTGACGTCGAAGCGGTAGAAGTTTACAGCCATCCCCCTTGGGTAGTTCTCGATTACTCCGATAACGTCGGTGTTGTTCTTGTCGGCTATCGTCTGGAGGCTCTTGTTGCCCCTCGGCACGAACTTTCCGCCTGTCAGCTCCGCAAAGACCTGGGCAAAGGCCGTGTGGTCTATGCCGACGCGCTTGGCAGTAGTGACGACAAAGGGCATCTCCTCTCGGATTGGCCTGAGGTTCCTGAAGCCTATCTCGCGCTGGAGTTTTATGCCGTGGAGGTAGAGGTAGCCGAGGTAGCCCCAATCATCTGGGTCAACCTTGATGAAGGTCATCTTGAGCGGGTTGCCCTTCCAGACGTTGATGATGAGAAGCCGCTCGTAGTCCCTGTCGTAGGCCTCCATGAGAAGGTCCTGGATAGTCTTCTTTCCTCTGGTCAGGTAGAGGGAGTTGGGGAACACCCTCTCAAGGTCGTGACCGAAGCTCCTCGTTCTCCTTGTCGGCCTGTGGGAAGTCGTTATCAGCATCATGGCAACCACTCATTCGGAGTTAGTTGATAAAAGCCTTTCGAAAGAAAAGGCTCAGATGGCCTTAACCCTTCTCGCAATCCTGGGGCGGGGCTTGTAGAGTATCTTGCTGCCGCAGTAGGGGCAGCGAACCTCTCTTGTGGTGGCGAGGTCGAGCTCGACCTCTTTACCGCACTTTGCACAGCGGTAAACAGCAACGACCATAGGAACCACCTCAAAGGATATAAAAAATCAGGCCTTGGAAGCGACGACGCGCTTCACGACCTTTCCGGCCGGAGTGGTCGGGAGGTAAGCACCGCCGGCAAAGGTTGCGCCGCACTTCTGACACTGCCAGATACCGGTGCTAATCCTCCTGACGGCCTTCCTTCCGCAGACCGGGCAGACGTGCTTCTGCTTCATCCTGGCCTCAACGGCCGCAACCCTTCTCCTTATCTTGAGACCGTACCTTGGACCGAACCTTCCAGCGGAACCAACCTTGGTAGTCCTTCCCATGAGCATCACCCCTAATTACCAACGGCTTTTCACGACTGGAAAGTGTTTCCGGAGACGTTTTATAAACCTTTGCATAACAAGCTTTGCTTGTGCAAAGCTTGACCAAAGGGATTTATACGCCAGTTAAACTCCGAACCGGGTGCGTGCACTCTGAGAATTTAAAGCTTTCTGTGGGGTTCCTATTATGCGCGCCCACTTCACCTTTAGTTCCCACCTGTATCTTCGGCATCCTTTGGACGCTTTCCTGAGACAGCAATTCAATGAGAAAATCACTCGAAATTTAGCTTTCCAGAAGGAGCTATGAACCCTGGTCAAACTTCGCGCAGGCGAAGTTTGAATGGTGGGCCCGCGGGGATTCGAACCCCGGACCTCCACCTTGTCAGGGTGGCGTCATAACCAGTCTAGACCACGGGCCCAGCCCAAATGTTGGTGGACCGGCCGGGATTTGAACCCGGGGCCTCCGCCTTGCCAAGGCGGCGCTCATACCAGGCTGAGCTACCGGCCCACCTGAGTGACGCCGATATTCCCTTTAGATAGGGGTTTATAAATTTTACGGTTGGTGCACTCTTTTAGACGCCCATCGAAAAGCTAATATCTTCCTCTGCATACAATCATGTGGTGACGCCCATGGGGTTTGACCCGGTTCTGGAAGCAAAGAAAATCGAGAAAGAAATAATCTCCTGGAGAAGGGACTTCCATATGTACCCCGAGCTTAAGTACAAAGAGGAGAGGACTTCGAAGATTGTTGAGGAACACCTCCGCGAATGGGGGTACAGGATAAAGCGCGTCGGGACTGGAATAATCGCCGACATCGGAGAAGGAGAAAAGACAATAGCCCTAAGGGCTGACATGGATGCCCTCCCCATCCAAGAGGAAAACGACGTCCCATACAAGTCCCGCGTTCCCGGGAAGATGCACGCCTGCGGTCACGACGCCCACACTGCCATGCTCCTCGGCGCGGGCAAGATAATCCCCGAGCACATTGATGAGTTCAACGGCAGGGTGAGGCTCGTCTTCCAGCCGGCAGAGGAAGGAGGCAACGGGGCACTGAAGATGATCGAAGGAGGAGCCTTGGAGGGTGTCGATGCAATCTTCGGCTTCCACGTCTGGATGAATCTCCCAAGCGGTGTGATCGGCATAAGAGACGGGCCATTCCTGGCGGGTGCCGGTATATTTAGCGGGAAGCTCATCGGAAAAGGAGGCCACGGGGCATCACCGCACGAGACAAAAGACCCAGTGCCGGCGCTCGCCGAGCTAATTCTGGCATACCAGACAATAGTCAGCAGAAACATCAAACCCCTCGAGACAGGCGTTGTGAGTGTTACGTCAGTCCACGCGGGGACGGCTTTTAACGTTATCCCGGAGACGGCCGAGTTCAAGGGCACCTTCAGGTTCTTCAAGCCGGAAATAGGCGAGCTGATAAAGAAGAGAATGGACGAGATTGCAAAGGGCACAGCAATCGCCCACAACCTTGAGTACGAACTTAAGATTGACGAGCTGACGCCACCAACAATCAACGACTCCAAAATGGCAGGGTTTGCGAGGAAGGTCGCGGAGAAGTACGGCCTGAAATACTGCGAGGTTCCGCCCACGATGGGAGCAGAGGACTTCTCATTCTACCTCCAGATGGTTCCGGGCGCGTTTCTGGCCCTGGGAATAAGGAACGAGGAGAAGGGAATAATCTACCCCCACCACCATCCAAAGTTCGACGTCGACGAGGATGTCCTTTACCTTGGGACTGCGATGGAGGTCGCCCTTGCCCTCGAGTTCCTTAAGTGAGCTTTTTCCCCAGTATCTCTATTTTTCCAACCTCTTTCGTGCCTGCGACTTCTAAATCCTCCGCGAGCACCGTCAGTACCCTCTCGAAGCCCAGGAGCTTTGCCCTACCGAGAACTGCCCTCAAGTCCTCAACCATTCCCCAGAGGAGAAGGGAGACCCCATCTCTGCCTGGGAGGTTCCTGAGGGCATAGAATGAGTCGCCAACTTTTCCGCTTTCAACGGTGTAGTGAATTCCAGCTATGTTGTCTTTAAACGCCGAAAAGTACATGCTGTAAGAGCTTTGGAAGCGGCCGGCGACCAGTTCGAGATCCTTAACCTCATTCCAACCGAAATCAAGAGGTCTTACCTTCGCATCCTCTACCCTGTCCCCCGCAGGAATCCAGACCGTCCTACCCTTAAAGAGCTCAAGGTCAAAGCCAAGCTTCTCGTAGAAGCCCCTCGCATCTTCATCTGGCTGGGTCGTCAGCATCTCAGCCCCTTGTTCCCTGGCCACGTCCTCGACAAACTCCATAAGCGCTCTTCCAACTCCCCTGCCCCTGTAATCAGGGTGGACTTCGATGACGTCAATGTGGGCGATTCTTCTAACTTTTCCCCCGATAGGCTCCTCCGAGAATAGAACCTCGACTTCGCCGACGAGTTTTCCGTCAAGCTCCGCAACGGCCACGAGCTGGTCGTCGAGCAGGAAGTTGTTGAGGTGAATTGCGAGTGTCTCGATTGCCGTCCACGGCCCGCCCCAGATATAGCGGTCGTAAATGCCGCCGCTGAACTTCTCGTCGGCAGTGTGAACCTCAACTATCCCGCGAACGTCCTCAAGGGTCGCCCAGCGGATTCTCATCGCCCTCCCCCCAGATAGCCGAACTTTTTCAGGATGTGGGTTATAGCCTCCGCCCCACCGTCACCATAGGGCTTCTGGGTCACGTAGTCCGCTTTTTCCTTGAGGCTCTCCGGGGCTTGGGCAACTGCAACGCGGTAGCCGACGACGCGGAAGGCGTCCAAATCGTTCTCGCCGTCGCCGACGTGAGCGACTTCCTTGGGGCTTATTCCGAGGTACTCGCAGGCCTTCTCTATGCCGGTGCCCTTGTTAATCCAGGGCTTTTTCACGTGGATTGCAAAGCCAGAATCAACCGCGATGAGGTTGAGCCCAAGCTCCTCGATGATTTCCCTGACAGCCTCCACGGGAACCGTCCGGAGAACGACGAGGCCCGCTTTCCTCTCCATCATCGAGTAGCTCAGCTTTGCCTCGGGGTAGCGTTTCTTCAGCTCGCTCCAGAGTATCCACTCCTCGTCCATGTCCGTGAGAAAAACGCGCTCCCTCATCGTCCCCTCACCCTTCAGTGAGAGCGCCCCGCCGTCCTCAGCGATGACCGGCCCGCTCGTGCCGATGAAGACCGCAGCAACTTCGGCAAAAGGAACAGAGTTCCCTGTGACGAGCATGACAGGGACGCCAAGCCTCTCGGCGAGCCTTACCGCCTTCAGGGCATCAATGCTGATTGTTCTGTCCCTGTAAGTTATTGTGCCATCTATATCAAGCGATATCGCCTTAATCCTGCCCATTTTTCATCCCAAAAATGAGAAAGAATGTGCAAATATAAGGCTTTCTACCCATTAATGGTCCTTTATTATCTCCCTGAGCACGCTAGTGGCATAGACACCCTTCGGCAGGAAGAAGCGGAAGCACATACCTGTTCCAGGAATGTAGCCATAAGTCATGCCAATCGGGCGAATCAAAAGCTCCCTCCTCCCGCCAGGCTCTGCCATCAGCTTTGGCAGTTTCTTGAATGTCTCAAGTGTTATGCCTTCCTCTTCGAGAATTCCACTTTCAAGTTGGCCAGGAAGCCCCTTTGCCTGCCTCATCGCGAAGCCGAAGAGCGGGCCCGAGACCATAGCCTGGCCCTTCCCAACCTTCTCAAGGACAAACTCGATGTTCGTCTCGGTGACGCGGTAAGTCCTGTCGCGGTAGGGGATGCCCCCCTTAACCTGGACGACGATATCGCCGACGAGGGGTTCATTTAGTGGGAGCCCCTCTTCAATCCTCCTCGAGAGGTAGAGGTTGAAGAGGTAGCTCTGGTAGGCGTGAATGAAGATGCGCATTATTGGAAGGGGCAGGGAAAGGAAGGCCCTCTTCCAGCTCCCTGTCTTCTTGTAGGTGTAGAGAAGCGTCCTCTCATAGCGGAGAAAACCTGGGAACTCCTCAAGGGCCCTTTCGACGTCGCCCGTCTCCCAGAAGGCCCTGCGCGCCTCGTCGCCCTCCATGCTCCCGTCCGCGTAGCCCAAAAAGAGCCTCGCGGCTTCATCGAACTTCCCCTGGAGGAGGAGCTTCCCTATCAGGTGGTTCACGACGCGCCTCTCCCCAAAGCGCTGGTAGCCGAAGTAGTTGGGGAAGCCACCCTTCTCTCGGAGCTCCCTCACAATAGCCTTTGTCTTTTCAAACGCATCTTCCCCAACGTCCCTGACGATTATCCTAAACCGGTTGCCAAGCAGGTGGCCGAGCTTGATGAAGCGCCCGTATGAGACGAACTTGAGCTCGATGTCGCGGATCTGGACTGCTTCGACTTTCTCCTTCGCATCGGCGGGGACGCTTATGTACTGGTAGGTGACTGCGTGCCTGTCCTTAGTCCCTGCGAAGCCTATATCTCTGTGTCTTATCCCCGCCCGCTTGGCTATCTCCTTGACGGCCGCCATCGTGTCCCAGTTGCGCTTCTTGAGGAGGAAGATTGCGTGCTTTCTCCCCTCGAAGATTTGTGGGAGGGGCTCCTCGATGACAACGAAGTCCTCGGGAAAGACCTTGATTCTGCCCCCTATCCCGGGCTTCTCGCTGAGGTAGGGGAACTGGGAAAAGAACTCGCGGTAGTCCATGCTTCACACCAGCTTTAGGTGCCCTGTGACCTTGTCAACGAGCTCCTCCGGCCCGGGCCCTACGGCGAGGACTGTAACAGTTCCAGGAGGAATCTCAGTCAGTCCAGCGTCCCGGATCAGGGCCGTCGGCAGTCCGAGCTTCTCGGCTTTCTCCTTGAGCTGGAACAGTTCCTCAAGGTTCTCGGCCTTGACAACGACCTTCTTCTGGCCCTCGTGGAACCAGGCCTTGAACCACTCCGGCTTCTCCTTCTGGGCTTTTATTGCCGCCGTCACTGCCCCGTGTGCGACCTGGACTGCGAACTTGCCCTTGCTGAGCTTTAAGTCCTTCCTGGAGACTATAACCTGCTTGTACTTAAAGGCGCTCATGGGAGAAAAGAGAGGGAAGGAATTTAAAAACTTGACTAAAGCTGCTCTTCCTCTTTTTCTTCCTCCTCGTCCTTCTTCGGAAGTCCTCCTGGGCGCCTCTGCTTCTTCTTTTCAAGCTTCTCCCTGAGCTTCTCCGCCTCGTCCCAGTACTTGTAGGCAACTCCTCCGAGCACCGCCGCCGCCAGGAGGAACACTATTGCAAGGGGCTTCCAGGGGTTGCTCTCCGGCGGGAGGTAGCCAGCGGTGATGTTGGCGAGCTCTTCTGCCAGCGGCGTCGGGTCGTCCAGCTCAGAGAGGGTCTTGTTGACGTAAGTCGGAAGCTCCTCCGGAGCCGGCCACACCTTAACCTCCTTGGTGATTACCCTCGGCGGGATGCTGTTTATAGTGACGAGGTTGCCGAGCTCAATCCTGTGCTTCCCTCCGAGCGGGTCGAGGTACACCAGGGTTGCCCTTACGTTGGACAGGCTCTCTTTAAGCACGTTGAGTTTCACCTGGAGGGTCTTGGTCTCGCCGGCCTTTACTGTCCCGACCGGAACCACGGCTTCGCCGCTGATGCTATCGGGCATGTCGAGTATCAGGGTAGCGTTCCTGACGAACTCGTAGTCGGGGTTGCCCTCGGAGGCGCGGAGGGTGAACTTAACGCTAACGGCTTCTCCGGCTTTGGCGGTTACATACTCGCCCCAGACGGTGCCGTTGTAAGCCTGAGCCGCAACCTTTATTGAGGGAATGTTGTAGACTTTAATTCCGGTGAGCGACTTGGAGTATACAGTCTTCTTCTGGCCGGTTTCCAGGCTCTTGTCGTCGTAGAACGTTACCGTCACCTTTCCGATGTCAAATTCACCGACCTTAGTGGGCTTAAGGACGTAGATTAAGGCGGGCATCTTGGTGAAAGCCGGGAAAGTCTTGAAAGTCCACGACTTGGTCAGGCTCACCAGTTCGAAGTTATCGGGCACGGGCGCCGCTACGGCAACGTCGTAGGCGTCTCCCTTACCCTGGTTCTCAACGGAGACGACGACAACAAGGCTGTCTCCCAGCATTATCTCCTTGGGCATTGCGTCAATTTCTGCCACTATGTCCGCCGGACGGAGTATTGGGGTAACCTGCGTGCCGTCCGGCGCGTACACGAGCATTGTGGCGCGGCTGTACTGGGGCTCGGTCTTCTGGATTGAGACCTTCAGCGGGGTGTCCGGTATCGGCTTAACCTCTCCCACATTGACGAAGTACGTACCGACTTTCGCTGAACCTTTATAGACTTCAACGCTGGCTTTGGTGGAAACAACTGAGATGAGCTTCACGTAGTATGTGGTATCATCTACCTTAAGGGGCAGCCTCTCCCCGGCGTACATGAGGCCGTTGTACACGAGGAGGGTCTCGTTCTGAGCCGTGGCCCCACTGCTTCCCCCGCTCTGACTTGACTTTATAATCTTGAAGTCAGTTGAAGCAACTTTGGGAAGCCACACTTCGAAGGTCGCACTGCTTGAGTCCGAGTCGGTGACCTTGATATACAGATAATTCTGGTAGTAATACTCACTGCTGAGTTTGTAGTTAACACCCTTGCCGCTTCCCTTGGACACCCTGACCGTGGTGGGGATGGATGAATACGGGAAGTATACGTCGAACGTTGCGTAGTCGTTCGTTGAGCGGGTTAGCTTAACCTTGATTCTTGGAAAGTTTGACGGTAGCGTGTAGTACTTCCCCTCCTGAAGGGTCACCGTGTCGATTAGTTTGAGCGGAGACATTATGTCGAGGTATACGACTGGTTTATTTTTGATATTCCATATAACCACGCTGAGGGCAAACGTGGGGTTCTGCTCAGATGGGTAATATACGGTTTTGCCCTCTTCAAGGATTAAAGGCGAAGACTCCCTGCCCGCCGAAACGGAGATTCTAGCGGTGGTAAAGTCAGGACTGACATCGGCGAACGTGAAAGTGTACGGCCCGAGAACGGCCTTGTCCCCAAGCCCAAGGTTCACGGAGGATATTTTTGCATACAGGACCTCTTCAGCACTCACAGCGGGGACATTAGGGGCAACAAAGAGGAACAGCCCCACCAAGATTAAAGCCGCTAGTTTCTTCATTATTCTCTACCTCCCTCCACAACACTAATGCACATACAACCGCTAACACAATGAAAGGGTGGAAGGTATAAAGGCCTTACGGTATCAGCCTCTTCCTGTCCCTCGGGAACAAGATAACCTCTCTGATGTTCGGCAGGTCGAGCATCTGCTTTATAAGCCTCTCTGCGCCAAGGCCAAAGCCTCCGTGGGGCGGCATACCGTAGCGGAAGGCCTTGAGGTAGAACTCGAAGCTCTCCGGGTTGAGGCCCTTCTCCTTTATCTGCTCAACGAGGACGTCGTAGCGGTGCTCCCTCTGGCCGCCGGAGGTCATCTCCACGCCCCTGTACTCGAGGTCGAAGGCCCTGCAGATTTCAGGCTTATCATCGTATTTCATTATGTAGAAGGGCTTCGCCTCGCTCGGATACTTGTATATGAAGTAAAGCGGGGCGTTTTCGTTCTCCATCATGTACTTTCCAAGGAGCCTTTCACCCTCGGTGTCTATGTCCTCGCCCCACGGGATTTCCTTTCCGAGGTCGGTGAGAATTTCAAGGGCCCTGTCATAGCTGAGCCTCGGGAACGGCAGCTTCGGCTCCTCCAGCTCGAAGTTGAGGGTCTCAAGCTCCTTTGCGTTGTGCTCGCGGACGTAGTTTATTGCGTAGGCGACGAGCCTCTCAAGGAGCCCCATGACTTCCTCCTCGTTCTCGATGAAGGCCATCTCTGCATCAACGCTCCACGCCTCGTTGAGGTGTCTGGTCGTGTTGTGCTCCTCGGCGCGGAATATCGGGGCAATCTCATAGACCCTGTCGAGGCCGCTCGCCATCATTATCTGCTTGTAGAGCTGGGGGCTCTGGGCGAGGAATGCATCTTTCTCGAAGTACTTCATCGGGAAGAGCTCTGTTCCGCCTTCGGTCGCGGTGGCGATGATCTTCGGGGTGTGTATCTCTATGAAGCCGTTCTCGTGGAAGAAGTCGCGTATTGCCTTGAAGACGCTTGAGCGTATCTTGAATATGGCCATTACCTCGGGCCTTCTAACGTCCATGAAGCGGTTGTCCAGCCTAGTGTCGAGCTCTGCCTTTACCTTCCCCGTCGGGTCGAGTGGGAGCGGGCTCTCTGCCCTGCTGAGTATTTCAAGCTTCTCTGGAAGAATTTCGAAGCCGAGTTTTGCCTTCGGGGTGAAGTTTACTATTCCTTCAACAGCCACAACGTCCTCCGCGTTGAGCTTCGGAATGAGCTTGAACAGCTCGGGGTCAACCTTCTTCTTCGGGGCGGTGACCTGGACTATCCCCTCTCTGTCTCTAATCCACAGAAACTTTATTCCTCCGAGGTCTTTGACCTCCCACACCCAGCCGGCAACCCTGACACGCTGGCCGTTCAGCTCCTCAGTTATCTCGCTTGAGTAATGCGTCCTGTACATGGGCATCCCCAGAAGGAGTAGTGGTGGGCTTTTAAAGGTATTCGATTCGCACGGGAGGTAGAAATAGAGAACCAGAGACGTCAGACGAACGAAATCTTAACGTCCTTTCCGACTATCTGGCTCAGGACGCTCTCAAGTATCTCCGGCTTCTCTGGGAGCTTCTTCCTGTCCCTGCCGAAGACGAGAACCTTGTAGTAGGTGTCCCCTCCAGGCCTGTAGACGACGTTGACGCCGAAGACCCCCGCCGGGTAGAGGAGGTCAGATGCAAGCTTCTTGAGCTCGTCAGCAGTCTCGGCCTTCATGCCCTCTATAACCCTGACGCGCTTTCCGAGCTCCCTTATGAGGGTCTTTATGTTCTTTCCGCCCTTGCCGATGGTAATCGGGACGTCACCTTCACCAACAACTATGACAATGAGGTCTCCCGCCTCGACGGCCTTCTTGAACTCGATATCAACGTCACCGAGAAGCTTGTAGAGTAGACGCGCAACCTTGACGTCCAGCTCGGAGATCACACCGTCCTGAAGCTTTTTCTCGTCAGCGGGGCACAGAATGTCGTCGGTCTTGAGACAAACCTCACAGATTGGCGCCTTCACGTTCTCACCTCCTTAGAATGACCTTGATGGCTAACCCTTAATTCAGGAAGCCCTTTAAAAAGGTTATTATGGGCGCCAGAAAAGGGAAGAACTCACAGTTCCCCCTCGATTTCCCGGCGTATCCTCTCGATGAACTCGACCGTAAAGCGGTGCCTCTCCTCCGCCATGCGCTTTGCGGTCTCGGTGTACATCAAGTCCTTGAGCTTGAGAATCTTCTCCTCGAAGTGCTTAAGCGAGGCCTCTATGTCCCTGCCGTGCTCGCCAGAGTACATGAAGACGCGCGCAACCCCTATGGCTCCTATAGCGTCCAGCTTGTCGGCGTCGCTCAGGATTTTTGCCTCCAGTGTTTGGGGCTCCGGACCGCGGGAGAAGCGGTGCGCCTCTATTGCATGGGCAACGGCCTCGGCCTTCTCAGGCAGGTAGCCAAGGCCCAGCAGGAAGCGTTTGGCAATCCTTGCCCCCTCTGCGGCGTGATCCTCAACTTTGCCCGCGTCTTCAAGGGGCCTCGCTATGTCGTGGAGGAGCGCGGCCAGAGCGAGAATTTCGAGGTCAGCTCCCTCCTCCCTCCCTATGTGCAGGCAGAGGTTGAAGACCCTCTCCACGTGGCTGAAGCCGTGCGTCCCTTCCCTCTCAAAGAAGTGCATGGCAAAGTCTCTCGTCTTCTCTATGAGCGCCCGGGTTTTAGGATCCGGTATGAACTCCTCAAGGTTCATGACCTCACCGCTTGGAGAAACAGGAAGAGGTTTAAAAGGTTAGTCCAGCCGGTTATCAACGATTTTCTTCAGGAGCTCCACCAGGGCAACGTGCACATCAACGGGAATGCCGTCCACGCTGGCTTCCCGCCTCTTGCTCACACCGTCTATGAGGCCGTTTTCTGCGAGAAGCCCAACGACAAGGGCCTCGTCCCAGCCCGAAAGGAGGTTTTTTCCAAACTCAACCGAGGCCTGGGCCACGAGCCCGTAGGCTCCCCAGTTGGAGACCGCGGAGAGAACGAGCTCGTCGGTCTCAACGGTGCTGGCTATCTTCTCCCCGTGCGGAATGTGCCTGACGACAAGATCAAGAATCTTCCCCATTCCAATCTCGTTGCCACCGTCGCCAATCCCAATCGTGGGGACTCCATAGTCCTTAGCATTCTCGGCGACCCAGTCAAAGGTCTCTCCCTCTATCTTCAGGCCGGACATGGAATAGTGGTTCCCATCTCTGGCCCTTCCGGGAGTCTCAACGAAGACCACCAGCTCGTAGTTGGACACATCGGGCCTTTCGGTGAAACTCAGAGAAAAGGTTCTCCCGAGGGGAGCCATTGCCCTGACAACTTCTTTTTGCGTGAGGATTTCAGCGCTCCCTCCGAGCTCTGTAACCGCCCTGGATATTGCTAGAGCACCGGGCGGGCCGTCCGTTTCGGGGACGTTTGCCGGGGGAATCGGAAACCCAGTGATTACCAACACTTTTCCATAATTGTCTAAAAACAGCTTTGCAGAATTATGTAAAAAATTAAAGTTTTTCCGCCTAAAGTCTAAGTATAACTTACCACTCCCCCTGTTGCCTGCGTCCGTGTTTATCAGGTGGGCGATCATTCTTCCACCTCGTAGACTACCACCCGAACTTTCTTGCCCTTGACTGCTTCCTTGAGCTTCCACCAGAGCTCCGTTGGCGTTTCGCTCCTGTGGACAAGCTTGTCGCCGGGCCTTATCTCTACCTCCTTCTCGGAGTACTCGATAAAAACTCCCTCCGCACTAAAGAGCTCCTTCATTTTCATCACCCCAGTATTTTTCTGAGCTCGTGGAGGGTTCTAATCTCGTAGTCGGCCATATGGTAGCCGTCTAAACCGTCGCGGTTAATCCACACGGCCTTCATTCCCACGTGCTTTGCCCCGTAAACGTCCTGGGTGAGGGAGTCACCGACGTAGAGCGCATCGGAAGGCTCAACGCCGAGCTCCTTGAGGGCGTACAGAAAAATCTTTGGCTCCGGCTTTATCGCCTTCACGTCTTCCCTCGTAACTATTGCCTCGAAGTACTTGCTGAGCCCCGTAAGGTCGAGCTTAAGCCTCTGGTACTCGGGCCCGCTCGTGACGACACCGAGGAGATAGCCTTCCTCCTCCAGCCATTCCAGCGTCGGTATGACGTCGGGATAAACGTGGAGCTTGTGGGGGTACTTCCTCAGGAGTTCCTCGTAGTTGAGGTCGAGGTTAAAGAGCCTGAAGAAGAAGTTCCAGTCGTGCCAGTCGTAGGTGTCCCTTCTAACCATAATCTCATGCAGGAACCTGTTTCGCGCCTCTTCCTTCGTGATGCCGAGCCTCTTTGACAGCTCATCGTAGACCCAGGGGAGAAAGAGCTGGATTAGAGGCATCTCAGTTAACAGAGTCCCGTCGATGTCAAAGAGCACCGCCTTCATTCTCCCACCCCTTCACGAGCAGGGCGAGTATTTCAACGCCCCTGATGTCCTCATCGGTCACAATGCCCCAGATTATATCCTTTTTGGCCAGCAGCTCCTGGAAGCGCGAAAGTATCTCGTGGGCGTCCTTTAGAGGGAAGTCGTTGCCAACGAGGATTCCTATGAGGCCGCGCTCCCAAATCCCCCAGTGCCAGCTGAAGTCCACCTTATCGAGGAGGCGCATTATGCCAACGTTTCCGCCGCGCACCATGTTGAAGAAGTCCGCGTAGTCTATGTTAACGAGCATCTGGTTTTCCAGGTAGTAGTAGAGCCTTGAGAACAGCTCGGCTATCGAGACTGAGGCCCTCTCAAAGGCTATTCCCAGGGGAATGTCGTCCTTCAGGAAGTCCCACAGGGAGTCGTAGAAGACGGTCTCAAAGTTATCGGCCCAGGGGGGCTTTTCGTGAATCAGCTCCCGCTGGGGAGTGAGGGTGTAGGCTATCCTTATTGCATCGGAGGGGCTGTATTCGAGGATTAAGTCCACGAGCTCAAGGTTCACGGGCTTGTCCTCGAACACAAGCCACAGGAATGTGTCCTTCGGAAGCCTTGAGAAGAACTCCCTTATCCTTTCCTCATAGTGTCCTCTGCGGAGTAAGTAGTGGCCGGGATTGATTGTTACCCTAACCACGCCGTCAGCGCTTATCCTGTCTACGATTCTAGCACCTGCGTTGCCAATCCCGACAAAAAGATGGGTGAAAGAGCGCATCGCAACCCTCACTCAAGGGTCGCGTGCTTCTTCTTCATATCCTTTTCGGTCTTCTGGAAGGTCGCCATGAGGAGCGCTATTATGCCATCGAGGAATATCATGGTCGAGTCCTCGAAGAGGGTGCCCATTGGGGCTATCCACTTGTACTTGGTGAGCATCTGCCTCGCTATGTAGTCCGTTGGAATGTCCGTCTTAGTTCTTCCCGGTATCTCGACCACGACGTCGGCGAGCTTTCCGAGCGTCGAGTTTGCGTAGGAGGTTATGGCGGCGACCTTTCCGCCCTGGTCTTTGGCTATCTTGGCGGCCTCGACTATGCTCTGGGTCTCGCCCGAACCGCTTATTGCTATCAGAAGGTCTCCCTGTTCAAAGGCCGGCGTTATGGTCTCGCCGACGACGTAGACGTTGAAGTCGAGGTGCATGAGCCTCATGGCGAAGGCCTTTCCGACGAGGCCGCTCCTTCCGGCGCCGTAGATGAATATCTTGTTGGCGCCTATCATCGCATCAACGAAGCCCCTGACCTGCTCCAGCTTGAGGCTGTCGGCGACGTTGTGGATGTGGTCGAGTATGTCGTTCATAGCCTTCCTTATCGTCATCATGTACTCGCCCCAGAAGAGGTCTATTATCTGTCTCGTCACTTTCTCCGGATCCTTTGCCTTTGTTATGGCACCGCCTACGATGATAATCGTTGCACCAAGCTCAATGACCTTTGGAATGGTCTCAAGGTTCAGTCCACCGGCAACGGCCACCGGGACGTTGACGGCCTTGACTACCTTTTCAAGGTCTTCGAGGGGGTTCTTGCCCTGGGCCTGCTCGTCAATGCCCGTGTGGACGAGGATGTAGTGCACGCCCATCTTTTCGAGTTCCTTGGCGCGCTTGACCTTGTCCTTGACACCGATGAGGTCTACCATCACCCTGATTCCGTAGCGCCTTGCGACCTCAACTGCGTCCTTTATGGTCTTGTCGTCTGCGACACCGAGGATAGAAACGACGTCTGCCCCGTGGCGGGCCGCCATCTCGACTTCTAGTGCACCGGTGTCCATGGTCTTGAGGTCAGCGACGATCTTCCTGTCAGGGAAGCGCCTCTTGAGGATTTCAACAGCGCGCATGCCCTCCTTCTTGATTAAAGGAGTTCCAACCTCAAGCCAGTGAGCACCCCCGCGGGCGGCCTTCTCCGCGATAGAAATGGCCTGCTCAATGTCAGTTAAGTCAAGGGCAACCTGGAGTATCATGGCGAGACCTCCGGAAAGTTTTCGGTTTATACTTTCGGGTCGACTTTTTAAAGTTTGGCTTTAAAAATTTACACGGAAGTGCCAAAGGTTTTCACCAAGATTTAAAAAAGGAGCACATAACCCCATCTGGTGGGCTGAATGGTAACGTTCATTCCCTTCGGTGAGAGGCCAAACAGGGACGGTGTAATCTACGCGCTCCAGCTTTTGAAGCGGAACAAGCTGATCGATGACTACATTATCGTTGAAGCCAGTAGGGTCGAACTCCTTCCCGAAAGAGTACCCAGAGATAGGGCATACATCATAGGTGAACACCTCGCCACTTACGGCATAGTCGAGAAGCTCAGACCGCCAGCGCTAATAAGCGTCGATGCCCACACAGACCTGATGCACGACTACCTCGACCACGGCTCATGGCTCGCCTATGCCCTTGAAAAGAGGCTCGTGGAGAGGGCCGCCGTGATGGCACCGGTTCTCATGATTCCCACTACGGAGAGAACCCAGCTCTGGACGAGGCGTGTCAAGGTCTTCCCGGCCACGCTAAGGAGCAGGAAAGTAAGGGGGAAGTGGAGGGCCTACAAGAACTTTCAGACCAACTCAATTGAGGAGATAATGGGTGAGGCGAAGAAGTACCTCGGCAAAGACGTTTACCTTACCGTGGACATGGACGTCTTAAGGCCAGAGTACAAGATAGCCCGCTTCCAGCACGGCGAGCTGACGCTTGAGGAGCTCCTTCAAATCCTCGAGGCGATAAAGGAGAACTTCAACATCGTCGCATTCGACATTGCAGAGGTCTCGGACAGGCTGAGGCGCTCCCGGCTCGGAAAGAAGGCGTTTTTCGAGGTCTTCCAGCTCCTGATGGGGTGATTCGATGCCGACGATCAGCGACGAGGAGATAAGGAAGATAATCATGCCGCTCATGCTGTCCGGGGCGAAGATGCTCGACAAACACTGCCCCAAGTGTGGCTCCCCCCTCTTCGAGAAGGACGGGAGGGTCTTCTGCCCCGTGTGCGAGCACAGGAAGAAGCAGATGGCGGGCGAGATGAAAGGAGTTGAGGAGAGGCTGATGGAAAAGCTGACACAGCTTGCCAACTCAATGCCCGACGACCTCGACGAGCTTGAGAAACACTTAAGGGTGATGGGGCTGATAATTGACCTGTTGGAAAGATACAGGTCTCTGGAGGGGGGAGAATGAAGAACGTGAGAGTCCTCAAGGCACTTGAGAGCAGCCCAAAAACCGTTGAGGAGATAGCCAAAGAAACCGGTCTCAAGCAGATGGAAGTGAGGCGCTACCTTCTCCGCTTCGCCGAGAACGGAAAGGTCGAGGCCTTTGAAAAGGAAGGCAAGCTCTACTGGAAGCTGAAGGAGAGGGACGAGCTCGAAGAGGAGTTCAAGTACGTCTGAGACCTTTTCGACTTTTGTATCCAATTGGAGACTGAGTAATCCGTTTTTACCTTTTGTTTTTGAATCACTTCGTTGCAATTTTGACAAGTAGAAATCCAAAAATGCTCTTATGTCTCCAGGGATAATCCATAATGGTGATGTCCTGTGGCGAAGTTCACACTGTGGTGGGTTAAGTGGAACGGTTCTAACTACGAGTCGAGGATGACCGTTGGAAGTAGAAAAGCTACCGTCGAAGACTTCAAGGAGAGGGGTTTTGATAAGATTGTTGTACTTGATGGAGAGGGAAGAGGTTCTCACTATACCGGTCCGTACTATGATTCCGGACGAAATGATGGGAAAGAATTCGCGAGGTGGGTGGCAGATCACATCTCCGGGGTCCCCCTATATATAACAATACCCTTTAAGCGTCCCGACGGGAGCCAAAGGGATCAGGCACTGATTTCATTTAAATACTCCGGCGTGAACTCGTACTATAAGGGCTGGATTGATGGAGTTCTGAGCATTGACAACAGCAACCTCAGGGGCTTTTACTGGAGTTATGAGAGCTGTCTCCAAACTGGCAACTATGGCAAGAACGTTTCCAGGGAGTTCATCCAATATGTATGATTACATTCACGACCATGGCAGGAGTTGATCTGGATTCCGGCGACTAATGGGAGAGGGGCGTGTCGTATTTGAGCGATGATGCGTTTGACGGGATTCTCAAAGTTGGCGGCTACTTTGATTACGTATTCGTCCAGCCAAACTATTATCAGAACAAAAACTGCATAGAGAACATTAACGGCACTGAACAAACGTTCCCGTACTCCTATAAGAAACTCGTTGAGAAAATCAGGTACATTCACGATGGGCTACAAAAACAGGTCAGGAAACAAAATCCAAACACGGTAGTCTCAATAGAGATGGAAGCAGACAGGACAGTCCTGGGCATTCCGTGCAGATATTCGGGCAGATGCCCTGAAAATATGAGGTGTGACCACACATTAAAAATCTGTTATGAGAACTGTAGGGAGCACGAATACGAAAAAGCAATAAACTGCGCCTTGGATTACATGAGAGCATTACCTTTTTCTTTTGAGAGCCTTGTCCTTTGGGGTGGGGATGCAGTAAACCGCCCAACGAGCACTAAATCCTCGAAACCCTTTTAAACCTTGCCAGCGTAATAGGGCCTCGAAGAGGCCACCGTAAGGTAACCCGATGAGATGAGGGGTTTCACGTTACCCTCTGCCGTTGGAGGGTTGATGCTGTTAAGCGTCCTTTCAAACTGCCCCTTGTGGCAGTTAAAAACTCCAAGTGGTGGCCTCAAGCTATAACCCCAATCCGGGTTTGCCGGTAGGGGTAATGGACCCAAGACCGGGCCCGCGGGCTGAGCCGAAAGTGGCAACACGAGTAGGTAATGAACCCGCAAACCTCCCCGCCACTGGCGAGGAGTTAAGCCGAACCCTCGCCCTAGCTGGGAAGGAGGTCAGACGACACAGGATGGAAACCATCGGACTTGGCCTACTACTTCAGCATTGACCTCAAAGTGATAGACGTGCTCCAAGAACGCTGCCGGAGGGAGCTCAATGAACCGTACGTTTAGAACAGCTATCACCCTGTTTTTCGCCCTCACACTCTTATCCAAGGCCGTGGTTTCAGCTGGGTCGAGCGGTTCTGTCTACAACGTTCAGTACTCCGTTATCTCCAACGGAAGCGAGGCTTTTATTCCCCTTCTAATCCTCACCTACGGGCCATACTGCCCTCCACTTTCGGGAATAGACTGCGCCAATGCGGCCACGGGGGAGGTTATTGGGGGAGAAGAGCATCTGCTCTACTTCAATGGCTCTCAGCTATGCCTTCTAAACCTCACGCCAGCATTTAGAGCCCTTTATCCGAACTACAGCACGCTCCTTGACAGGTTCGAGACCCTCTACCACTGCACCCCCCTCGACCATTCTCTTAACGGTGCGCGCTTCATAAACGGAAGCTGGTACCTGGATATCACGTTCCGCCCCCCGATGACTCACGTCCGCGGTGTCTACGTTTTCGATTCAGAAAACATGTGCATTGAACCCGTCAATGTTAGCTGGTCCAAGCTTCCAAGGGGAAAAATCAGTGATGAGATAAACGGCTGGCGGATTGAGCTTCAGTCCCAGAGCTTTCAAAAATGGGACTACGCGAACATGAGCGACGTGTGGGTCACGATGAGCGAGAACGCGCTGAGGTGGTCTCCTGGCCCAACTGAAGTCGTCAATTCGAGCGTTTTTCCGATTTACTTCCTCCTCAAAAAGGAGGGTCACGTGAAGAACATCACCCTCGTTTATCTCAATCTAAACGTTACGAGAGAGGACTTCGTTCCCCCAAACACATCTGGAGTTGCCGGCTACTGGTTTCCGGACAGCATTAAGATAGCCAACGTGACCGCCTGCGAGAAAGCGAACGTGACTACGTCCATCAGTACGGCCGCTGAGACTAGTACCGTCCCCAACAGAACAACAATCTCATCAAATACCATGAAAACACCAAACAACACAAAAGAAACCAAAAGTGGTATCTGCGGACCAGGGTTCATTGTTCTTCTTGCATTCGTGGGTTTGCTCCCAAGAAAAACCCCAAAGAGGTGGAGATCAAAATGTCCCGACTGGTGATTCCCGCCCTAATTCTTCTTTTCCTCACAGTTCCCGTTTCCGCGGTTCACTACGTGAGAGGACCCGGCCAGCTATACGAGGTAAAATACTCGGTTCTCTCAAACGGAACCGAGTCCCTAATCCATCTGGAAGTCCTTCAGTGGGGCCTTGACTGTGGTATGACTTCCTGCTGGCCGGCGGTTTTCGGTGGCCGTCAGTTTCTCCTTCACTTCAATGGCTCTCAGTTGTACCTCCTTAACTTCACCCCCCTGTTTAAAACCCCTTACGTGGACTACAAGGGGGCGGCGTTCACAAACGGGGGCTGGTACTTGGAGGTTAGTTATTACTCACCGGACTGCTCAACACAGGTGGGCAAGATTTACCGGCTCGATACCAGAGACTTCTGCATTGAGCCGGTGAACGTTAGCTGGTTCTACGTTCCAAAGGAAGAAGCTAGAGACGATATAAACGGCTGGAAGATAGAACTTCAGTCACCCGGTCCCGGTGAGTGGAGCTATATGAACGTTAGCGATGTGTTTATTGCTCTGAACCAAAACGCCAGCGAGTGGTCTCCCGTGCCCCCCATCATTCCAGATTCGGGCTTTTTTCCGGTTTATTTCACGCTTAAAAAGGATAATGTCACGAGAAATATAACCCTCATCTACGTTAACACAACCAACAACCCCCTGGGACTTGTACAGGGTTTCTGGTTTCCCGATGACGTTAAAATCGTCAGCATAACAGTCTGCGAGAAAACAAGCGCGAACACCCCAACCGGCACGCCCGCTGAGGCTAACCTTACTTCTCCAACAAGGGAGACGCGGCCCAACAAAACGGAAACAGCAACCAACACGGGGAACCCCGAAACAAGTATCTGCGGGCCTGGCTTGGTTGGCTTACTCGCGTTGGTTCCTTTAATGTTAAGAAGGCGCTAGTCTTTAATTCTTTCCTTGTTAATACCTCAGAAAAGCAGAAAAGAAAAGGAGCTCAGACCTTCTTGGCATTTTCCCAGTACTCGTTGAACTTGGCCTCGAAGAGGGCCTTGATCCTGAAGTCCTTGATCCAGACCTGGGTCTCGTAGTTGAAGTAGCGAGCGGCCATGTCCTCGAGGGCGAAGAAGACCTCGTCGTCGCAGATGAGCATCGGAAGCTCGAACTTGTCGAGAACCCTGAGCTCGAGCTTGCCCTTCTTGGCGTAGTCGAGTATCTTCGAGGAGGCCTCAAGCCTCTTGAGGACGGGCTCGGTAACGATTATCTTGGCCTTGGCACCGTTGTCAATGGCCTTGAGAAGGTCGCTCTCAAGGTTGATTGCTATGTAGCCATCGTCGGCGAGGAGTATCTGCTCCTTGACTTCCTCAAACATCTCCTTGGTCTTGAGGGTAGCGTTCCTTATTCCCCTGACAACCCAGACGCGCTCGACGCCGTACTTCGGAATCTCGGTCTCGATGAGAGGCCTCATGAGCTCAAGGAGCTCCTCTTTGGCCTTCTTCTTGGCCTCAAGCTCCTCCTTGACGCGCTCCTGCCACTCCTCGATGAACTTCTCGAGGATGTTCTCCGGGTGAACGGGTCTGTACTTGTTGACCTTGCCCGGCTGGCTAATGGCAAAGCCCTTCTTCTCAAGGCTTCTGAGGACGTCGTAGGTTCTCGGCGCGGGAACCTCCGAGACGCTGGCGAGCTCGGCAGGGGTGAGAACGCCGAAGCCAACGAGGGCAACGTACGCCCTTGCCTCGTAGAGGTTCAACTCGAAGTGCTCCTGGAGGAGTTCCACCATCCTGTCCTTAACCATCCTTACCACCACCTAATTTTCTATATACTATTTCTGACGTAACCCATTATAAACTTTTTCCACACATTGGGAATGGTCGGGGTAAATACCCCGTGATTGCAACAGGTGACTAACATGGATAAAATTCAATTTGCATGGGCACGCAAGGGGATTACTCCAAGAAGGGTTTTAAGGTTTTTGGTTTTACCTCCAAATAAAACAACAACCGTAAACTAAGGTTCTAATATCTGGTTATCAATGGGTGAAAATTGCCAAAAAAGTGTCACATAAAGTAAAGGAAAACACGCCCTTAACCTTCCCCATACACGTAACGTCTCAGTTCAGAATAGAGGTCGTTTAGCACCTCAATGTAGTCAGCCTTTCCTTCTTCAATCTGGTCCATGAGCTTTTCAAGCTCCCTCGTGCGCTCCTCACTGACGAGGTCGCGGTACTTGCTGACGAGGTAGTGGTACACCTTTATGCCCTTCTCAGTAGGAACAAGCTTCTTCCTGCCCTTTGTCTCTATCACATAGCCGCGCCGTATAAGGGTCTCGACTATCTTCGCGTACGTCGAGGGCCTTCCTATGCCGCGCTCTTTCATCAACGCAATTATGTCACCCTGGGTGTAGAGCGGGACCTTCGGGGCCTTCCACTTCTTTGACTCAACGACCTTGAGCTTCATCCCGGGCTCCAGCTTCGGCAGCTGTCTGAGGGACGGCGAGCGGAGCTTCGTCCAGCCCTCTTCCAGTATCTCTACGTAGCCTTCAAGCTTAACCTTTCCGACGCCGGCGTTGATGACTGCCCTCTCGTAGAGAACCTTTGCAGGGGTCATCTGGCTGGTCATAAAGCGCCTGAATATCATGTCGTAGAGCCTGTAGTGGTTGCGCGTGAGGCTCTTCGGCAACTGGATTATGCCGTCACGGATGAGCTGCATCAGGCGTCCGGTATCGATGGGCCTCGTCGGCCTTATGGCCTCGTGCGTCCCCTCTTCTCCCCACGGCCTCGGCTTGAAGTACTGCTCGCCGAGCTCCTGGGTTATGTATTCCTTTGCGATTTCTACTCCCGTGTTGCTGACGTGGGTAGAGTCAGTCCTGTGGTAGGTGATGAGACCCATCTCGAAGAGGTCCTGGGCAAGGCGCATCGTTTCCGGCGCGGACAGCTTGAGAAAGGTCGAGGCGTCCTTGAGCATTGCGTCAGTCGTGTAGGGCGGTGCGGGGTTGAGCTCCCTCTCCTCAAGCTGGACTTCCTCAACGGTTACGTACTCGGGTGGCTCGACGTCCTTACCGCCCTTCCCGAGCTCAACCGTGACCTGGAGGCCGTTCTCAAGGGTCAGGCCGAGGAAGTAGACCTCGCTTTCGCTGAACTCCTTATACCTTTCAATAATCCAGCCGAGAACAGGGGTCTGAACCCTTCCGGCGGAGAGGTTCCTGTTCTCGAAGACCCTCTGAAGCTCACCGCTCAGCTCGAAGCCTATCCACCTGTCCTCTATGCGCCTAACAATCTGGGCCCCGACGCGGTTCTCGTTCACGTCCCTTGCCTCTTCAATGGCCTTCAGTATGGCCGGTCTCGTGACCTCGTGGAATTCTGTCCTCTTGATGTTCGGCGTGTAGGGGCTCAGAATGTTCCTTATGTCCCAGGCTATCTTCTCACCCTCAGTATCAGGGTCGGTCGCGATGAGTATCTCGTCGACCTCTTGAGCAATCTCGCGCATCGCGATGACGTTCTCAAGGGCGTCGCGAACGTTCGTTGAGCCACAGCGCGGACAAACTCCTTTCTTCTCCCAGTCAACGAACTGGTAGCCACAGTCACGGCACCGCTTTATGGTGTCATAGACGGGAATAAACCTGAGCATATCTTCATTGCGCTCGATTAGGACGCCGTGGTAGCCCTCATCGGTGACGAGGTCGAACATGTGTCCCCCGCTCGCGAGAATCGTCAGCTGTCTGTTGCCTATGCTCACCTCGTAGGCGACCAAATCACCGATGCGCCTCTTGCTCGGCCTGCCGAAGAAGTTGGCTATCGTCCTGGCCTTGTTGGGGCTCTCGACGATCATAAGAGCTGATTTAACGAGGTCCTTGACCTTCGAGCTTATCTTGCCCTCCATCACGAGGCGGACTTTCTCCCTGTCCTCGTCTATCTCCCTCAGGAGTTCCTCAAGGTCGAGCTCCTCGAAGGGCACCATCTTGAACTCCGTGAAGCGCCAGCGCATCTGCCTGACCAAACCGTTGAAGACCTTCTCGTTGTCCACTATGAGGACGCTGAGACCCTTGGTGATTCCGCCCGCGAACAGCCTGCTCGTCCTTCCGGTTGCCTGGATGTAAGTCCTGACGTCGGGAATTTCGATGAACCACTTGCCCTCTTCCTTCACGAGGCTGACGAACGGGTCTTCAGCGAGCCTCTGGAGAACGTCTTCCTTCTTCAAAACCCTGCGCAGGAACTCCACCAGCTCCCTGAAAACGTTGAGGACGGTCTTGTGGAAGTCGTTCTCGAGGGGGAGCCCTTCAGCCAGGGCCTCCTCTATCTTCATCAGTTCGAACTGGGGGATGTTCCGTATCAGCCTTCTAAGTCTTGCGTGAAGCTTCTCGGCCTGCTTTCTGTCCTCCTCGTCCAGGAAGTCCATTATCTCGCTCAGCAGACCGAGGGCGCGGTAGATTGTGGGCCTCTCAAGGTCAATCGAGAAGCGGAACTTCGGAACGCCGGTGAAGACCGCGTAGCGGATGAGGTGCGGCAGGTCAAGACCCCTAACGATTGAGCCGTAGTAGGTCGCAACGCCGACGAGGTAGTCTGCCTCGCCGTTCTCGAACTTCTCAACGGCCTTCTTGTTCTTTGAGCTCGCGAGCTCTACCGCGAAGCCCTTCTCCTTGAGATAGTTGACAAGCTCCTCCGCGTAGCTCAGCCCCTGGTCAATGGGGACGAAGACGAGACCGCCCTTTCCAAGTCTCCTGAGGAGCTCCCCCACGTGCTCCTTAACGTCTTTGGTCGGCTTTAGGTAGCTGTCCACGACGTTCCTCAGCGCGCTCCTTCCCGAGCCAACTTCAAAGCCGAGGAGCTCGCGGTAGAGCTTTATCCTGTCGCCCCTCGCGCTCCCAGTGGCGGAAGCGATAATCATTACTCCGACCTTGTTCTTCCTCTTGAACTCCTCAATCTCGCGCTGGAGCTTCCCTATGTCTCCGTTGAGCTCGTTGAGCTTTTCTTCCCTATCCTCGGCGTTGCCGTTGAGGTACTTGCTCATCTGCTTCTTGAGCCTTATAATCTCCCACGCCTTGTCTATAATCCCCTCGGTGAAGCCGAGCAGGAGGAGGGAGCGGTCTATGTTCTTGCTCGCCTTGAGGAACGCATCGACGTCGTCAACGAATATGAAGTCGAAGCGCTTGCCCCTCAGCTTCTCGTCAAAGTTCCTCGCAAGCCACTGGGCGCTCGTTATGAGGATGTCAAAGTCCCCAGACTCGATTTTAGCGAGCATCTCTTCCTTCTCTTTCTTCTTGAGGTTGCCGTGGTAGTAGGCCAGCTTGACGTCCAGTCCCGTTCTCTCGATTATCGCCTGGACTTTTTTGACCGTTTGAACGACGAGGGGCGTCGTGGGGACGACAATGTAGCTCTTCTTGCCCTGCACGGCGTAGTAGACGGACATGAAGGCCCCAAAGGTGCTCTTGCCCATTCCCGTTGGGGCTATGATGGAGAAGCTCCTGCCCTTGAGTAGCCTCTTGACCCAGGTTCTCTGGGCGCTCCAGAATGTGAAGCCCGTGGCCTTCTCAAAGAACTCTTCAATCTCCCGGAGGCCCTTTTCAAGGGAGTAAATGTCCTCCCAGGCCTTGAGCTTCCCTCTCGACTTCAGGGCCTCTCTAACAGCATTTACGAGCTCGAAATAGCTTTCAGCGGTGACGGGGTTATCGATACAGTCATCGCACGGGTTCTTCATTACTAGCCTTTCGTCAGAAATTCTACCTGAGCAGTTTGGGCACATCTCCCTGTACAGGGCCTTCATTATTCCCACCCTCTAAGTTGGTGTTTCGGGATTTAAGCTCTTATAAGGGTTCCTTTTCGAGGGCCCTTCGGGTGTGCTCGTACCCCTCGCGCAGTTTTTCAACAAGGGGGTAGTCATGAAAAACAGCAGACAGCTCGTCGAGGGCCTCACCGAGCACGTGGAGGTATTCCTCCGCTCCCGTTTCGCGGACGAGCCTTAAGGCGCGGAGAAAGAGCATAGCACTCTCGCTCCCGCTTTCGTCCCTCTTGAGGGAGTTGAAGAGCTCGGCCACAGCAACGTCCAGCGCCAGCCTCGGGACTTCCGAGAGGTACGACCACGCAAGTGCCTCGGGGTTCAGAGGTTCCGAGCCCCCGGCGTCGAAGTAGATGCCCTTCTCGTAAGCCTCTTTCACTGCCGAAACGTGGGGGCAGTCGCCTCCCCTAGGGCAGGTGCAGATGTGTTCTCCCGTTGAGACGTTCAGCTCGACGTAGTAGGGGTACTCGTCCAGAACCTTGGAGTAGAGCCTGTCTCCCGCCTTGAGAACCCAGAGAACCCTTGCCATTTTTACCACTAACGTGGGTTAGACTCGGTGGATTTAAGCCTTTCGGCGAAAGGGTTTTTAAGGCCGGAGAATACTATTGTTGGTGGTCATTATGGCGGACGTTTTTGAGCTGGCACGGAGGTATCACGACGAGCTTGGAATAAAGGAGCCGAGCCTGGCCACAATGGCGGCGGAGCTCTTCGACGACCTCGGACTTAAGATGGCGAACTTCCTGAAGGACGAGGGTTACAGCCTCGTGAGCACGAAGTTCATAGACTACGACAAGAGCCTTGTCATAGAAGTAAGAAAAGGAGACAAGAGCTTCGAGGTTACCCTGCGGAAGAGCTAACTCCCGTACTCGAAGGTTATTTCCTTCTTTTCGCCGGGCCCCACGGTCACGAGGAACTCAACGTAGTCCGCCGTTTCCGCCGTGGGCTGGACGCTGGCGAGGGACACCTCTCCCCTCTTGTAGTGCCTTACAACCACGGTTTTTGCCTCGTCGCCGAAGTTCTGCAGGGTTATCCTAATCTTGTAGTGCCTGCCTTCGCTGTCCCTTTCGAGGACCGTTGTGGTGCCCTTGACGTCGTAGTCCCTGCCTATGCCTATCCTAACCGTGTCGCCCTTTGGCGTGTGCTCGATTCTCGACTCGCCTATGAAGAGCCTCCCGTCATCAGTGTCCTTGAAAATCTCAACAACTCCCGCGGGGAGAACCATATCGGTCTTGAATGAAACGGACTCGTAGACGGGCCTCTCACCGTTGTATGGCCAGCTCTCGTAGAGATACTCCCTTGTGAATGGGGTGTTCAGCTCAACGTAGGGGTAGACCATCGTGCTCCCTGAGGTTATGTCGGCCACTCCGAGACGGTAGACGTAAAAGGCCTCGGCCCGCTCCGGAGAGCTCACGACAACTCCGCTAGCCTCTTCCACCCGTTCGTAGAGCGTCTTCGGCCGGGGCTGGGAGTAGAAGCTCACGTCCCCCGCAACAAGCAGGACTTCCGCGTCCCTAAAATCCTTATCTGTAGGGTTCTTGATGACGACGTAACCCCTCAGTTCGGCCTCATCACCCAGGTAAAGCCTGTACCTGCTCTCCCAGTTTATCCCCTGAACCCGGTAGGTAACGCTCACCCTGAACTTTCCCGCTTCCTCCGACCTGAGCGAGACGTAGGGTTTGGACTCGTCAAGGTCTTTCACCTTGAAATACACGACCTCTTCTGGGTTTATCAGGTAGTAGCCGTCGCTCTCTACGGCAATCTTGCCATCGCGGGTTCCGAGGTACGTTCCGGCTATCACGTTACCACCTTTAAGGCCTATCTCAACTTCGCTCCCGGTTCTGCTCTCATCTCTCCCAAAGATGCCCAGCACGGAGACGCCGTCGTCAAGCGGCCTGACGCTGACCTCCGCCAGGTCAAAGCCCGAAAGCCCCTCAAGGGGCACCTCATTGATGCCCTCCTCAAGCTCGACCTCAAAGGTCTCCTCAACAACGCCAACGCTGGCGGAGTTGTAAAGGGCGATGGTAACATCACTGGTAGAGGCCTTCTCAGTCTGGAAAGACACCGCGACGAGAAGAACTACAAAAAACGAGACCAACAATGGAAAGAACTTTTTATTCATGTTGCTCACCACTTGTTATTGTTATTTGGTCTATTTATAACTTCCTACCGCTTCAACTGGATTTGAACCAAAACTTTGCAAATGGAAACCCTTTTAACTGCCCGGTCGGATTGAACACTGTCAAGCTGATGAGGTGATTGGTATGGACAGGATTGCTAAGGCTAGGGAAATAATCGAGAAGGCCAAGGCCGAGAATAGGCCGCTCGTCGAGCCTGAGGCGAAGGAGATACTCAAGCTTTACGGCGTCCCGGTTCCGGACTTCAAGGTCGCCACAAACGAGGAAGAGGCCGTTCAGTTCGCCAGGGAGATTGGCTACCCGGTCGTTATGAAGATTGTTTCTCCGCAGATCATCCACAAGAGCGACGCCGGCGGCGTTAAGGTCAACATCAAGAACGATGAGGAGGCCAGGCAGGCCTTCAGGACCATCATGGAGAACGCCAAGAACTACAAGCCGGACGCCGACCTCTGGGGTGTCATAATCTACAAGATGCTCCCGCTCGGCAAGGAGGTCATCGTCGGTATGATCCGCGACCCGCAGTTCGGCCCTGCCATCATGTTCGGTCTCGGTGGTATCTTCGTTGAAATCCTCAAGGACGTCAGCTTCCGCGTTGCCCCGATAACCAAGGACGAGGCCCTCGACATGATCAAGGAGATCAAGGCCTACCCGATTTTAGCAGGAGCCCGCGGTGAGAAGCCGGTAGACATAGACGCCTTAGCGGACATCATAGTCAAGGTCGGCGAGCTCGCCCTCGAGCTTCCGGAGATTAAGGAGCTCGACATCAACCCGATCTTCGCCTACGAAGACGGCGCTGTCGCCGTCGACGCGAGGATGCTTCTCTGAGGGCTTTTGCCCTTTTCTCTCTGCCCAGATTTTAGAACTTAGCTCAAAGGGCACGGAGCTTTTGATTCTCTTCAAGTCTTATTGCAACACCGAGCGAATTCGCCGAGGTTCTGGAAAACCTCAATCCTTTCAATTCTCCTAGAGTCTTATTGCAACAGTCCGCGACCCGCTCGGCCCACTCAAGCCGGAGAAGGCTTTCAATTCTCCTAGAGTCTTATTGCAACTCTCAGATTATGACCGCGTTGCAGTATCTCACCACGCCTTTCAATTCTCCTAGAGTCTTATTGCAACCAGGCACCGCGGGTGAAGCTGGTTTACGTCCATCTCGGCTTTCAATTCTCCTAGAGTCTTATTGCAACTGCGCCGACGTTGCCGTATGTGTATGACAATCTCCGCTTTCAATTCTCCTAGAGTCTTATTGCAACCTACCCCTTTGGTTATTCTTCTATCTCTATTTTTCTCCTTTCAATTCTCCTAGAGTCTTATTGCAACCGGCTTGCGGAGGGCGTGCTCTCTTCTATCGGCCTCAGCTTTCAATTCTCCTAGAGTCTTATTGCAACCGTCTTATACAAAATCTGCCCTGACCATCTATCCAACTTTCAATTCTCCTAGAGTCTTATTGCAACTAACTCAGCTTATATCGGAGCGTATTCGCAGACTTTCTTTCAATTCTCCTAGAGTCTTATTGCAACTCAGCAACGACTACGCGATCAGAGACGGCCCGAAGCCTTTCAATTCTCCTAGAGTCTTATTGCAACTTTCTATTACTTAAAAAACTTCAAGTGTCAAACAATTCTTTCAATTCTCCTAGAGTCTTATTGCAACGTAGACCCTCCTGCGGCTGTTGTCGTCGCCACAGTCGCTTTCAATTCTCCTAGAGTCTTATTGCAACTATCTCTCATCAAAGCCGCAAGGACGTATTTCCAGTTCTTTCAATTCTCCTAGAGTCTTATTGCAACAGTAAATGGGAACTCACTCGAACTCATCTGGAATGCCACTTTCAATTCTCCTAGAGTCTTATTGCAACAAAAGTGCTGGAGAACGTTTAGGCCCAGCCCCCACCGCTTTCAATTCTCCTAGAGTCTTATTGCAACACCCCGAACAGCAGAGGTTCATTCTCCAGACCTTCGTCTTTCAATTCTCCTAGAGTCTTATTGCAACCTGGGCTCTTATCTTCGCCATCTCAACACCACCTCCGGCTTTCAATTCTCCTAGAGTCTTATTGCAACACCGAGCACTTCGCTAAGCGTCTTATCAATCTCTTTGACTTTCAATTCTCCTAGAGTCTTATTGCAACAAGTCTCTGAAGGTCGGCAACACAACGCTAACAACAAACTTTCAATTCTCCTAGAGTCTTATTGCAACACTTAATGTTTAAAAATAAGTATTGTATTTGCTACTTTCTTTCAATTCTCCTAGAGTCTTATTGCAACGTCTCGAGCTGCTTTGCGTCGTCTATCTTGTTCTGCACTTTCAATTCTCCTAGAGTCTTATTGCAACCGGGGTGAAGGAAGATGAAGAACGTCGTTATCCGTGTCTTTCAATTCTCCTAGAGTCTTATTGCAACCCAGTTAGCTTGTCCATTCTTATTCTTGTTTTCCCAACTTTCAATTCTCCTAGAGTCTTATTGCAACCCTTGACAGGAGCTTTGCGGATGCGGCAGTCACGTTCCTTTCAATTCTCCTAGAGTCTTATTGCAACGAAGAAGCCAGGACGAGGTGGGCGGCTAGGAAGGTTCCTTTCAATTCTCCTAGAGTCTTATTGCAACATTACTAATAAGGAATTCCTGACTGAAGACATCGCACTTTCAATTCTCCTAGAGTCTTATTGCAACGTGCTCCGGGCGTATGAAGTGTGGCGGACGAACCACTCTTTCAATTCTCCTAGAGTCTTATTGCAACGTGACGAACTCGTCCCACTTCTTGGCGTCCTTCTTTCTTTCAATTCTCCTAGAGTCTTATTGCAACTTTCTGACTACGAGGATTCAATTGTTGAGTACGTTCCTTTCAATTCTCCTAGAGTCTTATTGCAACTTTAGTATTTTAATTAAGGTTCACAATCAATTATTGTCTTTCAATTCTCCTAGAGTCTTATTGCAACCCGCATCGTCGTCGGTCTGATATCGAGGCGCTTAATCCTTTCAATTCTCCTAGAGTCTTATTGCAACAAGGATAAGAGCATAATATATAGTGAAGAACACACGGCTTTCAATTCTCCTAGAGTCTTATTGCAACACGTCGAGGGTGAGGATATCAGAGGTAAACGGCGCCTGTTGCTTTCAATTCTCCTAGAGTCTTATTGCAACGGACAAGAGCGGCAACGGGAACGACGGCACGATTTACTTTCAATTCTCCTAGAGTCTTATTGCAACCCCTCTATGAGTTGCTGTATCAGCTCCCGCTCAGCGTCTTTCAATTCTCCTAGAGTCTTATTGCAACTCGTAGTATTGCCGGTAGAGTTTCGCCATCTTCTTTCTTTCAATTCTCCTAGAGTCTTATTGCAACGAGGTCTGGATGGCGAAGATGGAGCCAATACACGAGCTTTCAATTCTCCTAGAGTCTTATTGCAACCTGAGCACGTCGGAAACAAACCTCAGAGATTATTACTCTTTCAATTCTCCTAGAGTCTTATTGCAACGCGGGCCGACCCCGTGCAGTTCGTCATTGATTTTTTCGCTTTCAATTCTCCTAGAGTCTTATTGCAACATGGGGAGAAACATATTGGTGAACAAGTATTTGGAGCTTTCAATTCTCCTAGAGTCTTATTGCAACAACAACCTGTTGCTTATTGGGGCTGCTGGGGCTGCCCCTTTCAATTCTCCTAGAGTCTTATTGCAACATGTTACCAGGGCCTCTGATGTTGTGCTGATTGATAACTTTCAATTCTCCTAGAGTCTTATTGCAACTGGGGATAAATCAGTAACTGTTTCAGAATTCACAGCCTTTCAATTCTCCTAGAGTCTTATTGCAACGTGTTTAATCCCACCAGAGACCTGCACCACATAGCCCCTTTCAATTCTCCTAGAGTCTTATTGCAACGTAACGGTGTACCTGATTTCACCCTCTCCCCACATTCTTTCAATTCTCCTAGAGTCTTATTGCAACCTACATAGACGACAACTTAGTAGGAACCTTAGACTACTTTCAATTCTCCTAGAGTCTTATTGCAACTGGCCTGGATCCGAAGATGAGTAATGACAGGGTGCCTCCTTTCAATTCTCCTAGAGTCTTATTGCAACCATAGGGTTTTGGCCAGACACAATTGTTCCGTCTGTCTTTCAATTCTCCTAGAGTCTTATTGCAACCTGGATGATAGTACCATCCAAGATACCTCCAATTTGCACTTTCAATTCTCCTAGAGTCTTATTGCAACGCACACTCTGACAGCTATAATATCTTTTTTTTCATCCTTTCAATTCTCCTAGAGTCTTATTGCAACAAGCCCCTACCTCTTCTTCGCACGTTTACCACCCCCTCTTTCAATTCTCCTAGAGTCTTATTGCAACCGCCTAAAGCGTACAAGGTCAAGCTCAGGAAGCGCGCTTTCAATTCTCCTAGAGTCTTATTGCAACTACTTCTCTCGTCAGTGCTCTGTTCTTCGCCCGCTCACTTTCAATTCTCCTAGAGTCTTATTGCAACCCCTCCCGAGCTGGAGGAATTTGCACAGTATCTCCTCCTTTCAATTCTCCTAGAGTCTTATTGCAACATGAACGCAAAAGATGGCGTTGATTTTGTTGATTTGCCTTTCAATTCTCCTAGAGTCTTATTGCAACCTTGACCTTTCTTCTTATCTTGATGTCTCTCCAGAACTCTTTCAATTCTCCTAGAGTCTTATTGCAACGTAGAACCTCCTGCTAGTCCTGGCCTTCAAAAGAACACTTTCAATTCTCCTAGAGTCTTATTGCAACGTCACCCCCCGAGCTGGCGCCGGAGGAGCTCGACCTCTTTCAATTCTCCTAGAGTCTTATTGCAACCACAACCGCGACGCGCTCCGACAACGCGACCAGAACACTTTCAATTCTCCTAGAGTCTTATTGCAACGTGGGCCGCCTGGGGTATTCTTATCGGCCTTATCCCTTTCAATTCTCCTAGAGTCTTATTGCAACCCCAAGGTCGCCGTTTTGCCAGACGAAGAAACGATAGCTTTCAATTCTCCTAGAGTCTTATTGCAACACCACCGCCAAAGTTCCAATGAGATTAATAGACACACTTTCAATTCTCCTAGAGTCTTATTGCAACAAGGCTAAGTCCCTAAAGCCTTTCCCGTCCCATAGTTCTTTCAATTCTCCTAGAGTCTTATTGCAACCTCCGGTAGCCTGAACGTCCTTCTCAGGACAATTTCCCTTTCAATTCTCCTAGAGTCTTATTGCAACGAGGTTCAAGGAGGTGAAACCTATGAGTAGTGGAATCGCTTTCAATTCTCCTAGAGTCTTATTGCAACGAGCTTGACCGTCGTCGGACCCAGCATCCTTATCTCGCTTTCAATTCTCCTAGAGTCTTATTGCAACGTAGTAATGTCAGCAAGGCCCGACAGGTCTGTCTATCTTTCAATTCTCCTAGAGTCTTATTGCAACTTCGCAAGTATGCCGAGCAAGAACCAACTGTTGTTGTCTTTCAATTCTCCTAGAGTCTTATTGCAACTGTGTTTAAACATATAGCATAGTGAAGAACATGATGGCTTTCAATTCTCCTAGAGTCTTATTGCAACGCTGAGCTTCACGCGCCGGCCCTCGCAGAGCGCATACTCTTTCAATTCTCCTAGAGTCTTATTGCAACCGTGGAAGGAGAGCATGGCGTAGATGTCCTCGTTGTCCTTTCAATTCTCCTAGAGTCTTATTGCAACAGGGCGGATTTTCTGTCTGTTCGCCCAACAGGGAGTTGTACGTTCTTATATATTTAAGCTTTTCTGGAAACCCCTCAAGAAAGAATGCACAGATATTCTCCAATCGGAGTCGTCGTGAATCTCCAGATTTCCAAAATGGTGGTTGGAAGGACTCTTCCCAGTAATGCTGGTGAAACGGTTTAAGAAATGCAAACCCGTGTGATGTTGTTAAACTCCAAAATCGAAGATTAAAAAGGTCGAATCTAAAATAACATCATTTTCCACAGGCTATGGCGTTATTCAGGGGATTGACGAGCTCTGTTTTAATTCCCAAAGAAAATTCGTTACAGTTCAAGCGAGAGCATATAACAATAAGTAATAATTTTGAAACAACAAAAATTGATTTCCTGCCGCATTCGAGAAGAGATTTTTACTTTTCCTCCTCTCAAACAGCCCTTTTTGGAAATTGAGGCACTTTTAGCGTGATAGGCCAGAAAAGGTTAAATTCAGGACTTCCTAACCCTTACGGTGGTTCCATGTACATCATCGTGGTCTATGATGTGAACGTGAAGCGCGTCAACCACGTCAAGAAGTTCCTCCGCCAGCACCTCCACTGGGTCCAGAACAGCGTCTTCGAGGGAGAAGTCACGGGGGCAGAGTACGAGCGCATCAAGGCAGGGCTGAAGGAGATAATAGACGAAAGCGAAGATTCGGTGGTAATCTACCGCCTTCGCTCACAGCCCCTCCGCGACGTCCTTGGAACGGAAAAGAACCCGATGGAGAACATCATTTGACCTTTAGCTCCTCCCTGTCAATCTCGGCGCAAATCGGCTTATAGGGACAGCGGTTGCATACCCAGCCTTTCCGCCCAACCGTCGATATCCAGCTTGGGAACTTCCCGCTTTCCAGCTCCTCTACGGCCTCAATAACCCTTTTGGCCCTCCCCAGGAACCTCCTGAAGAGAGTCTCATCAAACTCGACAGGAAACACCCGGAAGTCGAGCCCGTTCCTGTCGAAGATGTAGATGTATCCCTTCTCCTTTCCGAGCATCCCCATGTAGGCGTTAATCTGCTCGACCCACTCCCGCGATGGCTCCGCGTGCTCAAGGTCGTGATTTTTTCGCGGAATCCCTTCCCCGTTGCCCTCAAACCCCTTGAACTTGAACTCAAGAACGTAGGGGCCCTTAACGGCATCAACCCGCCCAACGAGCTTCCAGCCCTCCTTCAGTTCGTATTCAACCGGCACTTCGAACTCCGCGCTCCCAACGACCTCCGCCAGCCAGCCGTGCAGGGCGGAGCCTATCCTGGCTTCCCAGCTACGCGAGGGACTGTACGCGTTGAGGTATATGTCAAGGGCGGTCTTCCTGAGGCAGTAGCTTAGAGAGGTTACCCATATCCTTCTCTCGGGCCTGTGGTTGCCGTTTATGGCGTTCTTAATTCTCTCGTTGAAGGATTTGATTTCTTCCGGGAGGTTCATTCAGACCACCCCAATCATCCCAAAACCGTGAGCATTCCTCATTCCGAGTCCAGTGTCCCAAGCAACGCGGAGCAACTCCTCATCGCCCCCCGTTCTAAAGTGGAACTCCCAAGCGCGGACCTGTTTGTATCCCGGTTTTGCCGTCGTGCTTTATTCTAAACATCTTGCTCCCTGCGCTTTCCTTTCAATTTTCCTTAGGTCTCATTGCAACAAACCTTAAAGTGGAGCAGGAGTTCAAGTCTCATTGCAACTGACCCCCATCAGCTTAATGTACGTCTTACCCGCCCGCGTGATTTGATACCTCGGGGCCCGACCATCGGGACGTTCGCTCCTAACTAAATAATAATCCGCCATCTTCTTCAACTCGTTGCTTATCGTCGCTGGAGAGACGCCAAGCTCCTCCGCTATTGCTCTAACGCTCTTTCCCTTCATCAAACCGCACAAAATCATAGCCCACCTCCTGCTGTAGGGAGCCAGAAACGAACCAAGCTCAAGGGAGATGTGGCCTGAGAGGTTCTCGAAGTCGCTCTCAACGATGACCCGCGTGCTCTTTAGGCTCATGAGTGCCAGTAAAGTCCCAACAACGAGGGGCCTCATTCCCCCCGAGAGAACTGCAAGGACAACCCTGTCTCTGGTCATGTTGTCTTCCACACTTCGCTTTATTGTGACTACCATCTCATCGCCATTTGAAGGAACCTCCAAGTGAATGATGTTCTCCTCCCCTACTATCGGCCCAACTATGCTTTCTATTGCCTTCAGGGCATTCACCGTCCTTTGTTCCTCTCTGTAGCCCTTTGGTAAAACGGCAATGAGTTTGTCTCCCCTGCCGAGACCGTCTATCTCTTCTCTCTTTCTCATCAACGCCCTGAGTATGAACTTCTCATCAAAGCCCACCGGGAAGACAACCAGCAAGGTCCCACCCCCTCACCTTCAGGGTCTCCAGGATTTCCTTCCCAAGAGTGCTCCCCTTCCCTCCCCTGTTACACGCCGCGGCGTAGTTGTCCGCCACCACAATCGGCAGAAGGAGGGTATAAACTGCCCGAAGGCTTCTCTTGAGAGTTTTCTCGACGCAGGAGTATTCCTCAACGGGTTCACTCCAGGGTATTTTATCAGGAACTTCGAGGCCTGAAAGTGCCTGTATTAGTCCGGGGCACTCTTCAGCCAGTCTTAAACTTGGAGGTCTTTTGACGATTGTTTTCCGTATCCAGTCGTGGTGATGGAGTAGAATTGCGACGGAAGCAATATCTCCGGCTTCTCCAAAGCCTGCCAAGACTTTTCGCGCTACAAGGTATGAGTAGAACTCGTGGTAGCCGAAACCCCCTCTCCTGTTCTGAAACATCTCAAGGCACTTCCCAACGTCGTGTAGAACGTACGCCTTTCTCAACAGGTCCCCTGCGGCAGTGGGGTTAAGTTCAAGGAGCCTTCCGAGAAAGGCCCCGTAGTTCCTCGCGAGATAAAGGCAATCAATCAGCTCGAGACCTCTCCGTATGTGGGCTTCCATCGTTTCGATGCACTTTCCGTTGCTGAAGTAAGCGCAAGGCCTCATGGTATACCACGCTCCCGGTCGTAATCCCCAACGTAGATAACCTCAACATCTTCACCAAGCGCTAAACTCTTTGCAACGCGGTAGGCATCGCTGATTCCGCGTAGCTCAAATTTAATATCTTTCAGCTCGACGAGGCCCTTTGAGTAAAGGTCAAGGAGCTTCCTCGGGCTTATGAGCACGACCTCACCTTCAACGGAAAGCGGAATAAGAAAACCTCTCATAATCGGGATTCCCTGCTGGATAAGCCTCTCGATTTCTCCAAGAACTTGGGGTGCTCTTTTGGAGGGTTCAGCCATGAACTTGACGAGTTTTCCGCTCAACGACTTGTTGATTAGCTTTGTAACGGACACAAGACTTGAGCCATGAACTTCGTTCACTATCCGCTCATAGGTCTGGGGAACCCTGGGGTGAATCCCCTCCTCCTTCAGAAGGTTAACGGTGAGTTCAACCTTTTCGGAAGGATACGGTCCGGTAGGTGCGTCTTCCATGATAACCACCTGGCCCTCACTGTCCCGGGCATGCCTGGCGAGCCTTCCAAGGCGCTGGAGGAGGGAGTTGATGGGTGCCCTGTCGGTAACCATTACATCGCTCGAAAAATCAACGCCGGCCTCAACCGCTTGAGTTCCAATCAGGAGAAACTCTTCATTTTTGAGCCTTCTGAGGCGGTCAATGAGGGCCTGTTTGTGGCTTGGCTTCATTCTGCCATGAATCAGGACTATTCGGTCCTTCCCGAACCCAGTATCCTCATCTAAGGCCCGATTGTACAGCTCAACCGCCCTTTCAACGGTGTTAACTATGACGGCGTTCCTCTTCCCGGGTTCAACGAACTCAAGCGGGTTGCCATTACCAAACGTCATCGAGATGTCCTTCTGGAGTTCCCTCCTTATGAAGGGGTCGTTTTCATCGGGTTTGAGCACTTCAAACTCGTAGCCGTTTTTTCTCGCATGCTTTTCAAAGAACTCAACGTGGCCACTGGAAAGAGTGGCGGTCATCACGACGATTGGAACTCCCTGAGAGGTCAGAAACTCAACAACCGAGCTGAATGCCGTCGCCATGGATTCATCTTCCAGCAGAAAGTGGGCCTCATCAAAGACAACGAGAGACGTTAAAATCGAAGCCTGGGTGAGGTAGTCGTAGCCGAACTCCCTTCCCGCCTTCACGAGGTGCCTTCTCTTTGTGTTGAGCTTCAGTAAGTCCCACGTGAACGTGTCGGCGGTTGTGATGTTCAGGGGAAAGAGGTGCATGAACTCGCCGCTCGACCCCATCATCTTCGTCCTTGAAAAACCGAAGGCCTCCTCGGCCGTTCTCTGAACGTCCTCAATAATTGACCTCATGGGGAGGACGTGGATGACCCTGTCAAAGAGAGAGGCATCATTTAGGGAGTGAAGCGCGAGGGCGTAGCTGAGGAGGGTTTTGCCGTAACCCGTGGGAGCGTTCAGAATGAGAAACGGCTTTGGGGAGGAGGTCAAAAAGCTAAACGCCTCCTCAAGGAGGGGCCTCCTCTCGGGCATAAAGCCCTTGACATCTGCGAGCCTTTTGAGGGCTTCTTCATAGGGCCTCACAGGAGCACCTCCATGTGGGGTTTCCACATGAACGCCCTCAGAACTTTCCTTAGCTCGCCGCTTGCCCTCGCATTTCCTTCAAGCAAAGCCCTGCCCTGGCGGAATAGTCTGAACAGGGAGTCCTCAATGAGCCTTTTGTTCCCGCTGTTGATGGCACGATAAAGGTCTTTGACGAAGATGTAAGCGAGCATCTCCCCGTCACCAGTTACCCGCCTGCTCAACTCCTTCTCGGCAACGTCAACGAGGGCCCACAGGGGATATTTGTGAACCGTGGCCTTTCCTTCCTTCAGCTCCACGGTTAGGGGAACTCCCCCCGTGCTAAGGGCCTTGATGCGCCCCACGTAGGAATTCAGGTATCTACTAAGGCCTGAGAGGTCAAGCTGGACCGTTTTGAGTTCTGTGTACACCTGCCCCTCAAGGCTAATCACGTGGAGGACAACGGGGTAAGCCTCCTCGGGAACGTCCCTGTTTTCCTCGGCAAGCTTCATTGCAAGCTTCATCTCGTAGAGCTCCTCCGTGCTCAGCGAAAGCCTCCCGCGGATTCCTGCCTCCGTTATCGGTAACAATCCCTGAACAACTATGTCCTCAACCTCATACGGCCAGAACCCTTCTATCCCTGGCTTTGTTATCAGGTAATACCTGCCGCCGACAAAGCCTGCAAAACCCGTAAAGAACCCCAAGGCAACGAAAGAGAACCACAGCGGGTCAAGACGTATCTGTGCTTTCTGACCTGTAGTTGGGATGAGAAAACCGCTCTGACGCTCGTAGTATTCTGGTTGCTTGATTATTGCAGGCAGTATCGCGTAATATTCCGCTTTTGGTTTCTTTCCGGGCTGTTTCCATGTTTGGCCATCAAACTCAACGCCAAGATATGTCCCGTTCTTATCAACTCTAACGGACGTTAGAGAGGCTCTGGGGTCGAGGAGTCCCTTCCTGAGGAGTTTAACTGTTTCAGTGACGACCAGCTCGAAAAGCTCCCCATAGGTTTCGGGAGCGCTCCTGTTGAACCAGACCTTGAGAACCTTATCGAAGGAGCTCCCGTCGTTCCGGCCCATCTTGGAAGTGTGCGCCTTAGCCCTATCGCCGAGTGAACGGAGGGCGCCTTCAAGGGAATCCGCCAGCTCGTTCGCGTCCGGTTCAAGGGTTCCGGTATTTATAACTACCCATGACATCCCGAGGGAAAGGAGTTCCCTTGTCAGGCCCTCGTAGGGGTAATTTGCAATCGCCTCAAGGAGCGAGGACAAGGGTCTCACCCCCTACGGTAGCGGTTCTCAGCTCTCCTCTTACCTTGACAGTATCCTCAGGGTAGAACATCACGATGCGCTTCGCGCTGGAATAGTCACCAATCCCTGAGCGCCAGTCCACTACAGACTGCAGTGTGCCCCTGCCCTGCACTTCGAATCCCTTGAAGGGGAACGCGTATGATGTCTCAGCACTGGAAGCTTCGGATATCTCGGCTTTACCCGTCTCAACGTTCTCAACGCTGACCACTGACTCCCTTGAACCAAGCCTTGTTATTCCCCACGCCGCCCTTTCGAGGTCTTTCATCGTATAAGGCCCTTTGGAGAGCTCCTCCCCGTTCACGAGGTAGACCGCAGTTATTGTGGAGTCCCCTGAACCGTACATCACCGCGAAGGGAAATGATGTGACGGCCGTTTGGAGCTCGCCCCTGTGTGTTTTGTTAATCTTCAGCAGTGCTCCGTATAGTCTTGGCTTCCCAATGGTTTTAATGGTCACCCACTCGAACAGGTTCCTAATCCCGTCTGCGGTGCTTTTGACCGTTTTCCTGTCATATACAGTCTCGGCCCTGTTTCCTGAGAGGTGGTGGAGTGGATAGGATATCGCCCCAATAAGCGTCGTCGGGGGAACGTAGCGAAGTGCCGTTCTCATCTTGCTCTGCGGCAGGGCGCGGAGGGCCACTATTCCCGTTGGTCTCATCATGACCTTTAAAAAGAAAGTCAAGGGAACCACCTCAGAACGCTCCCTGCTCCCTGAGGTAGTCCATCGCCTCCTTCAGGGCTTCCTCCGGAACCTTCTCTCCAGTCGCGACGGCGAAGAGGTAATTCTCTCCAAGGCCCTCAAGAACTTTTAGCCTTCTCTCCGTTCTGGCAATGTAATCGTCGTAAATCGGGGATGTGACGACAAACGGGTGTTCTGTGACGGCTACTGCCACCTCGGTTATGCCTCCCACCGGGAAAAAGCGGGAGAGCTTTGCTCCGAACTGCGCGGAGGAGAGCATCCTGAAGAGAGCCCTCAAGGCGGCCTCACGCCTGGTCTTTATCTCGTCCTCGTCGAGAATCGGCTCCGAGGTTATGGCGCTCACACCTATGGCATCGAGGTCGAGGTTAAACGTGAAGCCGTAGAGAGCAGTGCCGGTCTCCACGTAGTATATCATCTGCTCAGAGGCGTTGCCCTTCTTGCTTGAGGAGTCCATCTGGGCGTGCCTCGCGTGGAGCTGGGGTTCTGAAGTCGCGAAGAGGGCAACAGACTTGACGGGCAGGGCGTAGCTGACCTGAAAGGCTGAGCTCCTTCTGACCGGTGGCTTCTCCGCGTAGAGGAAACCGCCAACGTCTTCAACAACACAGGACCTTACTATGGCAATTTCAATATCCCTCGGGTCGTCGGGAATCGGGTTGACCTTCTTCTTGAGGTGAACCTTGTTCATGGACTTGTAGAACTCGTCCCTCCTGCAGTCGTCGCAGACTGGCAGGCCCAGGCCGAGAGCTTCCCTAACGAGGTGCTCCTGGTAGGCATGGGCGAGGCTCTCACCGCTCAGCGCCGGAACGTAGACTGTCTTGAGCCTGCCGTCCTCCTCAACGAGGTAGGGAACGCGCCTGTGCTTGCTGTAGTTTCCGGCCGTTTCAACCATGTTCAAAGCCTCGACGTTCGCCTCAAACCTAACACCAACGCTCAAAAACATCACTCATCCCCTCCAGACTCATTTTTTGAGGGATACGCAAGGGCAAGGGTTGCAACACGCTTTGCAACGCCAATATCGGAGCGTACATCGTCGAGAAAAGCCTTAATCTCTTCCTCAGTGGGTATGCCTGGAACCGGAATCTTCTTCCCGTCCTTCTCCACGTACCTTCTTCCACTTTCGTCAACGGGGGCGCTTTCGCGTACTGACCTGAAGGCCCTCAGGGCCTCGTGGAGCGTTACTTCCACAGGTTCAGGATTTAGGGCGTTTCCAATCCTGTCCACATAGCCGAAGTTCTTCATTTGTACGAAGAACCTCAGCATTTTTACTATTCCTTCGTATTCGGACATTGGATCACCTCGATAATAGTAGCACACATCTACATATAAGTTTTACGATTAGAATCGTTTAGTAGGAACAACAGATTGTTTAGAAAAAGCTAAACATAAAATGGAACCAGTGGGTAGAATACGTGGACGTTTCCGCTTGGGGGTGTTTTTGTATAGTCTCCAAACAGGTCCCGAGCGTGTTTAGCCATAGCTGAACACCTCAGAACCAAGCCACCAGCGGTTCGTACTCCTTCACCCCAATGAGGTGCTTGATGAGCTTGTAGGCCTCAAGGCGAATGAGCCTCTTTTTTGTCACGTTCTTCTTTAATTCCGGATGCCTTACGCTTTTGGACAGCTCCTTCTCGTACTCGGAAAGGACCTTCTTCATTCCCTCCTTCGTCAGGAGGACACCTTTGAGCTCCTCTCTGAAGTGCCCCTTTGAGAGCATTCTCTTGGTTACGAGCCTCGTCGCGAGCCTGTCCGCTACAATCGGCTTGAAAATCTCGCTCAGGTCGAGGGCAAGGGAGAATCTCCTTTCCCCGGGCTCGTGAAGGTAGCTGACGGTAGGGACAAGCTGGGTGTTGTAGAGCTCGCTCACAATGGTCGCGTAAAGCCTCGAATTCAGAAAGCTTATCAGCGCGTTCATCTCGTTCTCCGGCGGCCTGCGAGTGCGCTTAACTATCTTGAAGCCCTCGGGAAGGTGGCCGTCCCACCTCGAGTAATAGGCCTCTCTAATCCTTGCCTCGACGTTCATGACCTCGGTTATCTTCCGCGCCCCCTCAAGTTTCTCCAGGAGTTCCCTCAGCTCCTCAGAGAAGCCATCATTAACTTTCCAGCGCTTTAAGTTACGCTCCATGTTGAGCGCGCTCCCCCTGACGAAGAGCCTCGCTAGCCTAAGGCGCTTTTCCCCGTCAAGGTAGTGCTCCGCCTGCCTGATGACCAAATCTCCCGAGTTAAGGCTCTCCCTCGGGTAAAAACTGCCGTCGTAGTGGCCGTAGTGGTTGAAGAAGTGAACCGCTATCCCCTTCTGAGCCAAAAAGTGGAGCGCCTGGGAGGTTATCGTCACGTGACCATAGACGTAGATGTCGTAAATTCCCTCAACAGCCAGTGGCCTCCTCCCAAGTTCGTTCTCGAAGTAGAGCGTGTTCTCCCTCCTGAAAAGCGTTCCGTCAGAGAGCAGGGTCAGGGAGCGCTTCCTCATGTGACCACCTCAAACCCAGCAGAGTTCGTAGTAGGCGCATTTGAGGCACTTCTTTAATTTAACGGGCTTCGGTGGAGCCGGGAGAGATTTAATTCGCTCAACCTCTTTTATCGCCTTCTCGATTTCACCCTCCCTTCCGTCGAGAGTTACCTCCTTTGTTTCGTTGAGCTTCGGGTAGTGGAGAACGGCCCTCGCCTTGATGCCGAGCTTTTTGAGGTAGTAAAGGTAGTAGAGCGCCTGCATTTCGTGGGCCTTCTCCATGCTTTTGCTCAGCTTGACCTCGTGGACTTCTATGACGTCGCCCCGCCGAATGAAGTCAATCTTTATGCTTCCGACGAGGACTTCCTTCTCCTCGTTGGCGTAGCGCTGCTCGTGGAGAAACCTGCCGAGGTCAACCCACTCGTTTTCCTGCTCCATCGTGATGCCCTTGGCGAAGTACCAGAGCTTAGTCGGGCAGATGAAGAGGTAGTTGATTTCGGTGCCGGTGATGAGGAGGTCGGTTAGGGGGTATTCTGCTCTATTGGCGTTACAGTTTTCATTATTGCAGTTTGGGTCATAACTCATAGAATGTCCCCCGACTCATCGAGGTCCCTATTAACAACCTCATCAACTCCAAACTTCCAGAGCTTCTCCGCCTTGTCTTTGCCCCACGTTACAATCACTGGGTAGCCCTTGAACGTGTTGTGTAGAGCATGCTGAAGATTCCCATCCTTGAGAACAAACCAGATAGGCACGTTAACTGAAAACTCCTGGAGTATCTTCCTGAGTTCCCATTTGCCAACCTCGCGCCCGAGTTCCTGAGAGAGCTTCTGCGTAATATCACTCCAGCCCAGTTTGAAATTCTTAGGGTCGCTCAGCAACTCCCCGAACTCCCTCACGGTTTCGGTGTAACCGTATTCCACCATCAGCGCGGGCACAACGAAATACATTCCACCCATCTGGCGGAAAACGCGCTGGGCTTCGCTCTTCTTTTCGAGGGTGAAGTAGTCGAGCTTTGCCAAGAGTTCTTCAATCCGCCCCATGTACGCTTCAAGGATTTTGCCCCGATAGACGTCCTTTATGGCGTTCCTTTCGTCTTCATAGTTGAGGGGTCTTCCTTCAAGTGAGTCGATGACTTCTGCAGTCTTCTGAAGCACCTCATCACTAATTCCCCCTCCGTACACTGCCCTTGTTCCCCTATCAATGCCAGAGAACACGATGATGTTGGGGACACCTTCGTAATCCGTTTCCCTGTTCCTGTAAACCCTGCCCCACCTCTGAACTTGGCTGTCGATTGGAGAGATCTCGGTTATCATGGCGTCAAAGTCAAGGTCCACCGAGGCCTCAACGACCTGAGTTGCTATGAGAACAACATTCCTGCCTTTTTCAAGACTGGACTTAACTTCGAGGACAACCTCTGCCTTCTTTTTCTCGGGCAGGCGTGAGTGGAGGAGGTAAACATCCCAGCTACCAACCAGCTCCGAAATGCGTTTGTAAGCCTCAATTGCCTTCTTTACGTTGTTGAGAACCACCATGACGCTCCTAAAGCCACGTCCTTCGAACTCCTCAATCGCTGAAAGGACTTTTTCAAGGCCTTCGAATTCAGGCCCTTCATCGGTGTACCTGAAAAGATTTCCTTCTACGAGCTTTACGTGATGCCGTTTCAGGTGAAGGTTCTTGACGTCAAGTCCGTGCTTCCTTGACTCCTCAAGAACATCAACAATTTCAAACCCATCCTTTCTGAGGAAATCCTCGATATGGGGTGGCAGTGTTGCGGTAATCACGAGCACCTTTCCGCCGGCCTCTTTTATAAGTCGGAGAGTTTTCAGGAAGACAGCGGCCATCTCTGGAGTGTAGGCCTGAACCTCATCAACGACTATCGCCGATTCTGGGTAAACCGAAATAACCTTGTCCGAGCCGTAGTAGTTGAGACCGGTGAGGAAAACTTGGTCAGGTGTTGATAACATTACTGGCATCGCCAAAAGTCCTGCCGAGTTCACCTTTTTCTCGACCTCGATGTCGCTTCCAGAGCCTTCCACGTACTCCATGAAAGCGGTTGAATGCAATAAACCAACGTGCTCCCCATCAAAGTACTCCTCTGACAGTCGCCTGTAGAGGTCGTTTAAGGCCACTCTGAGCGGAAGCGTGTATATTAGCTTACCCCTCCTCCGCGACCAGAAGATGGCCAGTTCGGTCTTTCCTGAACCTGTGGGGGCAACGACGACGAGGTAGTCAGAATCCCGTTCTGACAACAGCTCCTCCTGCCAGAGCCTTCCAAAGTTGGCTTTCTGGTTCCTCAGCTTTTCAGCAATTCTTCTCCTTATCCTTTCATCAACATCGTCAAAAACTTCCGAGAGATTGAGCGAGCCCTCGATTTTGAAGTCTCCACTTGAGGAATAGTCACATCTCCTAAGCATGCCAAGGAATACAAGAAAATCAACATCAAGCCCCGTAGGAGTGTAAAGAGGAACGTCCTCTGACAAATCGTCGTCCCAGGTTTCAACCTTTTCTTTTAGCATCCTTACCCTTGAGAAATTCACGTTAATCTCGGCCACGGCTTCCTGTATGAAGCGCTCTCTAAACTCACTCTTTATGGTCATGAGATAGTCCTTGAGAAATCTTTCGAGCTCCCTTCTCTTCGAGACCAAAAAACCCAAGTACTTCTCGACGTCATCGGGATAAAGCTCCACTATGTGGGAGAAGTCCTTATCATCAGAGAAGAACTCGTTGTAGTGGTGAAGCAGAACCGCCGTTCTGATTTTCTTGTCCCAAATGGAATCTCCAATTAACCCAGCGCTCCAGAGAACCGACAGAATTTCATGGCGAGCATTTATTCCTCCACTCCCTTTTAGGAGTTGGGTTAGTTCCGCGGGAAATTCCCCCTTTCCATAAAGCTTCCTCTGGAAGTCGAGGCTTATTTTGCCAAGATCGTGAATGATTATTGCCTTCGCAAGGCTCTTGAAGAGTTTAAAACGCTCCTCCGGGTTCCTGAGGGCCGGATAGGTCACCGTTCCGTTCAGGTTCTCAATGAACTCATAAAGTTCAACGCATCTCTTCAGAGCAGATTTTACGTGATCGATGAGCAGAACGTCGCCTTCACCACTCTTCGCCCTGAGAAGGGACAACAGCGGAACCTTCTTGGTGTCGTTACCTTCTTTGAGAAATTCATCAATACTCGTCTGAGGCATCACAACCACCCGCTCGCCTTTTTATCTGCAACCACTTTAAGGAGGACCCCATCAAAGGAATACTCTTCGAACTTTACTTTATCCTCGAATTTCAAGAACGTCCAGGCACCAACATAGACCACTGACTTGAACTCAACATCCCTAAAAGTTTCAGTGCCTATCTCTGCCTTGTGCTTCACGGGCTTTCCTTTGTTTTTGAAGACCACCCTGATAGGGATTGAGTATGTGGGGTACTCTTTTTTCCTCAGCATTTCAACTGGCACGTCAACGTAGGTCGGGTATTTAATCGCTATCTCCCGCGCCATCTTTTCCTTTCCATTAACGAACTCAACTCTTCTCAGGAAGATAACATCCTCACTCCTTCCGAGTGACAGAACTTTTTCAGGCTTCTCAAGCGACGCTTTAATTTCATGGAGAAAGTCCCCGTCCCCTCTAAGCAGGATGTAGAGCCAGCCGTTGAAGAGCTCCTGTTGGAGAACCGGACTTCTTTGAGAGGTCATGGGGAAACCGTAAAGAGGTAAGTTTTGGTTCCAGAGGGCAGGCTTGCCCCTGAAGCGAACGAGGGATATTCCAGTCTTGGTGGCCTTTATCAGTTGCTGGTAGTTCCAGAAAACGCTTTCAAAGCCCCCGTGGACGCTGACTCTGAGGTTCCACCATTCTTCCACTCCCCTGTCGTTGCCGTACCAGTCGTTGAGCGCGTTCTGGAGCATGCCGATTATGGTGGACTTTGGTGGTAATGGATAGGTCTGAGCGTAGTAAAAGGTGAAAGGATTGCGGTACTGGGCGAAGGGCTGAAACAGCTCAATAAGGAGAGTTCTCTTGGCCATAGCCATCACTTGAGCCTCACTTCTACGCTCGGGTCTTTGAAGATCTTCACCTCTGAGAGCCTCTTCCCTTGGAAGAGCTTTTCAACGGCAGATAGAACGGCAGACTCGTTGAGCTCGGCCACGTCGATGTCCCCTGAAAGGCCCGTCATCTGGAATATTGGCTTCCTGCTCTTTGAGACAACGTGCTTTATCCTGACGACCTTCTTCCCGTCCTCCTCTCGTTCCTCGATTTCATCGTATTCCTCCTCGCTGTACTCGTCGATAAGCTGAATCCTGTCCTTGAACGTCTGGTAAGATGCGTCATTGTAAATTCCGAGAACGAGGAGTCTCGGCCTAAGGTCTTCCTCCCTGCCCTTGATTGAGCGCTTTAAGCTTAATAGCCCCCTAACGAGTCTCTCCACGCGCTTTTTCTTTTCCTCTGGGGATAGAGAGTATCTGATGTGAACGAGTTTGTTGTTGATTCTCTCAAAGGACTCAAGCTCAACCTTTTCGCTCTGAAGCAGTTCCCGTGTCTCCTTTTTGTTTTTGAGAATAAACTTGGTCCTGCCGTTCTCATTGATAACGTCCTCGATTTTCATCTTTATCTCCTTGTTCTTCTCGTCTCTCCCAAGGGTAACCTCACTACCAAGGGTTACAAAAACGTCAATGGTGCCGACCTCATCGACATCAACGACGAGTGAGTACAGGTAGAACGTCTCGTGCTCTTCCGCGGTGAAAGGGTTTGGCTTCATCTCACCGTGAACCTTTCTCATTCTGTTGGCCATGCCGAGATTGGCGTTGAAGAGGGCGTCGTAGTTGAAGGGCGTCATCGAAACCGCGTGGCTTAACTTCGCCGGAGCGCTCCTGAAGTTCTGCGGTGTCGTGGAGGTTATGAGGTACCCAAATAGGTCAAACTCGGGGTAGAGGAGTATCTCTCCCGTGAGGAGAAGGTCCGTCGCGGGCTGTATCACTGTGTTGTCACCACTTCCGGCACGGTGGAGCTTCTCGCCTTCGGCAACTTCCCACAGACCGAGTTTCCTTCCGGTTTCGAGGAGACTGTACCTGAGCGCATAGCGACTAACCAGTGTGTACTGCCTCCCGTCCCAGCGGGTTATCTTCTTCAGCTCCTGATAGTTGCCGCTCCCCTGGTCGTAGTTGAGGGAACTTCCATAAAAGACCACGTCCATAACCAAAAACCTGCCCATCAGCTTTCACCCCCGGCCATTATCCCAAGTATTACGGAGTAGGCAACCTTTTCAAAGTCAGACTCCGAAGAAGGAAAGACCTCCATGAGCACGGAAGAAAGCTCTCTGGCCTTTGGATTGTCCTTGGAGTGGGCGTTGATTGCTCTTAAGAGGACCCATAGAAACCTGTTCTGGTCGTTTGCCTTGACGGCGTTGAGTAGATCGAAAACGAGCTTCTGCCGGTAGTTTTCGGAACCGGCCCCGCCGAGAACTTCTCTACTAAGGCTTTTAATCTTCCACAATGTCCTGTCCTGAACTTGCATCTCCACCGCCTCCAACAAGACCTATAACGAGGGCAAGGGCAAAATCCTCCCAGGAGGAATCGTTGTTCAAAACACGCCTAAAGAGGTAGGAGTTAATTATGGCTACTTTGTCTCTGCTTTTAGCCTGGAGAAGTGCCTTGAGGAGTGTATTGACAAAGGCGTCTCTGTTGTGCCTTCTCAGTGCTGAGAATAGAGGGTGAATCAGGTTCTTCCCGCCGATTTCAGGCGAAAGCTCTTTGATTGTCATGGCAACGCCGTTCATATCCCTGTGGAAGTCCTTAACCTCGACAGCCGCTCTCTTTGGACGGTCAAGGAAAGCCCGGCCAAACAGACCTGAGTTCCCTTCGCTCCTCAACTTCGCATCAACGGCGAGAGCATAGAGGCTGGTTCTCCATTTAGGAGAACTGTTTTTCCTCACGACATTCCAGATGTGTTTCGAAATCAGCGGGTAGAGGGGCTTCTGCTTTATGAACTCACCGAGAAGCCAGATGTTTGAGTCACCTGTCGGTAATGAAGTGTTTAGAGCGTCTCGTATCTTGTCGTCGAGGATTATCGAGGCATGAAGCTTTGGGATGCCAATGTATTCAACGCCCTTGAGCTTCTGGTTCTCGATGTTTTCAAACTCAATAATGTACAGGTTCTCAAGGGAAAACCTCGCCTTTGTCTCCACAATCTCATCTATTATCGCAGACCAGGTTAGTTTGAAGAGTCCAGCATTGCCATTAGAACTTTGAATACGAACCTTTAACCTCTTGTTTATTGCATAACAGCTCTGGAGTTCAGGGACATAAACCATTATGTAACTCCCCGGAATTCTTTGGAAGGCGTTGAAGAAGGACAAGAAAATAATATACGCGGGTATCCCTGCAGGGAGCATTTTTGTTATCTGCTCTGTAGTCAAGGGTCTCGTGTAGCTCACGTTGGGGAATTCCACAGGGGAGTAAAGGAAAGGATTTATTGTGGAATCGGGAATTCTCTCGTAAGTTGGGGATTTTCCACCCTTGATTTCCTTCAGCTTTCCGTAATCCATCTTAAGAAGCCAAAACAGATACTGAAAAGCGAGAACTGGTTCTTTCTTGGGATTGTAGAGAAAGAAGTTCCTGTGGTCCTTGGGTATCTGGAGCTTATAGTTTCCAATTACTTGTACGAGAAGTGTTTTAACGTTTTCAAAGTTGTTTTTTGAATCCGTGAGTATTTCATCAACAAGACCGTCCGATGCCTCTTGGAGCTTTTTCCGTTCTGTAGCCAGGGCTTGCTTTTCCCAATCAATTTTTTTGAAGAGCTCCTCCATTTCAGCTCTCAAGGATTCAATCTTTCTCTCGCTTTTTTCAATTCTCTTTCTCAACTTTTTCCCTTCTCTTCCAGAACTTTTTGAAAGTTCCTTGTTTAATGTATTGAGGGAGTTCTCGAGTTCACTGAGCTTCTTTCTAACCTCAAATATCTTGGAGTTCAAATCTTGAACATTCTTGATATATTGATGATATACGGAATGATGGAACAGATAAGCCAGCGGAAAATATCCATAATAAATCTTCTCTGGCTCCTCCTTAATGCGTCTCTGGAGCCATTCCAAATCCCAGCCGTAAACTTCCTCCATTAAATTAACAAAGCCTAAAATGCCGGCATCTATAAACCAGTTTCCAGTGAACCTAAGTTCTTCTCCTCCCATCAACCTTCACCATCCCGAACCCTATCGAGTTCTTCTCGCCGAAGCCGACCTGATAGCCGACGCGGAGGAGCTCTTCACTTCCCCTCGCTCTGAAGACCAAGTGCCACGCCCTCTGGTAAATACCCGGCTTCACCTCAAGCCTCTTGGGCTTGGCGAGGATAACGTCCAGCTCGATATCTTTCTCCTCAGGCTCTTTCCCGTAAAGGGCCACATACTTCTCAAGCAGGTTTTCGCGGAGGTTGTCATAGAACTCGGGCTCAGTTGGGCCAAGGTCGTAGCGTTTTAGCTTTCCAAACTGCATTTTTAGAGTCGTAACCGCAACGGGGGAGAGGGTCACCAGCTTTCTGCCGCTCAAGGTCTTTGGCTCTGGAACCGCTTTCACTTCCTTGACGAAGAACCTCTCGCCCCACAGCTCGACCAGAGGTTCCTGGAGAAGCCCTCCAATGAACGCCTCCGCGATTTCAGGGACGGCCGTGGAGAAGTAGAAGTATGCCCCATTGTAGCCATGAAAATACGGCCTGCCGTCGAGAAATTCTCTCTTTTCGGCCATGAACAGGGAGAACGTGAAAAACTTTGGAATCTTAGGATTGTGGAGCTTGAGGCTGAGCTCCGGGTTGATACGCTGTATTCTCCTGTAAACCAACCCCTGGAGGTAGTGGAGATGATTGAACGGGACTTTAAACGGCTCACTTTGGGATGTTAGTCGTATTGAAAATCTCAAAGTATCACCCCTGCTACAACGGAGGATTGAAATCATGAGAATGTGCACAGTAGAACCTTATAAAGATTTCGAGAACCCAAGCAGAACACAGTGAACCACCCAGAAGGAACAGAATGCCAAAAAGGTTTGGAGCCGGGACCGGGATTTGAACCCGGGTGAAAGGGATCTGCAGTCCCTCGCCTCGCCTCTAGGCTATCCCGGCATTGACCCAAGAGAAGTTAATGGCGCCGCGGCGGGGATTTGAACCCCGGTGGGCACCGCCCACCGGCTTAGCAGGCCGGCGCCCTACCAGGCTAGGCTACCGCGGCACTCCAACGCCCGACTTATATGAGCCTGGGAGGGTTTTTAAGCTTTTTGCTAATAGAACTTCCCAAAGTTGTGCTGTGGGATGGGACACTGGACGATTCTCCTGGCCCAGAGGCAGTCGGCACAGCTCGGCTCGTTGCCCCAGCAGTCTACGTCGCTCGTTTTAACGAAGTCGCAGGCATCAACAAGAGGGCAGTCTGTACAGGACGGGTACATGTAGTTCTTCATCGTAAAGCGGAACCAGGTGTACTTTTCACTCGTCCAGATTTCCGCAAGGCTCTTTTCCCTGACGTTTCCGAAGGAGTAGGCGTTCACCTTCTTCTTTCTTCCAAAGATGTACTCGTAGTAGCTGTGAAGGAAGCGGTAGCAGGGGGCAACCTCACCGTCCCATCTGACCACTGCAACGTTGTTTTCATCGAACTCGCACTGCCTCTCCGTCTTCAGTTCAAAGTAGGGGAGCTTTATGTAAAGCCCGTTGTGGGCTACCTTATAAAGCTCCTCAAGTATGGGCTTCATGTCAACGCTCCCGTCGTAGACTATGTCCTTTGTCTGTTCCTCTGTTAGTGGCAGAAGGTTTGATACAAGCATGGAATCAACGCCGAGGTCGAGGAGATAACGGGCGAGCTCAGGAAGCTCCCTGTAGTTCTCTTTCGTGACAACGACTTCGACTCCAATGCTCGGCCTGTGCGTCCCGTATTCTTCCCTGTACTTTACAAGCTTCCTGATTTTATCCGCTGTGACCGCCGCGGCGATGTGGCCGAGGGTTATGGCGTTCTGTGCCGTCGGAACAGTGTCCATGGAAAAATATACGAGGTCAACCCCAAGCTTCGCAAACTCCCCCAGCATATCGTCCGTGAGGAGCGTCCCGTTGGTGCTCATTCCCAGCGCAAAGCCGCGCCTCTTGACTTCTCTGACCATGTCCATGAAGCGCGGGTGGACGGAGGGCTCTCCTATTCCACCGAAGTAAATCATCTTCAGGTTGGGGAACTCCTCTGCATCGTCGAGTATCTTGAGAAAGAGCTCCCAGTCCATGTCACCCTCTTCGTCCTCCCAGTACTGCTTGAAGCACATCTCGCACTTGAGGTTGCACCTGCTGGTTATTTCGATGTAGAGGTACTTCATATCAAGCTTCGGCCTGACTATGACTTTTCCGTCCCAGAGGCTAAATGTGTACTCCTTGCCGACTTCCTTGGCCACTTTAACCACCACCTGCCGGCGGGAAAATGCTGACCGTGTCGTCATCGCTTATTGGGGTCTCAAGACCCTGGAGGTGCTCTATATTTTTCCCGTTCACGAGGATAATGAAGCCTCGCTCAAGCTCCTTCTTGAAGCCGGGGAAGCGCTTATCGAGCTCGTCCAGAAGTTCTCGCACGGTTCTAACACCGGTGACTTCAAGCATGCGTTTTCCAACGATGTCGATGAGCGTCGCAAACACCTTGACCTTTACCATATGATCACCTTAAACAGGCTCATGGGCGAGAGGCTATTAAAAAGTTGCTGGGCAAAAATGGGTAGAAAAGTGTCAAAGGAACTCGGCAATTCCGAGCTCTTCCGCCTTCTCCTTTGGAACCCTCCCGTCCTCGGTCCAGCCGCGGAGCTTGTAGTAGCGCGGGAGCATCTCCTTGAGCCTGACGACGTGGCCCTTGTTCGGGCCCTCTGGCATCGGCTCTTCGAGGAAGCGCTTGGGCAGGCTGTCGTCCCTCGCCGGGTCGAGGCCGGCCTTGAGGTTGAATATCCTCTCGGCGTTCCAGATGCGCTCGCCTATCTTCAGGTAGTCCTCGGTGGTGAAGTCCCAGCCAAGGGCCGCGTTGAGGAGGTCGCGGTAGTCGTCCGCACCGAGGCCGAAGGTCGTGAAGACACAGAGTCCCGCGGCGTCAATGATGGCAGTGAGGTCCTGGAAGACTATGAGCATCTTGATCTTGTCGTCGCCGATGTCGTGCGGGTCCATCTTGTATGGGTAGCCGAGGATTTCGGGGCTTATCATGTAGTTCTTAATGTGGCATCCACCGCGGTTGTTGGTGGCGTAACCGAGGCCGTGCCCCTCGGCACCCCTCGGGTCGTAGGCCGGAAGTTCAAGCTTCTTGACGCTCATTGAGAATTCGGGGTGGCCGTACATCTCGGCGAAGCGGTAGCTTCCTTCAGCGAGCTTGTCTCCAAGGCCTTCCCTCTTGGCTATCTTCTCGATGTAGTAGTGGAGAACCTCTGTGTTGCCCCACCTGAAGGGCGGAGCGTCGCCGAGCTCGTCGTCGGTGAGGTAGCCCTTCTCGTAGAGCTCCATCGCAGCGGCCAGGGTTCCGCCGGTCGAGATTGTGTCGAGACCGAACTCATCACACTGGTGGTTGGCCTCGATAATGCTCGCGAGGTCGTTTATGCCGAGGTTGGCACCAAGCGCCCAGATGCTCTCGTACTCAGGCCCCTCAGTGACGCCAACGGTCGGGAGCCTGTTGACCCTCCCACAGCCTATCGGACAGGCGTAGCACGGCTGGTTCCTTATGAGGTACTTCTTGGCCATCGCCTCACCGCTCTGCTCGTAGGCGTGCTCAAAGACGCCGGTCTGGAAGTTCCTGGTCGGGTAGAGGCCGTTTTCATTGATGATATTGACGAGGACAGCTGTTCCGTACTTCGGAAGGCCTCCTCCGGCGGTGGGGTCGTTCTTGAGCTTGTTTATCTTCTCCCTGATGGTGAGCATGAACTTCTGCCTGTCGGCTATCGGGACGCTCTTGCTTCCCTCGACGACTATAGCCTTGAGGTTCTTGCTTCCCATGACTGCACCGACGCCACCTCTACCGGCCGCCCTGTGGCCGTCGTTCATTATAGCCGCGAACTTGACGAGGTTCTCACCGGCCGGGCCTATGCTCAGAA